>JANJXC010000014.1 GCA_024709225.1 Gammaproteobacteria bacterium | reverse complement strand
GTCCAGCGGGTAGAAGAACACCACTGCATACTTGTTCTTGGTGGCGCCGGCAAAGTGGAACTCTTCCACAATGGAGCCGTCGCCCAGCACGGCGGGAGCGGTGAAATCCGGAGCCTTACGACCTACGAGTACGCCCATTGTTGTCTCCTTGTTGAGGTTGATTTGGATTAAGTCTAAGAATGACGCGCATATTATGCAGTTTTTCTGTGCCGGTCAATGCCCGATGCCGCCGGTATGGATTTCTGGCCTTATTTTCCTGAATCCCCGCCCGGGGGCGGCAGGGTGGTAGGATCCAGCCCCTTACATAGGGTCATTCCCCTGCCATCACAAGGACTATCCGCCATGCGTCTCGGTACCCCCCTCTCCCCCTCCGCCACCCGCGTGATGCTGCTCGGCGCTGGCGAGCTGGGCAAGGAGGTGATCATCGCCCTGCAACGCCTCGGTGTGGAGGTCATCGCCGTCGACCGCTACGCCAACGCCCCCGGCCAGCAGGTGGCCCACCGCGGCCACGTCATCAACATGGCCGACCCGCGCGCCCTGCGCAGCCTGGTGGAGCTGGAGCGGCCGCACCTCATCGTGCCGGAGATCGAGGCCATCGCCACCGACGAGCTGCTGCGCATCGAGGCCGACGGCCTGGCCGAGGTGATCCCCACCGCCCGCGCCGCACGCCTGACCATGAACCGCGAGGGCATCCGCCGCCTCGCCGCCGAGGAACTGGGCCTGGCCACCTCGCGCTACGCCTTCGCCGACAGCCTGGAACAGTTGCAGCAGGCCATCGACGGCGGCATCGGCTACCCCTGCATCGTCAAGCCGGTGATGTCATCCTCCGGCAAGGGGCAGTCCACCCTTCACGGCCCGGCCGACGTGCAGGCAGCCTGGGACTACGCCAAAAGCGGCAGTCGCGTCGATCAGGGCCGCGTCATCGTCGAGGAAATGATCGACTTCGACTATGAAATTACCCAGCTCACCGTGCGCGCCGTCGGCGACAGCGGTGAAGTGGAGACTTACTTCTGCGAACCCGTCGGCCACCGCCAGGAAAAGGGCGACTACGTGGAGAGCTGGCAGCCGCAGCCCATGAGCCCGATCGCCCTGGAGCGCTCGCGCGACATAGCGCAGAAGGTAACCGCCAATCTGGGCGGGCGCGGCATCTTCGGCGTCGAGCTGTTCATCAAGGGCGACGAGGTGTGGTTCTCCGAGGTCAGCCCGCGTCCGCACGACACCGGCCTGGTCACCCTCACCACCCAGGTGCTGTCCGAATTCGAGCTGCACGCCCGCGCCATCCTCGGCCTGCCGGTCACCGCCGCCCTGCGCAGCGCCGGTGCCAGCGCCGTGATCTACGGCGGCATGAACGCCACCGGGATCGCCTACGAGGGTGTGGCGGACGCGCTCGCCGTGCCCAACACCGACCTGCGCCTGTTCGGCAAGCCGGAGGCCTTCCCGCGCCGCCGCATGGGCGTGGCCCTGGCCTTCGGCAACGACGTCGACGACTGCCGCACCCGCGCGAAACTGACGGCGTCCAAGGTCAAGCCGGTCAAGGGTTAAACATCCATTCAAAATTCAAGATTCAAAATTGAACCCCAGAATGTTCAATCTTGAATTTTGAGTTTTAAATTTTGAATTTGAGAAAAGATGCTTAGCTATCGACACGCCTATCACGCCGGCAATCACGGCGACATCCTCAAGCACTCGGTGCTGGCCCTGCTGATGCAGGCGCTGACGCGCAAGGAGGCGCCGTTCTGTTATCTGGAGACCCATGCCGGTGTCGGCCGCTACGACCTGCGCGCCGCCGAGGCGCAGAAGACCGACGAATGGCGCGACGGCATCGCGCGCCTGTGGCACCGGGACAATGTGCCGGAACAGGCCCTGCCGTATCTCGATGCCGTGCGCACCTTGAATCCCGACGACAAGCTGCACTACTACCCCGGCTCGCCGCGCATCGCGCGCCACTTCCTGCGCGCCCACGATCGCATGGTGCTGTGCGAACTGCACGGCAGCGACGTACCGCTGCTGAAACAGGAGTTCGCCGGCGATCATCAGGTGGCGGTGCATCACCAGGATGGCTATCAGGGCCTGAAGGCCTTTCTGCCGCCGAAGGAAAAACGCGGCCTGGTACTCATCGATCCCTCCTATGAAGTGAAGGCCGAGTTCGATCAGGTCACCACCGCGTTGGGCCATGCCCACGCGCGCTGGCCCAGCGGCATGTTTGCGCTGTGGTATCCGATCCTCAACCGTCCCGGCATCGAGCGCCTGCACCGGCGCCTGCGTGAGAGCGGCATGCGCAAGCTGCTGTACGCCGAGCTGTGCATTGCGCCCGACGACGGTCCCGCCGGCATGCACGGCAGCGGCATGCTGCTGATCAACCCGCCCTGGCAACTGGACACCCAGCTGGAGGCATTGCTGCCCTGGCTGCATCAATGCCTGGACAGCGCCGGCCGCGGCCGCTGGGCGGTGGACTGGCTGGTGAAGGAATAGCCGCCGCCCACGGCGTGCGGTTGGCGGTAGTAATTGTCAATTTTGCGATCCGGTTCCTGGTTCGGCAGCCCCGTCAGCCGGACCCAGGAACATGTTCCCTGGCCACGGGTCTCACGGGTTGAGCCATAACTCAGGGAAACCGCATCATGAAGATATCCAGCCTCGCAACCCCTGGCCGTCCGGGCGTGACGGCCAGCGACGGTGCCGCCACCACGCGGTTGCGCTCCATTCTGGCCATATTCTTTTCGTTGTTATTCATGGCCCTGTCCATCGCCTTCGCCGCCGTCGCACTGCGCGAATTTGCCGCCGCCATCAGTAATCCCAAGGGACTGACCTCCGGCCTGATCGCCGCCATCAATGCCGCGGTGATCTCGCTGGCCGCGTTCGAACTGGGCTTCAACGTCGGCAAGGAGTATGTGCAGGAAAATGACGATGACATCTTTGCAGCGGTGCGCCGCTCCATTGCCCGCTTCGTCGGCGTGGTCTGCATCGCGCTGGTACTGGAAGGCCTGATCATGGTGATCAAGTACAGCCAGCTCGAACTGGCCGGCAATCTGGGCTACCCGGTAGCGATCGTCGGCAGCGCCAGCTTGCTGCTGATCGCCCTGGGCCTGTTTCTGTACCTGACGCGACCGGAGAGTCACCCGCGCGGCCACGGCGATTACACCCGCCACGCTGACGGGCAGCGCAACAATGAGCCGTTCGAACCGGTGACCGTCGCGGCAGGCACAGAGCCGCCGGGTTTGCGCTTCATGTGAGCGAGCACGGCTGTGGCCTGGCGTACGTGCCGGGCCGCGCCAGCGGACCTATACCAATTTGTTTTCCACCGCGTAGCGCGTCAGTTCGGCGTTGCTCTTCATGTGCATTTTCACCAACAGACGGTAGCGGTAAGTGCTGACGGTTTTGGGGCTGAGAGCCATCAGCTCGGAGATATCCGACAGGGCGCGGCCATTGGCGATATGACGCAACACCTGGGTCTCGCGTTCCGACAGTACCGCATGCATCGGCCTGTCGACTGCGGCGGATTTGTTCTTTTCCACCAGCGCAGCAAGGCGCGGGCTGAGATAGCGCTCGCCGGCCGCCACCTGGCGAATGGCCGTCACCAACAGGTCCGGCGCGCTTTCCTTGGGGAGGTAGCCGGCGGCGCCGGCACGCAACAGGCGCGGGCCATACTCCTCCTCCGGGTGCATGGTGACGATCAGCACCGGCTTGCCGGGACATTCACGCCGCAACCGTGCCAGCACGTCGGTGCCGTGCATGCCGGGCATGGCCAGGTCGAGCAGCAGCACGTCCCACGCGCAGGAGTGCGCGCGTGCCAGCGCCTCCGCACCGTCGGCGGCCTCGGCCACGACGGTCATGTCGGTCTCGTCGGCGATGATGTCCCGAATACCACGGCGTACGATGGCGTGATCATCGACAATCAGGACACGAATCAAGGGTTGCTCCTTTCACAACAGACAGGCCCGCCGCGGGCGGGCCGGTGAGGAATTATACGGCGGCGCGGGAACGGTAGTGTGAGGGAAAACACAGCCCGGGGAATTCCCCACTCGCGGCATGTGTGATGGACTGACAGGGCGATTTATTCCCTCCACCGCAGCAGAGGCCGAAAACTTTTGCGCGCCGTGCTCAACTGCCACGCAACGCCGGCTGGCCGCGGTGCAGAAACCAGCGATCCAGCACCACACGACGGGTAAACAGCGGGTTGCCGAGCAGGCGTCCGGCCAAAAAACGCTTCACCGCTGCGGGTAGCCAGGGCACTGCCGCAGGAGAGGCCTGGCGCGGTCCGAAGCGGATATTGAGCCGCTCGGCATAGGGGGTGAGTTGTGCGACACGGTAATCGCCGCGGGCCGCAATGATGGTCTCGGCCGCCAGCAGGGCCGACTCCACGGCAGGGCGGATGCCTTCGCCGCTTTGCGGATAGGCGAGCCCCGCGGCATCCCCGACCAGCAGCAGCGCATCATCCACCACGCGCCGCGGGCGCCGTTGCGGATAGAACAGATAGGCGTGGCCATGGAAGCGCGACGGGATATCGGCAGGGATCTTGCCCTGCTGCGCCAGCCAGGCGGTGAAGGAAGTCACCGCATCCCCCAGCTTGCCGCCCGCCTCACGGCCCAGGCCGATGTTGAGCACACTGCCCTTGCGGAACACCCAGCCGTAACCATCCAGCTCCGGGGTGAAAAACAGCTCCGGGGTATCGGGTGCGACGGAGCAGGCCGCCGCCTGCTGCGGCGACAGTTCGAACTCCACCTCCTGCGCGGTGACCGGCCCCTCCTCTGGCCCCAGTTCGGCACCAAGATGGCGCGCCACCGGACAATAGTGACCGCCGGCCCCCACCACCAGTGATGCGCGCAACTGGCCGTTGATGATCCATTCCCAGCCCGCGCGCATCAGGCTCTCCAGCCCAGCCCCCAGCCGCAGACGCGCGCCGCTGCGCCGCAGCAGATAATCGTCGAACTCGCGGCGGCGGATACCGTAACTCACGGTAGCGCCGTAATCGGTCAGCACCTCGTCGCCGCCGATGAGGCCGGTGCGAAAACGGTGGATCGGTTGCAGGGTGCGGCCCTGGGCATAATCGGCCAGGTCCAACTGCAGGGTCTCCACCGCCGCCGGGGTGATCCAGCCGGCGCAGACCTTGTCGCGCGGAAAATCCTTTTTATCCAGCACCACCACATCCAGGCCGGCCTGCACCAGCCGCCAGGCGAGGGTGGAGCCGGCAGGGCCGCCGCCGACAATCAGCACATCGCAGCGTTCGTCCATGGCCTAGTCCCGGTGCATATCGTCGCGGTAGAGGTGGGCGCGTGACCAGGGCAACGCGTTGTGCTGCGGCCGGGCAAACAGCACCTGGAACAGCTGCAGACTGCCGCTGGTGAAACTGGCGATGGACGAGGCCAGATACAGCCGCCAGGCACGCACAAAGGCCGCGTCGAACATCTGCTCCACCTGCGGGACGTGAGTTTCGTAACGCTCCAGCCAATGCTCCAGCGTCCTGGCGTAGTGCAGACGCAGGTTTTCCACATCGAGCACGGAGAAGGCGTAGGGCTCGAAGATCATCATCATTTCGCGCAGCGTCGGCGGGTAGGCGCCGGGAAAGATGCGCCGCTCGGCCCAGGCACTCATGGGCTGGGCCTGGTTGCGGCCGATGGAGTGGATCAGTCCGCGCCCGCCCGGCTTGAGGGCGCGGTCGATGACGCCGCCCAGCACGTGATAATGCTCGGCCCCCACATGCTCCAGCATGCCGACGGAGACAAAGGCATCGTACTCGCCGGCGATGGTGCGGTAGTCGTCGAGCACATACTCGATGCGGTCGGCCAATCCTTCCTGCACCGCACGCTCGCGGGCATAGGCCACCTGCTCGGTGGAGATGTTGTAGGCCCGCACGCGCACGCCGTAATAGCGTGCCATGTGCCGTGCCAGCCCGCCCCAGCCGCAGCCGGCCTCCACCACCGTCTCGCCGGGCTTCAGTTGCAGCTTGCGGCAGACATGGTCCAGCTTGGCCAGTTGCGCCGCCTCCAGCGTCATGGCCGGATCGGGGAAATAGGCGCAGGTGTACTGCATCTCATGGTCGAGCCAGAGGCGGTAGAAGCTGTTGCCGATGTCGTAGTGATGATGGATGTTTTCGCGTGAGCCGCTCAGGGTGTTGCGGCGCACCCGCTGCAGGCGCTCCAGCAACTGGCGCCGCGTCGGACTGCTGGTGCGGGCGCGCGGCATGTGGCGGAACACGGTGTCGAGGAACTCCACCAGGTCGCCCTCCACCTCGATGCGGCCCAGGCTGTAATCGTCGCCGAAGTGCAGCATGGGCTGGCTCACCAGACGCCACAGGGCGAAACGATCGTGGATCACCACGGTGGTGCGTGCCGCGCCGGGCACCGGCTCCATCTCGGCGCCGTCCCAGAAACGCACCCGTATCGGCGGGTCCCCCAGACTGCGCAGCAGCTGCCGCATCAGCCAGCGCTCCGGCGTGGCCACCTGGCCGCGGCCCACCACCGGCGAGGAGAAGGAAGGAATCCCCAGAAATTCGGCTTTTTCCTGCTTCATCGGACGAATACCTCCGTCGTTGACGCGTCCCTGTCGCCTGCGCAGCAGCGGCGACCATCCGGCACCGAAGTGGCGGGCGTCCAAAAAACCTAATGCACGATCCCGGGAAAGGCAAGGAAGGCGGGTGGTGCCGCGGCGGGCGGGAATACGCTTCAGGCGGGCAAAGACCGCACCGTACCGCGGTCTATTCGAGCTCCTGCAGGGTGCGGCGGGCGACCGGCAGGGTATCGCCGCCCAGCCCGACGGCGCGGCGGGCGGCCTGCAGCGCCTCCGCCCTGCGGCCAAGACGCGCGAGGACATGGGCGTGGTTGTTGTGGGCGGCGGCGGACCCGGGGTGCGCGGCGACGGCGGCAGCGTAGGCCTGTTCCGCGCCGGCGATATCGCCTTGCGCATAGCGGACATTGCCCAGTCCCAGGAGGGCCGCCAGACTGGCGGGCCAGCGCTGGAGCGCGGCGCGGTAGGCGAGCTCCGCGCCGTCCGGGGCCGTGCGCTCCAGGGCGGCAGCGGCCCCCAAATAGGGCAGTTCGCGCGCCGTGGCCGGCAGCTGTCCCGGCGGCAGCACCAGCAAGGCCCAGCGCCCGGCCCGTGCCCAGGTGCGGTCGAAGGTGATCAGGGAGGTGAGGTAATCGCGCTCGATGCCGCTGTGCAGGGTGACGCTGCCTGCCTCCAGGTCGTAGCCGATGAGCAGGGCATAGTGCCAGCGCGGATACCAGGACAGGCCGAGATTCTGCAGCACCAGCACCGGCCTACCCGCCGCCACCTCGCGCAGCGCCTCCTCCAGCGCCGGCTCCAGCACATAGGCGATACGCCCCGCATCACGCGCCGCCGCCACCAGCTCCAGCTGCAGGCTGCCCTCCCGCCCCGGCAGGTAGACCCGCGGCGCCAGCGCCTCGGGCGAGGTCGCCACACCCGAGGCGCCCAGCGCCCCGGCCAGGGCCGCGGGGCCGCAGTGATGGATTTCCTGTGGAAAAAATGGGGTGGCGACATAGGCCTGCGGCGGCAGGCCCTCGGCAGGACGGAGCGCCGGCGACAGCGTGCTGCAGCCGGACAGCAGCACCAGCAGGGCCAGTGCCGCTATCCGCCCGCCGACGCCATACCGCACAGCCACCGGGGCCTACTTCCTGCTGCCGTCGGCGGTCTTTTTCACAAAGGGGAAGATGTCAGTGTAGCCCAGCACATCGGTGAGCAGCAGCACCAGAAACACGAAGACGGCCAGACCCAGCACATCACCGCCCGCCGGCAGCTGATCGATCCGGCCGGCCAGCTGCTGCACCTCGGCATCGCTCAGGCTGTCGACGCGGGCGCGGGCCTGGACCGGGTCCACACCGTTGCGCTGCAGGGCGGCCGCCACGTCTTCACGCTCCAGCAGCGTCGCCAGGCGCTGCCGCGCCTCCTGCCCCTGCGCCGCCGTCACCACCTGCTCGGTGCCGACCAGGGCTGCCTGGGCCAGCGGTACATGGACACTGCCGCCCGCCAGGGACAGCGCCAGTACACCGCACATCGCTCGCTTCATCTGCATGATGAGTCCCTCCACACGGATTGTGGATACAGCATGGCGCAGGAAAGCGCCCTCTGCCATGTACCGGGTCACACACTGCCGCGACACACTGGTAAACTGCGCCGCCATGCTGAAACTCACCGATCTCTCCCTGCGCCGCGGCGCCCGTCTGCTGCTGGAACACGTCGACCTCACCCTGCACCACGGCCAGAAGGTCGGCCTGGTGGGGGCCAACGGCTGCGGCAAGTCCACCCTGTTCGCCCTGCTGCGCGGGCTGCTGTCGCCCGATGCCGGCGAGCTGGCGCTGCCGCCGCGCACCGTCATCGCCCACGTCGCCCAGGAAACCCCGGCGGTGGAGCGCAGCGCGGTGGACTATGTGATGGACGGCGACAGCGAACTGCGCGCCATCCAGGCCGAACTGCTCGGCGCCGAACAGGCCGGCGACGGCACCCGCCAGGCCGAGCTGCTGGCGCGGCTGGAAAATATCGACGGCTATACCGCCCGCGCCCGTGCCGGCCGCCTGCTGCACGGCCTCGGCTTCACCGCCGCCCAGGAGGAGCACGCCGTCAGCAGCTTCTCCGGCGGCTGGCGCATGCGCCTCAATCTGGCTCAGGCACTGATGTGCCGCTCCGACCTGCTGCTGCTGGACGAGCCCACCAACCACCTCGACCTCGACGCCGTACTGTGGCTGGAGGAATGGCTGCGCGCCTACCCCGGCACCCTGATCCTGATCTCCCACGACCGCGACTTCCTCGATGCCGTGGTGCACCACATCGTCCACATCGAGCACCAGCAGGCCACGCTGTACGCCGGCAACTATTCCGATTTCGAGCTGCTGCGCGCCGAGAAGCTGGCGCTGCAACAGGCCGCCTTCGAGAAGCAGCAGCGCGAGGTGGCCCACATCAAGAGCTACGTCGACCGCTTCCGCGCCCAGGCCACCAAGGCGCGCCAGGCGCAGAGCCGCCTCAAGGCGCTGGCGCGCATGGAGCTGATCGCCCCGGCCCACGTCGACTCGCCGTTCCACTTCAGCTTCCGCGCCCCGCACAAGCTGCCGGCGCAACTGCTGCGCCTGGAGCAGGTCAGCGCCGGCTACGGCGCGCGCCAGATTATCGGCAGCACCGACCTGGTGCTCACCCCGGGCGAGCGCATCGGCCTGCTCGGTCCCAACGGCGCCGGCAAATCCACCCTGATCAAGCTCATGGCCGGCGACCTCGCCCCACTGTCCGGGGAGCGCGCCGAGGCCCAGGACCTGCGCATCGGCTACTTCGCCCAGCACCAGCTGGAACAGCTGCGCGGCGACGACACGCCGCTCAATCACGTACAGCGCCTCGACCCCAAAGCGCGCGAGCAGGACCTGCGTGATTTCCTCGGCGGCTTCGGCTTCCACGGTGAACAGGCCGATGCCCCCGTCGCGCCCTTCTCCGGCGGCGAAAAGGCACGCCTGGTGCTGGCCCTGCTGGTGTATCAGCGCCCCAACCTGCTGCTGCTCGACGAACCCACCAACCACCTCGACCTGGAGATGCGCCACGCGCTCACCCTCGCGTTGCAGGACTACGAGGGTGCCATGGTGGTGGTGTCCCACGACCGCCACCTGCTGCGCAGCGTCACCGACCAGCTGCTGCTGGTGGCCGACGGCAAGGTGGAAAACTACGACGGCGACCTCGACGACTACCGCCAGTGGCTGGCCGAGCGGCGCAGGCAAAGCGAAGGCAGCGGCGATGACAGCAGCGTCGGCGAACACAGCGCCGCCGCCCGCAAGGAAAAACGCCGCCTCGACGCCGAGCAGCGCCAGAGACTGCAGCCGCTGCGCAAGGAGCTGCAAAAGCTCGAAGGCCAGATGGAAAAACTCAACGGCCAAAAGGCCGAACTGCAACACCAGCTGGCCGACCCGGCCGTGTACGAGGCCGGCAGCAAGGAACGGCTCAAGACCCTGCTGCTGGAGCAGGCCCGTCTGGATCAGGCCCTGGGCGAGACCGAGGAACGCTGGCTTACCCTGAGCGAGGAGCTGGAGGCGGTGCAGGGGTAGAACGGTCCAAGATTCAAGATTCAAGATTCAAGATTCAAGATTCAAGATTCAAGATTCGGCAAGAGCGTGCCCCGGATTCCTTCAACCTTGAACCCCGGTTTTCAGTGGCCATTGCAGCGCCGCGGCAAAGTGGGTAGCTTGGTGCCATGTGCGGCCACGGCACCTCTTCGCGATGAAAAACTGGCTCATCCAGCTGCGGGCCGGACGTCTCATCGTCGCCTCCGTGGTCTTCTCGGTGGTGCTGGCGGAGATCATCGTCGTCGCCATGAGCCGCTGGCTGCATGCGGAAGTCCGTTACGACTTCCTGCTCACCGGCTTCGTTACCGCCACCATCGTCTCCTTCATCGTGGTGACCATCATCCAGGTCATCGTGCGGGCCCTGCAAACGACCGACGAGCAGCTGCTGGAGCGCACGCTGTATCTGGACAGCATCCTGCAATCCACCGGCGACACGCTGATCATCGCCCTCGACACCGCCTTTCGCGTCAAATATCTCAACGCCATGGCCGAGCGGGTACTGGACATCAGTGCCGGCAAGGCACAGGGACAGCGCATCAGCGAACTGGTGGACAACGTGCGGCGCGAACACTTCGAACAGGCCATGCGCGCGGCGACGCCGGGGCGCGGCCACAGCTTCGCGTTCAGTTACGAGCTGGAGGAGGCGACCCACTATTTCGAGGCCACACTGACGGAAATCCTGCACCGCAACCGGCTGGCCGGCTTTCTGCTGGTCGCCCACGACGCCACCGACCGCAAGCGGCTGGAGGAGACCCTACGCAATCTGTCCTACCAGGACGGCCTCACCGGTATCGCCAACCGCCGCCGCTTCGATGAAAAGCTGGACCAGGAATGGCGCCGCGCCGCGCGCGAACATCAACCCATCTCCCTCATCATGCTCGACATCGACTTCTTCAAGAACTACAACGACCACTACGGCCACCCCGCCGGCGATGAGTGCCTGAAAAGACTGGCCCAGGTGCTGGCGGAAACCGTGGCCCGTCCCGGCGACATCGCGGCCCGCTACGGCGGCGAGGAATTTGCCGCCATCCTGCCCAACACCTCCCTGCTCGGCGCCGAAAAGCTGGCCGAACAGATCCGCGCCCATGTCGAGGGGCTGGAGCTACCCCACGCCAACTCCGCTGTCAGTCCCTGGGTCACCGTCAGCGTCGGCCTCGCCACCCGCATCCCCGGCAACGACGACACCGCCGCGGTATTGCTGGAGGGCGCCGACCGCGCCCTGTACAAGGCCAAGCAGGCGGGCCGCAACTGCGTCGTCAGCGACCACCATTGAGCCACAACCGCCGCAGGGGGCCCGATGCGCACCCTGCCCCATGAAACGCAGGCAATGCCCCAGGTCCTGCGGTATCCTATGCGCCATGGACGACCGACTCACCGACCTTGAAATCCGCCTCGCCCACCTGGAGGCCGCCATCGACGAGCTGACGCAGACCGTACTGCGCCAGCAGCGCGCATTGGCCGCCACCGAGGAACAGCTGGAATTCGTCAAATCCCTGCTCGGCGATCTGAGCCCGGCCGCCGTGCGCCCGCTGTCGGAAGAGACGCCGCCACCGCATTATTAACGACACTGTAGGAGCGCATCGTATTCGCGACCGGCCGTGCCACACCCGGCATTCAATCGCGGATACGATCCGCTCCTACAATTGGTAATTCCATGAAATTCTTCGCCACCGTTCCCCGTGGTCTCACCGCCGCCCTCGCCGACGAACTGCGCCGTCTCGGCGCCGAGAAGGTACAGCCGAGCGGTTCCAGCGTCACCTTCGAAGGCAGCCTGGAGACCGCCTACCGCGTCTGCCTGTGGTCGCGCCTGGCCAACCGCGTGCTGCTGCCGATCACCACGGTGCGCGCGCCGACCCCGGAATGGCTGTATGACGCGGTGAAGGAAATCCGCTGGGAAAAACACCTGCGCTCCAGCGGCAGCCTGGCCATCGACATCACCGCCAGCGATGCCGCCATCAGCCACAGCCAGTACGCCGTGCTGAAGACCAAGGACGCCATATGCGATCGCTTCCGCGACCTGTTCGGCGAGCGCCCCTCCATCGATACCGAGATCCCCGACCTGCGCCTGCACCTGCACCTGCGCGGTGAGCAGGCGCGCATCTCCATCGACCTGTCCGGCGGCAGCCTGCACAAGCGCGGCTACCGCGCCAAGAGCGTGGCCGCGCCGCTGAAGGAAAATCTCGCCGCCGGCATCCTGCAGCTGGCCGGCTGGCCGGCCATCGCGGCACGCGGCGGCGCCCTGCTCGATCCCATGTGCGGTTCCGGTACCCTGCTCATCGAAGGCGCCCAGATGGCGGCGGACATCGCCCCCGGCCTGCAGCGCGACTACTTCGGCTTTCTCTATTGGCGCCGCCACGAGCGCGAGGTGTGGGAAAAGCTGCTGGACGAGGCCAGACAGCGCCGCGCCGACGGCCTCAAGAATCTGCCGCCCATCTACGGCTGGGACCAGGACGAGGCGGCCGTCGACGCCGCGCGCGCCAACATCGATCAGGCCGGCCTGTCGGATTACATCCAGGTGGAGCGCCGCGCCCTCGCCCCCGGCATCGCCGCGCTGTTGCCGGACGACGTCACCCCGGGCCTGGTGGCGGTGAATCCGCCCTATGGCGAGCGCATCGGCGAGATCAACGCCCTGCGCGCCGACTATGCACGCCTCGGCGAGATGGTGCGCGACGAGCTGGCCGGCTTCCACCTCAGCCTGTTCACCGGCAATCCGGATCTGGCCGGCTACCTGCCGCTGCCACAGCAATTGAGCATCGCCCTGAACAACGGCCCCATCGAGTGCCAGCTGTTCAACTACGCCCCGGCGGGAAGCGCGGGCGCACAGCCGGCACTGTCCGCCGGCGCCGAATCCTTTGCCAACCGTCTGCGCAAGAACCTCAAGCATCTCGGTCGTTGGGCGCAGCGCAGCGGTGTCGATTGCTACCGCCTGTACGACGCCGACCTGCCCGAATACGCCGTCGCCGTCGATCTGTATCACGGCGACAGGCTGTGGGTGCATGTACAGGAATACCAGGCGCCGAAGACCATCGACCCGGCGCGCGCACAGCAGCGCCTGCGCGAGGCGCTGGCGGTGATCCCGTCGCTGCTCGACATCACGCCGACGCAGATGCACTTCAAGGTGCGCCAACAGCAGAAGGGCCGCGCCCAGTACGAAAAACTGGCCGAGCGCGGCAACTTCCACGAGGTGCGCGAGGGCAACTGCCGCCTGCTGGTGAACTTCACCGACTATCTCGACACCGGGCTGTTTCTGGATCACCGCATCACGCGCCAGATGATCGAGGACGAGGCGCGCGGCAAGCGCTTCCTCAATCTGTTCGCCTACACCGGCAGTGCCAGCGTGCATGCCGCCGTGGGCGGCGCCAGGGCCACCACCACGGTGGATATGTCGAAGACCTATCTCGGCTGGGCCGAGCGCAACATGCAGTTGAACGGTTTTGCCGGCAAGGCCCATGAATTCATCCAGGCCGACTGTACCGCCTGGCTGCAGGACGAGGCCGCCCTCGGCCAGCGCGAGTACGACCTGATCTTCATCGACCCGCCCACCTTCTCCAACTCCAAGCGCATGGAGGATGTGTTCGACGTGCAGCGCGATCACGTCTGGCTGATCCGTCAGGCCGTGCAGCTCCTGGCCAGCGGCGGCGCCCTGTACTTCTCCAACAACTACCGCAGGTTCAAGCTGGACGACGCGGCCCTGGCCGGCCTCGCCATCGAGGACATCAGCGCCCGGACCATACCGGAAGACTTCAAGCGCAACGGCAAGATCCACCAATGCTGGCGCATCCGGCACGCTGACGCGTAGGAGCGGAGGTGCAGGCGGGGTTGCGCGTTGCCCCCTCTGCGGCCGAGGCGAGCGAGCCCATCACGGGTAACTGACAAATATCGGACGGCGCCGCACCTTATGCTTTACTGGCGGCGGCACAGTAAAAATTGCGCTGAACTATCTGCCATCCGTGGCATCCTACCTTCAGAACGCGCCTGGCCTATAACCACACATATGGCGCGCATTCGCCCCTAGGGCGCACCACAGGAAACCACCATGGAAAAACATCTGGCTCAGAAAATTGCCTTCGCCGTCGCCATCCTGTCGTATCTCGCCGCGGCGGGCTGTGCCATTACGGCCGTGATGCTGCCCGGTGATATCGACGACCCGGTGCGCGGCGCGTTCATCTCCTCGGTGGTGTTTTTCATCGGCTGCGGCGTGGTGCTGCACGTCATCGGCACCGCCCGTCTCAAGGGCATCCTCTCCAGCCCGCCCTCCACCGACGACCACAGCCCGAACTGAGTTCCTGCCGCAGGCGCCCGAACTGGGCGCCTGCACGGCAAGCCCCCGGCTCTCTATCCCCGCCACAGCGTCGCGCATGCAGCTGTGATATCGTTTGCGCCAGCCGGCAGCGTACCGGCAGCCCACTAGAGAGAGCCCGGAGTTATTCGTGGAAGACCATGGCATTCCCCACCTGCGCGAGATCGTGCTGTTTCTCGTCGCTGCCGGCATCGTCGTGCCGCTGTTTCATCGTTTCCGTATCAGCCCGGTGCTCGGCTATCTCATCATCGGCGGCATCATCGGCCCCTATGGCCTCGGCCTGTTCGTCGATGACGTCAGCTGGCTGTCCTATGCGGTAATCGGCGACATCCGCGGCGTGCAGGCGCTGGCGGAGCTGGGCGTGATCTTCCTGATGTTCATGATCGGCCTGGACCTGTCGCTGGATCGGCTGTGGGCCATGCGGCGCTGGGTATTCGGCCTCGGCAGCCTGCAGGTATTGGTGACGGCCTCGGTGATCGGCGCCATCGCCTGGGGCTTCGGCAATACGCCCGGCGCCTCGATGGTGCTGGGCGCCTGCCTGGCCCTGTCCTCCACCGCCATCGTCATGCAACTGCTGATCGAAAAGCGTCAGCTCGGCACGCCGCTGGGCCGCTCCAGCTTTTCCATCCTGCTGATGCAGGACCTCGCCGTGGTGCCGATCCTGTTCCTGGTCGGCGTGCTCGGCACCCAGCTGGAGGGCGGCCTGGAGCTGGCCCTGCTCATGGCCCTGGGCAAGGCGGTGGTGGTGATCGTCGGCATCTACCTCATCGGCCGCATGGTGCTGCGGCCGCTGTTTCACATGGTGGCGCGCACGCGCAACGTGGAGATGTTCATGGCCGCCACCCTGCTGATGGTGATCGGCTCCTCCGCCCTCACCGGCATGGCCGGCCTGTCCATGGCACTGGGCGCCTTCCTCGCCGGCCTGCTGCTGGCGGAGACCGAGTTCCGCCACGAGATCGAAGTGGACATCGAACCGTTCAAGGGTCTCTTGCTCGGCCTGTTCTTCATGTCGGTGGGCATGGGCATCGACTACCGCGTGGTGGGCCAGGAGGCCTTCTGGATCGGCGCCTCGGTGCTGGGCCTGTTCGTGCTCAAGTCGATGATCACCGCCGGCCTGTGTCTCGCCTTCGGCCTGCCGCGCCACACCTCGCTGGAGACCGGCCTCCTGCTCGGCCAGGGCGGCGAATTCGCCTTCGTGGTGGTGGGCCTCGCCATGACCCTGAAACTGATCCCGGCCGATGTCGGCCAGTTCATGCTCATCGTCACCGGCCTCACCATGGTGGTGACCCCGCTGGTGGCGCACACCGCCGGCAAGCTGGCGGCGAAACTGGAACCGCCCGCCACCACGACGGCACAAGAAGGGGACCTGTCCGGCGTCGGCGGCCTGGAGGGCCATGTGGTGATCTCTGGCTTCGGCCGCGTCGGCCGCATCCTCGGCCGTACCCTGGATGCCGACGGCATTCCCTACCTGGCGCTCGATACCGATGCCAGCGGTGTGGCCGATGCGCGCGGCAAGGGCATGCCGGTGTACTACGGCGACGCCGCGCGGCTGGAGATGCTGCGCCGCGCCCATGCCCATACCGCACGCGCCCTGGTGATCACCATGGACAATCCCGGTGCGGCGGAACACGTGGTACGCGTGGTGCACGCCGAATGGCCGCACCTCCCCATCGTCGCCCGCGCCCGCGACACCGCCCACGCCTCGCGCCTGCTCGCCTTCGGCGCCAGCGAAGTGATCCTGGAAACGGTGGAGGCGAGCCTGCAACTCTCCGGCCGCATCCTGCAACTGGCCGGCACACCGGAAGAGGTCGCCCGCCGCCGCATCGACAGCCAGCGTGAAATGGAACTGGCGGCGGTGCGCCGGCAATAGCGCCATATCCAGACGCGTCGTAGCCTGCCTGTAGGAGCGGATGGTATCCGCGATAAGCGTCGGGCGGAGCCGCGCCGGGTCGCGAATGCGATTCGCTCCTACAGCAAGCGTAGGGTGCATTGTTGATGCGCCGCATGTTCGCGGCCCAACGCAGACACATGACGGCGCAAGATGATCGCGCCCTACCGCGTTTTTTCAATCACCATCTCAGCCGCGTCGCGGTTTGCCTTCCTGCATCACGCCATCGACGTAAAACCAGCGACCGTCTTCACGCACGAAGCGGCTCACCTCGTGCATGCGCGCGGCCTTGCCGTTGAGCTTGCAGCGCACGGTGAACTCCACTTCGCCCTCATCACCTGACGCGGCGCAGCGCCGCACGTCCAGCCCCAGCCAGTGCAGACGTGGGTCGAGGTCCAGCTCGGCCGGCCGGGCCGAGGGATGCCAGGTGGCCAGCAGATAATCCGCCTTGCGTAGCACGAAGGCTGCATAGCGCGAGCGCATCAGCGCCTCCGGCGTGGGCGCCGGTGTGCCGTCATGGTAAGGGCCGCAGCATTGCGCGTAGGGTTTGCCGCTGCCGCAGGGGCAGGCCTGTGCCGTGTCGTTCATGCGTCACTCCCAGCGGAACAACCAGGCGCCGATAACCAGAAAGCCCGCGGTCATCGCCAGCAGTACACCGAGCTGCGGCGCGATGGCGGCGAGGCCGGCGCCATCGAGCATCACCGCGCGTGCGGCGTCGATCATGTGGGTGAGGGGGAAGATCATGGCCAGTTTCTGTACCAGCGGATGGGTGCCTTCCAGCGAGAACCACACACCGGAGAGAAACATCATCGGCCAGCTGATCAGGTTGAGCATGCCCTCGGCGAACTCCTCGCTGGCGATGCGCGCCGCGATCACCAGGCCCATGCTGATCATGCAGATGCCGCCCATGGCGAAGGCGAGGAACAGGGTCAGATAGTTGCCGTACATGGCGAAATCGACGAACAGGTGGGTGCCGAAGAACACCACCATCACGACCGCCACGATCAGCCACAGACGCGAGACGATCTGCGCGGCGAGGAATTCGATGGCGGACAACGGCGTGGCCTTGAGCCGCTTGAGCACGCCGTTCTTGCGGTAGCGCACGATGACGAAGCCGACGCCGTACAGCGCGCTGAACATGATGTTCATGCCGAGCACGCCAGGCAGCACCCAGTCCACGTAGCGGATCAGGCGTCCGCTCACCGCCTGCTTGCGCAGCGCGGCGTTGTCGCTGCCCAGCAGCACCCGCTCCAACAACTGGCCGCGCGGCGACTCGTCATTCACCCAATAGCGGGCGCCGGCGACATCCACCAGCAGGTCGAGGCGATGCCGCTCCACCTTGGTGATCGCCGCGGCCAGGTCGTCCACGGCGATGAACTGCACATGCGGGGTGGTGAAAAACCCACTCGGCGGCGCCGTGCCGGCGACCCCGACCTTGTACAGCGGCGCCGGTGCGCCGGAAAAGGCGAAGGCAAAACCGGCGACGATCAGCACCGGAAACAGCAGGTTCCAGCCCAGCGCAGCGCGGTCGCGCAGAAATTCCTTGTTGCGCGCAATGAATACCGCCAGCAGTCGCTTCATCATGTGCGCAGCTCCTTGCCGGTGAGCTCCAGGAACAGGTCGTCGAGGGTGCGGGCACGGATGCGCAGCCGGTCCAGCGACACGCCGCCGGCAAGCAGCTGCTGCACGGTGTCCGTCACCGCACTGGTGAGGATCTCCACGCTGTCGCCGCAATCGAGCGCGGTCAGCTGCGGCAACACGCCGGCGGTGAAGTCGGCCTTGGGCAACTGCAGCACCACATCATGGAAGTGGCGCGCCAGCAGGTCATCGGGCGAACCGTGGGCGATGATGCGGCCCTGATCCATGATGATGATCTCGTCGCACAGTTCGTAGGCCTCCTCCATGTAGTGGGTGGTGAGCAGCACGGTCTTGCCGCGCCGGCGAATGTCGCGCACCAGCTCCCACAACATGCGCCGCGCCTGCGGGTCGAGCCCGGTGGTGGGTTCGTCGAGAAACACCACCTGCGGGTCGTTGACCAGGGCAATGGCCAGCAACAGGCGCTGGCGCTGGCCACCGGAGAGCTTGCGCGTATCGCGGTCGAGGAAGGAATGCAGGGCGCAGGCGTCGATGAGCTCATCCAGGGCCACGCCGTGGTCATACAGGCTGCGGAACATGCGCAAGGTCTCGCGCACGGTGATGAATTCCTGCAAGGCGGTGGACTGGAACATGATGCCGGCCTCGCGCCGGAACTTGGCGCCAAGCGGTTCGCCCTGGTAGCGGATGCTGCCGGAGGTGGGTTCCTTGATGCCTTCGAGCATTTCCACCGTGGTGGTCTTGCCGGCGCCGTTGGGGCCGAGCAGGCCGATGCAGGCGCCGCGCGGGATGGTGAAGCTGATGCCGTCCACTGCGCGCACGCCCTGATAGTGTTTCACCAGATTGTCGACTTCGATCAGGGCGCTCATCACGGGAAAGGTTCAAAAACGGGAGGCCAAGTCTTGCCCGCCAGGCCGGGACTGTCAACCGCGCCGCGTCATCTCCGGGCAGCGCTCGGCACTGAACAGCGCCGCCATGTGCGGACGATAGCGCTGATAGTTGTTGCGCCCGGCCTGCTTGGCGGCATACATCGCCGCATCGGCGTTGCGCAGCAGCGTCACTTCATCTGCGGCATCGTCGGGAAATAGCGCGATACCGATGCTGACGCCGACCGACAGCGCATGCCCCGCGACCTGAAACGGTCTGGCAAAGGCGGCGATGATCTTGCCCGCCACCTGCACCGCATCCGCCTCACCGGACACGCGCGCCAGAAGGATGGTGAATTCATCGCCGCCCAGCCGCGCTACCGTGTCGCTCTCCCGCACACACTGCCGCAACTCGTCGGCCAGCACCCGCAACAGGCGGTCGCCCATGGCGTGGCCGTGGGTGTCATTGATGGGCTTGAAGTGATCGACATCGAGAAACAGCAGCGCCAGCTGATGCCGCTCGCGCCGTACCTGGACCAGGGCGTTGTACAGCCGGTCGTGGAACAGCTCGCGGTTGGGCAGGTCGGTGAGCGCATCGTAGTACGCCAGGCTGTGCAGGCGCTGCCGCACATGCTCCTGGGTGACGATGTCGGAGAAGATACCGGCATAATGCAGCACCTTTCCCTGGGCATCCCGGATGGCAATGATGTTGAGCCACTCCAGGTAGATCTCGCCGTTCTTGCGCCGGTTCCAGATCTCGCCCTGCCAGCGGCCGTCCTGCTCGATCTGGCGCCACATGGCCTGATAGAACGCCGCCTCGTGGCGCCCCGAGGCCAGCAGGTGCGGCGTCTGCCCCAGTACCTCGGCCTCGCTGTAGCCGGTGGTGGCGCTGAATGCCGGGTTGACGGAGCGGATGTGCAGATCGGCATCGGTGATCATCACCCCGTCCGGGGTGTTGTCGATGACCTTGGCCGCCAGCTGCAGTTCCTCCAGCGCCTCGCGCCGCTCGTGGGTGGCCGCAATCAGGATCAGGCCGGTCACCGTGCTGATCACGGCAAAGCCCTGCAGGGTGAGCTGGGTCACCAGCTCGTCGGGCGCGATGAGGGGACCGTGGCCGCGCCCGGTGTGATAGGCCGCCACCAGCCCGGTGATCAGGGTCAGGGTGGTCATGCCGCGCACCTCCAGGCGCAAGGCCGCCCAGATGAAAAATACCAGCAGGATGAACTCCAGCGAACCGCTCGCCAGCGTGCCGCCGAACACCTGATCACTGGTCAGCACCACCACCACCGCCAGCAGCGCCAGCTCGCCCCCCCGCCCTGCCGGCGGGGCATAGGTGCGGTTGGCCCAGGCCAGCGCAAAGGGCGCAAACAACAGTACACCGCCGATATTGGCCAGCCACCACTCCGGCAGCGCCGGGCCGTCGGCAGCGCCCCCAGTCAGCACGCACTCCGTCACCGCCACCGGCAGGGTGACCAGAGCCACGGCGAGGATGGCGCGCATGATATCGGTGATGTGATTCAAGGGGACGGCGCTCTGCACCCAGCGCCGTATCAACCAGGCCGCCGCCAGGGTTTCCGCGACGGCACCCGGTGCGAGCCAGGCCAGGACCGTCGGTACCGCCCCCAGCAGCAGCGGTGTCAGCATCGCCCCCAGCGCGATGCCCGGCCACACGCGGTACCCCAGCTGCAGAACCGCCGCCAGGCCAAATCCGGCCGGCAGCCAGAAGGGGGCAACCGCCGCCTGCGGCGCAGCCAGAAACAGGCTCAGCAGGGTCAGGGCCCCATAACCGGCAGCCACCGCCCCCCACCACACCAGCAACCCGGCCCCGTGTCCCTGCCTCACGCTGTGTGCCGCCATGGCGTCCCCCTTCCTGTAATTGCTGCGCAAACTCCGGGGAAATATCCGACTCCTGCCCAAATAGTAGACTACGATGCAGGGATAAATCCCACACCGGCCAAAGCCGCAGCGGCGGCATGGTTGAATGGCCCGGCACCTGCCGCCATGTCGAGGGCATGCGCCGTCTCGACCAGCTCAACTTCAGCAACAGCTACGCCCGCCTGCCGGAGCCGTTCCATACCCGCCTGCAGCCCACGCCGCTGGAGGGCACGCGCCTGCTCAGCTTCAACCCGGCGGCGGCAGAGCTGCTCGACCTCGACCCGCTGGAGGCGCTGCGCCCGGAGTTCACCTCTTGGCTGTCGGGACAGGACCCACTGCCGGGCAGCGAGCCGCTGGCGGCGCTCTATGCCGGCCACCAGTTCGGCCATTACGTGCCGCAACTGGGCGACGGCCGCGCCATCCTGCTCGGCGAGGTGCAGAACCGGCGCGGCGAGCGCTGGGAGGTGCAACTGAAAGGGGCTGGCGTCACCCCCTATTCGCGCCGCGGCGACGGCCGTGCCGTGCTGCGCTCGACCATCCGCGAGTACCTGTGCAGCGAGGCCATGCACGGCCTCGGTATCCCCACCACCCGCGCCCTGTGCCTGTTCGGCAGCGAGGAGGAGGTCGGGCGCGAGGAGCTCGAAACCGGCGCCCTGCTGGTGCGCCTGGCACCCAGCCATGTGCGCTTCGGCTCCTTCGAGGTGTTCTACTACCGCCGCCAGTTCGACCATCTGCGCCGCCTGGCCGATTACGTAATCGCGCACCACTACCCGGAGTTGCGTGATGAAGCCAACCCCTATCTGGAGCTGTTCCGCGCGGTGACCCTGCGCACGGCGCGGCTCATCGCCCACTGGCAGTCAGTCGGCTTCGCCCATGGCGTGATGAACACCGACAACATGTCGATCCTCGGCCTCACCCTGGACTACGGCCCCTACGCCTTCCTCGACGACTTCGAGCCGGGCCTCGTCTGCAACCACTCCGACTACCAGGGCCGCTACGCCTTCGACCGCCAGCCCGACATCGCCCACTGGAACCTGAGCTGCCTGGGCCAGGCCCTGCTGCCCCTGCTGGGTGAACCCGTGGAGGCGGCGGCGGAACAGGCCAATGCGGTCCTGGGCGAGTACGCCCCGGCCTTTCACGCCCACTACCAGGAACGGATGCAGCGCAAGCTGGGGCTGCGCGCGCCGCGACCCGGCGACGACCTGCTGCTGCAGGACCTGCTGCAACTGCTCGCGGCCAACCGGGTCGACTACAGCAACTTCTTCCGTGCCCTGGGCGAGTTCGACAGCGCCCCGGGGGCGCGCAACGCCGTGCTGCGCGACCTTTTTCCGGACCGCCCGGCCTTCGCCCACTGGGCGGCGGACTACCGCAGCCGCCTCGCCGCCGACCAGGGTGAGGACGCGGCGCGGCGCGCCGCCATGGCACGGGTCAACCCGAAATACGTCCTGCGCAACTATCTCGCCCAGCAGGCCATCAGCCGGGCGCAGCAGGGCGACACGAGTGAAATCGAGCGCCTGCTACGCCTGTTGCAGGCCCCCTTCGACGAGCATCCGGGCGATGAGGCCTATACCGCCCCGCCCCCGGACTGGGGCCGCCGGCTGGCCATCAGCTGCTCGTCCTGACCGCTCTGGGGCTGGCAAAACCCGCCCTTTTGGGCTAATAATCGGTCTCCCCACCCGTGGACGGCACCGATGCAACAAACCCTGCGCAAGCTGCTGCAACATCCGGACTTCCAGGAGGGGCGCAATTGGCGCCGCAGCCGCCATGCGGCCAATGACTTCGTCTTCCGCGAGGGCGACCCGGCCGATACGCTGTATCTGATCGAGGCCGGCACGGTACGCATCATCGCCGACCTGGAGTTGGAAGAGGGACGCCATATCCACCCCGGCGTGTGCGACCTGGAGCCCGGCGAGGTATTCGGCGAACTGGCGCTGTTCGATCACCAGGCACGCTCCGCCTCGGTGATGGCCATCAGCGAATGTGAACTCATCGGCATCGACGGCGCACAACTGCTGGCCTTTCTCGACGCACATCCGGAAACCGGCTATGCGGTGCTGCGGGAACTGCTCACCTCCCTGGTGGATCGCCTGCGCAATACCAACCGCAAACTGTTTTCCATCCTCGCCTGGGGACTCAAGGCCCACGGCCTGGAGCAGCACCTCTAGCAGCCTGTCGGACTTGGGGCTGATCTACTGCGCTGGTGGGAGAACGGTCCATATTTCCTCGCTCTCCCACCATGCTCGCTACGATCGCCCAAGTCCGACAGGCTGCCAGGCAGCACACCGCGGCGCCGGCCCGCGCTGATTGATATTGATCATGGCGCACACCGCCCGGCATGCGGCAGTATCGGCCCAGTCGATGACGGCGGCAGTCCCCGTGGTGGCATTGCCGCCCTGCTTGGCGTTACAGTGAACACCCTTCATCCGACAACAACCGACAGACCATGCGCCACATCCAGCTACTCGCACTTGCACTTTCCGGCCTCCTGTACGGCGTCAACGCCGCGGCCTTCACGCCCGTGCAGCATGAAACCGTCATCCGCCTCGGCGATCTGAACGGCATTGCCCTGCAGTGTGGTTATGGCGCCGACATGCGCCGCCTGAAAAAGGCGCTGGTTGATACCGTGCCCAAGGTCAGCCAGCTCGGCGAGCTGTTCGAGGATGCCACGCAGAAATCCTTCCTGCGCATGGTGGAGAAAAACCTGCCCTGCCCCAACCTTGCACCGTTCCGCCACGAGGTGGAGGGCGCCATCACCGCCCTGCAACAGGCCTACCCCCAGACCAAACCCTGACGGGGAGCCCGCCGCATGAAATCCGTCGCCCTGCTGCTGTTACTGCTGACGCTGTCCCCGCTGAACCAGGCGGCGGAAGAGCTGCCGCCCATCAACGGCCGCTTCATGATGATGAACCACTATGGCGAGATGGTTACCGATCGCGATTTCGGTGAGCGCTATCAGCTGATCTATTTCGGCTACACCTTCTGCCCCGACGTCTGTCCCTCGGCTATGATGGTGATCACCCAGGCGTTGAAGCTGCTCGGCGATGACGCCGCGCGCATCCAGCCGCTGTTCATCAGCGTCGACCCGGAACGCGACACGCCGCAGGTGCTGCGCGAGTATGTGTCCTACTTCCACCCCGGCATCATCGGTCTCACCGGCTCGCCGGAGCTGCTGGCGCGCACCGCCGCCAACTTCCGCGTCACCTACGAAAAGGTGCAGGTACCCGGCATGCCCGCCGACCAATATCAGATGGATCACTCCGCCGGCGTGTTTCTCATGGCCCCCGATGGCCGCCTGCTGGTGAAGTTCGCCCACGGCATGCTGGCCAAGGACATGGCGGCGCGCATCAAGGACTTCCTGTAAGAGCCCCGCCGCCTCCGCGGCTGCCGTGCAGCGCGGATGGCACACCTACTCGATCTTGATGTAGGCAAAGCCCTCTTCCTGCTGCAACTGCGCGATGCGCACCACACCGGATGGAATCATTTTCACTTGGCGGTACAGCTTGTCTTCGGCCAGACCGATCTGGCTGCGCGTGATGTTGCACAACTCCAGTTTGACGTTGTGCATATCCGCCAGGGTAAGCAGGCGGCCGCGCAGATTCTCGCGCTGCTCCGCCAGCGCCTTGTCCTCCGCGAAGGGCGTACCGTTCAGCTTGTCATCGGTCACAAAGCGCACCCCGTGGGCTACGAACACGATGCGCACGTCGTAGTCGATGAACTCGTTGGCATAGTGATTTACCATGTTGTTGATGCTGGTCAGCATCGCGCTGAAGCGGCGCGGGTCGGCAAAGTCGGCGTGGTAGATCACCTTGGCCTCGGCCTCGGCACGCGCCGGGGAGGCCGTCAGGGCCAGCAGCAGCACGATGCCGCACAGGACAAGCAGCCAGCCGGCATGGCGCCCGCGGGGCAGGGAAAGTGCGTGGGAAACCGGGACATGGGACATGGTGTTGTGTTCCTCCTGGCAAGTGCGGCGGCGGGGCTGGACGCGGCCCCTTGCAGTGAAGGTTGCAGCAGGGGCCGATTTCATTCCGCGGCGCGGCGCGAAAACAAAAAGGGGCCGCAATCGCTTGCGGCCCCTGGATTCCGGTCGGAAGTTCATATGGTGGCTACGCTCAGAATCGAACTGAGGACCCCAGCATTATGAGTGCTGTGCTCTAACCAGCTGAGCTACGTAGCCGAGAGGTAAACCGTGGGCCGGGCGGCCCGAAAAGAACGGCAATTGTCCGGATCGGGGCGCCCCTTGTCAAGGCGCCCGCGCCGGCTCAGACGTTGAAACGGAAGTGCATGACGTCGCCGTCCTGCACCACGTATTCCTTGCCCTCCAGGCGCAGCTTGCCGGCCTCCTTGGCACCCTGCTCACCGTTGTACTTGATGAAGTCCTCGTAGGCGGTCACTTCGGCGCGGATGAAGCCGCGCTCGAAATCGGTGTGGATGACGCCGGCGGCCTGCGGCGCGGTGGCGCCCACCGGAATGGTCCAGGCACGCACCTCCTTCACGCCAGCGGTGAAATAGGTCTGCAGGCCGAGCAGCTTGTAACCGGCGCGGATGACGCGGTTCAGGCCCGGCTCCTCCAGCCCCATCTCGGCGAGGAATACCTGTTTCTCCTCGTCGTCCAGCTCGACCAGCTCCGATTCGATGGCGGCACACACCGCCACCACCACCGCGCCCTCTTCCGCCGCCAGCTTCTGCACGGCAGCGAGATAGGGATTGTTGTCGAAGCCGTCCTCGGCCACGTTGGCGATATACATGGTGGGCTTGATGGTGAGCAGGTGCAGATCGTAGATCAGCGCCTGCTCGTCTTCCGACAGGCCCATGGCATGCACCAGCTTGCCGGCGTCGAGCTGGGCCTTCACCCGCTCCAGCACCGCCAGCTTGGCCTTGGCATCCTTGTCGCCGCTCTTGGCCACCTTGGCCACGCGCAGCACCGCCTTGTCCACCGAGTCCATGTCCGCCAGCGCGAGCTCGGTGTTGATCACCTCGATGTCGTCCAGCGGACTGACCTTGCCGGCGACGTGCACCACGTTGCCGTCCTCGAAGCAGCGCACCACGTGAGCGATGGCGTCGGTCTCGCGGATGTTGGCGAGGAATTTGTTGCCCAGGCCCTCGCCCTTGGAGGCACCGGCCACCAGGCCGGCGATGTCAACGAACTCCATGGTGGTGGGCAGCACGCGCTGCGGCTTGACGATGGCCGCCAGCGCATCCAGGCGCGGATCCGGCATCGGCACCACCCCCACGTTGGGCTCGATGGTGCAGAACGGATAATTGGCCGCCTCAATGCCCGCCTTGGTCAGGGCATTGAACAGCGTGGACTTGCCGACGTTGGGCAGACCGACGATACCGCATTTGAATCCCATGACTTCAGTTCCAAGTTGCAAGTGACCAGTTGCAAGCAACAACTACAGGCATGGACATTCCTGTCTTGCCACTTGTCACTTGTCGCTTGTCACTTTGTTAGAGTGCAGGCGATTCATCGCCCGCGCCATTTCGCCCTGCATGATCAGTGGCAGCGTCGCCACTGCCTCGGCGATAGATTCTTCAATCAGCGTACGTTCGCTCTGCGGCGGCTTGCCCAGCACGAAGCCGGTGACCTGGCTGGCGTGGCCGGGGTGGCCGATGCCGATGCGCAGACGCAGAAAATTGTTGCCGCCCATCAGGCTGCCGATGTCGCGCAGGCCGTTGTGGCCGGCATGACCGCCGCCCTGCTTGAGGCGCGCCACGCCCGGCAGCAGATCCAGCTCGTCGTGGGCAACCAGGATATTTTCCAGGGGAATCTTGTAGAACCGCGCCAGCGCCGCCACCGCCTGGCCACTGCGGTTCATGAAGGTCTGCGGCTTGAGCAGCCAGACCTCATGACCGTCGAGACGCACCCTGCACGCCTCGCCGTGAAACTTGGATTCGTTTTTGAGGCTGCCGCCGGCACTGCGCGCGACGGCATCCACAAACCAGAAGCCGGCGTTGTGCCGAGTCTGTTCATACTCGGCCCCGGGATTGCCGAGGCCAACGATGAGTTGAACAGGCGCGGACACAGACGCCGGCTTTGGTTGACTGCCAGATGAAGGCGTTTAGGCGCCTTCACCCTCCGCCGCGGCCGCACCGCCCTCCTCGGACACGGTGGCACGGGTGGCATGCACGCCGCCGACCGGCAGGTCGTGGCCGTGGGCCAGCTCGACCAACTCGACGCCGGCACCCAGCTTCAGCTCGGACATGTGGATGGAGTGGTTCAGCGCGCAGTTGGACAGGTCCACCTCGATGAACTCCGGCAGATCCTTGGGCAGGCAGCTCACTTCCACTTCGTTCATGTTGTGGGTGACGATGCCGCCGCCAATCTTCACACCCGGGGCCGCGTCGCCACCAACAAAGTGCAGCGGCACATGCATGCGGATCTTCTCGCTGGCGCTGACGCGCTGGAAGTCCACGTGCATGATGATCGGCTTCACCGGATGACGCTGCAGGTCCTTCAGCACGGCCTGCTCGGTCTTGCCATCCACCTTGATGGTGAGGATGTGGGAGTAGAAGGCCTCGTTCTCCAGGTGGTGGAACAGGTCATTGTGGTCCATGGTCACGGACGCGGCGTCCTTGTGACCACCGTACAGCACGGCGGGAACCTTGCCTTCGCGACGCAGGCGGCGGCTCGCACCTTTCCCCAGATCGTTGCGCAGACTGGCTTCCAATACGAAATCATTCTTCATTACGGTTACTCCAGGTTGGTATTACAACGGCCCGGCTTCGCGGCCGGACCAAACTGCCTCCCCCGCGACCAAGGGAGGCTAAGAAGGTACGAGATTTCGAGATACGAGGTACGAAAACATTGCCTTTCGTCCCTCGTACCTTTTACCTCGTACCTGGGACTGGCGCCTTTGGCGCTAGTCCATATACAGAGAACTGACCGACTCTTCGTTGTTGATGCGGCGCATCGTCTCCGCCAGCATCTCGGCGATGGACAGCACGCGGATGCGGCCGCAGGCACGCGCCTCGGGCCGCAGTGGAATGGTGTCGGTCACCACCAGCTCGTCGAGCTGGGAATTCTCGATGTTCTGCACGGCCGGCCCGGACAGCACGGCGTGGGTCGAATACGCCTTCACCTTGGCGGCGCCGTGCTCTTTCAGGGCCTTGGCAGCCTTGCACAGGGTGCCGGCGGTATCCACCAGGTCATCCACCAGGATGCAGGTGCGCCCTTCCACCTCGCCGATGATGTGCATCACCTGCGACTCGTTGGCACGCGGCCGGCGCTTGTCGATGATCGCCAGGTCCGCATCGTCCAGCCGCTTGGCCAGGGCGCGGGCGCGCACCACACCGCCCACATCGGGCGACACCACCACCACGTCTTCCTTGTGGTTGTTCTTGCTGCGCCACACGTCGCCCAGCAGGATCGGCGAGGCATACACGTTGTCCACCGGGATATCGAAGAACCCCTGAATCTGGTCGGCATGCAGGTCCACCGTCAGCATGCGGTTCACGCCGACGCCGGTGAGCATGTTGGCCACCACCTTGGCGGTGATGGGCACGCGTGCCGAACGCGGGCGGCGGTCCTGCCGGGCATAGCCGAAATACGGCACCACGGCGGTGATGCGGCCGGCCGAGGCACGACGCAACGCATCCACCATCACCATCAACTCCATCAGGTGGTCGTTGGTCGGCGCGCAGGTGGGCTGAACGATGAACACATTCTTGCCGCGCACGTTCTCCAGGATTTCCACCATGATCTCGCCGTCGCTGAACTGGCCGACCACGGCCTTGCCCAGCCGCAGACCGAGATAGGCGGCGATGTCCTGTGCGAGCTGCGGGTTGGCATTACCCGCAAAGACCATCATTTCGGAAACCATGGATCCTCTGCTCTCAAATGCGCGGCGAAATCAGATGGCTGGGGCGCCAGGATTACTCGGGGCTTGCGCCCCTCGCCCTGCGGGCCAGCGTCGCTACGCTCCGCTGTTCCGGTTCGCCGCCGCGAACCGGTCGAACCTTACGGTTCAAATCCCGGCGCCCCAGCAACATGTTCCAAACCGCCTGCGGCGGCCTGAGTTAGGTGGCTGGGGCGCCAGGATTCGAACCTGGGTATGACGGGATCAAAACCCGTTGCCTTACCGCTTGGCGACGCCCCAAAAAACAAAATGTTGAATTTTGAATCCTGGCGCCGGCTCGGGCCGCCAAAACTCACAATTCAACATTCTTCCTGACGCAAATCCGGATCCGTCCGACGCTACTGCCGCGCCAGTCGTCCCAGCAAGGGTGAGCGGTTGCGGCCCTGCGCCACGAAACCGTGCCAGCCCGCAGGCAGTTGGGCCGCCACCTGGCGTGCCTCGCTCTCAGCGGCAAAGGCCGCGAACACACAGCAGCCGGTGCCGGTCATGCGGGCCGGCGCAAAATGCCCCAACCAGTCCAGCGCCTCGGCTACCGCGGGAAAACGCGCCCGCACCACCGGCTCGCAGACATTGCTACCTATACCCGCAAGAAAGTCGCGTATTGTGATGGGCGGGCAATCCCGTGTCAATTCTGGCGCCCCGAACACTGCAGCGGTAGACACGTTCACCGGCGGTACCAGCACCAGATACCAGGGTTCCGGCAGGTCCACCGGTTCCAGCCGCTCCCCCACCCCCTCGGCCCAGGCCGCCTGACCGCGCACGAACACCGGCACGTCGGCCCCCAGGGCGAGCCCCAATGCCGCCAGCCGCTCCACCGGCAGGCGGAGTTGCCACAGGACATTGAGCGCCACCAGGGTGGTGGCGGCATCGGAACTGCCGCCGCCCAGCCCGCCCCCCATGGGCAGACGCTTCTCCACCCGGATATCGGCGCCGAGGCGGCAGCCGGTCTCCGCCTGCAGCAGGCGGGCGGCACGCACCACCAGATCGGCCTCCGCCGCCACGCCGGGGAGCTCGCTCAGCCGCCGCACCGCACCGTCGGTGCGCACGGTGAAATACAGGTCATCGGCATAGTCGAGAAACTGGAACACGGTCTGCAGCAGGTGAAAGCCGTCAGCGCGACGGTCGGTGATGTGCAGAAACAGGTTGAGCTTGGCCGGGGCCGGCCAGGAGACGGCGGAGCCGTCCGTTCCGAGTTTCGAGTTGCGGGTTGCGGAAGCCGTGTTCACTGGACGCCTTTTGTACTGTATCGAGAAAAACCGGGGCTGCTGCGTTCTCAGAGTCTTTCCCAGCGGTCCACCACCAGACGGATCTGAGCGCGGTGGTTGCTGATGAACAGCCGGCCGGGCAAGGTCAGCTCGCCGCGCCGGGTATAGTCGCGGAACTCGATGCTCCAGCCGGCCTGGCGCAACCGTCCCAGTTGCCCCTGGGGATTGAGCTCATGCTCGGCGGCCCCGGGGGCCGGCAGGCCCAGCGCCCAGTAGCGCAGCGCGCTCACCGGCACGCGCCAGCCCATCTCGCGATACAGCAGGGCCTCCGCGTCCTCGTCCACCAGGGTGGCCTCGCCATCGCTCAGACTGACCTGCCGGCCATCGCCCTGCAGGTGCAGACTGCCCTGCCCCAGGGGGCCGGTGAGATGGATGGCGTAATCCTGCGCCTGCTGCCGCCAGTCGATGCTGGCCTGCCAGCCTTCGTCGTCCGTACGTATGGCGATGCGGCCACCCAGCTGCCAGCCGTTCACGCCGGCCAGTTGCCGCTGGTGGTCGCCCCAGGCCTGCAAGGGATCGGCCACCGGCGGCGCTACCGGGGTGGCGGCACAGCCGGCCAACAGCAGGAACAGAAGGGGGGAAAAGCGCTGCATCACGGCCGGTCGAACCGCTCGATCACCTGCTTGAGGAGGCTGTGGTCGGGGGTGCGCTTCAGGGCATCCTGCCACACCTGGCGCGCCTCATCCTTGCGGCCGCGGGCCCACAGCACCTCCCCCAGATGGGCGGCGATCTCGGCATCGAAATGTTTTGCCAGTGCCCGACGCAGATAGCCCTCGGCCTCCTCCAGGCGCCCCAGGCGGTACATCACCCAGCCCATGCTGTCGATGATGGCCGGGTCTTCCGGGCGCAGGTCATAGGCGCGGCGCACCAGTTCGGCCGCCTCGCGGTAGCGGTTGGTGCGATCGGCCAGGGTGTAGCCCAGGGCATTGAGGGCCTGCACGTTGTCCGGTTCCTGTTTGAGAATGGCGTTGAGGTCGCGCTCCAGCAGATCGATGCGCCCCAGCCCCTCGGCATTCATGGCGCGGGCATAGAGCAGTTCAATATTGTCCGGAAACTCCAGCAGCGCCGCGTCGTACACCTGTTGTGCCGCGTCGCGCTGGCCGGCATCGCGCAGCAGCTCGCCCTCCACCAGGCGCAGGCGCAGCTCCTGCTGCGAGTCCTGCACCTCGATGCCGCGCAGATAGGCGCGCGCCGCCGCCAGTCCCTGCTGACGGTTGATGAGCACGGCGGAGCGCACCATGGCGTCCAGATAGCTGTTGCCCTCGCCCACCTGGCGATACCACTGCAAGGCCTCGTCGGAGCGGTTGCGCTGCTCGGCGATCTGTCCCAGGGCATAGGCCGCCTCGTCCACCCGCTGGCCCAGGGTGAACAGGCGCTTGAAATGCAGTTCTGCCTGCTCGAGATCGCCGGCCTGCATGGCCAGCAGACCCTCGGCATAGGCGACGTCGGCGTTGTCGGGCAGTTGCCTGCCGAGCAGGTGGAATTGTTCGCGCGCCTCGGGCAGGCGCTCCAGGTCCACCAGCATGCGGGCATAGCCCAGGCGCAGGGCGTGGTCCTGCGGCAAGGCACCCAGCGCGGTGCGGTAGGCGGCCAGCGCCTCATCGTCACGTCCCAGCTTGCGCAACACGTTGGCCTTCAGCACCAGCGCCCGCGGCAGCCGCGGTTGCAGCGCCAGCAGGCGTTCGATCTGCTGCTCGGCCAGGGGAAAGTCTTCCACCAGATAGGCGAGATTGGCATAGGCAAAGACCGCGTTGGGGTCATCGCTGCGCGGCTCCACCAGGGTCTCCATGGCCTGCAGGGCGCGGCGCCTGTCCTGTTCGCGCGCCAGAATGTTGGTTACCAGCATGAAGCCGTGAGCCGTGCCGTCGCGGGATTGGCTGATCAGTTTTTCCAGATGGGTCAAGGCCTCGTCGGCGTGTCCCTGGCGTATCAGCAGGGCCGCCAGCGACTGCTGCGCCTCCAGGGCCTCCGGGGAAAGCTCCACCCACAGCCGGGCGGCCTTGAGGCCAGTGGTGTAATCCTGGGCGTAAACGGCGATCTGGGTGGCGCGGCGCGCCAGGCGGGGGTCACGGGTATAGGCGGCCGCCTGATGATAGGCGTGGGCGGACATTTCCAGTTCGCCGCGCTGGGCGGAGACCTCGCCCACCAGCAACTGGTAGAGCAGGCCGGAGCTCAATTCCACCGGCGGCACCACCTCCGGTGCCGGACTGAAAATCGGCGCATCCTCCAGCACCGGTGCTGCTTCCGGTACAGGCGCGGCCTCGTCACGGGGTGCCACGGCCGTACAACCAGACAACGCCAGGGCCAGCGGCAACAAGATTCGCTTCATCAAACTCACTCCCAGTCACACTCCGGCCAACTATACCCGACTTGCCTGGGCTTTTCCGCGGCCGCCGCAACCCTATACTTGATATTGACGGGGTCTGTCCCTCAGAATTGCTAACCCGCCCATGCCCTGCAAACGACACATGACACTGATCGCCCTCGGTCTGAACCACCGTACCGCTCCCGTGGAGATTCGGGAGCGGGTGGCGTTCGCCCCCGAGAAGGTACCGCAGGCGCTGCAGGAGCTGACCGGCAGCGGGCCGGTGCGCGAGGCGGTGATCCTCTCCACCTGCAACCGCACCGAGGTGTATTGTGGCCTGGAAGGTGAGGAGAAGGCCCCACTGCTGGAATGGTTCCGCGACTTTCACCGCCTCAGCGCGCAGGAGGTCGACCCCTATATCTACGCCCATCCCGACAGCCAGGCGGTACGCCACATCCTGCGCGTGGCCAGCGGCCTCGACTCCCTGGTGCTGGGCGAGCCGCAGATCCTCGGCCAGATCAAGCAGGCCTACGGCACCGCGCTGCAGGCCGGTTCCATCGGCCAGCTGCTCAACAAGCTGTTCCAGCACACCTTCTCGGTGGCCAAGCAGGTGCGTACCGACACGGCCATCGGCGCCAGTCCGGTGTCGGTGGCCTTTGCCGCCGTCAGCCTGGCCAAGCAGATCTTCTCCGACCTGAACAAACACACCGCCCTGCTCATCGGCGCCGGCGAGACCATCGAACTGGTGGCGCGCCACCTGCACGAACAGGGCATCGGCCGCATCATCATCGCCAACCGCACGGTGGAGCGCGCCCATAACCTGGCGCAGGAATTCGGCGGCTACGCCATCGCCCTGCCGGAGATCCCGGCCCACCTGGCCGAGGCCGACATCGTCATATCCTCCACCGCCAGCCCGCTGCCGATCCTGGGCAAGGGCATGGTGGAAAGCGCGCTCAAGGCACGCAAGCGCCGCCCCATGCTGCTGGTGGACATCGCCGTGCCGCGCGACATCGAGCCGGAGGTAGCCGGCCTCGACGATATCTATCTCTACACCGTCGACGACCTCTCAGAGATCATCCAGGAGAACCTGCAGTCGCGACAGCAGGCGGCCATGCAGGCGGAAGAGATCATCGATACCCAGGTCAGCCACTTCATGGGCTGGCTGCAATCGCTGGAGGCGGTGGACACCATCCGCGCCTTCCGCTGCACCGCCGAGGAGATCCGCGATCAGGTGCTGGAGCATTGCATGCGCCAGCTCGCCGCCGGCAAGGACCCCGACTATGTGATGCGCGAGATGGCGCGCCTGCTCACCAACAAGCTGATCCACGAACCCACCGCCCAGCTCAACCGCGCCGGCTTCGAAGGCCGCAACGAGCTGCTGGACGCCGCCCGCGTCCTGTTCAATCTGAAGCACAACGACAACTAGCCCCGTGAAACCATCCATCCTCAGCAAGCTGGAGACTCTCTCCGAGCGGCTGCAGGAGCTCAATGCCCTGCTCGCCGATCCGGATACCATCACCAATCAGGACCGTTTCCGCGCCCTGTCGCAGGAGTACGCCCAGCTCACCCCGGTGGTGGACTGCTACAACAGCTACCAGGCTACCCTGGCCGACATCGATGCCGCCGATGACATGATGCGCGGCAGCGACCTGGAACTGCGCGAGCTGGGGCAGATGGAGCTGGAGGCGGCACGTGAAAAGCGCGATGTACTGGAAGTGGAGCTGAACAAGCTGCTGCTGCCCAAGGACCCCAACGACGCCAAGAACATCTTCCTCGAAATCCGCGCCGGCACCGGCGGCGACGAGGCGGCGATCTTCGCCGGCGACCTGTTCCGCATGTACAGCCGCTACGCCGAGCTGCGCCGCTGGCAGGTGGAGATCGTCTCCGAGAGCCTGGGCGAACACGGCGGCTACAAGGAAATCATCGCCCGCGTCATCGGCCAGGGCGCCTACTCGCGCCTCAAGTTCGAGTCCGGCGGCCACCGCGTGCAGCGCGTGCCGGAAACCGAATCGCAGGGCCGCATCCACACCTCCGCCTGCACCGTAGCGGTGATGCCTGAGGTGGACGAGGTGGAGGCGCAGGAGATCAACCCGGCCGACCTCAAGGTGGATACCTTCCGCGCCTCCGGCGCCGGCGGCCAGCACGTCAACCGTACCGAGTCCGCCATCCGCATCACCCACCTGCCCAGCGGCATCGTGGTGGAATGCCAGGACGAGCGTTCGCAGCACAAGAACCGCGCCCGCGCCATGTCGGTGCTGGCCTCCAAGCTGCTCGCCGCCGAACAGGAAAAACAACACAGCGAACAGTCCGCCACGCGCAAGCTGCTGGTGGGCAGCGGCGACCGCTCCGAGCGCATCCGCACCTACAACTTCCCGCAGGGGCGCATCACCGACCATCGCATCAACCTCACCCTGTACAAGCTGGAAGACGTCATGGCCGGCAACCTCGATCAGGTGATCGAGCCGCTGATCAGCGAATACCAGGCCGACCAGCTCGCCGCCATGAGCGCGGAATGACGGCTGTGTTCAGCCAACTTCCACGGCCTGTCGCAGACGACTACATGGATGTAGTCGGTTGGAAATGTCTGGAACACATTTCCCAGGCGCAGAGACGCAGAGGATTTCACAATTACATCTCTCCGCATCTCTGCGCCTCTGCGGCGGGTATTGGGCTGGCAGTGTAACCATGCCGATGGTGGCTGAGGCGCTTGCTGCGGCGCAGCAGCAACTGGCCGGGAGCGACACACCGCGCCTCGATGCCGAACTGCTGCTGTGCCACGTGCTGGACAAAAGCCGCGCCTGGCTGCGCACCTGGCCGGAGCGGGTACTCACTGCCGATGAGCAGGCGGCCTTTGAAGAACGGGTCACCCGCCGCGCCGCCGGCGAGCCGGTGGCCTACCTCACCGGCCGCTGCGGCTTCTGGTCGCTGGAGCTGAAGGTCACCCCGGCCACCCTGATCCCGCGTCCCGACACCGAGACCCTGGTGGAGTGGGCGCTGGAACTGATCCCGGCGGACGCCACCTGGCGCATCGCCGACCTCGGCACCGGCAGCGGGGCCATCGCCCTGGCCCTGGGCCGTGAGCGACCCCGCTGCCGCATCCTCGCCACCGATGCCTCCGCCGCCGCCCTGGCCGTGGCGCAGGAGAACTCCGCGCTGAACCAGATAGGCAACGTGGTATTCCGCCATGGCGTCTGGTATGCCCCGCTCGCCGGCGAGCGCCATGAACTGATCGCCAGCAACCCGCCTTACATCGCGGAACACGACCCGCACCTGGCCGGCCTGCGCCACGAACCACGCACGGCCCTCACCGCCGGCCCCGACGGCCTGGACGACATCCGTCTGCTCATCGTCGGCGCCCCGCACCACCTGACCCCCGACGGCTGGCTGCTGCTGGAGCACGGCTGGGACCAGGGCGCCGCGGTACGCGAGCTGCTGCAGCGGCACGGCTACCGTCATGTGCATACCCGCCGCGACAGCGCCGGCCACGAGCGTATCAGCGGCGGACAGTGCCCCTGATCACTGCCTCGCGCCCCGGATATGGTTATACTTGGGCAACATTTAGCGATGCAGCAGGCTGAAGACAGCCGGGGTGGTCGGCATGCAGCAGGAAAACAGCGAATTTCTCAAGATCCGTGACGTCACCTTCTGTACCCTCAATCCGGACCCCAAGCAGGCCCACACCGCCACCCTGCTGCTCACCGGCATGGACGGCATCATCGACGCCCGGCCGCAGCAGGACCACGTCATGCAGGTGCGCTACGACGTCACCCTGATCACCCTGCGCGCCATCGAGGACGTGCTCAGCGAGGTCGGCTTCCACCTCGCCAACACCCTGATGTGCAAGCTCAAGCGCGCGCTGTACTACTACACCGAGGACACCCAGCGCGCCAATCTCGGCCTCGACGGCCACGCCGCGCCCAAGGACGTGAAGGTCTACATCAAGCGCTACGAGCAGCTGCGCCACGGCTGCCGCGACGACCGGCCGGAACATTGGCGCAATTATCTTTAAAGTCCCAAGTGACAAGTCCCAAGTTGCAAGAAAAGGATTTTCTCTTGCCACTTGTAACTTGCAACTTGTAACTTCCCCGTGATGAACGACGACCAACTCCAGCGCTACAGCCGCCACATCACCCTGCCGCAGGTGGACGCCGCCGGCCAGCGCAAGCTGCTGGCCGCGCGCGTGCTGGTCATCGGCATGGGCGGCCTCGGCTCCCCCATCGCCATCTACCTCGCCGCCGCCGGCGTCGGCACCCTGGTGCTGGTGGACTACGACACGGTGGAGCTGTCCAATCTGCAGCGCCAGGTGGTGCACCGCACCGCCGACGTGGGCCGCCCCAAGGTGGAGTCGGCGCGCGATCACCTGCTGGAGCTCAACCCGCACATCGACGTCATCGCCATCAACGGCCAGTTGACCGGCGCGGCACTGGACGAGCAGGTGCGCCTCGCCGACGTGGTGGTGGACGCCAGCGACAACTTCGACACCCGCTTCGAACTGAACGCCGCCTGCGTGCGCCAGCGCACGCCGCTGGTGTCCGGCGCTGCCATCCGCCTGGAAGGGCAGGTCACCGTATTTCACAATGAGCTGCCCGACGCCCCCTGCTACCGCTGCCTCTATCGCGACGACGGCGGCGAAGGCGACACCTGCGCCCTGACCGGCGTGCTGGCCCCGGTGGTCGGCATCATCGGCACGGTGCAGGCGACGGAAACCCTCAAGGTGCTGCTCGGCATCGGCGCCACCCTGGGCGGCCGCCTGCTGCTGCTCGATGCGCTGGGCATGGAGTGGCGCACGCTGAAACTGCGCAAGGACCCGCACTGCCCCACATGCGGCGTTGCCGCAGAATAAAGAGGAAAGATACAAGAGAAAAGGTTGCACCTTGTGTCTAGCGCAATTACGCAGCAATATGCGTCAACTAGTATCTTTTCACTTGTATCTTGCATCTGAATCTAATGACCATTCACATCGAACGCACTGTCATCAACCAGATCCTGAGCCATGCGCTGCAGGCCCCCGAGCAGGAGGTGTGCGGCCTCATCGGCACCCGCGCCGGCAGCGCGCGCGTCTATCCGGTGAAGAACGTTGCTGGCGAACGCGACCATCTGTTCGCCATGGACCCGCAGCAGCAGATCGAGGCCATGCGCCGCATGCGCGAGAGCGGCGAAGCGCTGTTTGCCATCTATCACTCCCACCCTCATGCCCCCGCCACGCCTTCGGCGCTGGACCTGGCACAGGCCGCCTATCCGGAGGCGCTGTATCTCATCGTCTCGCTCAATACCAAGGGCGTACTGGAAATGCAGGGCTACCGCCTGCACGGCCAGCGCGTGGAACCGGTCGAGCTGGAGATGATCACCGACTGAACCGCCGCCGGCAGTACCGGCACCTCGCACACTCCCGCACCCGCGCCTATGCTTTGCAAGGACAGGCAGCTGTCGTTCTCAACAACCTTGGAAACGAAAGGGGAGTGTCATGAGCGAGAAACTCATCAAAGAGGCGCGCAAGATTCTGGACGGCAAGAGCGGTCCGCTGGATGACGAGGAACTGGAATTTCTGGCGCGCGACATCACCAAACTGGGATTCAAGCTAGGCTTCGCACGCTCCTATGCCAGCGGCCCGCTGATGGTGGAAAAGCTGGTCGATGAACTGGAGCGCAAGGAGAGGCTGCTGGATGAGCTGCGTGCGCTGCTGCAGTGCCGCTGAGCGAAAAGAACATCGCCGAGACACAACGCCGCGAGGCCATCAGGCCTGTTCACCGCCCGGCTCCGCGGCGCGGTGACCAAGGGCACCACAGTTCCTGCGCAGCCGCGGCGCCTTGGTGATGAAGTCTTCCGTAGCCCTAGTGGCGCGTCGAGCCCGCGTCCGGTATTGACGCAGCAAACAGCTGCGCCGCATCCATGGCATCAAACCGGTACTGCCGGTTACAGAATTCACAGGTCACCTCGATCGCCCCTTCGTGGTGCAGGATATCCATCACCTCATCCTGTCCCAGGTTGTGCAACATGCCGGCCACCCGCTCGCGCGAACAGGAACAGTGAAAGCTCACCGGCTCGGCCTCGAACAGGCGCACGTCCTCTTCGTGAAACAGGCGATGGATGATCTGCTGTGCCGGCAACGTCAGCAGCTCGTCCGGCGCCAGGGTTGCGCCCAAGGCCTGCATCCGCCCCCAGGCATCATCATCATGCTCCGTGCCCGGCAGCTTCTGCAGCAACATACCGGCAGCACAACGGCCATCTGCAGCCAGCCACATGCGCGTCGGCAACTGCTCGGAGCGCTCCAGATAAATATCGATGGCATCGGCCAGACTGCGCCCCTCCAGGGCCACCACCCCCTGATAACGCTCACCGCCGGTGCCGGGGTCGATGGTGATCGTCAGCCGCCCGGCACCGAACTGTGCATGCAACTCGCCGGCCGCCACCTCGCCCTGCCACTGCGCCATGCCGCGCACGGTACGTCGTGCCGTCGCCTCCACCACCAGCAGGCTGATGGGGCCGTCGCCCTGCACCTGCATGGTGACCGCTCCCCTGAACTTGAGCGTGGCCGACAACAGCAGACAGGAGGCCATCATCTCGCCCAGCCGTGCGCGCACCACCGGCGGGTAGTCATGCCGCGACAGCACCTCCTGCCAGGCGGCATCGAGATGCACCAGTTCGCCGCGTATCGGCGTGTTGTCAAACAGGAAGCGTTGCAGAATATCGTTCATGGCATCGGCGGCAAGATTGAGCGGGGAGCAATTATACCGAAGGCGGCTCCTGCCGCGGAGCCTCGCCGCCGCCGTTGATCGGCAACCATACCCGGAATGTGGTGCCGCGGCCCATCACACTGTCCACCTCGATGCGGCCGGCGTGCTTGTGTACGATGCCGAATGACAGCGACAGGCCCAGGCCAGTGCCCTTGCCCACCGGCTTGGTGGTAAAGAACGGCTCGAACACCCGATGCAGGTGTTCCGGCGGAATGCCCACACCGGTATCGCTGATCTCGAACCAGGCCTCGTCCCCCGCCTGCCCGGTACGCAGGGTGATGGTGCCGTGCTCCGGTATGGCCTGGGCCGCATTGGTGAGCAGATTCATGATCACCTGATTGATCTGCGAGGGGATGCAATATACCAGCGGTACCACGCCATACTCCTTTACCACCTCGGTACGATATTTCAGTTCGTTCCATACCACGTTCAACGTGCTCTCCATACAGGCATGCAAATCCGCCCATTGCCACTCGCCGCTGTCGGTATGTGAGAACTCCTTCAAATCCTGCACGATCTTGCGCACCCGGTTCATGCCCTCGCGCGATTCGCGCAGCAGTTCCAGTACATCGCCCTTGATGTAATCCAGATCCAGCGCCTGCCTGAGTGCGGCAATCTTCCGGCCATGCTCGGTATCCTGCGCCAGGGACGCAGCGCACGCCTCATAGGCCGCCAGCACCTGCATCACATCTTCCAGGTACTTTTGCAGGGTCCCGAGATTCGACAGCACATAGCCGGTGGGATTGTTGATTTCATGCGCCACTCCCGCCGCCAGCTGGCCTATGGCCGCCATCTTCTCTGATTGCAGCAGCTGCTCCTGGGCCTGCTGCAACTGATGTTCCATTGTCAGCTGGCGCTGATGCTCGTCGCGCAGCCGCACCTCGGCCTCACGCCGCGTCATCACCTCACGCGCGAGGGCCGCGTTACCGGCCAGCAGATGTTGTGCCTGACGCGCCAATCCGGCGGTGGCCACCACAATGCCGGCCACCACCAGCCCCCACATGACCAGGTGGGTCAGCACCAGTTCGATGAAGTCTGTCGTCTCATCCAGCAACCGGTGCACGGGTACAGCCACACTGAGTCCGCCGCGCACCTCCCCCTCACGATAGCCCTGCTTGGCGTGACACTTCAGACAGGCGGCGTCGACATACAGCGGACGCATGAAGCGGAAGTAGCGCTGCCCGTCGAGCAGGGTGATTTCACCGTACTCCTTGGCGCCACGCTCGAACGCCTGCAAGGCCACGGTCTCCCAGGCATCCGCCCGGTTCTCCGGGCGCAACGGCCTGAGGCTGGTGATATGGCCCAGGACGGTATTGCGCTCACGCCCCAGCTCCAGCACCTGGCGCGTCATATAGGCGGGATTCATCAGGGTGAGGTGACGGCCCGATGGCGTGACGATATCGCGCTCCGGGATATCCTCGAGATAGGGATTGGGCGGAGTATCCGCGGTGATCGGCACGTAGACGCCGCCATGCCGGGCGCTCCACAGGCGGTACTGGATATCCTTTTCGAAGGCGGTCTCGGCCCATACCTTGGCCAGACCATGGATATGTTCGTTGTGCTCGCGCAAGGTCCAGTGCGCCGAGCCCCACACCAGCAGGCTCCAGGCCAGGACCACCACCAGGCCATAACGCCAGACGCGCCGCGTTAGCGCCCTGGCCTGCTGCCTGTCCTTGGTGGCATCCCCCACGCCCCGCCCTCCGCATGACTTTGCCAAGTATATGCCTGACGAGATGAGCGATAACAAGAGCGCGGCCACAAACAGAACGGGAGCCGACCGGCTCCCGTTTTACAGCGCCACGCCACGGCCTGCGACTCAGCCGGACAGCTTCTTCTTCAGCAGGTCGTTGAGCTGCTGCGGATTGGCCTTGCCCTGGGTCGCCTTCATCGCCTGGCCGACGAAGAAGCCGAACAGCTTGTCCTTGCCGGAACGATAGGCAGCGACGTTGTCCGGATTGGCGGCCAGGATGTCGTCGATGATCTTCTCGATGGCGCCGCTGTCGGTGATCTGCCTGAGGCCCTTCTTGTCGATCACCGCATCGGCATCGCCCTCGCCATTCCACATCGCCTCGAACACCTCCTTGGCGATCTTGCCGGAGATGGTGTTGTCGAGGATGCGCCGGATCATGCCGGCCAGTTGTTCGGTCGATACCGGCGAGTCGGTGATCTCCTTGCCGTCGCGATTGAGATTGGCCGACAGGTCGCCCATCACCCAGTTGGCGCACAGCTTGGCCTCGGCGCCGACACTCTTCACCACGTCTTCGTAGTAATCGGCCAACGGGCGGCTGGCGGTGAGGAAATCGGCATCATAGTTCGACAAGCCATACTCGCTGACAAAGCGCCGGCGCCGTGCCTCAGGCAGCTCCGGCAGGGTGGCGCGCACCGCCTCGATGAAGGACGGCTCGATCACCACCGGCAGCAGGTCCGGATCGGGGAAGTAGCGGTAGTCGTTGGCCTCTTCCTTGGCGCGCATGGAGCGGGTCTCGTCGCGATCCGGATCGTACAGACGCGTCTCCTGCACCACCTTGCCGCCGGATTCGATCAGTGCGATCTGGCGCTCGACCTCATAGTCGATGGCCTTCTCGACGAAGCGGAAGGAGTTGATGTTCTTCAACTCGGCGCGGGTGCCGAATTCCTTCTGCCCCTTGGGCCGTACCGACACGTTGGCGTCGCAGCGGAAGGAGCCTTCCTGCATGTTGCCGTCGCAGATCTCGATGTAGCGCACCAGCTCGTGGATGCGTTTCATGTAGGCCACCGCCTCCTGGGCCGAACGCATGTCCGGCTCGGAGACGATCTCCAACAGCGGCGTACCGGCGCGGTTCAGGTCGATGCCGGTCATACCGTGGAAGTCCTCGTGCAGCGACTTGCCGGCATCCTCTTCCAGATGGGCGCGGGTGACGCCGATGCGTTTCGTCGTGCCATCTTCCAACTCGATATCGATGTGGCCGTGGGCCACGATCGGCAGTTCGTACTGGGAGATCTGATAGCCCTTGGGCAGGTCGGGGTAGAAGTAGTTCTTGCGCGCAAACACCGAGCGCTCGGCCACCGTGGCGTTGATGGCAAGACCAAACTTGGTCGCCATGCGCACCACCTCGCGGTTCAGCACCGGCAGCACGCCGGGCAGGCCCAAATCCACCGCACAGGCCTGGGTGTTGGGCGCCGCGCCAAAGGCGGTGGAGGCGCCGGAAAAGATCTTGCTCTTGGTGGCAAGCTGGGCATGGATCTCCAGCCCGATTACCGTTTCCCATTCCATAACTTCAGTCCCAAGTTGCAAGTCGCAAGTAACAAGGGGACAAGTTGTTTTTCTTGCAACTTGCCACTTGTCACCTGCAACTTCGTTATTCGAAGCCCTGCGGCATCCGCTGATGCCAGTCGGTAACCTGTTGATACTGATGCGCCACATTCAACAGCCGCGCCTCATCGAAGTAATTGCCGATGAGCTGCAGGCCGACCGGGCGGTTGCCGACGAAGCCGGCGGGGATCGACATGCCGGGCAGGCCGGCCAGGTTGGCGGCGATGGTGTAGACATCGGCCAGGTACATGGCCACCGGGTCGGCGGTCTTCTCGCCGATGTTGAAGGCCACCGTGGGCGAGGTCGGCCCCATGATCACGTCGACCTGTTCAAACGCGCGCTTGAAGTCGTCGGAAATGAGCTGACGCATCTGCTGCGCCTTGAGGTAATAGGCGTCGTAATAGCCGGCGGACAGGGCGTAGGTGCCGATCATGATGCGGCGCTTCACCTCGGCACCGAAGCCCTCGCCGCGCGAGCGCTTGTACAGATCTTCCAGGTCCTTGGGATTCTCGCAGCGGTAGCCGAAGCGTACGCCGTCCATGCGCGACAGGTTGGAGGAACACTCCGCCGGCGCGACGACATAATAGGTGGGTACCGCCAGGCCGGTGTTGGGCAGGGAGATTTCCACCACCTCGGCGCCGAGCCTCCGGTATTCGTCAATGGCGGCGTCCACCGCCGCACCCACCGCCGGGTCGAGGCCGGCGCCGAAGTATTCCTGCGGCAGACCGATCTTCAGGCCCTTCAGATCCTGGCCGAGGGCGGCACGGTAGTCCGGCACCGAACGCTCCACCGAGGTGGAGTCGCGCGGGTCGAAGCCGGCCATGGCGCCGAGCAGCAGGGCGCAGTCCTCCGCCGTGCGCGCCATCGGCCCGGCCTGGTCCAGCGAGGAGGCGAAGGCGATCATGCCGTAGCGCGAGACGCGGCCGTAGGTGGGCTTGATGCCGCTGATGCCGCACAGGGCGGCCGGCTGGCGGATGGAGCCACCGGTGTCGGTACCGGTGGCGGCCGGGGCCAGCCGCGCGGCCACCGCGGCGGCGGAGCCGCCCGAACTGCCGCCGGGCACGGCGGCGGTATCCCACGGATTCTTCACCGGGCCGTAGAAGCTGGTCTCGTTGGATGAGCCCATGGCGAACTCGTCCATATTGGTCTTGCCCAGCATCACCATGCCGGCGGCATTGCACTGCGCCACCACGGTGGCGTCATAGGGGGCGACGAAGCTGTCCAGCATCTTCGAGGCACAGGAGGTGCGCACGCCGTTGGTGCAGAAGATGTCCTTCTGCGCCAGCGGGATACCGGTAAGCGGACCGGCCTCGCCGCGGCTGCGGCGGGCATCGGCCGCGGCCGCCTGGGCCAGGGCCGACTCGACGCTGACGGTGATGAAGCTGTTGAGCTGGCCGTCGAACCGCGCGATGCGCTCGAGGAAATGGCGGGTCAGCTCCACGCTGGAGAACGCCCCGGCGGTGAGGCCGGCGGACAGTTCGGCTAGGGTCTTGTTGTGCATGATCAATCCAGTGGCAAGTTACAAGTTACAAGTTGCAAGTGATTGGGTGGCAAGCTTCTTTACTTGAAACTTGCCACTTGTAACTTGCTACTCGATCACCTTGGGAACCAGATACAGCCCCGCCTCCACGGCGGGGGCGATGGCCTGGAAGTGGTCGCGCTGGTCGGTCTCGGTGACCGCGTCCTCGCGCAGGCGCTGGGTGGCGTCCAGCGGGTGGGCCATGGGATGCACGCCGGCGGTGTCCACGGCGCTCATCTGCTCCACCAGGGCCAGGATGTTGGACAGGTTGCGGGCGTACTCCGGGATGTCCGCCTCGCTGATGGCCAGACGGGCCAGATGGGCAATATTCTCGACGTCTTTGCGTTCCAGGGCCACGGCTTGCTCCTGATTTTTAGCGGCGGAAATAAAAGGCGAAACTTATCACAGATACCCTGCCGCCCACAGCCCCGCCCATTGCGAAACCCCTAGGCCGTTGCTAGAGTACCGGGGTTTTTTCAAGGAATCCCGCCCGTTGCCACCCCGGGCTCGCATAATAAAGCTGGATCTACTCTATGTTCGGACGTCTGAAGGGCCTCTTCTCCTACGATATATCCATCGACCTGGGTACCGCCAATACCCTCATCTACGTACGGGGCGAGGGCATCATCCTCAACGAGCCGTCGGTGGTGGCCATCCGCCAGGAATCCGGACCGAACAGCCCCAAACGCATCGCGGCAGTGGGTATCGAGGCCAAGCGCATGCTCGGCCGCACCCCGGGCAACATTTCCGCGATTCGGCCGATGAAGGATGGCGTGATCGCCGATTTCAGCGTTTGCGAGAAGATGCTGCAGTACTTCATCAATAAGGTGCACGAGAACAGCTTCCTGCAGCCCAGCCCGCGTGTATTGATCTGCGTGCCGTGCAAATCGACCCAGGTCGAGCGCCGGGCGATCCGCGAGTCTGCATTGGGCGCCGGCGCGCGTGAAGTCTTCCTGATCGAAGAGCCGATGGCGGCTGCGATCGGCGCCGGTCTGCCGGTGGACGAGGCGCGTGGCTCGATGGTCGTCGACATTGGAGGCGGTACCACCGAGATTGCATTGATTTCCCTCAACGGCGTGGTCTACGCCGAGTCGGTGCGGGTTGGCGGCGATCGCTTCGATGAGGCCATCGTTACATATGTACGCCGCAACTACGGCAGCCTGATCGGCGAATCGACCGCCGAGCGTATCAAGCAGGAAATCGGCACCGCCTTCCCGGGCGGCGAGATCCGCGAGGTTGACGTACGTGGCCGCAACCTGGCCGAGGGCGTGCCGCGCAGCTTCACGCTGAACTCCAACGAAGTGCTCGAGGCGCTGCAGGAGTCGCTGGCGACCATCGTCCAGGCGGTCAAGAGCGCGCTGGAGCAGTCGCCGCCGGAGCTGGCTTCCGATATCGCCGAGCGTGGTTTGGTGCTGACCGGTGGCGGTGCACTGCTGCGTGATCTCGACAAGCTGTTGTCGCAGGAAACCGGCCTGCCGGTGATCGTTGCCGAGGAGCCGCTGACCTGCGTGGCGCGTGGTGGCGGTCGTGCGCTGGAAATGATGGATCGTCACGCCATGGACCTGCTCTCCACCGAGTGAGCCACAGGCGGCAGTAACCGATGCGGCGAGCCGAAGGCCGAGCCCGACTCTGCTTTCGGCTCGCCGCGTTCAGTTTGTAGCAGGTAGTTTCGAGGGCTTCACGATCAAACCGCTATTTGCCAAGGGACCTTCGCTCGGCGTGCGCCTGCTGGTGTTCGCCGTGCTCTGTGTCGCGCTGATGGTGGTGGATGCACGTTTCGATTCCCTCAAACCCGTGCGTAGCCAGATGGGGCTGGTGCTGACCCCATTCTACTGGCTGGCCGATCTGCCGGTGCGTGCCTGGAAGGGCGCCACCGAGCAGATCAGCAGCAGCAGCAGCCTGGTCGCGGAGAACGAGAAGCTCAAGGCCGAGGCGCTGCTGCTGCAACGCCGCCTGCAGAAGTTGGCGACGCTCACCGAGCAGAATGTGCGGCTGCGCGAGTTGCTCAATTCCGCGGCGCTGGTCGACGACAGGGTGATAGTCGCCGAGCTGATCGGACTGGACCCCAATCCGTTTACCCACCGGATCCTGATCGACAAGGGCAGCCAGGACGGTGTCTTCGTCGGCCAGCCGGTACTCGATGCCAATGGTCTGATGGGGC
>JANJXC010000009.1 GCA_024709225.1 Gammaproteobacteria bacterium | reverse complement strand
CCGATTCGGCCTCCAGACGGCGCAGGCGCTCGTTGAGCTTCTGGACCTCCTCCTCGGCACGCTCGATGCGCTCATCCTCGGTGCGGCGGAACACCTCCATGTGGCGACGGATGGTGTCGACGCGCTCCTGCACCACCTGCTTCAGCTGGTCGAGATTGTTGGCGCGCTGCACCGAGTCCTCGATACCGCGCACCTGCACCTGGACCTCCGCATCCAGCGTCCGTCCGTCCTGCACCGTCTCGCGGTGGGCGGCGACCGCGCCTTGCAGCCGGTTGTCCAGCTCGCGCAGATTTTCCGTCAGCTGTGTGAGAAAGGATTCGATCTCCGCCTTTTCACTCTGCACACGGGTGCGCATGGCGGTGACCAGTTCGGCGATGCGGCCGAGCACCTTTTCCAGCTGGCTGTCGTTCAGCGGCGCCGCCAATTCTTCCTTGATGGCCTCGGCCTGGGCATGCAGCTCGGTGGGGACGCTGAGCCGCTCCAGCAACTGCAGCAACACCTCTTGCGAGGACACCGGAACAGCGGTCCTGGCGGCGGCGCCGGGCTGATGCGACAGCAGCCGGGCCAGCTCCGCCGTCACCCGCTGCAACTCCTCGACCTTGCGTGCGGTGCGCAGTCCACCGCCCACCGTCGCCAGATTCACCTCCGGTGGCACCACCACGGCTGCCACCAGCTGCGCCAGCAGACTCTTGGCCAGCACCAGGCTCTCCGCGGCATCACGCGGCGGCGCCGTGGCCGGTGCTGGGGACGGCGCGTCGGCGACCGCGGCCTCCTCACGGCGGAACAGGCGTCCCAGCAGTCCCTTGCCGCCGGCCGCGGACTCTTCGGTGTTCTGCTCGGCCAGCCAGTCGAAGGCCTCGCCGACCAGCTCGATGAAGGCCTGCGCGTGGGTGGCATAATCGTCATCGGCGGCACCGGCGAGGGTCTTGCTGTAGGCCTTGGCCTTGTGGCCCAGCCCGCGCGGGAAATTGATGCCATCCGCCAGGCGGCGCAGTATCTCCAGCGGGGTCGGTGGCCTGGGTTGGCTGCGGCGCTGTTGATCCAGGCGCACCAGATGCTCCGACAGGGACTGGATCAGCGCCTCCAGATCGGCGCTGCTGGTGTTTTTGCGGATCGCATTGCGCAGCAGATCGAGCTGCTGATTGAGGTCACGGTCGCTGGTGTCGGCCGCCAGACTGAGGCGCGATATGCATTGACGCAGTACGTTTTCCGTCTGCCGCCACGCCTTCTCCTTCTGATCGAGTTGCGCCAGGCTGTCGTAATACTTGCCGCGCCACTGCTCCAGCTCGCGTGCCAGGCGCTCGTCCTGCGTCATGCTGTGCTCCCTGATTGTGTCATTGCGAATTTCGGTTGGGTGGTGGTCAGGCCGGCAGATGTATGTCGTCCGGCAAGATCAGCTCCATCGCCACCGGCAGATGATCGGAACAGGCATGGTTCACCACATGGCAACTGGCCACGCTGAGTTCGGGCGTCACCAGGATGTGATCGATGCTGCGGTTGGGCCGCCAGCTGGGGAAGGTATGCCGCTCTTCTTCCGGCTCGCACAGCCGCGAACGCTGGAACAGGCGTCGCATTTCCGGGCTGCCCGGTACGCAGTTCATGTCGCCCATCAGCACGGCGTGGCGATAGTCGGCAAGCAGCTCGCTGACGAAATCGAGTTGCAGCAGGCGCGAGCGCTGGCCCAGTGCCAGATGGATCAGCACCACGGCCAGCGCATTGGCACCATGACCGTAGCGCACCAGCAACGCGCCACGGCCCGGCATCATGCCGGGCAGGCGGTGTTCCGTGACCGCGCTGGGCAGGGTGCGCGACAGCAGCCCGTTGCCGTGCTGGGCGATTTGACCCAGGTTGCGGTTGAGCTGGTGATGCCAGAAGGGAAAGCCGGCCTTTTGCGCCAGGTATTCAGTGAGGTGGACATACCCGGTACGGTGCGAGCCGGCATCCAGTTCCTGCAGGGCGACGATGTCAAAGTCGGCGATCAGTTGGGCCACGGCATCGAGGTTGCGGAAGCGGCAGCTGGCCGGCAGCACGTGCTTCCACAGATTGGTGAGATAGTGGTGCGGGCGTGAACTGCTGATGCCCATCTGCACGTTATAGCTGAGCAGGCGCAGGCGTCTTCCCGCTGCCGGCACCATGCTGTGCGGGGTCGCTTCCATCATGGCCGCCTCAGATGGGGCAGACCATTTCGCCGAGCTTGGCGGTAAGCTTGAGGTTTTCACCATAGTCCACCGGACAATCGATGATGCTCACGGTATTGTCGGCCAGCGCCTTTTGCAGCGTCGGCAGCAGATCGGCGACGCGCTCGATGCGGTAGCCCTTGGCGCCGAAGGACTCTGCATACTTGATGAAGTCGGGGTTGGTGAAGTCGACGTAGGAGGCGCGGCCGAACTGGTTCATCTGTTTCCACTTGATCAGGCCATAGCCGTTGTCGTTCCAGACCAGGATCACCAGGGCCAGCTGGAGACGCATCGCCGTTTCGATCTCCTGGCTGTTCATCAGGAAGCCGGCATCGCCGGTTACCGCCACCACCTTGCGTTCGGGATAGGCCAGCTTGGCGGCGATGGCGCCCGGCACTGCAATGCCCATGCTGGCGAAGCCGTTGGAGATGATGCAGGTATTGGGGTATTCGCAGCGGAACATGCGCGCCATCCACATCTTGTGCGCGCCCACATCGCACAGCACGATGTCCTCCATGTCCAGCGCGGTGCGCAGGTCCCAAATCACCTTCTGCGGCTTGACCGGGTAGCTGTCGTCATTCTTGTGCGACGACATCTCCTCCACCAGCGCATCGCGCAAGGGGCGCATGCGGTGGCCCTGATGCGGTGTGGCCAGCTCGCCGATGCGCACCAGGGAATGCTTGATGTCGCCCACCACGCCCACCGCCACCGGATAATAGGCATCGACCTCGGCCGGCGTGCTGTCCACATGAACGATGATGCGATCGCGCGTCGGGTGCCACAGATAGGGGTGGTACTCCACCAGGTCGTAGCCGACACAGATGATCACGTCGGCGGTATCGAAGCCGCAATTGACGTAGTCGCGCGCCTGCAGACCGACGCTGCCGAGCGCCAGGGGATTGCGCGCAAACGGCACCACACCCTTGGCCATGAAGGTGTTGGCCACCGGGATGTTGAGCCGTTCCGCAAAATCGGTGAGCTGCTGCCAGGCCTTGGCGCGGATCACGCCGTTGCCGGCCAGGATCAGCGGCGCCTTGGCATTGGAGATCAGCTCGGCCGCACGATCGACCCGATCGGCCGACGGCTCCGGCTGCGACGGGTTCTTGACCGGCAGCGGCGTCTCGTCCACCTCATACTTGGCGATGTTCTCGGGAAATTCGATGAAGGCGGCGCCGGTCTTTTCCGTCTGCGCCAGCTTGAAGGCCTTGCGCACCACCTCGGGGATCACGTTGGGGGTGAGCAGGCGCGAGGAGTATTTGGTGATGGGGTGGAACATCAGTTCCAGGTCCAGCACCTGATGGGATTCCTTGTGCAGCCGGGTGGTGGCCGCCTGGCCGGCGATGGCCACCAGCGGGGCGTGGTCCATATTGGCATCGGCCACGCCGGTGATCAGATTGGTGGCGCCGGGGCCGAGGGTGGCGAGGCACACGCCGGCGCGGCCGGTGAGGCGTCCGTACACGTCGGCCATGAAGGCGGCGCCCTGTTCGTGGCGCGTGGTGATGAACTGGATGGGCGAGTCCTGCAGGGCATCCATCAGGTCGAGGTTTTCCTCGCCGGGGATGCCGAAGATGTACTCAATGCCCTCGTTTTCCAGGCATCGGACAAACAGTTGCGCCGCCTTCATGATGTTCAGTTCTTGCCGTTGGCCGTCGTGGTCGCGGCACGCTCCTTCGCCACCAGGTGATCCACCACGTCGAGCAGGCCCTGATAGCTCTGCGCCATCGGGCCATCGGTGCGGTACTTGCCGGCCACCACCATCGACGGCACGCCGCTGATGCCATAACGCTGGGTTAGACGCTCGGCACGGTTCACCTTCACGTCCACCGCGAACGATTTGAAGGTATCGAGGAACTTCTTTTCCTCGATGCCGAATCCGGCGAAGAAGGCCGCCAACTGTTGCTCGGTGTTGAGCAGGCGTTTCTGCTGGTGCAGGGCATCGAACATCGGCGCATGGATCTTCTCGACGATGCCCAGCACCTCGGCGGTGTAATAGGCGCGCGCGTGCAGCCGCCACTGATTGCTGTTGAAGATGGCGGGCACGCGGATGAACTCCACGTGCTCGGGTTTGCGCTTGAGCCATGCCTGCAGGTGGGGCTCGAAGGTGTAGCAGTGGCCGCAGCCGTACCAGAACAGTTCCACCACCTCGACCTTGCCGGCGGCGCTGGGCGCGGTCTCGACCGGGGTTTCCAGGCGGGCATACTGAAAACCTTCATAAATTTCGTCCGCGGCATGGGCCGACAGGGCTGCCAGGGTCAACAGCAGCGCCAGGAGGGGCCGGGCGACATATTTCTTCATTGGTGTGACTCCTAACGTCGGAAAGGCGGCTGGAGCCGCCGGTTGAATGATGCAACTATACCACCGGTTCAGTGCGGGAATGCGCGGCTGGCTTTCCCGCGCCGGAGTGCGATTCTATGCTATGACACAGGCCGAGCGGGGGAGTTGCCATGTCCACGGACAATACCATAAACCTGACCGAGTTCCTGAGCCAGCAGTACCTGTGCGAGTCGCTTACCCTGCGCGAGGTGCAGACCCTGCTGGAATTCACCGAACTGGTCACCTTCAAAAAGAACGCCATCATCGCCGACATCGGCGAGGTAGGCGAGGCACTGTACTTCATGCTCAAGGGCGAGGTGGCGCTGATCTACGAAGCAGACGGCCAGTCGGTGGAGATCGGCGGTATCAAGGAGGGGGAACTGGTGGGGGAGATGTCGTTCTTCGACCGTGAACCGCGCTCGGTGCGGCTCCTGGCCAAGTCGGCCGACACCCGCCTGTTGCGCCTGTCCCGCAGCAGGTATCAACGGCTGCGGGTGGAACACCCGTTCATCGCCGTCAATCTATTGGAGCACGCCATCATCAATCTGGATCACCTGTTCCGCCGGGTGAGCCAGGATGTGGCGACGTTTTCGCGCTATGTGTATGGGGGGAAGAAATAGATACAACTGAAAAACTGGGTGCGCGCAGCGTACTCATCCGCTTGTATCTTTTCTCTTGTATCTGCCGTTAAGGCCTGCCGTCGTGATCAGCGGTCGACCCTGATCACCTGGAGGCGAAGCTCGATCGCCCTGGCCGGGGCGTGGAGCCCCAAGGACGCGCCGGCCGGCGCCGTGCCCATCCAGTCACCGCCGTTGCCGACGCCATCACCATTCACGTCGCGCAAGGCGACCACCATGTAGGGGCCAGCCACCAGTCCGCCGATCTTGAACGGTGCGCTCGGGGCTGTGGCCTCCACCGTAATCGAGTGCGTGTCGGGGGATGCCGGATCGCAGTGACCGTCACGTACCGCACATGCCGTCACTACGGTCGGGGGCACGGCCGTCGCACCGGGCGGAGCGAAAACCCTGCCGGAAAGCGTTTCGGCCGCAGGTGAGAACGGCTGTGCTAGGGTGAACACGCAGCTGATCACCACCATCGCCAATTGCAGACACAGGACCAGGGATGCGGCGGCTTCCAGGCGGCGGGCACCGGCATACTCTCCTGCCCACCCGAGCAGACGGACGAGTCGGGGCGGCTCAGCACCGGCGGCTGTCGCGGTGTCATGCCCTTGGCCCAGAGCGGCAACCCCGCTTGATGATATCTTCATGGTACGCCCCGTCCTCTGCAATGAAGCGGCAGGCTAAAGGGCGCCAATCACAGATCAGTAACGGATTCACCATCCCGGGCCTCCATGCCGCGGCAATGCCGGTGACGGTACGGGCTAGAGGTCGTCGTGGGCTGCGGCGACTATGGCCTCGCGCAGGGACTCCGTCTGTGCGCTGGGGGCGATACTGCAGAGCGTCGCCAGGATCTCCCGGCAGCGCTGATAGACGGCGAGCGCCTCGGCCGTTCTCCCCAGCGCCCGGTAGGCCTCCATGAGCCGGCGGTAAAAGGCCTCGGCCAGCGGCTCCAGCTCGATGCCCTTGTGGTAGAGCGCGACTGCTGCCTCCCACGCCCCCAGGCGCTCGTAATGCGTACCGACGCGCTCCAGCAGTCGAAGCAGGCGGCTGTGCAGGCCATCGCGCAGCGGCAGTGCCCAGGCACCGCAGGGGCTGCCCTCGAGGAAACGGCCGCCGTAGAGCGCGAGGAGCCACTCCAGGCGCTCGCCAAGGGCACTGTCGTCGAGCTTGCCCAGGGCATGCTCGGTGTTGCCCAATGCCTGCTTCAGCGTCCAGGCATCGACCCAGCAGTGGCGTTGACTCAAGGCGACCCCCTCCTCGCCGACCTCGACCGCCGCATCGTGACGCAGCAGGCGGCGCAGGCGGTAAACGGTCGTAACGAGGGAACGATGGGCCGCATCACCTTCGGCGTCGGGCCAAAGGATTTCGGCCAGTTCCGCCGCGGCAACCTTGCGACCGGCACGCGCGATCAGCACCTTGAGCAGATCGAGCGGTCGGCGTTGCGCCTTGTGCGTGAACATCAGGGATACACCGTCGATTTCGATGCTGAAGCCCCCCAGGGTATGGAGACGCACCGGCCAGGGCCAGGTATCGGGCACCATACCTGCGGTGGGCGGTACCAGGGCGCGCCGCCGGATCAGCAGGCAGGCATAATCCGGCGCGATGCCATGGGCGAGCGCCAGGGCGCACAATCGCGCCATTGTCTCGGGCCGCCAACGCGGGATGTTCAGGTATCCCTGTCGTGCGCCGAGCGGCAGGGCACGCCGCAAGCACTCCAGGGCCTGCACCTCATCGCCCGACGCCAAGGCGAAGTGGGCACCATGCAGGTCTTCGAGAAACTCCATGAAGCGCCGCCCGTGATGTGGTGCGTGGGCCTGTTCGAGGCAGGCAAGTGCCTCCGTGCCCCGATTGGCCTCAAACAGGGTCTTGGCGAGCTCGACCTTGCACAGGCCGATCGCCAGCGCCGCGCCGGTGGTCGTGGCGAGGTGCACCGCGGCCTCACCCTGCTCGATGGCACGAGGGAGATCGCCTTCCAGCCAGGCCACCGACGCCAGCATGTAGGCACAGAGGCTCTTGTCGAGCATGCGCACCGGCCCCGCCGCGACCATGCGACGCATGCATTCGCGCGCCGTCACCCCGTCACCGACGCTTACCGCACTGTAGACGCCCTGAGCGTTGAGGTAGATATCAAGCAGATGCACGCCGGTTTCCGCCGCCAGCCGGTTGCCCGCCTCCACCGCCGCGAGGCAGGCGGCATGGTCGGCGACAAACCACGAGTACATGGCATCCATCACGTACCAGTGCAGCAGAGCGAGCGGGTCATGGCGCAACTGCTCGACCTGGGGGCGCAATGCCTCGATGACCACAGCGGCGCGGGGAAAGTCACCGTCCCACAGGCTGTAGAACACCAGATGATTGGCCAGCAGCATGGCCAGACGCGAGCCGGGATTGGCGAGCACGATGTGCAGCGCACGCTCGGCCCAATCCGGCAATGCCGGATGACCCGCAAAACGCCAGGTCATGGCGGCCAGCATCCCCATGGTCACGCGCGCTTCGATCTCAGCTGACGGATAGAACGGGTGGCGCGCCTGGAGGCGTTCCAGCTCGCCAACCCAGGGGTCGATTTGGGCGAAGTCGTCCCATTGATACATGAAGGTGTCGATCACCCCGGCCCACGCAAGATAACGGCCCGCAATATCATCGACGCTGGCGAAAAGCGCATAGGCCTGCTCGTAGTGCGTACGCGCCAGCGCCGGATTGAAGGCAAGACGGCAGCTTCCGAGCCAGTATTCCAGCCAACCGTCCGCCGCGCGCACCCGCTCCGGCAAGACGGCGAGCCAGGCCTCGAGCGACCGTGAGCGGCCCTCGGCAATCATGTGTTCGGCATGCCGCCGAATCATCGCGGTCAGCGCTGTCCACTGGCCGGCGCGACGGTACAGTTCTGCAGCCTGCTCGATGGCAGCGCGCTGCTCGAGTAAGTGCGCTGCTGCTGCACACAGGCGCGTGAACTCGGCGGTCGTCACGCTTTCCTCCAAACGTCTGAGCAGGAAGGTGCGAAACAACGGATGGTATTCGTAGACCGGATCATGCGGCGTGAGTTGGTAGGTAAACTGGTTGCGGCGCACCAGTTCGGCCAGGATCGTGCCTCCCCCCGCCCACTCGGCAAGCGCTTCTGCGTCGGCGACCTGCATGGTCGGCAGCAGAGCCGTTCTCATCAAGAACTGGCGGGTGGCATCCTCGGTGCGCAGCAGAATCTCGCCCATGAAATAATCGAACAACAACTGGGGTGGCGCATCCGCCACGGGCGCGCTGCGCTCGCCGGCCGGCTGAACCAGCATCAGCACCAGCCCCGCCGCCCATCCATGAGCCTGTGCATGCAGGGCGGCGACCGTAGCGCTGTCGGTCACCCCCCGCAGTGACGCAAGCGCCTGCGCCTCATCGGCGGTCAGGCGCATTGCAGGGGGTTCGATGTGGGTGAGATTGCCGTTGGCGATCAGTCGCGCCAACACCACGGGCGGCCGGCTGCGCGACAGGCACACCACCCGCACATGGGCCGGGACACTCTCCAGGGCAAGACGCAACACCTCGGAAAACAATTCGTCCGCAGCGGCCTCCTGCGCGTTGTCGAACACGACCACCGCTCCGTCGGGCAGGTGACGGAACAGTTCGGAGAAGAAACGTCGGCTGAAGGTGGCGAGGCCCAGGGCGTATTCGGGCGTGAAGTGCGGCAATGTCACGCGCGCATCGGGGACAAGGTGGCGCAGGGCGATGGCGAGAAAATGGAACAGTGTGGCGATATCGGTATCGCCCGCATCGACCTGATACCAGATGCAGGGGCGCACCGTGGCATCGAGCCAACTTGCGGCGAGTGTGGTCTTGCCGGACCCCGGAGTCCCCTCCACCCACACCGAGGCACCCTCTGCTGCAGCGAGCGACGCGAAGAGGCGGCTGCGCATATGTACCGCCGACAAGCGCGGGCGCGCCAATTTCGCCGGGAGAGAGACAACGTCGTCCTCGTTTCCACCACGCATTTCATCGCCCACGGATCGAATCGACATATACCCCCGTAACTGTTCTCGTCACACAGGATGGGCAGCGACAAGAGATGTCGATGGGTGAGCGGGAAACGTGAAAGATCACAGACGTCTTGCTGGGCACGTCGCATCGTGTGGGCAGCGCCTGCCCTTGTCATGTGCGCTCGACCCGATGGCCGATCGGCTTTCGGCTCCACGCGGACCTTGCCCCAGGTCAGCAGCATCCCCGGTTATGTGCTCTAGGTCGTCTTATACCGCCGGTGCAGTGACCGGAGCAAGGGGCGCGCCGTGCGCTGTCTCCGGCAAAAAGCCGCTGCACAAAGTACCCGCGCACCGTACCGGCACGTGTTACCGAGGCTTCGCTGCGCCGTGCAGGGCGGTTATAAGGTGCCGTAGGAGTGCAGGCCGGACAGGAACATGTTCACCCCGAGGAAGGCAAACAGGGTGATGAACAGGCCGACGACCGACCACCAGGCCAGCGGGCGGCCGCGCCAGCCCTTGGTCAGGCGCAGGTGCAACCAGGCGGCGTAGTTGAGCCAGACGATCAATGCCCAGGTTTCCTTGGGATCCCACGACCAGTACCCGCCCCAGGCCTCCGCCGCCCACATGGCGCCGAGCACGGTGGCCACGGTGAAGAAGGCAAAGCCGAGGGCGATGGCCTTGTACATCACGTCGTCCATCTGCTCCAGGCTGGGCAGGCGGCCGGCCAGCCAGCCCTCGGGACGACGCTCCACCAGCAGGTAGGCGACCGCCACCATCGCGGCGAGGGCAAAGCCACCATAGCCGATGAAGTTGGTGGGTACATGGATCTTCATCCAGTAGCTTTGCAGGGCCGGAACCAGCGGCTGGATCTCGTGGGCGCCGCGGGCAAAGGCATACCACAGCAGGAAGGCTACCGCAGCGGAGATCACGGTGAGCACAAAACCGCCCAGCTGACGGCTTTTGTAACGCCCTTCATAGAACAGGTACATCAGCGCTGTGATGACGGCGAACAGGATGAACACCTCGTACAGATTGCTCACCGGGATGTGGCCGACGTCATGGCTGATCAGATAGGACTCGCGCCAGCGCACCATCAGGCCGGTAAAGCCCATGGCGGTGGCGCTCCAGGTCAGCGCACTGCCGACCCGATTGGAAAAATCGGAGCGGGCAAACATGCCGAAGAAATAGGCGAAGGTCGCCATCACGTAGAGGGCACTCATCCACATGATCGCCGACTGGCTGCTGACCAGGTACTTGAGGAAAAAGTTGCTGTCGCCGCGGGCGAGATCGCTGCCATACAGCGCGATGGCAAACAGGCTGAGCAGTGCAATGACCAGGCTCAGTTGCCGCGTCGGCTTCCAGGTCCAGCCCAGCCAGATCAGGGTGATGGCGGTGCCATAGAGGATGCCTACCTCGTAGCTGTCCATGAACTCGACGTAATGGATGTGCGCGTAGACGGTGCCGGCCACAGTGAGCAGTGCCCACAGCCAGTCAAACCAACCCAGGCGTTTGAGCAGCGACGGCTGCTTGAATTCCTGTTCCAGGTAATCGCTCGATACGGACATCACTGCCACCTCATCAATTAATCTGCCGCGGCACGGCGCGGCACCGCTTGTTCCAGTTCAGCCTGCAGGGCGTGGAATTCACGTTCGAATTCCATGCGGTTGCGATGGCCGCTGCCGGCAAAGAGTACATTGGTGCCGCCATCACGCGGTGTCAGATAGATCCAGACACGGCGCTGGTGCATGTAGAACATCATGAATATGCCGACCATCAGCATAGCGCATCCGAGATAGACAATATCCTTGCCCGGTGAGCGGGCAATTTGCAGGCCGCTCGCCTCGATATGTTCGAAGGCGCTGAGCTGCAGGTAGAACGGCGAGCCGTAAGCCCCCAGCATCGACAGGGTATTGAGGGCGTCATCAAAGAACTGGCTGTCGGCATCGCTCACACCCTGCGCCACGTCGACGCCCTCGCTGCGTAGCATGTCCACGTACAGCGCCCCCAGCACGCCCTGCAGCACATTCACGTAGGAGTTGATCGCCTCCTGGCGCTGCTCGGCCGGCACGCTGGCCTCCGCGTGTTTGACCACGCCGTCGATGCCCTGTTCGACGAACAGCGCCACCAGGCGCGTGATGGATTCGATCATGGTGCTGCGCACTTCCTTGCTCGCCGCATCAGTGCCGACCATGTCGCCCAACTGTGTCTCGATGGTGCTGCGTACGCGCTTCACGTCATGGGCGGCCGCCAACAAGGCCATGAAGCGTTGCGGCGTGCCGGCAGCATCGGCCGGCAGGTAGAGGTAACGGTACTCTTCACTCGGCGTGGCGCGCATGCCGCTCATGAAAAATGGCCGTCCCTCCAGCTCCACCGGCAGCATGTAGTTGACATACTCCAGCGCCTCGCCGGCCGGGTTGCGCACCTTGAACACGATGCTGGGGCCGTAATTGCGGAATTTCTTGCCGCTGGTGTCGTTCTCGTCCAGCGGGAAGATGTTGTAGAGCTTGAAGTCGGTGAACTCCAGTGTGCGTTCGCCGCGCGTGGTGGTCAGGCGCAGGAAGCGATTGACGTTGCTGTTCAGTTCCAGTGGCTCCTGGTGCGGCAGGTCCAGTGACCAGGCGCGCATGGACAGACTGGAACCACCGTCGCCGAAGCTGGACTGATAGATGGAATAGCCCTTGTAGATCAGCGGATGATTGACCTTGATGGTCTGACGCAGCGGCTCTTTCAGATCGTCATCGTGGATCACCAGATCACTCTCGAATGATTTCGGCATGCCGGTGGGGTAATGCTCGACGCGAAATTGTTCCAGCTCGATGGTGAAGGGCAGTTCCTGCACCAGATAACCATCGCGCAGCTGCAGGAATACCACGCTGGAGGTACCGCCTTCGGGAATGCTGATACTGCCGCGGAAGGAGAGATTGTCGGTAGACAGCGTGCTCTCCGCCGGCACCTCGCCGGCGGGGATGTCGCGGGTCTCCGCCCGCACCTCGCCGCGCAGCTCCTGCCACTTGAGCGGCGGGTTGCCGTCGATGAGGCCGCCGAGACAGATCACCACGATGGAGGCATGGGACAGGATGTAGCCGAGACGGCCGACCGCCCCCTGCATGGCGGCCACCGTGACGTGTTCATCCTGCGCCCGCTGGCGCACACGGTAGCCGCGCGCACTCAGCAGGGCGGCAGCGCGTGCCGCAGTATCGCTGCGGTCGCAGGGGGTATCCCACTCTGCCTTGAGGTGAAAGCTGCGCAGCGACTTCTCCTGCACATCGACCCGATAGTGACGCATATCGCGCAGGATATGCGGCGTGTTGCGCCACACGCAGATGGAGGTGGAGATCAGCAGAAAGCCGAGCAGTATCAGGAACCACGCCGCGCCGTAGATATCGAACAGCCCCAGCGCCTTGAATACCTCGAACCAGAACGGCCCGAATTTCATCACGTAATTGGTATACGGCTCGTTCTGTTGCAGCACGGTGCCGATCACCGAGGCGATGGCGATCACCACCAGCAGGGTAATGGCCAGATTCATCGAGCCGAGGAATTCGAGTGCAATGGCGCCCGTGCTGCGCCGTGCGCGCACGGGAGAGGTCGTGTCGTTCAACTAAAGCCCTGCCCTGATGATGTTGCGTGTGGTGTTTGAGCCGCACAACGCGCAGAAGTTGCGTTCCGCCGCCTCAAGGCCGCCGATGATAGCACGCAGAAAAGAAGAAGGGCGGCCCGCTGGGCCGCCCTTCCTGGATACTGCCTTACCGCTGTCGACTCAATGCAGACCGGCGATGTACTCGGCCACGGCCTCGATCTGCGCATCGGTCATCTTGCCGGCCACATCACGCATCATGTTGGCCGGGTCGTTGCTGCGGGTACCGGCGCGGAAGTCCTTCAGCGCCTTGATGGTATAGGTCGCGTGCTGACCGGCCAGGGCGGGGAACTTGGCCGCCGGGTTGCCGGTACCATTGGGACCGTGGCAGGCCATGCAGGCGGCTACGCCCTTGTCGGCATCGCCGGCGCGGTACAGCTTCTCGCCCGGAGCGGCCTTTTCGGCGTTGGCGGAACCGACGCCACGCTTCTGGCTGGAGTACCAGGCGGCCAGATCGGCCACGTCCTGATCGCTCAGCGGGGCGGCCATGGCCGTCATGGTGTCATCCTTGCGCGCACCGGACTTGAAATCCATCAGCTGCTTGCTGATGAACTGCTCGGACTGGCCGGCAAGGCTCGGCCAGATGGGGGTGACACTGTTACCGTCCATGCCGTGGCAGGCGGAGCACACCGCGGCCTTACCCTGGCCCGCGCTGGCGCTGCCGGCCGCATGGGCGGACCCGAGGGCACCCAGCAGCAGGGCTGCAATCGCTAGTTTGTTCATCGAATTACCCAATGTTTGTTGTTACTTGCTCTGGGAAACCATGTAGTCCGTGGCGGCCTTCAGGTCGGCCTCGGTGCAGGCGGCGCAGGTGCCCTTCGGCAGCATGGCGGTGCCCGGCTTGCCGTTCAGGGCCACACCGTACAGCTTGTCCATGCCCTGGGCAATGCGCGGAGCCCAGGCAGCCTTGTCACCCAGACGGGGGGCATTTGCCGCGCCGGAGGCGTGGCAGGCCACGCAGGACTTGTCATATACAGCCTTGCCGTCGGCGGCCATGGCGGAAGCGGAAATCATCATTGCGCCGGCGGTGCAGGCGACCAGGAACTTGTTCATTTAGCGGGCTCCTAACTCTGAAATCAAATCAATAAAGCGTTTAATTATGCGGGGCGGCGTACAATAATGCCAACACTACCGGACCCATCCTGAAAGACAGGGCTATATACCAATATTAGGTTTCGCTGGTCAACAGCCATGGCCGGAAAACCCGCCGCCATCTCCCGAAACCCCACCAAACGACCTTATTTACTGATGAATCCCATCAATCATTATCGCCAGGCCCAGTTCCTGCTCGGGGCGCAGCACCTGCGCCAGCTCCCCACCGATGCAGGTATCGAGGTGGCCTTTGCGGGCCGCTCCAACGCCGGCAAATCCAGCGCCCTCAACACCATCACCGCCATCAAGGGGCTGGCGCGCACCAGCAAGACGCCGGGGCGCACCCAGCAGATCAATCTGTTCGGACTGGAGGAGGGGCGCCGCCTGGCCGATCTTCCGGGGTATGGCTATGCCAAGGTGCCGCCGGCCATCAAGGAGCACTGGCGCAAGACCCTGGAACAGTATTTCAACACCCGGAACTGTCTGCGTGGCCTGATCCTGCTGATGGACGTGCGCCATCCCTTGACCGAGTTCGACCAGATCATGCTCAACTGGTGCCGCCACCGGAACATGCCGGTGCATGTGCTGCTGACCAAGGCGGACAAGCTCAAGCGCGGGCCGGCCTCGGCCGCCCTGCAACAGGTGCGGCGCTTCCTGGCCAGTTATCCCGAGGCCTCGGCGCAGCTGTTTTCCGCTCACGACGGCCAGGGGGTGGACGAGGCGCGGGCGCTGCTGGACCGCTGGTTTGGTTACGATGCGGCGGGAGAGACCGACACTGTCCCGCAGGACTAAACAGATGTTCGGCTGGGCATCCATCTTCTCTGCGGCGCGTCATAGGGCGGGCCATGCCCGCCGCGATACGGCGCCCATGGGGTGCCCCATGCCGGGCTACCCATTCGGAACACTTGGTTAGAGGGGGGCTGCACCGCTCTCGGCCATCCCTGGCCTGCGCGGCATAAGTCCATCCCTGGACAAGTACCGCTCTCGGCCATCCCTGGCCTGCGCGGTATAAGTCCATCCCTGGACAAAAAAAAGCCCCGGCGCCGAAAGGGGGGGGAAAGGCGGCCGGGGCGTATCTAAATAGCCCGGCTTAGGGGGAGAAAGCCGGGCAGTTGTTCCCACCAGGGAGAGAGAAGTGGGAAAGCGCAGTGCGCTTGTCCATTACGACTGACCCTGGCTGGAAAAGTTCTGTAATCCGACAATTGCATCATTAAATATATTAATGTCATCAATTAATATAACCAATGAATGGATGCCCCGTGCCCGCTGTTAATGGGCTTCATCCCAGTTGTTGCCCATCCCCACCTCCACCAGCAGCGGCACCTTGAGGTCAGCGGCGCCGGCCATCAGCTGCTGGATCGCGGTCTTGGCCGCATCCACGTAGTCCTCCGCCACCTCGAACACCAGTTCGTCGTGTACCTGCATGATCATGCGCACCTTGCCGTTGGTGCTCTGCTGCCACGGGTCGACGGCAATCATCGCACGCTTGATGATGTCGGCGGCGGTGCCCTGCATCGGCGCGTTGATGGCGGTGCGTTCGGCGTACTGGCGGCGCTGCGCGTTGCTGGCCTTGATGTCGGGCACGTAGAGGCGGCGGCCGAACACGGTTTCGACGTAGCCTTGCGCGCGCGCCCGTTCGCGCGTTTCGTCCATGTAGCGCCGCACGCCGGGATAGCGCTCGAAATAGCGGTCGACGTAGGTCTGCGCCGCGGCGCGATCGATGCCGAGCTGGCGCGCCAGGCCGAAGGCGGACATGCCGTAGATCAGGCCGAAGTTGATCGCCTTGGCGCTGCGGCGCATGTCGGCACTCACCTCGGCCGGCGTCACGCCGAACACCTCGGCGGCGGTGGCGCGGTGGATGTCCTCGCCGGCGGCGAAGGCACTCAGCAAACCCTCGTCGCCGGACAGATGGGCCATGATGCGCAGCTCGATTTGCGAGTAGTCGGCGGCGAGCAGTTTGCAGCCCTTGGGGGCGATGAAGGCCTGGCGGATGCGCCGGCCCTCGGCGGTGCGCACCGGGATATTCTGCAGGTTGGGATCGGACGATGACAGGCGACCGGTGGCGGCCACCGCCTGGTGATAGGAGGTGTGCACGCGGCCGCTCCTGCGGCTCACCTGCTCGGGCAGGCGATCGGTGTAGGTGGATTTGAGTTTGGCCATGCCGCGGTGTTCCAGGATCAGGCGCGGCAGGTCGTAGCCGTCCAGGGCCAGTTCCTGCAACACCTCTTCGGCGGTGGAGGGCTGGCCGGTAGGCGTCTTTTTCAGCACCGGCAGTTGCAGGCGCTCGAACAGGATCTCCTGGATCTGTTTGGGCGAGCCGAGGTTGAACGGTCCGCCAGCGGCGCTGTAGGCGGCCTGTTCGATTTCATTCATGCGCAGGGCCAGTTCACTGCTCTGCCGCCGCAGCATCGCCAGGTCCACCAGCACGCCGGCGCGTTCCATGCGCGACAGGATCGGCACCAGTGGCAACTCGATCTCTTCATACACTTGCTGCAACGCGGGCTCGGCGGCGACGCGCGGCCACAGGGCGTGGTGCAGTTGCAGGGTGATGTCGGCATCCTCGGCGGAATATTCCGCCGCCGGCTCGATGGGCACCTGATTGAAGCTGAGCTGCTTCACCCCCTTGCCGGCCACGTCTTCGTAGCTGATGGTCTTGCGACCGAGATACTTGAGGGCGAGGGATCCCATGTCGTGGCGCGTGGCGGTGGAATCCAGCACATAGGACTGCAACATGGTGTCGTGGGCGATGCCGCGCAGTTCGATGCCATGATTGGCCAGCACGCTCATGTCGTACTTCAGGTTCTGCCCCAGCTTGGCCCGGTGCGGGTCTTCCAGCAGCGGACGCAGGCGCTCCAGCACCGCGGCACGCTCGAGCTGGTCGGGCGCGCCGGGATAGTCGTGGGCCAGCGGCACGTAGGCAGCCCGCTCCGGCTCCACGGCGAAGGACACACCGACGATCTCGGCGTCCATGTAATCCAGGCTGGTGGTCTCGGTGTCGAAGGCAAACAGCTCGGCCGCCAGCAGCCGCGCCAGCCAGTGGTCGAACTGCTCCCAGCTCAGCACGGTGTCGTACTGTCGCCCGGTGGTGGCGGCGGGCGTTACCGGCTCCGCCGCCGCGGCGGCGGCCTCATCGCCACCCAGCACCTCGCCCAGCCAGGTCTTGAACTCCATACGGCCGTACCACTCGCGCAACGCGTCCACGTCCGGCGGTGTACGACGCAATTCCTGCGGCCCCTGCGCCAGCGGCACGTCGCACTTGATGGTCACCAACTGGCGCGACAGCGGCAGAAAGCCGAGGCTGTCGCGCAGGTTGTCGCCGATCTTGCCCTTGATCGCCTCGGCATTGGCGATGATCGCATCCAGCGAACCGTATTCCTGCAACCACTTCACCGCTGTCTTCGGCCCCACCTTGGGCACGCCGGGGACGTTGTCGCTGGTATCGCCGATGAGGGTCAGGTAATCGATGATGCGCTCCGGCGGCACGCCGAACTTCTCCACCACCCCGGCCGGGTCCAGCACGGTATCGGTCATGGTGTTGATCAGGGTGACGTGGCCATCCACCAGTTGCGCCATGTCCTTGTCGCCGGTGGAGATCAGCACCGGCAAGCCCTGCGCCGCGGCCTGCCGCGCCAGGGTGCCGATGACGTCGTCCGCCTCCACCCCGTCGATCATCAGCAACGGCAGCCCCAGGGCGCGCACGATGGCGTGCAGCGGCGCGATCTGGCTGGCCAGCTCCGCCGGCATGGGCGGGCGGTGCGCCTTGTATTCGGCATACAGATCGTCGCGGAAGGTTTTGCCCTTGGCGTCGAACACCACCGCCACATGCTCCGGGTCGTAATCGTTGAGCAGGCGGCGCAGCATGTTGACCACGCCGTACACCGCGCCGGTGGGTTCACCGCGGGAATTGGTCAGCGCCGGCAGGGCGTGGAAGGCGCGGTAGAGGTAGGACGAGCCGTCCACCAGGACCAGCGGTTTGCGGTTTGTCTCGGACATGGGGTAATTGGTATCTGTGACTTGACGATTGCGACTACAATAGCCGCTTTGCCGTTACCCGCGCGACCCTTCCATGAGCGACGATCACAAATCCCATCACCCCGGCATGACGCCCATCGACGACTCCGCCCTCAGTCGTGAGTCGTGGAAGATATTCCAGATCATGGCCGAATTCGTCGAAGGCTTCGAACGCCTGGCACGCATCAGCCCCTCGGTGTCCATCTTCGGCTCGGCGCGCTTCAAGCCAGACCACCCCTATTACAAACTCACCGAGGACATCGCCCGCGCCCTGTCCGACGCCGGCTTCTCGGTGGTGAGCGGCGGCGGCCCCGGCATCATGGAGGCGGCCAACAAGGGCGCCTTTGCCGGCAAGTCGCCTTCGGTAGGGCTCAACATCCAGCTGCCGCACGAGCAGGCAGGCAATCCCTACCAGGACATCCGCCTCACCTTCCGTCATTTCTTCTCGCGCAAGGTGATGTTCGTGAAGTACGCCGCCGCCTACGTGGTGATGCCCGGCGGTTTCGGCACCCTGGACGAACTGGCCGAGATCCTTACCCTGGTACAGACCGGCAAGACCCGCCGCATTCCCATCATCCTGGTACACAGCCCGTTCTGGCATGGCCTCATCGACTGGTTCCGCGACACCCTGGTGGCGGAAAAGACCATCAGCCCCGAGGACGTGGATCTGTTCCAGGTGCTGGACCAGCCCCAGGACGTGGTCAATGCTATCTTCAACCACTATGAACACCGCGGCTTCGAACCCTCTGCCGAAGAACGCGAAATTCTCCTCGACCTGTGAGCCGTCCCATGCGCCCGATTTTGTTTGCCGCCCTGCTGCTGACCGGTCCCGTTGCTGCCGCCGAGCCCGGTGAGCCCCTGCCGCCGCCGCCGCTGACTGAGTCCGCGGCCATCGAGGAGGCGGAGGAGCTGCAGCCGGAGGTCACCATCCGTACCCGAGGCGACGCCACCGTGGAGGAATATCGCAGCAACGGCCGCCTCTACATGGTGAAGATCACCCCCAGCCGCGGCTATCCCTACTACCTCATCGACAGCGACGGCGACGGCAGTTTCGATACCCGCCGCAACGAACTGGACCCGCCCAACATCAACCGCTGGATTCTGTTCCGCTGGTAAGTCCCTGATCTGCCGTTGATGCACTGTTCAGGGGCGTCCTTTATCCACAAATCCTGTGGATAACTCTGTGGACGAAGTGGTGACACAGTGGCCCAGGGCTTGCCGCCGCTGGCCGGGCATTAAATCGTTCATACTTTAACCACTATTTATTAGTATAATAAATTCAATAAGATACGAAGACAGATGCGCCCTGCGGCGCAAGCGTACACTTACTTTCAGTGGCTGCCGCCCGAATTGCGCCCCATGTGCATAACAACGGCGTGGTGTATAGGACAAAGTCCTACAAATTTCCCTCGTGCCCTGGACGGCGAGGCGTGGCGGGGCCTGCGGGCAGGTATGCAGACCTGCGGTGGCTTGCGGCGTTTGTCCGGCCGCCGGCCCTTACGTACAATGACCCGCTGTTTTCCCACCTCGATACGCCCATGCAGCCACAGCTGGAACGGATAGCCGGATTGATCGACGCCCAGAGCGAATGGACCGGGCGCATCATCGCCTGGCTGACCCTCGCCATGGTGCTGGTGACCTGCGCTGTGGTGATACTGCGCTATGCCTTCGACCTGGGCTGGATTGCCCTGCAGGAATCCGTGACCTACCTGCACGCCCTGGTGTTCATGCTCGGCGCCGCCTATACCCTGCGCCACGACGGCCATGTGCGCGTCGATATCTTCTATCGCAAGCTCTTGCCCCGCGGCCAGGCCTGGGTCGACCTGCTCGGCAGCCTGCTGCTGCTCCTGCCGGTGTGCGTATTCATTCTGTGGATCAGCTGGGATTACGTGGCCGCCTCCTGGTCGCTGCTGGAGGGCTCGCGCGATGCCGGTGGTCTCCCCCTGGTATACCTGCTGAAGTCCATCATTCCGCTGATGGCCCTGCTGCTGCTGCTGCAGGGTATCGGTCAGGCACTGCGCAGCCTGCTGGTCCTGCTGGGCCATCCCGAGGACGCACCGGCGCACGACGCCAAGGTGGAAGTCTGATGCTGGAATGGTTGCCGTTGCTGCTGTTCCTGACCGTCTGCCTGGTGCTGCTGGCGGGCTATCCGGTGGCCCTCAGCCTGGCCGGTACTGCCCTGCTGTTCGCCTTCGCCGGCGCCGCCTTCGACATGTTCGACATCACGCTGCTGCAGGCCCTGCCCAACCGCCTGTACGGCATCATGACCAACGAAACCCTCATCGCCGTGCCGCTGTTCGTGTTCATGGGCGTGATGCTGGAGCGCTCCAGGGTGGCGGAGAACCTGCTCGATACCATGGCCTCGCTGTTCGGCCCGCTGCGCGGTGGGCTGGGTATCTCGGTGGTGGTGGTGGGCATGCTGCTTGCCGCCAGCACCGGCATCGTCGGTGCCACCGTGGTGACCATGGGCCTGCTGTCGCTGCCCACCATGCTCAAGCGCGGCTATAGTCCGTCGCTCGCCGCCGGCACCATCTGTGCCTCCGGCACCCTGGGCCAGATCATCCCGCCCTCCATCATCCTGATCCTGCTCGGCGACGTGCTGTCGTCGGCCTACCAGCAGGCGCAGCTGGACATGGGCATCTTCTCCCCGGAAACCGTTTCGGTGGGCGACCTGTTTGCCGGTGCGCTCATTCCCGGCCTGGTGCTGGTGGTGTTCTACGTCATCTATCTGATGGGCGTCGCCGTACTGCAGCCGGCGGCCATGCCCGCGCTTCCGCCGGAGGATCGGGCCCTGCGCGGGGCGGCGCTGGCGCGGCGCCTGTTCACCGTGCTACTGCCGCCGCTGCTGCTGATCCTGGCGGTACTCGGCTCCATCATGGGCGGCGTCGCCACCCCCACCGAGGCGGCCGCAGTCGGCGCCATCGGTGCCATGCTGCTGGCGGCCAGCCAGCGCCAGTTCGATCTGCGCCGCCTCACCGAGGTGATGCGCAGCACCACCCAGATCACCGCCATGGTATTCCTGATCTTTGTCGGCGCCTCGCTGTTCTCCCTGGTGTTCCGCGGTTACGGCGGCGATGAGTTGATCAAGGAGCTGCTGTCCGACCTGCCCGGCGGCGCAGTTGGTGCGATGATCATCGTGATGCTGGTGATGTTCCTGCTCGGCTTCATCCTCGACTTCATCGAGATCACCCTGGTGGTGGTGCCCATCGTGGCCCCGATCCTGCTCGCCATGGGCCTCGACCCGGTGTGGCTCGGCGTGATGATCGCCATCAACCTGCAGACCTCCTTCCTCACCCCGCCGTTCGGCTTTGCGCTGTTCTACCTGCGCGGCGTGGCGCCACCGGAGTTGAGCACCCTGCAGATCTATCGCGGCGTGATCCCCTTCATTGTCATCCAGCTGCTGATGCTCGGGCTGCTGGCGCTGTGGCCTGGACTGGCGACATGGCTGCCTGGTGTGGTCTACGGCCGCTGATTCCCTGTGCCCCGTCCCTGGTGGCCGCTGCCTACTCCCATGTCACGTTACCGTCCTCCCCAGCCCCGCAGCTCTTTGTACATCACGAGCGCCGGTTACCAGCGTCTGCAGGCGGAGCTGCAGGGCCTGTGGCAGCGCCGCATTGAGGTGGTGAAGGCGCTGTCCGCCGCCGCCGCGGAGGGTGATCGCTCGGAAAATGCCGAGTACATCTACCGCAAGAAGGAACTGCGCGAGATCGACCGGCGTATCCGCTACCTGCAGAAGCGCCTGCCGGAGCTGACCGTGGTGAGTGCCACGCCGACCGATCCGTCGCGGGTCTATTTTGGCGCCTGGGTGAGCGTGGAGGACGAGGCGGGCGCCGAGCATACCTGGCGCATCGTCGGCCCGGATGAATTTGATACCGAACCGGGCTGGATCAGCATGGACGCGCCGCTGGCGCGGGCGCTGATGAAAAGGCAGGTGGACGACGAGGTGGAAATCGAACTGCCCAAGGGCAAGACGCGCTACTGGATTACCGACATACGCTACGCACCATGACCGACACCGACCGTTACCATCACATTGCCGACCTGCTGCTCGCCATCGAGCAGGAGATGCGCCGTATCGGACTGTGGGAGGAGGTGGCGCCGCCGGCGGCGGCTCTCGCCAGCACCGCACCGTTCTGCTACGACACGCTGCAGTTCCAGCAATGGCTGCAATGGCTGTTTCTGGCCCGTATGCGCGCCTTGGTGCAGTCCGCCGCCCCTCTGCCCGCGGCCTGCGCCATCCAGCCGCTGGCCGAGCACAGCTTTGCCGAATTACCGCAGGACACCGGGCGCCTGCTGGCATTGCTCGGCGCGGTGGACCGGGCCATCAGCGGGGCCGAACATGCCCCGCCTGCCGCTGAGGGCGGGGCGGGCGGAAAATAAAAAGCCCGGCATGGGCCGGGCTTCTTGTTTCGGAGGCGAGGAAGCGCTTACTTAATCTTCGCTTCCTTGTACACAACATGCTTGCGGACGACGGGATCGAACTTCTTGATCTCCATCTTCTCGGGCATGGTGCGCTTGTTCTTGGTGGTGGTGTAGAAGTGACCGGTGTCAGCGGTGGACACCAGCTTGATCTTGTCGCGTGCGCCTTTGGCCATGGTTGTTCCCCTTAGACCTTCTCGCCATTGGCACGCAGTTCGGCTAGAACGGCATCGATGCCCTTCTTGTCGATGGTGCGCATGGCCTTGGTGGAGACACGCAGGCGGACGAAGCGGTTTTCGCTCTCAACCCAGAAGCGGTGGCTCTGCAGGTTGGGCAGGAAGCGACGGCGCGTCTTGTTGTTCGCGTGCGATACGTTGTTACCGGTCATCGGGCCTTTACCCGTAACCTTGCATACTCTGGACATGTTTCTTGCCTCCGAACGGAAATTCTTTCCCGCCTCCCGGCGAGGAGCCGCGTTTTATACCAGATACCGTCCCTCAGATCAAACCCCGTTCCGCCAGGGACACGATTTCGCCATCACCGATGATCAGGTGATCCAGCACCCGAATCTCCACCAGCCCCAGCGCCTCGCGCAGGCGGCGGGTGATGGATTCGTCGGCCCGGCTCGGCTCCGCCACCCCGGAAGGGTGGTTGTGCGCCAGGATCAGGGCGGCGGCGTTGTGGGCCAGGGCGCGCTTGACCACCTCGCGGGGGTGCACCGAGGCGCCGTCGATAGTACCACTGAACAGCTCCTCGAAGGCGATGACGCGATGGCGGTTGTCGAGGAACAGGGCGGCAAATACCTCGTGGCCATAGCCGCGCAGGCGGGCGGCGAGGAAGCGGCGGGTGTCGTCCGGCGAGGTGAGGGCATCACCGCGCTGCAGGGTGGCCAGCAGGTGGCGCCGTCCCAGTTCCAGGGTGGCCTGTAGCTGCACGTACTTGGCCTCGCCCAGGCCCTTGTGGCGGCAGAAGTTTTTGCAATCGGCCTCGAGCAGCGGGCGCAGGCCGCCGAAGTCGCCGATCAGCTGCCGTGCCAGATCCACCGCGCTCATGCCCACCACCCCGGTGCGCAGGAAGATCGCCAGCAACTCGGCATCGGACAGGGCCTCGGCGCCCCGTTGCAGCAGTTTTTCCCGCGGCCGCTCCGCCGCCGGCCAGTCCCTGATGGCCATGGTTTTACCTCCGTGTAGAACCCGAAACAACAGATACAAGATACACGAGGAAAGATGCAAGGGGTGGAGTGCGCTGTGCGCCCGCCGAAATACAGACAGGTGCGGGCGCCGCGCTCCCATTCCCTCGCCGCTCGTATCTTGTCCCTCGTCCCTTTTGTATACTTCCCGGCCATGAACGGGTTAGTGAACAGACACATACTTCTCGGCGTCACCGGCGGCATCGCCGCCTACAAGGCCGCCGAGCTGGTGCGCCTGCTGCGCCGCGCCGGTGCCGAGGTGCGGGTGGTGATGACCCGTGGTGCCACCGAATTCGTCACCCCGCTGACCTTCCAGGCCCTGTCCGGCCATGCAGTGCGCATGGAGCTGTTCGATGCCGCCGCCGAGGCGGGTATGGACCATATCGAGCTGGCGCGCTGGGCCGACCTGGTACTGGTGGCCCCGGCCAGTGCCGATTTCCTCGCTCGCCTTGCCGGTGGTCGCGCCGATGACCTGCTTGCCACCCTGTGCCTTGCCACTACGGCTCCCATCGCGCTGGCGCCGGCCATGAACCAGCAGATGTGGCAGGCGCCGGCCACCCAAGACAATGTCCAGCGCCTCATTGCCCGCGGGGTCCACCTGTTTGGCCCGGCCAGCGGCGAGCAGGCCTGCGGTGAGGTTGGCCCCGGCCGCCTGCTGGAGCCGGCCGAGCTGGCGCGGCTGGCGGGGGAACTGTGCGGCAAGGGCCCCCTGGCCGGGGTGCGCGCCCTGGTCACCGCCGGCCCGACCCGCGAGGCCATCGACCCGGTGCGCTTCGTCAGCAACCGCAGCTCGGGCAGGATGGGCTTTGCCGTGGCCGCCGCCCTGGCCGGTGCCGGCGCCGAGGTGGCGCTGGTGGCCGGGCCGGTGGCGCTGCCCACCCCGTCCGGGGTGCGGCGCATCGATGTGGAGAGCGCGGCGGAGATGCTGGCGGCGGTAGAAGGCGAGCGGTTCGACCTGCTGGTGGCCACGGCCGCGGTGGCCGACTACCGACCCGCGGCCGTGGCAGGCGCCAAGATCAAGAAAGAGCAGGGCAGCATGACGCTGGAACTGACGCGCAACCCGGATATCCTGGCGACCATCAGCACGACCCGGCCGGAGGTATTCACGGTGGGCTTTGCGGCCGAGACCGACGCACTGGAGCCGTACGCCCGCGGCAAGCTGGCCCAGAAGAAACTGGACATGATTGCCGCCAACTGGGTGGGGGCCGGGCGCGGCTTCGAGACCGAGCGCAACGCGTTGCAGGTGTATTGGGACGGCGGCGGCGCCGAGCTGGGCGAGGCGCCCAAGGCCGAGCTGGCGCGGCAACTGGTGGCGCTGATCGCCGAACGCTATGCAAACCGGTAGGGTGCGCAGTGCGCACCATGGCATAGCGGCAAACCGGTGCGCGATGCGCACCCTCTGACAGGATATGGACAAATGCGCAAAATTGAACTCAAGATCCTCGACCCCCGCATCGGCAGCGAATTTCCGCTCCCCGCCTATGCCACCGCTGGTTCCGCCGGCCTCGATCTGCGCGCTTGTGTCGATGCGCCGCTGCAGGTCAAGCCCGGCGAGTCGCATCTGATCCCCACCGGCATCGCCATCCACATCGGTGATCCGTCCCTGGCCGCGGTGCTGCTGCCGCGCTCCGGCCTGGGTCACAAGAAGGGGATCGTGCTGGGCAACCTGGTCGGTCTCATCGACAGTGACTACCAGGGCCAGGTCTTTGTCTCCTGTTGGAACCGCTCAAGCGATTCCTTTACCATCAACGCCGGTGAGCGCATTGCCCAAATGATGTTCATCCCGGTGGTACAGGCCGCCTTCGAGGTGGTGGACGATTTCGAGGCGAGCACACGTGGCAGTGGCGGTTTTGGCCATACCGGACAGGCATGATTGAGGCGGGCGAGTTGGCGTCATGAAAGCGCTGTTCGACAAATTCCGCCACCGGGATGACGATGATGTCAGCCCGCCCTTCGGCGAGCCCCAGGCCCGGAAGAAGCCCGCCCGCGGCCTCGACATCCGGGCCCTGGTGATGCCCCTGCTGGTGACCAGCCTGGCCACGCTGCTGGTCGCCGCGGCATTGATCTACGTCCAGTTTGCCCGCATCGCCGGGGGGCAGGCTGAAGCGCTGGGGCAGGCCCAGGCGGAGCGCATGGCGGACCAGCTGGCGGGTCGCCTGCAGGGATATACCGATGTCATCGCGGCGGCCGGGCGTACCCCGGCGGTGGTGGCCGCCATGGCCGTCGGTGATCAGGCCGTGCTGGACGAACATGCCGCGCGCCTGCATGAATTGTTTCCTGCGGTGTTGCGGATACGTTTTCTCGCCCTGGGCGATGATCGGCTGGACGAGACGGCCACGCCGCCGCTGAGCTACGCCTGTCTGGAACTGGCGCGTCTGGCGGAAGCCGGCCAGGTCCCACCGGTGGAGGCGCACCTGCACGGCACGGCGGGACAACATATGGATTTGCTGCGTGCGGTGGTCGGACCGCAGGGGGTGGTCGGCAGCCTGATGGTTTCCCTGGACGTGGCGGGGCTGCAGGGGTGGCTGCGGCCGCTGGTGCCCGCCGCGGGCGGTTACGTGGAGCTGCGCCAGGGCGGCGAGGGCAAGTCGCTGCTGCTGGCGGCCGTGGGTGATGCAAACCTGCGGCAGGCGGCCGCCGGCTACGCGGCAGCGGTGGCCGGCTCGGGCTGGAGCCTGCAGTACTGGCCGCCGGCCCCGGCGGCGACCCTGGATGCGGCACAGCAAACCGTATTCCTGACGATCTTCGGTGTGGCACTGCTGGTGTTGCTGGTGGCCTTTGCGCTGTATAGCGCGGCTATCAAGCGCATCGTCCACGCGGATCTGGTGGCGGTGGCCAAGCAGGCCGTGGAGATGTGGAGCGGCCACCATCAGCACAATTTCGAGGCCCGGCTGGCCGAATCCCTGGAGGTGCTGGCGGCCCTTGAGCAGCGCCTGCGGCTGATGCAACCCAAGGCCGTCCAACCCGATGCCGCCAAGGCCGAGGCCATGAGGCGCAGTGCCGGCCTGGTGGTGGACGAATTGCCCGGCCCGCTGCATGGGGCTCTGCAGCCCCATGACAAGCCGGCGGGGGACGAAGGACCATAACTGCCCAGCCCGCCTCGCTGGTGGGCGGTAAACGATATAGCCCATTCAACCTGACTGGAAGCGGATTCCCATGACCCTGGACATCACTGCCGCGATGAACAATGCGCGTGTTCTCGCCGAAGCCCTGCCCTATATCCGCCGCTTTGCCGGCAAGACCATCGTCATCAAGTACGGCGGCAACGCCATGACCGAGGAGCGCCTCAAGCACGGCTTCGCCCAGGACGTGGTGCTGATGAAGCTGGTGGGCATGAATCCGGTGGTGGTGCACGGTGGCGGACCGCAGATCAATGACCTGCTCAAGCGCATCGGCAAGCAGGGCGAATTCATCCAGGGCATGCGCGTCACCGACCGCGAGACCATGGACGTGGTGGAGATGGTGCTGGGCGGTCTGGTGAACAAGGAGATCGTCAACCTGATCAATCAGCACGGTGGTCGTGCGGTCGGCCTCACCGGCAAGGACGGCGGCCTGATCAAGGCGAAGAAGCTGCTGATGAAGAGCCGCGACAAACAGGACGAGCTCATCGACCTCGGCCTGGTGGGTGAGGTGACGGAGATTGATCCGGCCCTGGTGGCGCTGCTCGATACCCAGGACTTCATCCCGGTGATCGCGCCGGTGGGTGTCGGTGAGGACGGCCAGTCCTACAACATCAACGCCGACCTGGTCGCCGGCAAACTGGCTGAAACGCTGAAGGCAGAAAAGCTGATCCTGCTCACCAACACCACCGGTGTGCTGGACAAGGACGGCAACCTGCTCACCGGCCTCACCGCCACCCGCGTCGATGAGCTGATCGCCGACGGCACCATCAGCGGCGGCATGATCCCCAAGATCGACATGGCGCTGGAGGCGGTGAAAAACGGTGTCCGCTCCAGCCACATCATCGACGGCCGCGTGGAGCACGCGCTGCTGCTGGAAATCTTCACCGATGCCGGCGTCGGCACCCTGATCAGGAACGGTTAACCATGAGCAACGACAAGCCGTCGCGCCGCCAGCAGATACTGGAAGCCCTGGCCCACGAGCTGGAAACCAGTCCTGGCGAGCGCATCACCACGGCCAGCCTGGCGCGCGCCGTCGGCGTGTCGGAGGCGGCGCTGTATCGCCACTTCCCCAGCAAGGCCAAGATGTTCGAAGGTCTGATCGAGTTTCTGGAAGATACGGTGTTCGGCCTGATCAACCGCATTCTGGCCGATGACAAGGATGTGGTGACGCGCTGTGAAAAGATCATGGCGGTACTGCTCGGCTTTTCCGCGCGCAACCCGGGCATCACCCGCATCCTGGTGGGCGATGCGCTGGTGGGCGAAACCGAACGCCTGCGCGTGCGTATCGGCCAGTTCTACGACCGCATCGAAACCCAGTTCAAACAGGTGTTGCGTGAAGGCGAACTGGCCGGTCGTCTGCCCGCCGGCGCACCGGCGGCGGCGATGGCGGGGTTGCTGGTGGCGGCCGCCCATGGCCGCATGGCGCAATTCGTACGCAGCGGCTTCAAGCGCTCGCCGCTGGAGTTGTGGGAGCAGCAGTGGCCGCTGCTCGCGCGTGGATTGTTCTGAGCCCTGGCGCTACCTGGGGCCGGCGGCGCCCCCGGTGGTCCGTTACTGCGGCTTCGCGCCCCTGAGTTCGCGGTAGCGCTGCAGGTCCGCATCGTACTTGCGCAATAGCTGGGCCTTCTCTTCCTGTTTCACGGCGATGTAGTTTTTCTTGTCGCTGATCTGTTTTTCCAGGGAGGCCATGTCATCCTTGAGCTCGGCCGGCGGCGGCGTGCCCGCGCGCTCCAGCCCAGCTGCGCGTTTTTTCAGTTCTTCCAGTTTGCGATCCAGGGCGGTGATGGTGACGCCGGTGATTTCGATGGTGGCATCAATGGCGCCGGTGGCGCGATCGCGCGAGGCGAGCAGCTCCTGTTCGGTGGTGAAGGTGGACAGCAGCATGCGATCGTAGGCGGCCTGGTCCTGCTTGCGCTTTGTCTCCTCCGCCAGCCGCGCCTGTTCGGCCTCCTTGGCCTGCCGCTCCTGCTGTTGCTCCTCTGCCGTCTTGGCGCGCTCCTGCACGTCAACGGTAATGCCGCGCGGATTCACCGTACGGGTCTCCTGCTGGGAATACTCCGGCGGGACCACGTTACCGCATTCGCGCACACCTTCCTTGTTGGTCCAGCACTTGATGGCGGCGAACGCGGTGCCGGGCAATGCCAGACTCAGGGTGATGAGCAGCGCGGGAAGGCGCAGTGAGTGGAAACGCATGATGGTGATTCTCCAGGTAGCTGCAGACGGCAAGGTCTACAGTATACTGCCACTCCCCAACATCGTCATTTGAACCCCGTCGTGGATCTGCCACAGCATCTACTGTTGTTTTTCATCTCCCTGCTGGCCAATGCCTTTTCCGCCTTTGCCGGCGGCGGTGCCGGACTGCTGCAGTTGCCGGTGCTGATCTTCCTCGGCCTGCCCTTTGCCATTGCCCTGGCGACGCACAAAATTGCCAGTGTCGCCCTGGGCGTGGGGGCGACGGTGCGTCACCTGCGCAGCTCGACTCTGGAGCGGCGCTTTGTGTTGTTCATCCTCGGCTGCGGCCTGCCCGGCGTGGTGCTCGGGGCCAGCGTGATCCTGCGTGTGCCGGATCGCGGCGCCGAGATCGCACTGGGTCTGCTGACGATCGCTCTGGGTGGCTACTCGGTGCTGAGACGGGAACTGGGACAGGACTACGCGCCGCGCCACCGTAGCGGCCATGCCCTGTGGCTGGGTGGCCTGGGCCTGTTCGCCATCGGCGTGCTCAATGGTTCGCTTACCTCCGGCACCGGGCTGTTCGTGACTCTGTGGCTGGTACGCTGGTTCGGCCTCGACTATCAGCGTGCCGTGGCCTATACGCTGGTGCTGGTGGGGGTGTTCTGGAACGGCGCCGGCGCCCTGGTGCTCGGCACCCTGGGCGAGGTGCGCTGGGACTGGCTGCCGGCGCTGCTGCTGGGTTCGCTGCTGGGCGGTTATCTCGGCGCCCATCTGGCCATCGCCAAGGGCAATCGCTGGATCAAGCGGGCCTTCGAGGTGGTGACGGTGCTGGTGGGGTTGAAGCTGCTGATCGGATAAGCGGCAGAAAATCTTCGAGTCCGCAAATGAAGGCGAATGGACGCAAATTTGCCAGCAGACCAAGGCAGTGGGGCGGCCGCACCGGTGCACTTTCGGTGTGCGCAGGTTACCCGCTGTGACACCATGAATATTCGCGTCTATTTGCGTTCATTCGCGGACCAGATGCATTTCTGGTCACGGCGGAGCCACGCCTAGTGGGCCGTGAGGCGCTCCAGCTCGGTGAGCAGGCGCAATGCCGCGCGGTTGGTTTCACCGCAGCTGTCGGGATGGGGCGGGAAGCCACCGCACACCGCCGGCCGCAGCGGCGAGCCGAACAGACGGCAGCGGTTGGCGCCGTCCAGCTGGATGCAGCGCACCCCGGCGGGCTTGCCGCCGGGCATGCCGGGGATGGGCGAGGAGATGGAGGGCGCGATGCAGCAGGCACCGCAGCCGGGACGACACTCCACGCCTTACTTGACCCCGTATTCGGCGCGGTAGGCGCGCACCGCGTCCAGATGCTGGCCGAGGGTCGCATCCCCCTCCAGGAACTGCATCAGGTCGGCCAGGGTGATGATGCTCACCACCTGCATGCCGAAGTTCTGCTCCACCTCCTGGATGGCCGACAGCTCGCCCTTGCCGCGCTCCTGGCGGTCCAGGGCGATGACCACGCCGGCGGCCTGGGCGCCGGCCTTGTCGATGATCTCCATGGACTCGCGGATGGCGGTGCCGGCGGTGATCACGTCGTCGATGATCAGGATGCGGCCCCTGAGCGGCGCGCCGACGATGTTGCCACCCTCGCCGTGGTCCTTGGCCTCCTTGCGGTTGAAGCACCAGGGCACGTTGCGGTCGTGGTGTTCGGCCAAAGCGATGGCAGCGGCGCTGGCCAGCGGAATGCCCTTGTAGGCGGGGCCGAACAGGGTGTCGAAGGCGATGCCGGAATCCTGGATCGCCGCGGCGTAATAGCGGCCGAGACGGGCCAGCTGGGCGCCGGTGTTGAACAGGCCGGCGTTGAAGAAATAGGGGCTGATGCGGCCGGACTTGAGGGTGAACTGGCCGAAGCGCAGCACCTGGTTGTCGATGGCAAACTGAATGAATTCGCGCTTGTAATCCTGCATGACGCTCACCGATAGGACTGGGGGGCGTATTTTAACCTGAAGCCGGGCGGATCGGGTTATGCTTTGCGGCAGTTTCCAGCCACCGGGACGAGGAGATGGTCATGCAGGCGCAGGGTGTGGATATGGGCAAGGGGCTGGCCTGGTACGGCGACGGCTGGGAGATCTTTACGCGCAATCCGGGGATGTGGATCGTGCTGATGATCCTGCTGCTGGTGATTGCCGCCGTGCTTAATCTGGTGCCGCTGCTGGGGCCGTTGCTGTTCGCGCTGCTGCTCCCCGGACTGTTCGGTGGGGCGTTGTATGCGGCACGCGCGGCCTCCGAGCAGCGCGAGATGGATGTCAGTCACCTGTTTATCGGCTTTAAGGACAGCGCGACGCGCAATGCGTTGCTGGTGCTGGGGGCGGTGCTGCTGGGCGCCAACATCCTGTTCCTGTTCCTCGCCTTGCTGCTCATCGGCAGCGGCATGGGTATGGCCGGCATGCTGCATCAGGGCGAGCATGAGATGCTGGCGGCGGGGCTGGGTATGGGCATGCTGCTGGCGCTGCTGTTGCTGTTGCTGCTCGGCATGTTGCTCTCCATGACCTTTCTCTATGCCGTGCCGCTGGTGATGTTCGCGGCGGCCGAGCCGGTGGCGGCCATGAAGAGCAGTTTTTCTGCCTGCCTCAACAACGTCCTGCCGCTGCTGCTGTTCGGCGTGATCTATATCGTTTTGGCAACGATCGCCGTGCTCCCGTTCGGCTTGGGTCTGCTGGTATTGCTGCCGGTGACCTTCGGTGCCCTCTATGCCAGCTACCGCGATATCTACGCCGTGCTGGCGGCATAATGATGGATAACTCGAGAGACTGGACCGTATGCGTATTATCACCGCCAATCTGAACGGCATTCGCTCTGCCAGCAGCAAGGGTTTTTTCGAATGGATGGTGGCGCAGGACGCGGATGTGGTTTGCCTCCAGGAGACCAAGGCGCAGGAACATCAGCTCGATGTGGCTGCCCACTATCCGCAGGGTTACCACGCCTATTTTGTCGATGCGGAGAAAAAGGGCTACAGCGGCGTGGCCATCTACAGTCGCCGTCAACCGGATCGGGTGATCACCGCCCTGGGTGCCGGCTTTGAGGACATGGACGCCGAAGGGCGTTACATTCAGGCCGACTTCGGCCCGCTCAGCATCGTCTCACTCTACCTGCCGTCGGGTTCCTCGGGCGAGGAACGGCAGCAGGTAAAATTCAGTTTTCTGGAGCGCTTCGGCCAGCGTCTGCGGCAGATGCGGCAGCAGGGGCGCGAATGGATCATCTGCGGCGACCTGAATATCGTGCACCAGGAGATCGACATCAAAAACTGGAAGGGCAACCAGAAGAACTCCGGCTGCCTGCCGGAGGAGCGCGCCTGGCTCGATCAGGTGTTCGGGCCATGGGGTTACGTGGATGCCTTTCGCGTGGTCGACCCACGCCCGGAACAGTACACCTGGTGGTCCAACCGCGGCCAGGCCTGGGCCAAGAATGTCGGTTGGCGTATCGATTACCAGGTGATTACGCCGGCGCTGCGCGACAAGGTGCGTGCCGCAGAAATCTACAAGGCGCAGCGTTTTTCCGACCACGCCCCACTTCGCATCGACTATGACCATGCCCTGTAAACCGTACGGCCAGCGTACCGGCGATGCGGGGTAATAAGGGCATGGGGCTCAGCCGGGTACCCGTAATCTGCCGCCATCGTATGTACACCGCCGGCGAGCAGGTGCTCAAGTCATAAACCGGGTCATGACTGCGGTGGTGTCTGCAGCCGCTTGAGAAACACCTTCATTTCCTTCGCCGCCTGGATATCCCCCTTGGCCTCGGCGTTGCGTATGCCGTCTTCATAGGCCGCGATGGCCTCTGTATGGCGGCCGGCAGCGGCCAGGGCCTTGCCCAGCAGCTTGTGGCTGGCAGAGTGGCCCGGGTCGTGGCGCAGGGCCGCGCGCAGATGGTCGATGGCACGCGCGTGGTCTCCTTGCTTGAGATACGCGCTGCCCAGGCCGAAACGCAGCATCAGGTTGTCCTGGCCGGCGGCGAGCAGTTTTTCCAGAGGTGTCGGGTCCATGAGCAGGACATGGGGCCGCAGTGTGGGCCGGGCAAGGTTCAGGCGGGCCGCTGTGCCACCAGATAGGCCTCATCGCGCAGGCCGCGCGCGGTCTCGCCCACGGTATCTTCCTCGCGATAGGCGAGGACATCCAGTTCGGCGAACAGGTGCAGCAGTTCGTTGCGTGCCAGGCGGAAGGCGGGGTTGGCGGGACCGTGTTCGTCCACCTGGGCGCGGGTCCAGGTCTGGTAGTAGAGCAGGCCGCCGGGCTTGAGCGCGGCCTGGATGGCCGGGCACAGGCTGCGTTCCAGGTAGCGGCTCACCACGATGACATCGAAGTGGTGCTCCGGCAGGCCATGTTGCGTCAGGTCGCGCACCTCGGCGTGGAGCGGCAGGCCGTGAGTGCGGGCATAGGTGTTGAGCTTGTCCACTGCCACGGCAGAGATGTCCCAGGCGAGGGTGTCGAGGCCGTGGGCGGCGAGCAGCAGGGCGTTGGCGCCGAGGCCGCAGGCGAGGTCCAGTGCGCGGCCGTGGTTCGGTAGCAGGTGGGCGTAATCGCGCAGCACCTGCACCGGGGGGATGGCCCCGACCTGGGCGTCGAGGTAGCGGCGGTTCCACTTTTCGGCGTCGGACACTTTTTTGTTTCGAGTTTCGAGTTTCGAGTTTCGAGTTTCGCAACTGCCGTTTTCTATTTCCGCCAGAACATGGGCGACAGCAGCGCCAGGATGGTGAAGATCTCCAGGCGGCCGAGCAGCATGGCGAAGGTGCAGATCCAGGTGGCCGTGTCGTTGAGCGGCGCAAAGCTCATGCCGACCTCGCCCAGGCCGGGGCCGAGGTTGTTGAGGGCGGAGGCGACGGCGCCGAAGGCGGTGACCTGATCCACACCGGTGGCCATCACCAGCAGCATGAGGAAGGCGAACACCGCGATATAGAGGGCGAAGAAGCCCCACACCGCGTCAATGACACGCTCGGGCAGGGCGCGGCCGCCCAGCTTGATGGGACGGATGATGCTGGGGTGCAGCAGCCGCCACAGCTCGCGTGAGCCTTCCTTGGCCAGGATGATGAAGCGGATCACCTTCATGCCGCCGGAGGTGGAGCCGGCGCAGCCGCCGATGAAGCTGGTGAAGATCAGCAGCACCGGCAGGAACAGAGGCCAGACGGAGAAGTCATCGGTGCTGAAGCCCGAGGTGGTGATTACCGAGGCAACCTGGAAGGCGGAGTGGCGCAGGGCGGTGCCGATGTCGTCATAGTGTCCGGTAACGAAAAGCGTCAGCGTGATGATCAGGATCAGTGCCGCCACCACCGCAAAGAACACGGCCGTCTGCGTGTCGTGCCAGTAGACCTTGGCGCTGCGCATGCGCAGGACGATGAAGTGCACGTTGAAGCTGACGCCGCCGAGCAGCATGAAGACGATGGCGATGGTTTCGATGGCCACGCTGTCGAAGTAGGCAAGACTGGCATCGTAGGTGGAGAAGCCGGCGGTGGAGACGGTACTGAAGCTGTGGGCGATGGCATCGAAGGCGGACATGCCGGCGGCCCAGTAGGCCAGGGCGCAGGCGATGGTGAAGCCGACGTAGATGCCCCACAGCGCACGCGCCGTCTGCGTGATGCGCGGGGTAATCTTTTCGTCCTTCATCGGGCCGGCGGTCTCGGCGCGGAACAGCTGCATGCCACCGACGCCGAGCATGGGCAGGATGGCGATGGCCAGCACGATGACGCCCGCGCCGCCCAGCCACTGCAGCTGCTGGCGGTACATCAGGAGCGATGGTGGCATGGTGTCCAGGCCGGACAGCACGGTGGCGCCGGTGGTGGTGAAACCGGAGACCGCCTCGAAGGCGGCGTCGGTGATCGAGATGTCGAGGCCCAGCACCAGCGGCAGCGCGGCGGTGAGGCCGATCACGCTCCAGAACAGCGTCACCACCACGAAGGCCTCGCGCGTGCGCAGGTTGCCGGTATGGCCGCGGCCCGGCAGCCAGAACACCAGGCCGAGCAGCACCAGCAGGCCCTGGCTGAGCAGGAAGTTGTCCAGCTGGCCGTCGCCGGTGTACCAGGCGATGGCGGCGGGAGGAAACAGCGTCGCGGCGAAGATGACCAGGAAGATGCCGAGCAGGCGGGCGATGAGCGGCAGGCGCATGTTGGTCTACAGGAAGGTGATGCCGACCTGGAACAAACGTTCCACTTCGGGAATGCGCTTCTTGTCCACCACGAACAGGATCACGTGGTCCTCCGCCTCGATCACCGTGTCGTGGTGGGCGATGAGCACGTCGCTGCCGCGCACGATGGCGCCGATGGTGGTGCCGTGCGGCAGCTTGATGTCCTCCACGGCGCGCCCCGCCACCTTGGACGACTGCTTGTCGCCGTGCGCCACCGCCTCGATGGCCTCGGCGGCACCGCGGCGCAGTGAATGCACCGCTGCCACGTCGCCGCGGCGCACGTGGGTGAGCAGGGAGCCGATGGTGGCCTGCTGCGGCGAGATGGCGACGTCGATCTCGCCGCTTTCCACCAGGTCGACGTAGGCGGCGCGGTTGATCAGCGTCATCACCTTGCGTGCGCCCAGGCGTTTGGCCAGCATCGACGACAGGATGTTGGCTTCGTCGTCGTTGGTGAGGGCGCAGAACACGTCGGTCTCCTCGATGTTCTCCGCCAGCAGCAGCTCGGCGTCGGCGGCATCGCCCTGCAGCACGATGGTGCGCGACAGCTCTTCCGACACGGCGCGGGCGCGCGCCGGGTTGTGATCGATCAGCTTGACCTGATAGTCGTTTTCCAGCGCGGCGGCGAGGCGTTTGCCGATATTGCCGCCACCGGCAATGATCACATGGCGCACCGGCTTTTCCAGGCGGCGCAGCTCGCTCATCACGGCACGGATGTCCTTCTTGGCGGCGATGAAGAACACCTCGTCGTCGGCCTCGATGACGGTGGTGCCTTCCGGGATGATTGGACGGTTGCGGCGGTAGATGGCGGCGACGCGGGTATCGACGCCGGGCATGTGCTGGCGCAGGGTCTGCAATTCGTGGCCCACCAGCGGGCCGCCGTAATAGGCCTTCACCGCGACCAGTTGCACCTTGCCCTCGGCAAAGTTGAGCACCTGCAACGCACCGGGATATTCGATCAGGCGGTGGATGTAGTCGGTGACCAGCTGTTCCGGGCTGATCAGCACATCGATGGGGATCGACTCGGGATTGAACAGCTGCGGGTGCATCAGATATTCGAGGGCGCGCACGCGGGCAATCTTGGTGGGCGTGCGGAACAGCGAGTAGGCGATCTGGCACGCCACCATGTTGGTCTCGTCGGAGTTGGTGACGGCGATCAGCATGTCGGCGTCTTCCGCGCCGGCGCGCAGCAGCACCTCCGGATGCGAGGCCTGGCCGGTCACCGTGCGCAGGTCGAGGCGGTCCTGCAGGGCCTGCAGGCGCTGCGGCTCGGTATCGACGACGGTAATGTCGTTGGCTTCGCTGGCGAGGTTGTTGGCGAGGGAGGAACCCACCTGGCCGGCGCCGAGGATGATGATCTTCATGGCCGCGATTCCGCTGTGCGTTGGGCGCGCATTGTAGTTGAGGCTCAAAAGCAGATACAAGTTACAAGTGGCAAGATACAAAGAGAGGAGTGCGCTACGCGCACGACCGTTTTGATGCAAAACGGCAGCAGCGGAGCGAGTCCACACCCCTGTATCTGGGCACTGGTATCTGATTTAACTCCTGTTCTTGGTATCAATACCCAAGGATTTCAGTTTGCGATACAGGTGGGTACGCTCGATACCCGAGTGTTGCGCCACCTGGTTGATGTTGCCGTCATGGCGGGCGAGCAACTCGGTAAAGTAGCGGCGCTCGAAATTTTCACGTGCTTCGCGCAGCGGCAGGTCGGTGTCGGGTGTCATGGCCGCGGGTGCAAGCGCGGCGCTGAGTGCGCCCAGGGCGGCCTCAATCTCGGCGGCATCGATGTCCCCGCTGCCGCCGACGATGAGCAGGCGCTGTACCAGATTGCGCAGCTCGCGCACATTGCCCGGCCAGCCATAATTGCGCAGACGGTTTTGCGCCGCCACGGTGAAGGCGCGATAGGGCAGCTTCTCCTGGCTGACGAAATGGTCGATGTAGAAGGCGATGAGGTCGGTGACATCTTCGCTGTGCGTGCGCAGCGGCGGGACGCTGAGCGGCACCACGTTGAGGTGGTAGTACAGATCGTTGCGGAACTGGCCGTCGCGCACGCGCTGGCCGAGGTCATAGTGAGTCGCGGCGATGACGCGCACATCCACCTTGACCGGGTCGGTGCCGCCGACGCGATGGTAGCTGCGCGTCTCCAGTGCGCCGAGCAGCCGCGCCTGGGTGGCGCTGTCCATGTCGGCGATGTCGTCGAGGAACAGGGTGCCGCCGTTGGCCTGTTCGAGCAGGCCATAATGCACCCTGTCGCCCTCCTCGCTGCCGAACAGTTCGATGGTGGCGTTGTCGCCCAGCAGCGAGGCCACGCCGACGGCGATGAAGGGGCCGTCACGGCGCGGGCTGCAGGCATGGAGATAGCGCGCCATCACGCCCTTGCCGGCGCCCGGCTCACCGCTGATCAGCACGGTGGTGCTGTGCTGGGCGACACGGCGTACCTGTTCGCGCAACTGCTGCATGGCGGCGCTGCGGCCCACCGGTTCGCCCACCGGCTGCGCTAGGCGTTTGAGGCCGATGTTTTCGCGGTGCAGATTGTAGGCCTCCAGTGCGCGCTCCACCGTTACCAGCAGCTTGGCCAGGGACAGCGGCTTTTCGATGAAGTCATAGGCGCCGAGGCGGGTGGCCTCCACGGCTGTTTCCACCGTGCCGTGCCCCGACATCATGATCACCGGGGAGGTGAGTGGGCCTTCCTCGGTCCACTCCTTGAGCAGGGAGATGCCGTCGGTGTCCGGCATCCAGATATCGAGCAGGACCAGGTCGGGGCGGTGTGCGCGGCGGGCCTTGCGTGCCGCCGCCGCATTCTCTGCCGTATCCACCTCGTAACCTTCGTCGCGCAGGATGTCCTGCAGCAGCGAACGGATGTCCGGTTCGTCGTCCACTACCAGGATGTAGCCGTGCGCCATCGTTTGTGTTCCTCAGTGTGAATCAGGGGTTGGAGCAGAGATACAAGATACAAGTGACAAGATACAAGGGAATGAATTCGCTGCGCTGATGCGGTATTGAATTCAAACCACCGTGTGCGCAGCGCACACCTTCCCTTGTATCTTTCTTCTTTACTCTTGTATCTGATTTCTAGTCGCCAGCCCCTCGTTCTTAGCCTTCACCGGCAGTCGAATCATAATGCAGGCACCGCCATCCGGCATGTTCTCCACCCAAATCATGCCGCCATGCTCTTCCACGATCTTCTTGACGATGGCCAGCCCCAAGCCGGTGCCCTTGGGCTTGCTGGTGACATAGGGCTCGAACAGGTTGGACAGCAGCTCTTCGGGGATGCCGGGGCCGTCGTCGCATACCCGCAGTTCCACATAGCGGCAACCGGTCTGCTCGGCGCAATGGGTGGTGATGATGATGTGTGCGCCGTCGTGGCCGCAGGCCTCCAGCGCATTCTTGATCAGGTTGTGCAGCACCTGGCGCAGACGACCGGCATCGGCCTCGATGGCGGGGGTGCGCGGGTCCAGCTGCAGATCGAAGCTGATGCTGCGCTGTTCGGTCTGATACAGCTCCACCACTTCGCTGACGATGCGGTTCATGCCCACCATTTCCAGCCGGATCTGCGGCGGGCGGGCGTATTCGGAGAAGGCCTTCACCATCTCCTTCATGGTCTCCACCTGCTGCACGATGGTATGGGTGGCGCGGTCCAATACCTCGGCGTCGGCGGCCGGCATGGTGGCGAGGTATTTGTGGCGCAGGCGTTCGGCGGAGAGCTGGATCGGGGTCAGCGGATTCTTGATCTCGTGGGCCAGGCGCCGCGCCACCTCGCCCCAGGCGGCGTCGCGCTGGGCCTGGATCAGGTTGGTGATGTCGTCGAATACGATGACATGGCCACCGCCGATCTGCTCGCTGCGCGGCAGCAGTGCGCCGCGGCACATCAATACCTGGCGCCCCTTCTGGCCGAACAGCACCAGTTCCGCGCGCCATTCCGGCTCGGTGGGATTGAGGTGCGGCAGCAGCGCCTCGACGAACTGATCCAGCGCCGGATGGCGTCCCGGCAGTTCCTGCAGGGGCTGGCCCAGGGTGTCTTCCAGGGCGGTCCCCAGGATGTGACCGGCGGCGGCGTTGACCGTGTGCAGCACGCCATTGCCGTCCAGGGTGAGTACGCCGGAGGACAGGCGGCCGAGCACGGCCTCCAGGTAGGTGCGCTGTTCCTCGGCCTGGCGCTGGCTGTGATGCGCCGCCTGCTGGCTCTGGGCGATCTTGTAGGTCATCTCATTGAACGAACGCACCAGAAAGCCCAGCTCATCGCGCCCGGGCAGGGGCAGGCGCATGTCGTAGTCGCCGGCGGCCACGGCGCGGGTGCCCTCGGCGAGGTCCCTGATCGGCGCCACCAGGCGGCGTGCGGAGAAGAAGGCGGCCCACACCGCGGTGAGCAGGGACAGCAGCAGGATCAGCGACAGGGTGAGGGTGAAGCTGTACTTCAGCGGCTGGCGCAGAAAGGCCAGCTCGGTGTACTGGGAGTAGGCCTCCTGCACGCTGTCGGCCAGCAGGCTGAGCCGCTCTGCCACCGGGAACAGGGCATGCAGCACGCGCGGCTCGCTGCCCGGCTGCGGTGCCGGCAGGGTGATGGCGACACGGACGTGCATGCCCGCCTCGCCCAGCGGCTCCAGGCGGGCGTAGTCCAGACCCTGGCGCAGCTGCTGCAACACCGCCTCGCTGGGCATGGCCGGAATGATGGTGCTGGGGTCCACGCTGGCGCTGGCGATGACGTGGCCGCGCAGGGTGAGCAGGGTCATCTCCCCGGCCTCGCCCTGCTGGCGCAGTTCATTGAGCTTGAGCGCCGCCGCACTGTCTGGTACCGGCCCCAACTCACCGGCGGCCTGGCGGGTCTGGCGCAGCAACTCGCGCAGGCGGCCGTCCAGGGAGGCGCGACCCAGTTCGAGGGCGTCCTGCAGTGATTTTTCCACCCGCAGGTCGAACCAGCTGTCGATGCCGCGGTGGAGGAATTGCAGCGAGAAGTAGTACACCACCGATACCGGCGCCAGGGCCAGCAGAACGAACATCACCACCAGGCGCAGGGTCAGGCGTGAGCCGGGGGCATGCTCGCGATACTGTTGCAGCAGGTGGATCAGGTTGCGGCCAATGAGGGCGATGAGCAGCAGCAGGGCGAGGATGTTCACCGCCAGCAGCAGTGAATAGAGCCGGCCGAACAGGGCCGTGTTCTGGATGGCGCCGCTCATCAGATAGAACGAGGCGAGCAGCAGCACCAGCAGCAGCACCACCGGCCGCGGTCCGGAGGTGAGGCGCCTCAGGGTGTCAAGGAACATGCGTACCACGCGCTCGACAGACGCCAGGCCGGGGTGACGTAGGCCACCGGTCGCAAGGGGGCGGGCAGGGCCTCGATGTCCAGGGCCGTGCGTAGCTGCACTAGATATTCCTCCCCGGCCTCGACCTGTTCGGCCGGCAGCAGGAAAAATTGCTCCACCGTGCTCAAGGCATCCAGCGCCAGGCCCAGGGTGGGGTGGATGGTGAGCGCATTGCTGTTGAGATTGCGCAGCAGGTATTGATCGGAAAAGGCGTGATAGGTGAGCTGGTGGCGTTGTTCGAGCCGGGTGACGGTCTCGTTGGCCCACCAGCGCCGCACCCGCTGCACCTCGACTTCGATGCGCAGGGTGAGGGGGACGCCGTTGTCGAGGGCCTCCAGGACTTCGGCGGTGAAGCCGTAGTCGATGCGGGCGGTGAGCTGATAGGCATCGTCGACCAGGTGGGTGGCTGCGGTACGTATTTCGAAACCGGCGGCGTGGCTGGCCGCGCTGCACAGGGCGAGGGCGAGGGCGCACAGCAGCTGCCGCCAGCCGGTCGGCATGTGCCTACGCCTTGTGCAGAACTGCGTAATAGAAGCCATCCATTCCATACTCGCCGGGCAGGATCTGTCGCCCTGCCCCGGCCGCCTGCCCCCAGGTGGCATTGATGGGGAGTTCGCCCGCCTGCGCCTCATCGTGCAGGAATGCGCTGACCTGTCCGGTGTTTTCTGCCGCAAATATCGAGCAGGTTGCGTAGACAAGGATACCGCCCGGCGCCAGCAAGGGCCACAGCGCGCGCAGCAGGCGCGCCTGCTGGCCTGCCAGGGTGGCGATGTCCTCCGGACGGCGCAGCGTTTTGATGTCGGGATGACGGCGGATCACGCCGCTGCCGGAGCAGGGGGCGTCGAGCAGGATGCGGTCGAAGGGGCGTCCATCCCACCAGACCGACGGGTCGCCGGCATCGCCGGCGCGCAGCTCCGCCGTGAGCTTGAGTCGGGTCAGGTTTTCCGTCACCCGCTGCAGGCGTTCGGCCTCGCTGTCCAGCGCCAGCAGTTCTACCTGCGGGCAGGTTTCCAGGATGTGGCCGGTCTTGCCGCCCGGGGCGGCGCAGGCATCGAGCACGCGCTGGCCCGGCGCCAGCTGCAGCAGGCCGGCGGCCAGTTGCGCGGCGGCGTCCTGTACCGACACGTCGCCGGCGGCAAAGCCCGGCAGCCGCTCCACCGGCAGCGGGGTTTCCAGGGTGATGGCCTCCGGTGCATGGGCGGCGGCAGTGGCGCTGATGCCGGCCTGCGCCAAACGCTCCAGATACTGCTCGCGGCTGCCGCGCAGGCGATTGACGCGCAGGGTCATGGGTGGGCGGGCATTGTTGGCGGCGGCGATGTCACGCCAGTGCTGCGGCCAGTCCAGTTCCAGGCGCGCCAGCAGCCAGGCCGGATGGGCCAGGGCGGCACTCTCGCTGCTGTCCACCGCGGCGAGCAGGGTCTCCTGCTCACGTTGCAGCCGGCGCAGCACGCCATTGAGCAGGCCGCGTGCCCACTCCTTTTTCAGCCGCGCCGTGGCCTCCACGGTGAGCGACACCGCGGCGTGCGGCGGCACGCTGAGATAGAGCAGCTGGTACAGGCCGACCAGCAGCAGGGCATGCACGTCGCTGTCGCGGGCGCGCAGCGGCTTGTCCAGCAGCTTCCCGGCCAGCGCCTCCAGCCGCGGCGCCCAGCGCAGCGTGCCGTAGCACAGCTCCTGGGTCAGTCCGCGCTCGGCGGGGGGCACGCCGGCCAGCGCCGGTGCCAGGGTTCCGGCCAGAGAATGGCCTTCGGCGAGCACCTGGTCGATGACCCGGGCCGCGGCGCTGCGGGCGTCGTCCTTGCGCCCCTTAGCCATTTTGCAGCGTTACGCCGTCGAGGCCGTGGGCATTGAGGAAGTCGGCGGCAGCCAGTGGTTTGCCGCCGGGCAACTGCACCCGCAGCAGGCGCAGCAGGCCGGCGCCCGTGGCGACATCGATGCCGTCCCTGCCGGTATGCACCACGCGGCCGGGGGCGGCGCTGCTGGCCGCATCCAGTGCCACGGCCTCCCACACACGCAGCACCTCCCCGTCGAGTCTTGCCTGCGCCACCGGCCAGGGATTGAAGGCGCGCACCTGGCGCGACAGCTCCACCGCGCTGTGCGACCAGTCGATGGCGGCCTCGGCCTTGTCCAGTTTTTTGGCGTAGTTGGCCCGGGCCTCGTCCTGGGGCTCGCCGCGCAGGGTGCCGGCCTGGAGCTGGTCCAGGGCAGTGAGCAGCGCCTCGGCACCGAGGGCGGCGAGGCGGTCGTGCAGGCCGGCGGCGGTATCGGCATCGCCGATGGGGGTGGCAACCTTATGGAGCATGGCGCCGGTGTCGAGGCCGACGTCCATCTGCATGATGGTGATGCCGGTCTCGGTGTCGCCCGCCAGGATGGCGCGCTGAATGGGGGCGGCACCGCGCCAGCGCGGCAGCAGCGAACCGTGGATGTTGAGACAGCCGTGGCGCGGCATCTCCAGCACCGCCCTGGGCAGCAGCAGGCCGTAGGCGGCGACGACCATCACGTCCGGCTGGAGTGCGGCCAGTTCCTGCTGCGCCGCCGCGTCCTTCAGCGACAGCGGCTGGTACACCGGCACGCCATGTTCCAGCGCCAGCGCCTTCACCGGGCTGGGGGTGAGCTTGCGCCCGCGTCCGGCCGGGCGGTCCGGCTGGGTGTAGGCCGCGATGACCCGATGGCGTGAGGCCAGCAGGGCCTTGAGGGCCACGGCGGCAAACTCCGGCGTGCCGGCAAAGATGATGTTCAAGGGCTGCATTATGGAATCCTCGTCACAGAGGCGCAGAGACACGGAGGATTGTACAGTCCGGGAGGGGTCACGCTGCCGGTCGAGCGGGTGTGCCGCTCCTGCATCAATAGTGCTCTGCGCCTCCGCATCTTTGCGGCAGGTTTGTTGTTTTCGGGTTTACAGCGTCTGGCGGCGCAGCTTTTCCAGCTTCTTGCGGATGCGTTCGCGCTTGAGGCTGGACAGGTAATCGACGAACAGCTTGCCTTCCAGGTGATCCATTTCGTGCTGGATGCATACCGCCAGCAGGCCGTCGGTCTCCAGTTCGAAGGGCTGGCCGTCGCGGTTCAGGGCGCGCACCTTGACCCGGTCCGCCCGTTCCACGGTCTCATACACGCCGGGGACCGACAGGCAACCCTCGTCCATCTGCTCCACACCCTCACTGACGAGGATCTCCGGGTTGATGAACACTCGCGGTTCGTTCTTTTCTTCCGACACGTCGATGACGATGACCCGCTGGTGCACGTTCACCTGGGTGGCGGCCAGCCCGATGCCCGGCGCGTCGTACATGGTGTCGAACATGTCGTCCACCAGGCGACGAATGGAATCATCGACCCGGGCCACCGGCGCGGCGCGGGTGCGCAGACGCGGATCGGGGAAATGCAGGATGTTGAGGATGGCCATGGTTGTTTTCCGTGACAAACCTATAGTAATTGCGCAAGACTTGCTGCTAAAGTAATGATGATACTAGGTTCTGGCCCTCAGGACGACCCGCCCAATGATTCCGCGGGAGGGGGCGGAACCAGGGGGAATCATCCCGCGCAGGGGTGGAAGCCGAATTCGATACACACATCTTACGGGACGCCCATGGAAAAGAATCCGCTCCGTATCTCCCGCTGGCTTGCCACTCTGGCAGCGGCGGCCATTGTCGTCGGTTGCGCCAATGCGCCGCAACAGCAGCCCGCTCCCGAGCCGGAACCGGTGGCAGCGCCGGAACCGGTGGTGGTGAAGCCGGATGCCCCGCAGAAGTACGTGGTGGTGAAGGGCGACACCCTGTGGGACATCTCCTCGCGTTTCCTGAGCGACCCGTGGCGCTGGCCCGAGGTGTGGGATAGTAATCCGCAGGTCGAGAATCCGCACCTGATTTACCCCGGCGACATCCTGATCCTGGGTTATAAGGATGGGCGCCCGGTGATCCAGATCCATCGCGGCGGCATCATCAGCAGCACCACGCCGCGCGGCATCCCCGAGCAGCGTCTGTCGCCGCGGGTGCGCGCGGAAGGCCTGGATCGCCCCATCGCCACCATTCCCCTCGACGCCATCCGTCCGTTCCTCACCCGGCCGCGGGTGGTCAGCCTGGCAGAGCTGGAGGCGGCGCCGTATATCGTTTCCAGTGTCGATCGGCATCTCATCGCCGGTGCCGGCCATCGCATCTACGTGCGCGGCCTGACCGACGTCGACCTGACCAACTATGTCGTGATACGTCCCGGCGTGACCTATCGTGACCCGGAAACGCGGGAAATCCTCGGCTATGAGGCCATTTACCTCGGTGATGCACAGCTGAAGGATTTCGGTGACGTCTCGACCCTGCAAATCACCAGCTCCGCACGGGAAGTACTGAACGGTGACCTGCTGTTGCCGGCCAACGACACGATGCCCGACACCAACTTCATGCCGCGCGCGCCCAAGGACAAGGTGCGCGGCCAGATTATTTCGGTGCCGGGTGGCGTCTCCCTCATCGGCCAGTATCAGGTGGTGGCCATCAACCTCGGCCAGCAGGAAGGCATGGAGCCGGGGCATGTCCTGGCGGTGTATCAGGCCGGCGACATGGTGCGTGACCGGCGCCGTGGTTATGAGCAGGTGAAGATGCCCGATGAGCATGCGGGTAATCTGATGGTGTTCCGCACCTTCGCCCGCGTCAGCTACGGCCTGGTGCTGAAGGCGACCCGCACCATGCACGTGAACGACGTCGTAACCAACCCCTGAGGGCGGCACGCCCCCGAACAGACGGCGCCTGCGGGCGCCGTCTGCTTTTGCGGCAGACGATTATCGTTATACTGTGCGCAGGCTATAGGGACATGGCTGACCGACGATGACCACCCGCGACGAACTCCACTATTGGCTGGCCCTGCTGCATCTGCCCGGTATCGGGCCGGTGCGCCTGCGCGAGCTGCTGACCCGCCACGACTCTCCACGCCGGCTGTTCGAGCAGGGCGCGCGCGATAGCGAGCTGGAGCCGGAACTGCGCGCGGCCCTGCGCGCACCGGCCTGGGAGGAGGTGGAGCGTGACCTCGCCTGGGCCGGTACGGGCCGCACGATACTCACCGTGGATGACCCGCGCTATCCGCCCCTGCTGGCGCAGGTGCATGACGCGCCGCCGCTGCTGTTCGTGCACGGCACTCCGGAGGCGCTGGTGCAGCCGCAGCTGGCCATGGTGGGCAGCCGCAATCCGACCCCGCTCGGTGAGGAGACCGCGCAACAGTTCGCCCGCGCGCTCGCCGGCGCCGGCCTGACCATCACCAGCGGCCTCGCCCTCGGCATCGACGCCGCGGCCCATCGCGGCGCCCTCGCCGCCAAGGGACAGACCGTCGCGGTATTCGGCACCGGTCCCGATCGCATCTATCCGGCCCGTCACCGTGATTTGGCCCACGCCATCGTCGACGGCGGCGGCGCCCTGGTGAGCGAATATCCGCCGGGCACGCCGCCGCTGCCCGGCCATTTCCCGCGCCGCAACCGCATCATCAGCGGCCTGTCGCTCGGCACCCTGGTGGTGGAGGCGGCACTGCGCAGCGGCTCGCTGCTCACGGCCCGCAGCGCCGCGGAACAGGGGCGCGAGGTGTTCGCCATCCCCGGCTCGATCCACAATCCGCTGGCGCGCGGCTGCCATCGCCTGATCCGTGATGGCGCCAAACTGGTGGAGACGGCGCAGGACGTGCTGGAGGAGCTGGCGCCCCAGCTGCGCGCGGTACTGGCGCAAGAGTCCGCGCCGGAAGTGAGTGAATTCGGCCTCGACGAGGATTATCGCCGCCTGCTCGATTGCCTCGATTTCGCCCCCACTGCGGTGGACATCCTGGTGGAACGCAGCGGATTGACGGCTGATGCCGTTTCCTCCATGCTGTTATTACTGGAACTGGAGGGCTATGTGGCCTCCGCGACGGGCGGGGGTTATGCCCGGACCAGCAAAGAGAGCCTCTGAATGAAGCAAAACGTGTTTGATGTCCTGATGTACCTGTTCGAAAACTATATGGAAGACGAAATTGGTTTCGATGAGGATCAGGACGCACTGAAAGAGGTGTTGCTGGAGGCGGGTTTCAGGCAGAACGAAATCCGCAAGGCCTTCGACTGGCTGGAAGGTTTGGCCGAGCTGCAGGACGATGCGCCGCTGCCGGCGGTGCCGTCCGGTTCCCTCCGTGTCTATTCGGAGCCGGAGCTGGACAAGATCAACACCGAGTGCCGCGGCTTCATCCTGTTCATGGAACAGATGGGCGTGCTCGACTCCGCCACGCGCGAAATGGTCATCGACCGGGTGATGGCGCTGGAGGAGGACGAGGTGGATCTGGAGCAGCTCAAGTGGGTGATCCTGATGGTCCTGTTCAACCAGCCCGGTCGCGAGGCCGCGTTTGCGTGGATGGAAGATCTGGTCCTGGACGAGACGGCGGGCGTGCTGCACTGAGCGCGACGCCCCGTCCGACACAAGGTATGCCCGCGTAACGCGGGCATTGTTTTTTAGAGAGTCTGCACGATGCAATACATTGCACGCCATCGTGAGGCGGGCTCCAAGGGAGCAGTATGAGCAAGCACCTCGTCATCGTTGAATCGCCGGCCAAGGCCAAGACCATCAAGAAATACCTGGGCAAGGATTTCGAGGTGCTGGCGTCCTATGGTCACGTGCGCGACCTGCTGCCGAAGGAAGGCGCCGTCGACCCGGCACACCGTTTCGCCATGAAATACCAGCTCATCGACAAGAATGAAAAGCATGTCGATGCCATCGCCAAGGCGCTCGCCAAGGCCGACAGCCTGTACCTGGCCACTGACCCGGACCGCGAGGGTGAGGCCATCTCCTGGCACCTGCTGGAAATCCTCAAGGAGCGCGGCCTGCTCAAGGACAAGCAGGTGGCGCGCGTGGTGTTCCACGAGATCACCAAGAAGGCCATCCAGGAGGCCACCGAGCATCCGCGCGAACTGGCCATGGACCTGGTCAACGCGCAGCAGGCGCGCCGCGCCCTCGATTACCTGGTGGGCTTCAATCTGTCGCCGCTGCTGTGGAAGAAGATCCGCCGCGGCCTGTCTGCCGGCCGCGTGCAGAGCCCGGCGCTGCGCCTGATCGTCGAGCGTGAGCTGGAGATCGAGGCGTTCAAGGCGCGCGAATACTGGACCATCGAGGCGGACACGCTTGCCGCCAAGCAGGCGTTCAGCGCCAAGCTGACCCAGCTCGACGGCGAGAAGATTACCCAGTTCTCCATCACCGACAGCAAGCAGGCCAAGGCGGCGGAAAAGACCCTGACCAAGGCCGCCGGCGGCAAGCTGGTGGTGAGCAAGGTGGAGAAGAAGCAGCGCAAGCGCAACCCGGCGGCGCCGTTCACTACCTCCACCCTGCAGCAGGAGGCCTCGCGCAAGCTGGGCTTTACCGCCCAGCGCACCATGCGCACCGCGCAGCAGTTGTACGAAGGCATCGACATCGGCGGCGAGACCGTCGGTCTCATCACCTACATGCGTACCGACTCGGTGAATCTGGCGCAGGAGGCACTGGACGAGATCCGTGACTACATCGCCCAACGCTTTGGCAAGGACAACGTGCCGAAAGAGGTGCGTACCTACAAGACCAAATCCAAGAACGCCCAGGAGGCGCACGAGGCCGTACGCCCGACCTCCGTGTTGCGCGAGCCTGATGCGCTCAAGGACCATCTGACCAAGGAACAGCACCGGCTGTACGAGCTGATCTGGAAGCGCACCCTGGCCTGCCAGATGGTGCATGCCACCATCGACACCGTGGCGGTGGACCTTGCCGCGGGCGAGGGCAATACCTTCCGCGCCAACGGCTCCACCGTGGTGCACCCCGGCTTCATGGCGGTGTACGAGGAGAGCGTGGACGACGCCAAGAAGGACGAAGACGAGGACAACCGCCTGCTGCCGCCGCTCAAGGAAGGCGACAGCATCGACCTCAAGGCGATCCGCACCGAGCAGCACTTCACCGAACCGCCGCCGCGCTACTCGGAGGCCTCGCTGGTGAAGGCACTGGAAGAGTACGGTATCGGACGTCCCTCCACCTATGCCTCGATCATCTCGACGCTGCAACAGCGCGAGTACGTGGAGATGGACAAGAAGCGCTTCATTCCCACCGACGTCGGCCGCATCGTCAACAAGTTCCTCACCGAGCATTTCACCAAGTACGTCGATTACGACTTCACCGCGCATCTGGAGGACGAGCTGGACGAGGTGTCGCGCGGCGAGAAGGATTGGGTGCCGGTGATGGAGGAGTTCTGGGGGCCGTTCCAGGAACTGGTGGAAACCAAGGAGAAGGACGTCAGCCGCAAGGACGTCACCCAGGAGGCGATGGACGAGGCCTGTCCCAAGTGCGGCAAGCCGCTGTCCATCCGTCTGGGGCGGCGCGGCCGCTTCATCGGTTGCAGCGGCTATCCCGAGTGCGACTACACGCGCAACCTGAACGAAACCGCCGAACAGAAGGAAGAGGCGCCGCCGGAGATCGTGGAAGGCCGCACCTGCCCGAAGTGCGACTCGCCGCTGATCATCCGCCAGGGCCGCTACGGCAAGTTCATCGGCTGCTCGGCCTATCCCAAGTGCAAATACATCGAGCCGCTGGAAAAGCCGGCCGACACCGGCGTCGTCTGTCCCGAATGCAAGAAGGGCACCCTGGTGCAGCGCAAGTCGCGCTACGGCAAGATGTTCTACTCCTGCAACACCTATCCGGACTGCAAGTACGCGGTGTGGAACCCGCCGGTCGACGAGCCCTGTCCGCAGTGCGGCTGGCCGATCCTCACCCTCAAGACCACCAAGCGCCGCGGCACCGAGAAGGTCTGCCCGCAGAAGGAATGCGGTTACGCCGAACAGGTGGCGCCGCCGGGCGGGGCGGAAGAAAGCGAAGAATAAAGACGTTAAACGCCAAGAACGCCAAGATTTGTAGAGCAATAGCCTGTAGGAGCGCCTTTGGCGCGATGCGGCGTTAGGCGCAGTGGCGCGTTTCATCGCGGCAGAGCCGCTCCTACCTGAGACTTCTTTGTGGCCCTTTGCGCTTTTTGCGTCTGTGCGTTGAAAGGTTTTAAAACCATAAGCCGCCGCGGCGCGCAGCATAAGAACTCCTGACGTGAGTGTGCGCGCAGTTTGCGGTAAATTTGTGCGGAAATTTTCTACCGAGGATCGCTCCATGTCCCAGCCGTTCGTCGCCATCCTGATGGGTTCCGATTCCGACCTGCCGACCATGCAGGCCACCTTCGAGGTGCTGAAGTCATTCGGCATCCGCTACGAGGTGCGTGTGCACTCCGCCCACCGCACGCCGGAGGCGACCCACGCCTACGTCAAGGACGCCGAACAGCGTGGTTGCCAGGCCTTCATCTGCGCCGCCGGCCTCGCCGCGCATCTCGCCGGCGCCGTATCGGCCATCACCGTACGTCCGGTGATCGGTGTGCCCATGGACGGCGGCCCGCTCAAGGGGCAGGATGCGCTGCTCTCCACCGTGCAGATGCCGGCGGGCATTCCCGTGGCCACCGTGGCCATCGGCAACACCGGTGCCAAGAATGCCGGCTATCTGGCGGCACAGATCATGGCCGTATCCGATGCCGCCCTGGCGCAGAAGCTGCGCGACGAACGCAAGGCCAATGCCGAGAAGATCCTGGCGCGCAACGCCGAAGTCCAAAAGGAACTCGGCCTGGCCTGACGTTCACCAACCCTGCCGCGGAGGCGCAGAGACACAGAGATATTCAGCGACTTGTACCTTGATACATCGCCGCCCCTCTGCGTCTCTGCGGCAAAGATGTCGAATTTCAAGCTGCGTGAAGCGGTGCGTGCGTTGCATGGTGGCGGCGTCATCGCCTATCCCACCGAGGCGGTGTATGGCCTCGGCTGCGACCCGCTCAATCCCACGGCCGTACAGCGCCTGCTGGAACTGAAGCAGCGGCCGATGGACAAGGGCTTGATCCTGGTGGCCGCTGATTTTGCGCAGCTGCAGCCCTATCTTCTCCCCCTGCCCGCCGCGTTGGCGCAGCAGGTGCATGCCAGTTGGCCCGGCCCGGTCACCTGGCTGCTGCCGGTGCGGCCGGAGGTGCCGCACTGGTTGCGCGGGGCGCACGACAGTCTGGCGGTGCGCGTCAGCGCGCATCCGCTGGTGCACGACTTGTGCGCCGCCTACGGCGGCCCCATTGTTTCCACCAGTGCCAATCCCGCCGGGCAGCGCCCGGCGCGCAATCCATTGACCGTGCAGCGCATGTTCGACGGCAACGTCGCCTGCATCCTCCATGCCCCGTTGGGCGGGCTGGGGCGTCCCACCGAGATTCGCGATGGCCGGACCGGCCGCGTCGTGCGCGCCGGCCAATAGCACCGTTCCAGGTGGTCCCTTGACACAACCCGACAGCAATGCCGTTGAGCAGTATCTGCGCGACTTGCAGGAGCGCCTGTGCGCCGCGTTGCAACAGGAAGACGGCGCTGCCGTGTTTCACGAGGATGCCTGGCAGCGCCCCGCCGGTGGCGGCGGCCGTTCGCGCGTGCTGACCGACGGCGCCTTGTTCGAGCAGGCAGGGATCAATTTCTCCCAGGTGATGGGTGAGCGCCTGCCGCCTTCGGCCACCGCCGCGCGGCCGGAACTGGCCGGGCGATCGTGGCAGGCCATGGGGGTGTCGCTGGTGCTGCACCCGCGCAATCCCTACGTGCCCACCTCGCACATGAACGTGCGCTTTTTCGTGGCGGAGAAGCCGGGCGAGGCGCCGCTGTGGTGGTTCGGCGGCGGCTATGACCTCACGCCGTATTACGGCTTTGAAGAGGACGTGGTGGCGTGGCATCGCGCTGCACAGGCCGCCTGTGCACCCTTCGGCGCCGAGGTGTATCCGCGCTACAAGCAGTGGTGCGACGAGTATTTTTTCCTCAAGCACCGCGACGAGGCGCGCGGGGTCGGCGGCATCTTCTTTGACGACCTGAACGCCTGGGGTTTCGAGCGGAGCTTTGCCTTCATGCGCAGCGTGGCGGACAGCTATCTCGGCGCCTATCTGCCCATCGTGCAGCGCCGGCGTGCTACGCCCTATGGCGAACGCGAGCGCGATTTCCAGCTCTACCGCCGCGGCCGCTACGTGGAATTCAATCTGGTGTGGGACCGCGGCACGCTGTTCGGCCTGCAATCGGGCGGCCGCACCGAATCTATCCTGATGTCCCTGCCGCCGCTGGTGAAGTGGCGCTATGACTGGCACCCGGAGCCGGGCAGCGCCGAGGCCGAACTGTATGAGCGCTTCCTGCCGCCGCGCGACTGGCTCGCCTGAGGTCCCTTCCTGCGCGATGAACACCAAAATCCGCCGCCGAGCCGCGGAGGCGCAGAGATCAAGAGTGCTGGTCCTCTGCGCCTCTGCGCCTCTGCGACACATGGGTTTGCACGGCATTCCGGCACGTATCGATGAACAGGCCCGTTGTCTTCAGTTCCGGTTGCGCATGAAGTCGGCCACCTGGAAAAAGGCCGCCTCCAGCTCCTGGCGCAGGCCGTCCTCGATGCCCACGTCCACCATCGCCTGGCGCATGCACCGCATCCACTGATCGCGCGCCTGGTCGTCGATGGGAAACGGCATATGACGCTGGCGCAGGCGCGGATGGCCGTACTTTTCCACATACAGCGGCGGTCCGCCGAGCCAGCCGGAGAGGAACAGAAACAATTTTTCCTCTGATGCCTTGAGATTGCGGGCGTGCATGGCGCGGATCTCCGCCGTGTCCGCCAGCTGGTCCATCAGCTGATAAAAACGCTGTGCCAGGGCGCGGACCGCGGGTTCGCCGCCGAGGCGTTCGTAATGAGTGGGGGCCATGGTTTCGTGACAGATATTTGCGAAATGTAGTTTAATGTAACCCACTTGAACGCCGTTGCGGGAGCGTCATTCTCCCCTCCGGCGATCCCGCCAGCGGATGGCCTCCAGGGGGATCCCCCCAGCACCAGAGTTGGAGTCCATGTCCGCTGCCACCGCCCAGCCAGGCCGCTCGCGCCGGCCTGTCCCGAAGCCCCACATGATGTTCCCCGCGGCGGGTATCCCTCCGTGGCGCTGAGACCGGACACACCGGCCACGGGCGCGCCGTGCATGGCGGACAGCAGCGAGCGCTACCGCATTCTGTTTGACGGCAACAAGGCCGTGGAACTGCTCATCGATGCCCACACCGGCGCCATCGTGGATGCCAATCAGGCCGCCGTTGCCTATTACGGTTACCGCCGCGAGGAACTGCTGGCGCGCCGCATCAGCGACATCAACATCCTGTCGCAACAGGAGCTGACGGCGGAGATGGAGGCAGCCCGGGCCGAACGGCGCAATCACTTCTTCTTTCGCCACCGCCTGGCCAGTGGCGCGATACGCCATGTGGAGGTGCACTCCGGCCCCCTGAACATCGCAGGCCGCGCCTTGTTGTACTCCATTGTGCATGACATCACCGAGCGTGTATCCGCCGAGGCGGCGCTGCGTGCCAGCGAAGAAAAGTACCGTGCCATCGTCGGCAACACCGCGGAGGGCTACATCCTGATCGATGCGGTGAGCCACCGCATCGTGGAGGTGAACGCGGCGACGTGCACCCTGCTCGGTTACGCCGCCGCCGAGCTGATCGGCTATCCGCTGGCCGAGTTTGCCGCCGCCGGGGAGCGGGCGCGGCTGGTGGCGCAGATGGCGCGCATTCCCGATGTTGCGCACCGCCGCTATGAGCTGACGTTCATTCGCAAGGACGGCCGGGCGGTGGAGGTGCGCATCAACGCCACCACGCTGCGGGACGAGGATGGCACTGCGCGGCATTCCTTCGGCTTTCTTACCGATATCACCGAGCAAAAACGCACCGAGGAGCAGTTGCGCCTGGCCGCCACCTTTTTTGCCAACACCGCCGAGGCGATCATCATCACCGATGCGGCCAATCGCATCGTCGCCGTCAATCCGGCCTTTACCTACATTACCGGTTACAGCGCCGACGAGGTGGTCGGTCGTGACCCCAGCCTGTTGCGCTCGGGGCGCCACAATGAGGCCTTCTATGCCCAGATGTGGGCGGTGCTGCGACGCATGGGGCGCTGGCAGGGGGAGGTGTGGAACCGGCGCAAGAACGGCGAGGTGTACCCGGAATGGTTGTCCATCGTCGCCATCAGGGATGCAGCGGGTAACGTGCTGCAACATATGGCGATGTTTTCCGATATCACGCGGCGCAAGCGCGACGAGCAGAAAATCTGGCGCCAGGCCAACTTCGACGCCCTGACCGGCCTGCCCAACCGCACCTTGTTCACCGACCGCCTGGCGCAGGCGCTGCAGGCCGCTCACCACGAGAACTGGCAGGTGGCGCTGATGTTCATCGACCTGGACCGCTTCAAGTGGGTCAATGACACGCTGGGGCACAATGCCGGCGATCATCTGCTGCAGGAAGTGGCGCTGCGGCTCAAGAGCTGCGTCAACGAGATGGCCACCGTGGCGCGGCTCGGCGGCGACGAATTCACCGTGGTACTGCCCGACAGCGGTTCGCCCCAGGAGGCCGAACAGGTGGCGGAATACATTCTGCATCGGCTGGCCGAGCCGATCCTGCTCAATGGTCATGAGACCTTTGTGTCGGGCAGTGTCGGCATCACCCTTTATCCGCGTGACGCGGACAGCATCGAGAGCCTGATGCGCAACGCCGATAGCGCCATGTATCGCGCCAAGCAGGCCGGGCGCAATACCTACCGCTATTTCACCCAGGAGATGAACGAGGCTGCCCTTCGCCGCCTGCGCCTGGAGCATGACCTGCGCCGCGCGCTGGACCGCGGTGAATTCGAGGTGTATTACCAGCCCATCGTCCATGGCGGCGACGCCGCCCTGCTCGGCGCCGAGGCCCTGTTGCGCTGGCATCACCCGGAACTGGGTATGGTGCCGCCCGATGAGTTCATCCCCCTGGCCGAAGAGATCGGGGTGATCGTTCAGATCGGACGCTGGGTGTTGCTGCAGGCCATCCACCAATGCGCGGCATGGCGTGCAAATGGGCGGGAACTGATGGTGGCGGTGAATATCTCCGCTGAGCAGTGCAGGGCGGGCGGTTGCTGGGACGCCGTGCATGAGGCCTTGCAGCGAGCAGAGTTGCCGCCGGGTGCGCTCAAGCTGGAGATCACCGAACGGCTGATGATGGAGCACACCGACGAGGTGGTGGCCATGCTCAACCGCCTGCGCGCCGCCGGCGTCCATCTGGCGGTGGATGATTTCGGCACCGGCTACTCTTCGCTCAGTTACCTCAAGCGTTTTCCGGTAGACATGCTGAAGATCGACCGCGAATTCATCGAGGGCCTGCCGGACAATCCCGATAACGTGGCCTTGGTGGAGGCGATCATCGCCATGGCCCACAGTCTGGACCTGCGGGTGGTGGCCGAAGGGGTGGAGACGGTGACGCAGGAGCGGTTCCTGCGTCAGCTGAACTGCGACATGATGCAGGGCTATTACTATGCCCGGCCGATGCCGGCGGATGCCTTTGCCGCCTACCTGGGATAGGAAACGCGCGGCGGTCGATTTGTTACAATCGCCGCATGGATGTCTCCGACCTGCTAGAACACCTCAATCCGGCCCAGCGCGAAGCGGTCTGCGCGCCGCCCGGCAATCTGCTGATCCTCGCCGGCGCCGGCTGCGGCAAGACCCGCGTATTGACCCATCGCATCGCCTGGCTGATCCGCGCCGAGCATGTCTCGCCCTGGTCGATCCTCGCGGTGACCTTCACCAACAAGGCGGCGCACGAAATGCGCGGTCGCATCGAGGCCCTGTTACAGGCACCGATAGGCGGCATGTGGGTGGGCACCTTTCACGGCCTGGCCCATCGCCTGCTGCGCGCCCACTGGCAGGAGGCCGGCCTGCCGCAGTCATTCCAGATCATGGACAGCGAGGATCAGCTGCGGCTGGTGAAGCGCCTGATGCGCGAGGCCAATGTGGATGACGCGCGCTGGCCGCCGCGCCAGGTGGTGGGCTTCATCAATGCGCGCAAGGACGAGGGCGTGCGCCCGCCGGCGGTGGAGCACTACGGCGACCCGTATCTGAAGATGATGGTGCAGCTCTACCAGAGCTACGAGGAGGCCTGTCAGCGCAGCGGCCAGGTGGACTTCGCCGAGCTGCTGCTGCGCGCCCATGAACTGTTTCTCAAGCGCCCTGATGTGCTGGCGCACTACCGCCAGCGCTTCCACCACATCCTGGTGGACGAGTTTCAGGACACCAACGCCATCCAGTACGCCTGGCTGCGCCTGCTGGCCGGCGAGTCCGGCAGGGTGTTCGCGGTGGGTGACGACGATCAATCCATCTACGGCTGGCGCGGCGCCAAGGTGGAAAACATCCATCAGTTCCGCAAGGACCTGCGCGACGTGCAGTTGATCCGTCTGGAACAGAACTATCGCTCTACCGCCACCATCCTCAAGGCCGCCAACGCCCTCATCGACCACAACAGCGATCGCCTGGGCAAGGAACTGTGGACCGAGGGCGCACAGGGCGAGCCGATCCGCCTGTACGGCGCCTTCAACGAACTGGAGGAGGCGCGCTTCGTGGTGGAGCAGATCCGCCAGTGGGTCAATGAAGGCAACCGGCGCGACGCGGCGGCGATCCTGTATCGCTCCAACGCCCAGTCGCGCGTACTGGAAGAGGCGTTGATCCAGGCGCAGATGCCCTACCGCATCTATGGCGGCCTGCGCTTCTTCGAGCGGCAGGAGATCAAGGATGCACTGGCCTACCTGCGCCTGGTGGCCAACCGTCACGACGACGCCTCCTTCGAGCGGGCGGTGAACACGCCCACGCGCGGCATCGGCGAGCGCACGGTGCAGACGGTGCGTGACCATGCCCGTGCTTCCAGCCTGTCGCTGTGGCAGGCCGCCGGCGATATCCTGACCCGCAACCTGCTTGCCGCGCGCGCCGCCAATGCCCTCAAGGGCTTTACCGCTATGATCGATGCCATGAGCACCGAGACCGCGGGGCTGGAGCTGCACGAACAGGCCCAGCATGTGGTACAGGTCAGCGGCCTCATCGAGCACTACCGCAAGGAGAAGGGCGAGAAGGGCCAGGCGCGCATCGAGAACCTGGAGGAGCTGGTCAACGCCGCACGCCAGTTCGAGTTCGACGAGGAGACCCACGGCGACATGCTGCTGCTGGATGCCTTTCTCGCCCACGCCGCCCTGGAGGCGGGCGAGGGCCAGGCCAACGAGTGGGACGATGCGGTGCAGCTGATGACGCTGCACTCGGCCAAGGGGCTGGAGTTCCCGCTGGTGTTTCTCTGCGGCATGGAGGAGGGCCTGTTCCCGCACCAGATGTCCATGGATGAACCGGGACGGCTGGAAGAGGAGCGCCGCCTGGCCTACGTCGGCATGACGCGCGCCATGCAGCGGCTGTTCCTCACCTATGCCGAGGTGCGCCGTCTCTATGGCGAGGAAAAATACACCCGCCCCTCGCGCTTCGTGCGCGAGGTCCCGGCGGAGTTCATCGAGGAGATCCGTCTGCGCGGCGGCGTCAGCCAGCCCGCCTTTCATGGCGCCAGCACCACGGCAACGGCCGCGCCCGACGGCCTGCGCCTGGGCCAGCGCGTGCTGCACCCGAAATTCGGTGAAGGCGTGCTGCTGGCCTACGAAGGCCAGGGGGCGCAGGCGCGCGTGCAGGTCAATTTCGATCACGTGGGCAGCAAGTGGCTGGTGCTGGCCTATGCCAATCTGTCAGCCGTATAACCAATGCGAGGGAGCTAGCAATGAAACGTCGTGACTTCATCAAGGGCGCCGGTGCCGGCGCGGTGCTGGCCGGCGCCGCGGCCACGCCGCTGGTTCAGGCGGCGCCACAGTTCAAGTGGAAGATGGTGACCACCTGGCCGAAGAATTTTCCCGGCATGGGCGTCGGCGCCAACCATCTGGCCAAGCTCATCGAGGAGATGAGCGGCGGGCGCATCGAGGTGAAGGTGTACGGCGCGGGCGAGCTGGTGCCGGCCTTCGAGATCTTCGATGCGGTGTCGCGTGGCACGGCGGAGATGGGGCACGGCGCATCCTATTACTGGAAGGGCAAGAGCGAGGCGGCACAGTTCTTTGCCGCGGTGCCCTTCGGCATGACGGCACAGGAGATGAATGCCTGGCTGTACCACGGCGGCGGCATGGCGCTGTGGCAGGAGGTGTACAAGCCCTTCGGCCTGATCCCGACGGCGGCGATCAATACCGGTGTGCAGATGGGCGGCTGGTTCAACAAGGAGATCAAGAGTCTCGCCGACCTCAAGGGGCTCAAGATGCGCATCCCCGGACTCGGCGGCGAGGTGCTGCAGCGCCTGGGCGGCACGCCGGTGAATCTGCCCGGCGGCGAGATCTACCAGGCGCTGCAATCGGGCAACATCGATGCGGTGGAGTGGGTCGGTCCCTACAACGACCTCGCCTTCGGCCTGCACAAGGCGGCCAAGTTCTATTACTACCCGGGCTGGCACGAGCCCGGCACGGTGCTGGAGTGCTTCATCAACGAAAAGGCCTTCAACGCCCTGCCCAAGGATCTGCAGAGCATCGTGCTCACCGCCAGCAAGGCGGCCAACATGGATGGCCTGTCCGAGTTCACCGCGCGCAACAACGAGGCGCTGCACACCCTGGTGACGAAGCACAAGGTACAGCTGAAGAAATTCCCCGACGATGTGCTGCAACAATTGAAGACGACCTCCGATGCCGTGGTGGCGGAGATCGCCAACAAGGATCCGCTGTCGAAGAAGGTGTACGAATCGTTCACCAAATTCCGCGATCAGGTGGTGGCCTGGCACGACGTATCCGAGCGTGCCTTCCTCAATGCCCGCGCCGGTGGCTAATCTGTAGAGGAACCCGGGCGGGGGGTGGGGGGGTTTTAAATACCGCGCCCTACCCAACACAAAAATTTAAGTTACAAACCCCACC
>JANJXC010000101.1 GCA_024709225.1 Gammaproteobacteria bacterium | reverse complement strand
GCGAGCAGGCGGCCGTCCCGCCACATCTCCCTGCGGATGAAATCCAGCGCGCGCCGCGCCGACGCCAGCCAGTCGTCGCGGCCGCAGACGCGGCCGGCATGGGCCATGCCCTCGATCATCAGGGCGTTCCAGCTGACGAGGATTTTCTCGTCGCGGCCCGGGCGGATGCGCTGCTCGCGCACCGCGAACAGCTTGTCGCGCGCCGAGGCGAGCAGGCGCTCACACTCGTCGAGCGGCCTGCCGAGCGACGCGGCGACCTCGGCGAGCGGCCGCGTCACGGTCAGGTGCCAGTGCGCGCCCTCGAAATTCGCCGGCCGCTCCAGGCCGTAGTGCGCCGCGACCACCGCGTATTCCTCCGCCGTGGTACAGCGACTGACTTCTTCGCGCGACCAGACGTAGAACTTGCCTTCCTCGTGCTCCGAGTCGGCGTCCAGCGAGGAATAGTAGCCGCCCTCCGGCGACTGCATTTCGCGCATGACCCAGCCGGCGGTTTCCTCGGCGACGCGCCTGAACAGCGGATCGCCGGAGATCAGCCATGCATCCGCATACAGGCGCAGCAGCGGCCCGTTGTCGTAGAGCATCTTCTCGAAATGCGGAATCGCCCAGCGCTCGTCCACGCTGTAGCGGCAGAAGCCGCCGCCGAGCTGGTCGTAGATTCCGCCCTCGGCCATGCGCCGCAGCGTGGTCAGCGCCATCTCGCCGCTAGGCACGTCACCGGTTGCGGCATGGCGGCGCAGCAGCAGTTCCAGGTCGGCCGGGTGGGGAAACTTCGGCGCGCCGCCGAAGCCGCCGAACTGCGGATCGTAGGATTGCGCGGCGCGCTCGACGGCCAGTTGCAGAGGCGCGGCCGAAAGGGCGCCGCTCAAGGGACGGGCGGCGGCGCCGGCCGCCAGCGCCCTGAGCAGTTCGCCGTTCTGCTGTTCGATGTCGGCGCGCTTGTCGCGCCAGGCCTCCGCCACGCGCTCGCACAGATCGGGAAAGCCGGGCAGGCCGTAGCGCGGCGACTTGGGGAAATAGGTGCCGCCGAAAAAGGGCGCGCCCTCCGGCGTGAGGAACATGGTCAGCGGCCAGCCGCCGGTGCGGCCGGTCAGCATCTGCTGGGAGGTCTGGTAGATCTGGTCGAGGTCCGGCCGCTCTTCCCGATCCACCTTGATGTTCACGAACAGCCGGTTCATCACCGCCGCCACGTCCGCATCCTCGAAGGATTCATGGGCCATGACGTGGCACCAGTGGCAGGCGGAGTAGCCGATGGACAGCAGGATCGGCTTGTCCTCGGCCTGGGCCCGCGCCAGCGCCTCCGCGCCCCAGGGATACCAGTCCACCGGATTGTCGGCATGTTGCAGCAGGTAGGGGCTGGTCTCGTGGCGCAGGCGGTTCGGGGTCATGGCGGTCTTGATGTTGACAAAAGAACTCAACTATAGCGCATCGGCCGCTACGGGGGCGCCGAATTTGCGATAATGCCGGCCTTTCCTCTATCCCCCGGTGTCGTCCATGGAACTTGCCCCGCTGCTGTTGAAGAAAAACGAAGAACGCCGCCTGCGCCAGGGCCATCTGTGGGTGTACAGCAACGAGGTGAACGTGGAGCGCACGCCGCTCACCGCCTTCACCCCCGGCCAGCCGGTGCAGATCCTGGGCAACGACGGCAAGCCGTTGGGCTGCGGCTATGTGAATCCTCACTCGCTCATCTGTGCCCGGCTGGTCAGCCGCGAACCGGCCCAGGTGCTGGACCGTTCGCTGCTGGTGCACCGCCTCAACATCGCCCTGGCCCTGCGCGAGCGTCTGTATGCCCGACCCTATTACCGCCTGGTCTATGGCGAGAGCGACAGCCTGCCCGGCCTGGTGGTGGACCGGTTCGGCGATGTGCTGGTGGCGCAGATCACCACCGCCGGCATGGAGGTGCTGAAGGAGGACGTGGTGGCGGCGCTGGAGAAGGTGGTGAAGCCGCGGGTGATCCTGCTGCGCAACGACAGCCCGGCGCGGGTGCCGGAGGGCCTCGGCAGCTACGTGGAGTCGGCCCTGGGCGAGGCGCCGGAGGTGGTGAGCGTGGAGGAGAACGGCGTGCGCTTTGAGGCGCCGCTGCTCACCGGCCAGAAGACCGGCTGGTTCTACGACCATCGCGACAACCGGGCGCGCATGCAGCGCTACGCGCAAGGTGCGCGGGTGCTGGATGTGTTCAGTTACATCGGCGGCTGGGGCATCGCCGCGGCGGCGGTCGGCGCGACGCAGGTGACCTGCATCGACGCCTCCGGCCCGGCGCTGGATCAGGTGCAGCGCAATGCCGCGCTGAACGGCGTGGCGGACAAGGTGGATGCCATCGAAGGCGATGCCTTCGAGGCGCTCAAGGCGCTGCGTGCGGACAAGGAGCGTTTTGATGTGGTGATCGTCGACCCGCCGGCCTTCATCAAGCGCAAGAAGGACGCCAAGGAGGGCATCCAGGCCTACCGCCGCATCAACCAGGCGGCGCTGCAGCTGCTCGGCAAGGACGGCATCCTCATCGCCGCCTCCTGCTCGTTCCACCTGCAGCGCGACGTGTTCCTCGACCTGCTGCACCAGAGCGCACGCCATCTCGATCGCCAGATGCAGATCCTGGAGCAGGGCCACCAGGGCCCGGATCACCCGGTGCACCCGGCGATCCCCGAGACCGAGTACATCAAGTGCTTCACCGCACGGTCGGTGATGTTGTGAGGCAGTTACAAGTGACAAGTTGCAAGTTACAAGAGAAAAGGCGGGGTTACTTGCCACTTGAAACTTGTAACTTGCAACTGTCTTTAAGGATACTCGCGCCATGCTGACCTATCCCGACATCGATCCCGTCGCCCTCAGCCTGGGCCCGCTCAAGGTGCACTGGTATGGCCTGATGTATCTGGTCGGCTTCGGCGGCGGCTGGTGGCTGGGGCGCTGGCGGGCGCAGCGTCCCGGGGCGCTGCTGACGCCGGCCCAGGTGGACGACCTGGTGTTCTATGTCGCCCTCGGCGTGGTGCTGGGCGGCCGCATCGGCTACGTGCTGTTCTACAACTTCTCCGCCTTCCTGGCCGAGCCGCTGCTGCTGTTCAAGGTGTGGCAGGGCGGCATGTCGTTCCACGGCGGCCTGCTCGGCGTGATGGCGGCGGTGGCGTTGTTTGCCCGCAAGCTCAAGGTGCATTACTTCGCGTTGATGGATTTCGTCGCACCGCTGGCGCCCCTCGGCCTCGGCGTCGGGCGCATCGGCAATTTCATCAACGGTGAGTTGTGGGGCAAGGTGAGCGACGTGCCCTGGGCGATGGTGTTTCCCGGCGCCGGGCCGCTGCCGCGCCATCCCAACCAGTTGTACGAATTCCTGCTGGAGGGTGTGCTGCTGTTCACCATCCTGTGGCTGTATTCGCACCGGCCGCGGCCGGTGATGGCGGTGTCCGGCCTGTTTGCCATCTGTTATGGCGCCTTCCGTTTTCTGGTGGAGTTCGTGCGCGAGCCCGATGCCCACCTCGGTTATCTGGCCTTCGGCTGGGTGACCATGGGACAGGTGTTGTCGTTGCCGCTGCTGGCAGCGGGTGCCGTGTTGATGATCCTGGCAGCAAGAGGGGGGAGAGCATGAAGCAGTATCTGGATCTGATGCGCCATGTGCTGGAGCACGGCACGCGCAAGGAGGACCGTACCGGTACCGGCACGGTGAGCGTGTTCGGTCATCAGATGCGCTTCAACCTGGCGGAGGGCTTTCCGCTGCTCACCACCAAGAAGGTATTTCTCAAGGGCATCATTCACGAGCTGCTGTGGTTTCTGGCCGGCGATACCAACATCAAGTATCTGGTCGACAACGGCGTTGGTATCTGGAACGAGTGGCCGCATGCGGTCTATGTGAAGAGCACGGGCGACAATATCGCGCTGGCCGATTTCGTTGCACGTATCCGCGACGACGCGGAATTCGCGCGCCAGTGGGGCGGCATCGGTCCCGGTTATGGCCACCAGTGGCGTTCCTGGCCGACACCTGACGGCGGCACCATCGATCAGATCAGTCAGGTGGTGCAGCAGTTGCGGAACAACCCCGACTCGCGCCGCATCATCGTCTCGGCCTGGAATGTGGCCGAGGTGGAAAACATGGCCCTGCCGCCCTGTCACACCCTGTTCCAGTTCTATGTCGCCGATGGCCGGCTGTCCTGCCAGCTGTATCAGCGCAGTGCCGACATCTTCCTCGGCGTGCCGTTCAACATCGCCTCCTATGCCCTGCTCACCCTGATGGTGGCCCAGGTCACCGGGCTGCAGCCGGGCGACTTCGTGCACACCCTGGGCGATGCCCACCTCTATCTCAATCATCTGGAGCAGGCACAGACGCAATTGGCGCGCACGCCGTATCCGTTGCCGCAGATGAAGATCAATCCGGCGGTAACGTCGCTGTTCGATTTCAGGTTCGAGGATTTCGACCTGGTCGGCTACGAGTGCCATCCGGCCATCAAGGCGCCTGTCGCTGTGTAGCGACAGGAGTTTCGGGTTTCGAGTTTCGAAGGGGGCGGTGCAGATGGCAAGTGCGGTACGTGGCGGAGGTGATGTTTCGGAACTCGAAACTCGAAATTCGCAACCGTTGATTTCAATCATCGTCGCCCTGGCGGAGAATCGTGTCATCGGCATCGAGAATCGCCTGCCCTGGCATCTGCCCGGTGACATGAAGTGGTTCCGCCGCCACACCCTGGGCAAGCCCATCGTGATGGGGCGCAAGACCTTCGAGTCGCTGGGCCGGCCGCTGCCGGAGCGCCACAATATCGTGGTCACCGGCGACGCGGCCTATCAGGCGCCGGGCGCCACGGTGGTGCATTCCATCGCCGAGGCGCTGCGCGCCGCCGGTGATGTGCCGGAGGTGATGATCATCGGCGGGGAGTCGTTCTACCGGCAGATGTTGCCGCGCGCCGATCGCCTGATCCTGACCCTGGTGCACGCCGAGGTGGCGGGCGATGCCTGGTTTCCCGAATTCGACTGGGATGACTGGCGCGAGGTGGAACGCGGCGATCACCCGGCTGACGACAAGAATCCCTACGCCTTCAGCTTTCTGATCCTGGAACGGCGGCACCCTGCACCGTGACCAGCCACAACACCCATCGGCTGCAACGCCGCATCCTCGCCTTCGCCATGCTGGGCATCATGCTCACCGGCCTGGTGGTGGGCCTGGCGACGGGGGTGCCGCTGTATCTGCAGGCGCGCCAGCACGGCGAGGAGGCGCTGTACTCCCAGGTGCATGGCCAGTCCCAGACCATCGGCCAGTATTTTCACAAGCTGACGGATGTCGCCATGCAGTTGACCAGCCGCAGCGTGATCCGTGATCGACTGGAACAGTACAACCGCGGCGAGGTGTCGCGCGATGAACTGATCGCCTTCAGCGCACCGCGCCTGCAGGACGCGCTCGGTCAGTCCGCTGATGTGGTCGGCCTGGTGCGCCTGGATGCGGCCGGCCGACCGGCCGTGTCGCTGGGCCTGCTGCCGTTGCGTGAGGAATGGCCCTTGCCGCCGGCGGGTGCCAGTCTGCCGCTGGTGCGTGGTCCGGTGCTCATCGACGGTCATCCTCATCTGCTCATCGGTGCGCCGATCCTCAACCGCCAGGCGGAGCGGGTAGGCACCGACGTGGTGGTATTCCAGCTCGACGGGCTGCTCAAACTGTTGGGCGACCAGGCCGCCTTCGGCATGGCCGTACGGCAGTATCTGGGCAATCTGCCGCAGCAGCTGCTGGTGACCACCGATGCGCTGGCCGCCGAGCTGCGGTTGTTGCCGGCCGCAGGCGGCATGCTGCAAGCCCTGCAGATGGCGGCCGCCGGCAGTACCGGCATCGTCGCGCCCGATGCGGGTGAACGGATTCTGTTTTACGAGCCCGTCCCGGACAGCAACGGCTGGGCCCTGACGGTGGCCGTGCGTGCCGAGGATATGTATCTGCCGGTGCAGCGGCAGCTGTTGTTGCCGGCGCTGACCATCCTGGTGATGGTGCTGTCCGGCGCAGTGCTCACCGCCTGGCTGATCCGGCCGCTGGGCAGCGAGGTGGTGAGTACCTCGCGTGCCCTGGCGGAAAGCGAGCAGCGCCTGCGTACCCTGATCAATGCCACCCCCGACATCATCTGCTTCAAGGACGGCCAGGGCCGCTGGCTGGAGGCCAATCAGGCCGATCTGGAACTGTTCAACCTCACCGCGGTGGATTATCGCGGCAGGACCGATGCCGAACTGGCCGAATTCACCGACGCCTTGTACCGCGACGCCTTTCTCGCCTGCGAGGCCAGCGACGAGCAGGCCTGGCGTGCCGGCGGCATCACGCGCGGCGAGGAGGCGATCCCCACCGTGCAGGGCGACACCCATATCTACGATGTCATCAAGGTGCCGGTGTTCGGTGCCGGCGGTGGGCGCAAGGGATTGGTGGTGCTGGGGCGCGATGTCACCGAGCGCCGTCGCGCCGAGCTGGCGCTGCAACATTCGGCACAGGAGTGGTCCTATGCCATGGACTTCTTTGACGATGCGGTGTACCTGCTCGACCTGAACGAACAGGTGCTGCGCGCCAACCGTGCCTTCTATCGCCTGTTCGGCCTGGCGCCGGAGCAGGTCATCGGCCGCAGCATCGATGTGCTGATGCATCCGCACGGTGAAAGGGAAGAGTGTCCGGTGTGCCGGGCGCGGCGCCTGCGTGAAGACGCCTACGTCACCATGGATGCCGATGACCCCAGCAATCCCGTGGCGCGTCCCATCGAGGTCTCGATACGCATCATTCGTGGCGACCAGGAGCAACCCATCGGCATGCTGGTCGGCATCAAGGACCTCACCCGCGCCCGGCAGACCGAGGAGCAGCTGCGCCTGGCGGCGAGCGTGTTCGAGGGCAGCCAGGAGGGCATCATGATCCTGGGTGCCGATCACCGTATCGTCGAGGTCAACCAGGCCTTCAGCACCATCACCGGCTACACCGCTGAAGCCGTTGCCGGGCAGTTGCTGCGCACGGTGCTCAACGCCGAAAACTTCGAACAGCAGGCCTGCGAACGGCTGTGGGCGATGGTGGACGAGGACGGCAGCTGGCAGGGCGAGGTGTGGTACCGGCGTGCCGACGGCGAGGTGTTCCCGGCCTGGCAGAATCTCAGTGTGGTGAAGAATGCGCAGGGCGAGCCCATGCGCTACATCGGCGTCTTTACGGATATTTCCGAAAAGAAGGCCTCGGAGGAGCGCATTCATCACCTGGCGCATTACGACCTGCTTACCGACCTACCCAACCGTGTCCTGCTGCAGGACCGCTTGCAGGGCGCCCTGGAACGCATGCGCCGGGTGGGCCACCAGCTCGCCGTGCTGTTTCTCGACCTGGACCGCTTCAAGAACGTCAACGACAGTCTGGGCCACCCGGTGGGCGACCGCCTGTTGCAGGTCGTTGCCCATCGCCTCAATGCCGTGGTGCGCGATCAGGATACGGTGGCGCGCCTGGGCGGCGACGAATTCCTGCTGATCCTGGAAGACCTGCACGATGCGCAGCATGCTGGTGTGGTGGCGCACAAGATACTGGAGAGCATGCGGGACCCGGTGCGGGTGGAGCCGCACGACATCTATATCGGCGCGAGCATCGGCATCAGCGTATTTCCCGGCGATGGCCACGATGCCGATGCCCTGATCAAGAATGCCGATACCGCGATGTACCGCGCCAAGGAAATGGGGCGCAACAATTACCAGTTCTACACGCCGGAAATGACCCGCCTCAGCCTGGAGCGCTTTGAGCTGGAGCGCGGCCTGCGTCTGGCTCTGGAGCGGGACGAACTGCTGCTGCATTACCAGCCGCAGGCGCTGCTGGGCAGTCGCCGCTGTATCGGTGCCGAGGCGCTGGTGCGCTGGCAGCATCCGGACATGGGCCTGATCCCGCCCGACCGTTTCATCCCGCTGGCGGAAGAGACCGGGCTGATCCAGGCCTTGGGGCGCTGGGTGTTGCGCACCGCCTGCCGCCAGGCGCGTCAATGGCAGGAGCGGGGGCGGCCGCTGCGCATCGCAGTCAATCTGTCAGGGCAGCAGATCGTGCACGGCGATATCGTTGCGACGGTGAGCGAGGTCCTGGCCGAGAGCGGCCTCGAGCCGCGCTGGCTGGAACTGGAGATCACCGAGGGGTTCGTGCTGAGTCATGCCGAGGCCGGTGTCCGCACCCTGGAGCAGCTCAAGGCGCTCGGCGTCAATCTGGCCATCGACGACTTCGGTACCGGTTATTCCTCGCTCAGTTACCTCAAGCGCCTGCCGGTGGACCGCCTCAAGATCGATCGTTCCTTTGTGCAGGGGGTGCCCGGCGACCGCGACGACGCGGCCATCGTCACCACCATCGTTGCCATGGCCCGCAGCCTGAATCTGGAGGTGATCGCCGAAGGGGTGGAAGAGGAACCGCAGCTGGCATTCCTGCACCAGCAGGGATGCGATGAGTATCAGGGCTACCTGCTGGGGCGTCCGCTGCCGTTGGCCGAATTCGAACGGCTGCTGGAGGGATAGGGCAGATACAAGATACAAGTTGCAAGTGACAAGTTAAAAGTGACAAGTTACAAGAAGAAGCAAACAATCCCGCTTGTCACTTGTCACTTGTCACTTGTCACTTGTCACTTTTTCCTGACGCCATGCGGTGCAGTTCGTCCAGACGGGCCAGCACCTCGGCGGTGGGTGCGGTGAGCTGTTCCACCAGCCGCTGTGCCTCGAGCTTGTTGCCAGTTTCGTGCATCTCCACCACCTGGCGCGCGATGGCGTGGATCTGGCGATGCGGTTCTTCGATGGCGCGGAACGCGGCAACATTGCCGTACATCTCCTTGCCGCTGCTGTAGTACCACTTGCCGAAGCGGCAGGAGTGATGGTCGGTGACCTCGCTGGAGCGCATCTGGGTACGACCGAGCAGCAGCTCGGTCAGGCGCTTCTTCCAGAGCATGTGATCGGATTTTGCCACCAGTACCGCCTTGTGCGGGATCTGGAACTGTTCCAGCGTGCGCAGCTGATCACCGATGACGGTGTTCATCTGTTCGATGGTGTCTACCGCGCTGTGGGCCTGGCGCGTGTTGTTGCCGGCCAGATCGGAGATCATCTGGATGCTGGCGGCAATTTCCTCGGTGGCGGTCTGCTGTTCGCTGGCTGCTGCGGCGATCTGGCCGATGAGGGTGGTGACGGTTTCGATGCCGCCCTTTACCGTGTCGAAGGCCTCACCGGTATGCAGTGCTGCCTGACGGCTGTTGTCGGCCCGATCGACGCCGGTCTGCATGGTGGTGGTGACGGCGGCGATTTCGCTCTGGATGGTATGGATCATGGCGGCGATCTCGCTGGTCGCCTTGCTGGTGCGCTCCGCCAGATTGCGCACCTCATCGGCCACCACGGCGAAGCCGCGGCCGTGCTCGCCGGCGCGAGCCGCCTCGATGGCCGCGTTCAGTGCGAGCAGGTTGGTCTGTCCGGCGATGTCGTTGATCACCGCGGTGATCTCGCCGATGCGCCGCGATGACTCACCCAGTGCCTCCACCTTGGCGGCCGCCTCGCCTACCGTCTCCGCCAGCTGGCTCATGCTGTTCAGGGTCTGCTGGGCAATGGTGTTGCCCTCGCTCACCGTGTTGTTGAGTTCGTGGACCGCGTTGCTGACGCTGCGGGCGTTGTCAGCCGTGCCGGCGATGGTGGCGCTGATCTGGCGGCTGGCCTCGGAGATGCTGTGGACGTGGTTTTCTTCCGCCTCGACGTTGAATACCACCTTGGAGGAGGAACTGACGGTCTCGAAGCTGGCGGAGGCGATGTTGACGGTGTCGCTGAGGATGCGCTCCATCATGCTGCGGTTGGCGCGCACCGAGCGGTCGACATCGGCCAGCATGTCGCCGATCTGGCCCTGATAGGGGTTGTGCACCTCGATGGTGAAGTCGCCCTGTGCCACGTGGTGCATGATCTGGCTTACCATCCGCAGGGGCTGCATCAGGCCGCGCACGAACAGCACCATCACGGCGGCGTCGAGCAGCAGCAGCACCAC
>JANJXC010000098.1 GCA_024709225.1 Gammaproteobacteria bacterium | reverse complement strand
GTGTTGTTGTGGGGGGGGGTTTTGGGGGGGTGTGGGGGTGCCCGTTGGTTTTTTTTCTCTCTTTTCTTTTTCCCTCCGTTTTTTGTGGTTATTTTTTGCTTCGTTATTTTTCCCCCCCATGACCGGGCCGGGCGCGAAGCGTCGATCTATCCTGCGCGACGCCCCCATGCAACTGCCTGCCCGTCGCCCGAATGGTGCGCAAATTGTGGGAGCGAATCGTATTCGCGATGACCGGGCCGGGCGCGGAGCGGCGAACTATCCTGCGCGACGACCCCATGCAACTGCCTGCCCGTCGCCCGAATGGTGCGCAAATTGTAGGAGCGAATCGTATTCGCGATGACCGGGCCGGGCACGGAGCGGCGATCTTTCCTACGCGACAACCCCATGCAGCTGCCTGCCCAGCGCCAGCGTGTAGATCAGCACGGCCGGTACCTGGAAAAACAGCAATAATCCCTCGTACACCAGACCCTCGAAGCCCTCACGGTTGTGGGCGCGGTTGAGATGGCCGCCGAGCCAGTGGCTGACGCGCTGGGCCAGCCACTGCATCAGCGGCGCCAGGAACAGGATCGTCAGCACAGTCCATCCTCCCGGCCAGTAGTTCACGTCGTTCACGCCCAGGGCCAGCGCCAACCAGTGGAACAGCAACGTCGACATGGCGATGGCCTGCAGCGGCAGTACCAGTCCCTTGAGGTTGCCCAGCAGCGGCGCCAGCGGCAGCAGCAGGCTGAGCACGAAGGCGGTGTTGATCAGTGTGCTGACGCGGCCATCATGTGCCCACAGCAAATCCGGCAGCGGCGGCGCGCCGTACAGGCCGAACAGCACCGGGTGGGCCAGCACCAGGAATATCAGCAGCGCCAGCACCCGGCACCAGGGCAGCAGCACATGCTCCACCATCCAGGCGGTGATGCCGACATCCCGCACGGCGTGGTGCAGACGGGCGGTGAAGTATTCCAGCGCCGTGACCAGTAGGCCATAGAGCAGCAGCGCGCCCAGCAGGCGCTGGCTGAACAGGATGTCGAGCAGACTAGGCGGAGTCATCGGTATCGATGCAGGGCGCGACCGCGCACCATGATGTTGTCTGATATGGCTCGTGGTGCGCGGTGTGCGCCCTGCCTTTGTTCATGGCTGCAGATATTCCGCAACCTGGGCCAGCATGCGGGTATCGGCGTGGCCCTGTTCCGTATCGACACGGATGCAGCGCGCGCGTTCATCCTCTCCGAGCGGCTCCTGGGTGGCGAGCTGCTGTTCCAGCACGGCCAGACTGGCCTCGGAGGCATCGGTGCCACGCGCGCTGCGTTGCAGGATGCGGCGGCGCAGTTCCGCGTCGGCGGCATGGAATTCGACGATGAGAAAGGGGATGCCGAGACCTTCCGCCAGGCGGTGGAACCTGTCGCGCTGGGCGCGGCGCAGAAAGGTGGCGTCGATGAGCACCGGTTGTCCGCTGCGCAGGATCATCTCCGCCGTGGTGGCCAGGTGCGCATAGGTCTGTTCGCCGGCATTGGCGGTGTAGATGCCGCCGCCGACGGTGGAGCCGCTGCTGGCCGTGGCCGCCAGGCCGAACAGCCGCTTGCGTTCCACATCGGAGCGCAGGCGCACCAGACTGAACTGCTCCAGCAACACCTGGCTGTGGCGCGTCTTGCCAGAGCCCGACAGGCCGCGGGTGATGAGCAGGCAGGGCCGGCGCGGCGCGGCATAACTGGCCGCCAGCGTCAGATAGGCGGCGACATCCCCGGCGGCGTGGTCGCGCAGCGTGAGGTCATCGGCCGCCTGCGCGGCGCGGATGGCGGCGACCTTGGCCCGCACCATGGCGCGGTAGCTCAGATACCAGGGCAGCAGGGGCAGGGCGGCGTAGTCACCGGTGTGCTGCAGGTAGGCATTGAGAAAACGCCAGGCGTAGTCGCTGCGGCCGCGGGCCTGCAGGTCCATCATCAGGAAGGCGCTGTCGCTGATGACGTCGATCCAGCGCAGGGTATCGTTGAACTCGATGCCGTCAAAGGGCAGGGGGACGTCGTCGAGCAGGACGATGTTGCCCAGGTGCAGGTCGCCGTGGCATTCGCGGATATGCCCGTCGGCGCGGCGCTGGCGCAGCAGCGGGACGAGGCGTTGCTGTTCCGCGGCGGCCCAGGCGGCGAGCTGCTGCGCCTGCTCGAGCTGGGCGGTGTCGTGCAGACGCGGCAGGATCTGCTCGAAGTTCTCCCGCACCGGCTGCCCGGCCACCTCCGGTGTGCCCAGGGGAAGGTCCGCGGCGACCCTGGCCGCTGCGGCGTGAAAATCCGCCACCGTGGCGGCCAGGGTGTCGATAATCCGCGCCGGCAGGCGGCCGGTCTGCAGCAATTCATCGAGCAGGAGACCGGCCGGGAAGCGCCGCATTTTCACCGCGTACTCAAGTATCGGTCCGCCTGCGCCGAAACAGGGATTATCGACCGTGCCGCTTACCGGGACTGTCTCCAGATAGAGCTGCGGCGCGGTGCGGCGGTTGAGGCGGACCTCTTCCTCGCAGAAGCGGCGGCGCCGCTCCAGGGTGGAATAGTCAAGAAATCCGAGGTCGAGGGGCTTTTTCAGCTTGTAGGCATAGTCGCCGCTGAGCAGCAGCCAGGAGATGTGGGTCTCCACCAGCTGCACGGCGTCGGCACCGTGCAGCGCCTGTTCCTGGCGCAGCAGGTTCTGGACGAGATGACGCTGGCTGTCGGGATTGTCGGGCATGGCGTGATGGTGCCCGCTGGCAGGCGCGACGACAAGTCGGCACGAGGCCGCATGTTAGCGCTTCGGGACTGGTAATATATACGGCAGTACGGCAACAGGAGTGGCCCCGGTGGGAGTCTATTCGGTAGACAGGTTGATGGCGGAGACACGGCGTCTGGCGGCGGAATACCGCCGCACGACGGGGCAGCCCCTTGCCGTGAGCGGGGAGATCGCCAAGTACGACGCCGCCCGCCTGCTCGATCTGGAGCCGTGCAAGGACCCGAATCTGGGCTATGACGCCGTCGGCCGCAGCGGTGAACGCGCCGGCCGCCGCGTGCAGATCAAGGGCCGCGCCATCTTCGACGAGAGCAAGGGCGGGCAGCGCATCGGCCAGCTCAAGCTGGAGCAGCAGTGGGACAGCGTGGTGCTGGTGCTGATGGACGAGGAATTCGAGCCCTCGGAAATCTGGGAGGCCGCGCGTGATGTCCTGGTCGAGGCCGTGCGCGAGTCCGAAAACAGCAATCGCAGCAAGCGCGGCCCCATGTCGGTGGCCAAGTTCAAGGCCATCGGCCGCCTGGTGTGGGCACGGGAGCAGGGGCTGATTACGGACGAAGTCTGGGAAAATCGCTGATGTAGGAGCGAATGGCATTCGCGACTCCGGTGTCTTGGTGCCACAGCTGTCGCGGATACGATCCGCTCCTACCCGAAACAATCATTTATGCATGACATCCACACCATCCTCTCCGCGGATGGCCCCTTCGCTGAACTGATTCCAGGCTATGCCCCGCGCGTGCAGCAGCAGGAGCTGGCCGAGGCCGTGGCGTCGGCGCTGGAGAGGCATGAGGTGTTCATCGCCGAGGCCGGCACCGGCACCGGCAAGACCTTCGCCTATCTGGTGCCGGCACTGCTGTCCGGGCAGAAGGTGATCATCTCCACCGGTACCAAGAACCTGCAGGACCAGCTGTTCCACAAGGACCTGCCGCTGGTGCGCCAGGCGCTGGGCGTGCCGGTGGAGGTGGCGCTGCTCAAGGGGCGGGCCAATTACCTGTGCCTGCACCGCATGGAACTGGCCATGGCCGAGGGACGCTTTCGCAGCCGCAGCGAGGTGGCCGATCTGCAGCTGGTGCGCGAATGGTCCGGCCGCACGCGCAGCGGCGACATCGCCGAGCTGACCGATCTGGCGGAAGACGCGCCGCTGTGGCCGCAGGTGACCTCCACCGGCGACAACTGCCTGGGCAGTGAGTGCGGCCAGTACGATGACTGCCACCTGATGCAGGCGCGGCGCCGGGCGCAGGAGGCCGACGTGCTGGTGGTCAATCATCACCTGCTGTTTGCCGACATGGCCCTGAAGGGCGAGGGTTTCGGCGAGCTGCTGCCCGGCGCCAATGCCTTCATCCTCGACGAGGCGCACCAGCTGCCGGAAACGGCGTCCAATTTCTTCGGCACCGCGGTGAGCGGCAATCAGCTGCTGGAGCTGGCCGGCGACAGCATTGCCGAGGACCTGCGCGAGGCGGGCGAGAGCGGACGGCTGCGCAGCGCCGCCGAACATGTGCAGAAGACGGTAAAGGATCTGCGCCTGGCCTTCGGGGTTGAGCAGCGCCGCGGCGCCTGGCGCGAGGTGGCGCAGCTGCCGGGTTTTCAGGCGGCGCTGAACGAGGTGGACACCGCCCTGAAGGAGCTGCATGCCCAGCTCAAGCCGCTGGCCGCGCGCGGCAAGGGGCTGGAGAGCTGCCTGCGCCGCTGCGAGGACCTGATGGCGCGCTATGCGCAGGTGAGCAGCGCTGCCGCCGACGGCCAGGTGCACTGGTACGAAACCCACACCCGCTCGTTCTCCCTCAATCTGACGCCCATGGACGTCGCCGAGCTGTTCCAGGCGCAGGTGAGCGCGCGGCCCTGTGCCTGGGTCTTCACCTCCGCCACCCTGGCGGTAGGCGACAGCTTCGAGCACTTCACCCATCGCCTCGGCCTCAATGAGGCGAAGACACATCGCTGGGACAGTCCGTTCGATTTTGCCCGCCAGGCGCTGCTGTATGTGCCGCCGGAGATGCCCGACCCCAACAGCTACGGCTACACCGCTGCGGTGGTGGAGCAGGCCCTGCCGGTGCTGGAGGCGAGCCGCGGCCGTGCCTTTATCCTGTTCACCAGCCACCGTGCGCTGCAGGAGGCGGCGGGACTGCTGGAGGGACGCATCGACTACCCCTTGCTGGTGCAGGGGCAGATGCCGCGTTCGCGCCTGCTGGAGCAGTTCCGCGCCCTGGGCAACGCGGTGCTGCTCGGCACCGGCAGCTTCTGGGAAGGGGTGGACGTGCGCGGCGAGGCGCTGTCCTGTGTCATCATCGACAAGCTGCCCTTCGCCTCGCCCGGCGATCCGGTGTTGCAGGCGCGCATCGAGGCGATGCGCGAGCAGGGCGGCAATCCGTTCATGGAGTACCAGTTGCCGCAGGCGGTGATCACCCTCAAGCAGGGCGTCGGGCGCCTGATCCGCGATGTGAACGATCGGGGCGTACTGATGCTGTGCGACCCGCGCCTCGGCAGCAAGTCCTATGGCCGGGTATTCATCGACAGCCTGCCGCCCATGTCCAAGACGCGCAAGCTGGAGGTGGTGCAGCGCTTCTTTGCCCCGCAGACGTCCGCAACCGATGTGCAATAATCATCTGCCTGCCACCCCCGCTGGATTGATCCCGTGAAGATACTTGCCCTCGACAGTGCCACCGAATCCTGTTCCGTTGCCCTGCAGCTGGACGACGTCATCCTGCAGCGTACACAGCTGGCCCCACGCGAACATGCGGCATTGCTGCTGCCGATGGTGCAGGAGCTGCTGGCCGAGGCGGGGCTGGCGCTGGCGGCGCTGGATGCCATTGCCTTCGGCCGCGGCCCCGGCAGCTTCACCGGCGTGCGCATTGCCGCCGGCGTGGCCCAGGGACTGGCCTTTGCCGCCGAGCTTCCCGTCATCCCGCTTTCCACCCTTGCCGCGCTGGCGCAGGGGGCATGGCGTGAGCATGGCGCACAGCAGGTCGCTGCGGCCATCGATGCGCGCATGGGCGAGGTGTATTGGGGGCTGTACCGCGCACGGGACGGCGTGATGGTGCTGGAAGGCGAAGAGGGCGTGTACGCACCGGAGCAGGTGCCCGTGCCGGCGGCAGCGGGTTATGCCGGGTACGGCAGCGGCTGGGCGACCTATGGCCCGGTGCTGGCGGCGTGCTGCGCAGTGACGACATATCAGGGCGAGCGCTTTCCGCAGGCGGTCGACCTGCTGCCGCTGGCCGCGGCGGCGTGGCGTTCCGGCCATGCCGTGGATGCCGCGCTGGCGCAGCCGGTGTATCTGCGCGACAAGGTCACGCACCAGCGCTGATTTCCAGTGTTCATCGTTCCCACGCTCTGCGTGGGAATGTCTGTCAGGACGCTCTGCATCCTGTACAGTCCGTGACGCAGAGCGTCACCGGGTGCGCTCCCAACCAGAGTGTGGGAACGATAGATCGCGGCATAGCCGCTCCTACACTACGAGGTCCAGCTGCTGTACTGTCCCCGCGCCGCCGTCTTCCCCCAGATAAATCCCGCTGGCACGCACCACGCCTTGCAGCGCATTGTCACTGTCCTTGAGCGAGAACGGTGTCGCCACCTGGCCCAGGTAGATGGCGCCGACATTGCGCTCAAGCAATCCCACCAGCTGATCACTGCCCGCGTCATCGCGGCTCCAGATGAGCAGGCGGGTGAAAATGGCATCGCCTTCATCGATCCAGCCGTTGCCGTCGTCGTCGTAAGCGGCAAGATCGGCGAAGCCGTCGCCGCTCAGGGCACCGAACAGTTCACTGCCGTCATTGATGATCCCGTCATCGTTGCGGTCGAGGGCGAGCAGGCCGCTGTTGGGGCCGACAAAGGAAATCTCATCCGGCCGGCCGTCGACATCGATGTCGAAGGAAAATTTACCGGCAGTGAGTTCGGCGGCGGTGCCTGCGAAGTTGATCACCAGCGGGTCCTTCAGCGCGTCGCCGGCGCGCACCGTGAGATGGGCGTGGCTGATGAATTCGCGGCTCATGTTCAATTCCACGGACAGCGCGATCTCACGGCCGTCGGCGGTGCGCACGACGCCCTGGGCGGAAAACTGCGTGTTCTCCTGTTCGAGCGTGGTTTCCTCCAGGTGATAGACGGCCCCCCAGCCTTCACGCGGATTGCCGCGTGCCTGCTGCTCCGGAGGCAACTCCACGTCCTTGCCGTGGTTCATCTCGCGGGCATCGAACAGTTCCAGCTTGCGGCCGGTGAGCTTTTCCACCAGCAGCTTGAGTATGGTGACCTGCAACTCTTCCGCGCTGTGTACCGTGGCATCGGCCGCGTCGGTTTCGGAAACGGCGGCAGCGGCAGGGGGTGCGGCCGGTGCGATCGCCGCGGCGCGCTCGGGCAGCGGCGGGCGCGGTATGCCCTGGGCAAGGGTGAGACTGCTGGCGCTGGCCCCCATGCGCAGCTGCTCGCGGGTGGACTCCACGGTGAGCTGCTGGCGGCCGCTCTGACCGTCCTTCCATACCGTCAAGGATTCATGGCGGCGCTGGTATTCCAGGTAGCTGTGGCTGCTGTGCAATTGCAGGGAGGAGTTGGTGACGATCATGACGTGCTCCGGGCGGGACGGGCTTTGCATGCAATAGCGTCCCGGTGGCGGAGAACTTTAGAGGGCAGTCACTGTGACGGCAGAGGGCGGGGAATCTTTAGTGTAGTAAAGACGTTAAACGCAAAGGCACAAAGAACGCAGAGACTTCCTGGGCTATGGGTATTGCGTCGTGGTGGTGCGTGCCTTCGGGTCTGACGTCACACCAGGGACACAAAATCCCTTTGCGTCCTTAGCGGTCTTTGCGTCTTCGCGTTGAAGTCTTTTGACTTTCAGTCCGACACCAGCAGCTTTTCCAGCAGGCGTTCGTAGATGGCGCTTAGCGTATCGAGGTCGGCGACGCTGACGCATTCATTGACCTTGTGGATGGTGGCGTTGAGCGGCCCCAGCTCCAGCACCTGGGCGCCGGTGGGGGCGATGAAGCGGCCATCGGAGGTGCCGCCCTTGGTGTTGACCTCCGGTTCCACGCCGGCGATCTCGCGCACGGCGGCGACGGTGGCGGGCAGCAGCTCGCCGGTCTCGGTGAGGAAGGGGTGGCCCGACAGCGACCAGCGCAGGCTGTACTTGAGGCCGTGACGGTCGAGCAGTGCCGCCACCTTCTTCTGCAATCCTTCGGACGTTTGTTCGGTGGAGAAGCGGAAGTTGAACATCACCTCCAGTGCGCCGGGGATCACGTTGTTGGCACCGGTGCCGGCGTTGATGTTGGCGATCTGGAACGAGGTGGGCGGGAAGTAGTCGTTGCCGCGATCCCATTCGATGTTGCACAGCTCGACCATCACCGGCGCGAAGCGGTGTACCGGGTTGTCGGCCAGGTGCGGATAGGCGACGTGGCCCTGCACGCCGTGCACGGTGAGGTAGCCGGTCATGGAACCGCGGCGGCCGTTCTTGATGCCGTCGCCCAGCACCTTGACGCTGGACGGTTCGCCCACCAGACACCATGTGATCTTTTCATTACGTTGTTCCAGTACCTCGATCACCTTCACCGTGCCGTCCACTGCATCGCCTTCCTCGTCGGAGGTGAGCAGGTAGGCGATGGAGCCGTGGTGTTGCGGGTGGCGCGCCAGGAAGCGCTCGGTAGCGGTGATGAAGGCGGCGATGGAGCCCTTCATGTCGGCGGCACCGCGGCCGTACAGCATGCCGTCGACGACCTCAGTGGCGAAGGGCGCGTGGCTCCAGTTGCCCTCCGGCCCGGTGGGCACCACATCGGTGTGGCCGGCGAAGCAGAACAGCGGTCCATCATTGCCACGCCGCGCCCACAGGTTGTCCACCGGTCCGAAGCGCAGCGGCTCGATGTTGAAGCCGAGGGGGCGCAGACGATCGGCGATGAGCTGCTGGCAGCCCGCATCATCCGGTGTGACGGAGCGGCGGGCGATGAGTTCCTTGGCGAGTTCGAGGGTGGCGGACATGGCGGGGCTCAAGGTTGTTGGATGGCGCTATTAGGCCACAAAGCAGCGTGGTGTTGTAGGAGCGAATCGTATTCGCGATTTGCCGTGGCTCTTTCGTGCGCTTAATCGCGGACGTGGTCCGCTCCTACAATCGGAACAGATTTGTGTAATTGGTGGCAACGAAACCTACGGTAACCTTGCCATCGTGCACCAGCACCGGGCGCTTGATGATCGTCGGATGCTCCAGCATCAGCCGCACCGCCGTGTCGTTGTCGCCGATCTGCCGTGCGTTCTCCGGCAACTGGCGCCAGGTGGTGCCGCGGGTGTTGATCAGCGTGGCGGTGTCGACATGTTGCAGCCAGCCGTTGAGCGTGGCGGCATCGAGGCCATCAGTGCGCAGGTCATGAAAGCGGTAGCTGACGCCGTGCGCGTCCAGCCAGGCGCGGGCCTTGCGCACGGTGTCGCAGTTCTTGATGCCGTAGAGGATGGTCATGGAGTCGATGCAAGTGACAAGTTCCAAGTCACAAGAATTCTTGCAACTTGTTACTTGCCACTTGTCACTTCACTCAGATGTCGCGCAGCAGCTCGTTGATGCCGACCTTGCCGCGGGTCTTCTCGTCCACCTTCTTGACGATGACGGCGCAGTACAGGCTGTACTTGCCGTCCTTGGAGGGCAGGTTGCCGGACACCACCACGGAGCCGGCGGGGACGCGGCCGTAGTGCACTTCGCCAGTCTCGCGGTCGTAGATCTTGGTGGACTGGCCGATGTACACGCCCATGGAGATGACGGAGCCTTCCTCGACGATGACGCCTTCCACCACCTCGGAACGGGCGCCGATGAAGCAGTTGTCCTCGATGATGGTCGGAGCGGCCTGCAGCGGCTCCAGCACGCCGCCGATGCCGACGCCGCCGGACAGGTGCACGTTCTTGCCGATCTGGGCGCAGGAGCCGACGGTCGCCCAAGTGTCCACCATGGTGCCTTCGTCGACATAGGCGCCGATGTTTACGAACGAAGGCATCAACACGGCATTGCGGCCGATGAAGGAGCCGCGGCGCACCACGGCACCCGGCACGACGCGATAGCCGCCGCGTTCGAACTGTTCCTGGTCGTACTTCTGGAACTTGGTCGGTACCTTGTCCCAGTAGCGCAGGGCGCCGCCATCCATGATGCGGTTGTCCTCGAGGCGGAAGGAGAGAAGGACTGCCTTCTTGATCCACTGATGGGTGACCCACTGGCCGTCGATTTTCTCGGCGACGCGCAGTCTGCCCTGGTCGAGCTGGGCGAGGACGAATTCGACCGCTTCGCCTACCTTGGCCGGCGCCTTGCCGGGCTGGATGGCGGCGCGGTCTTCCCAGGCCTGCTCGATGATCTGCTGATA
>JANJXC010000081.1 GCA_024709225.1 Gammaproteobacteria bacterium | reverse complement strand
ACCAAGCGCAGAATCTTTCTCAAGGGCACCCTGGCCGGCAGCGCTGTTGCCGTCGCCGTAGGCGCCGGCCTGCTCTCTCCCCGCCAGGTGCTGGCCGCCTGGCCCAAGGCCGCCTTCGAGGCCAAGGACATCGCCTCCAGCCTGAAGGGCGTCTACAACGCCGACATGACCACCCCCAGCAACGACATCGAGATCAAGGCCCCGGACATCGCCGAGAACGGCGCCGTGGTCCCGGTCACCGTCAATGCCAACATCAAGGGCATCGAGTCCATCAGCCTGTTCGTCGAGCAGAATGCGACCCCGCTCACCGCCGTCTTCAACCTCGCCCCCAATGCCCTCGGCACCGTCTCCACCCGCGTCAAGATGGGCAAGACCTCCAACGTGGTGGCCGTGGTCAAGGCCGGCGGCACCATGTATGCCGGCCGCAAGGAAGTGAAGGTCACCATCGGCGGCTGCGGCGGCTAAACCGCGCGCCCTTTCAGACGAATCGACGAATACAGAGGAATTTCCAACATGGCAGATTCAATCAAGATCCGCGCCACCCTCAAGGGCGACGTGTGCACGGTCAAGGCCCTCATCAAGCACGTGATGGAGACCGGCCAGCGCAAGGACAAGAAGACCGGACAGGTCATCCCGGCCCACTACATCCAGGACGTCACCTGTGCCCACAACGGCAAGAACGTGCTCGAGGCCGCCTGGGGCGCCGCCATCTCCGCCAACCCCTATCTCTCCATCGAGTTCTCCGGCGCCAAGAAGGGTGACAAGGTCACTCTCTCCTGGGTCGACAACAAGGGCGAGAAGGATTCGGCCGAGGCCAGCATCGGCTAAGGCCCGCTGATATGGCGCGCAGTACCCGAAGCGGGGCAGCAATGCCCCGCTTCTTTTTGCGCAGTCGCAAAATTTCACCGTAACTGCCCCCGCACCAGCGCCCCGGGCAAACCTATTGCTTGCCGCCCCCCCACCGGGAGAGTACCGTTGCATAAGGAACCAGCGTAGTTCCGGTTGTCAGCAGTAGTCACATAATTGGGGGAACAACATGCGAAGTCTCGCAGCTCTTCTGCTGCTGTGCCTGGCCGTCCCGGCAATCGCCGACAAGCCCCTGGCGCCGCAAACCATCCCCGGCACCGTCACCGTCGATGCCGAGCGGGCCGTGCTGCTGATCCAGGCCACGCCGCACCTGGTCATCGTCGACTCACGCCTGAGCGAGGAGCATGCCAAGGGCCATATCCCCGGCGCCGTCAACCTGCTCGATACCGAGATGACGGAAGCAGCACTGTCGCGCATCGCGCCGGATCGCGATACGCCGCTGCTGTTCTACTGCAATGGCGAACGCTGCCTGCGCAGCAGCAATGCCGCCGCCCATGCCGCCACCTGGGGCTACCGCACCATTTACTGGTTCCGCGGCGGCTGGCAGGAATGGCTGCACAAGGAACTCCCCATCGCCCGTTAGGCGGGCTGCTTCCTTATGGAGCGGATCTCACTACGCGTCCTGATCACCGCCCTGCTCCTGGCAGTCGTGTTGATCACGGTCATGCATACCGTCGTTTCACAGTATCAGTTCCGCCGTGCCGCTCTCGACTATCGCGCCGACAGCATATCCCGCGTCATCGAGGTGGCAGCACTGGAGGCGCTACGCCAGGCACGCAGCCAGGCCATCACGCTCGGCGGCTCCGTGCAGCGGCGCCTGCAGCTGCATGATCCGGCGGCGCTGCTGATACAGCTCAACGCACCGTTCAGCAAAGGCTACGTAGAGGCAGGCTATCTGGATCTGGTGGCGCTGCGTGCCTACGACGCAGACCTGCACCTGCTCGGCATGGATGGGCAGCGCGACATCGCCCCCTTGCCCACCACCGTGATGCAGCGTCTGGCGCGGCGCCAGGGCGTGGAACGCCTCAAAGCCCTGGGTGAGCTGTGGCGCACCAGGGACACACCGCTCTACTCGGTGCTGGTCCCGGTGGGCGGGCTGCACGTGGAAGGCTATCTGGAGGTGGTGTTCAACCCGCTGTTCAATCTGCTCAACGTCGGCGACATGATCCACATGCCTCTCGGCATCCACGATCACCAGCGTGCCGAGCTGTTGCACCCTACCGATATCGACGCGCACGCACCAAATTATGCGGCGATGGAATATGCCCTACGCAGCGCCGATGGCAGCGTTGTGCTCTACCTGGTGGCCTATGCCGATGTCGATCTGCTCTACGCCGACATGCGCCGTATTCAGTTCATCACCACGCTGTCATTTTTTGCCCTGACCATCGCCGTGCTGACGCTGGCCTTCTGGCTGCTGAATCGCCACCTGTTTCAGCCGGTGCAACAGCTGATCGGACAGATGGAGAACGCCGTGCATGATGAGAACCATGCCCTGGTGACGCACCGCGGAATCCAGGAGGTCCACATCGTCGCTGCCTCGTTCAATGTCATGGTCGCCAGGGTGCGTGAAATCATCCGCGAGCTGCGCCGCATTTCTGCCCAGGACGGCCTCACCGGAATCGCCAACCGACGCAGCTTCAATCAGGCACTGGAACGAGAATGGCTGCGCGCCATGCGTCAGGGCACGCCGCTGTCGGTGCTGCTTATCGACATCGATCATTTCAAGCAATACAACGATCACTACGGCCATCAGGCCGGTGATGAATGCCTGAAGAATATTGCCGCCACGCTCAGCCTGGCGGTACAACGTCCCACCGATATGGTGGCGCGCTACGGCGGCGAGGAGTTCGTGGTGCTGATGCCAGAAACCGATGTCGCCGGCGCCGGTGCCGTGGCGCGCCGCATGCAACACGCCGTGGCCACCCTGGCACTCCCCCATGAAAGCTCCGGCCTCGGCAGCGTGAGCATGAGCGTCGGCCTCTGCACCATCATCCCGGCCCGCGGCCAAGCCGCTCAACGCCTCATCGCCTGTGCCGATCTGGCGCTGTACCGTGCCAAAGCCGCGGGCCGCAATCGCATCGAGGTCGCTCAGGCCAGTGACTGGGCCGCACTCGACACCGCCGCCATCTGAATGTCAAGTCACCAGAAAATTGCAGAACTGCCAGGGATCGTTGCGATCCAACTCTTCGCCAAACAGACGGCCACGCTCTTCCAGCGGCGTCCACCCGCTGTAGACACCCAGCAGCGGTCCCAGATAGGGACGCGCGACGTCCAGCACCTCGGCGTAATCCATGCCGTCTGGCTCGGTAATGCCCTGCGCCGGGTGGCGCATCACCCACACCACCCCGGCAAGCACGCCGGCCGTCACCTGCAAGGTCGTGGCGCTGTTATATGGTGCCAGCCTGCGCGCCTCCTCGGAAGACAACTGCGAGCCGTACCAGTAAGCCCCCTGGCGTGCTCCCATCAACAGCACACCCAGCTCATCCATCCCCTCCACAATGTCGTCCAGCAGCAGGCGTAGACGGGACTGCATCTGCCAATTTTTCCCCGCCAACTCATGGAGCGATTGCACCGCATCGTCACACGGATGATAGGCGTAGTGCACGGTGGGGCGATACACCACGGTATCGCCCTCATGCACCGACAGGTAATCGGCGATGGAGATGGATTCGCCGTGGGAAACGAGAAAACCGTGATACGGCCCTTCGCTGGGAACCCAGCTGCGCACCTGAACCGATGCCCCGGGGCGCTCGAGATAAATGGCGCAGTCACGACCGAACCCATAGCGGCGCGCAGCCAGCGGCCAGTAGCGCTCATGGGTCCCCCAGCCCAGCTCCGCCGGCTGGCAGGATTCATCGACAAAGGCCTCGCTCGACCAAGTGTTGACGAATTCGCCGCGCCGCTTCTGCTGCCGGCCGTACTGGCTGTCGCGCTCAGCCACATGAATCACCTTGATCCCCAGGGTGCAGGCCAGTTGTGCCCAGCCCTCCCGCGTGGCCGGCGGCACATCGCCCAGGCCGTGATCGGCGGCAAGATTGCACAAGGCCTGCTTGAGAAAGTGGGAGACCAAACCTGGATTGACGCCGTGGTTCACTACAGCCGTCGCGCCCTGACCGTAGCGGCGACGCAACTCCAGCGCGGCCTCGCGAAAGGCATAGTTGGAACGCTGTGCGGGTGGCAATGCAGGATCGACATGGCCACCGCTCCAGGGTTCGATGCAGGCGTCCAGATACAGCACGCCATGCTGCTGGCAGTATTCGAGCAGCGCCAGGCTGGAGACATTGATCGCCAGATTGAGCACGAAATCGCCGGGGCTCACGTGGCGCTCGAGGATGATGCGGTAATTATCGCGCTGAAGCGGCTCGACCAGCTGCGTCACGCCATGGCGTTGTACCATATCGTCGTCGCCGGGGTGCGCCCGCAGTATGGTGATCTGCTCAGGCCGCAGGCCGATGTGACGCAGCAACAGCGGCAACACGCCACGCCCAATGGCGCCAAACCCGATCAGCAACAGACGACCGTCGAACTGCACATGTTTCCGGTACTCCGCCATGCGACCCTCCCTGCGGCAACGCAACGTGCGCCCTTAACCCACATTGAGTGTACACAAGGTTCGGGGAGGCCAAAAAAAAAAACCGCCGGTTTGCACCGGCGGCCTCCTGCGGCATGCCGCAACGAATGTTTACTTCTTGGTGCCGCAGGTATTGACCCCGATCAGGCTGTAGGCCGGGCAGAAGCCCAGCAGGGCCGTGGCCAGGGGGATGATGCCGATGGCGCCCAGCCAGTTGCTGGCGGCGACGCCCCAGCCGATGATGGCCAGACCGACGATGATACGAACGACCTTGTCTACACTACCGACGTTTGCCTTCATGTGAATCTCCTTGCACGGTGTTTGAGAACTGTCGGCAAGGATAGACGGCAGTTGCGCACCTGTCTGTGACTATGTCACGCAGCGGCCAGGCGCGCGAGGTGTGCGCGCTCCAGCACCAGGATCTCGCCGCGCTGGCGCCGGATCAGCCCCTCGTTCTCCAGGTCGCGCAGGATGCGGCTCACCACCTCACGTGAGCTGCCCAGGTCCACGGCCAGCTCCTGGTGGGTGGTATGCACCACCCCATCGACCCCGTGCTCCAGCAACCAGGCCGCCACCCGCGCATCCATGCGCCGGAATGCCACCTCCTCCACCACCGCAATGACATCGGCCAGGCGTCGCGCCACCAGACCGAACAGATAGCGGCGCCAGGCCGCCGACTCGCCCATCCAGGCGCGCACGCTGCCCGCCGGGATCAGCACCGCCTCCACCTCCGTCTCGGACACCGCCAGGGCGGGGAACGGAATATCGCTCATGATGCAGGACGCGGTGAGCACGCAACTGTCACCGGTCTCGATGCGGTACAGGGTGATCTCGCGTCCCGATTCCGCCACCTTGAATACCCGGGCCCGTCCGGACAGCAGCAGCGGCAGGTAGCCGCAACTGTCGCCCTGCTGGCACACCACCTGCCCCGGCGGCAGGGTACGCACCACGGTCTCACGCAGCAGGCGCGGCAACAGTGGCGCATCGGCGGCCAGCAGTTCGGGAAATCGTACGCGCAGGCGCTGTTGCAGTTCTTCGTTCATGAGTTATGCGTTTGCTCCAGCCATGACCACAGGCATCTTAAGTCAATCGCCGCGGCGGCGCACCGGAGTGAACTCTGTCCCGTGGCGCGGCTCCATACTGCTATGGTTATCTCACCTCACGCCTGTTCCGAAGGTACCGATCATGCGTCGCCACCATCCCAGCGAGATCCGCCCCTCCGAGATTACCCCTGAAGCGGTCTATCGTGAGCGGCGCCGTTTTCTCGGCCTCGCAGCCGCTGCCGGCGGCGCCCTGCTGCTACCCCCGGCGCTGCAGGCCACCCCGCGCCGCTTCGGCCCGCTGCCACGCAGCCCGCTGAGCACCAATGAGCCGGTCAACAGCTACAAGGACATCACCACCTACAACAATTTCTACGAGCTGGGCACCGGCAAGGACGACCCGGCGCGCAACGCCGGCCGGCTCAAAACCGCGCCCTGGTCCGTGGCCATCGATGGCGAGGTGGAAAGGCCGGGTACCTATGCGCTGGAGGATCTGCTCAAACCCCATGCGCTGGAGGAGCGTATCTACCGCCTGCGCTGCGTCGAGGCGTGGTCGATGGTGATCCCGTGGGTCGGTTTTCCCCTCGGCGACCTGCTCAAGCGCTTTCAGCCCACCTCGCGTGCCAAATACGTCGCCTTCACCACCCTGCACGATCCGGAGAATCTGCCGGGCCAGCGCCGCAGCGTGCTGCAGTGGCCCTATGTGGAAGGCCTGCGCATGGACGAGGCCATGCATCCGCTCACCATCCTCGCCGTCGGCCTGTACGGCGAGGTATTGCCCGGCCAGAACGGCGCGCCGCTGCGCCTGGTGGTGCCGTGGAAGTACGGCTTCAAGAGCATCAAGTCCATCGTCCGCATCAGCCTCACCGAGCAGATGCCGCCCACGGCCTGGAACCGCGCGGCGCCACAGGAGTACGGCTTCTACGCCAACGTCAATCCGGCGGTGGACCATCCGCGCTGGAGCCAGAAGCGGGAGCGGCGCATCGGCGAGTTCCTCAAGCGCGAGACCCTGCCCTTCAATGGCTACGCAGCGCAGGTGGCCTCACTCTACAGCGGCATGGATCTGACCCGATGGTATTGAGCGAACGCTGGCTCAAGCGCAGCGTCTTCCTGCTCTGCCTCGCCCCGCTAGGCTGGTTGCTGGCCCAGGCCCTGCTCGGCGGGCTGGGCGCCAATCCCATCGAGGCCATCATCCGTTTCCTCGGTGACTGGGCGCTGCGCCTGCTGCTGCTCACCCTCGCGGCCACGCCGCTGCGCCTGCTCACCGGCTGGACCTGGCCGGTACGGCTGCGGCGCCTGCTCGGCCTGTTCTCCTTCGGCTATGCCGTGCTGCATCTGCTGGTCTATACGGCGCTGGATCAGTTCTTCGCCTGGGCCGCGATCTGGGAGGACATCGTCGAGCGTCCGTTCATCACCACCGGCATGCTGGCCTGGCTCCTGCTGCTGCCGCTGGCCCTCAGCTCCAACCACGCCTCCATGCGTCGTCTGGGTCGGCGCTGGAAACAGTTGCACCGCCTGATCTACCCGGCGGCAGTACTGGCAGTGATCCACTTCACGCTGATGGTCAAGGCCGATCTGCGTGAGCCGCTGCTTTACGGCGCTATACTCACCGGGCTGCTGGGGCTGCGCTTCATCCGGCGCTAGTCGCGGGGGGCCATCAGCCGGACGTGACAAAACCCTTGAAAATGGGTAATCTTTACCAAATATATCGGTTATTGACCGCGCAGGCGCGGTCTTTCTTTTTGGGCGTCCGCCACTCCCCTGGTGTACGCCCGGTACCACCCCCACTATGTTGGTCAGGACTCAAACTCGAAACTAAAGGAGCACATCCATGAAGCATGAACTGCCGGCACTGCCCTACGCCAAGAACGCCCTGGAACCCTACATCTCCGCCGAGACCCTGGAATACCACCACGGCAAGCACCACCAGGCCTACGTCACCAACCTGAACAACCTGATCCCGGGCACCGAGTTCGAAAATCTGTCCCTGGAAGACATCGTGAAGAAGGCCCCGGCGGGCGGCGTGTTCAACAATGCGGCCCAGGTGTGGAACCACACCTTCTACTGGAACTGCATGGCCCCCAACGCCGGCGGCGAACCCAAGGGTGCCCTGGCCGACGCCATCACCAAGACCTTCGGCTCCTTCGCCGCCTTCAAGGAGAAGTTCACCAACTCCTGCGTCACCAACTTCGGCTCCGGCTGGACCTGGCTGGTGAAGAACAAGGACGGCTCCATCGAGATCGTCAACACCTCCAATGCCGGCTGCCCGCTGACCAGCGACAAGAAGCCGCTGCTGACCTGCGATGTGTGGGAACACGCCTACTACATCGACACCCGCAACGCCCGTCCGAAGTACGTCGAGAACTTCTGGAACCTGGTGAACTGGGACTTCGTGGCGAAGAACTTCGCCTAAGCCGGCCATAAACCGGGGACGGCATCGGCCGTCCCCGGTCCTGCAAAAACTCAATTCCGCACCACTCCCGGGGGATTTGCACCCTCTCCGCAGAGTCAGTAGAATCGGTTCTCAGTGGACGACTGGCGGTCTCCGTGGAGGCTGCCTTTTTGTTTTTCCGGGTTGCGAATTTTTCAGGTAACACAATATGTCCGATGCGTTGATGACCACCTACGCCCGCCTGCCGGTCACCTTTGAAAAAGGTGAAGGCGCCTGGCTGTGGGACAGCAATGGCAAGAAATATCTCGACTCCGTCGCCGGTGTGGCGGTGTGCGGGCTGGGCCACGCCCATCCCCAGGTCGCCGAGGCGCTGTGCCGCCAGGCCAAGACCCTGGTGCACACCTCCAACCTGTACGGCATCGCCAACCAGCAGGCGCTGGGCGAGCGTCTGGTGCGCGCCGCCGGCATGGATCGGGTGTTCTTCTCCAACTCCGGCGCCGAGGCCAACGAGGCCGCCATCAAGCTGGCACGCCTGTACGGTCATCAGAAGGGCATCGACACTCCGCTGATCATCGTTGCCGAGGGCAGCTTCCACGGCCGCACCCTGGCCACGCTCTCCGCCACCGGCAACCGCAAGGTGCAGGCCGGCTTCGAGCCGCTGGTCACCGGCTTCGTGCGCGTGCCCTACAACGATATCGAGGCCATCCGCACCGTCGCCAAGAACAGCGTCGGCGTCGCCGCCATTCTGGTCGAGCCGCTGCAGGGCGAAGGCGGCGTGCAGGTGCCGACGGAAGGTTATCTGCGCGATATCCGCGAGCTGTGCGACCAGCACGGCTGGCTGATGATGCTCGACGAAATCCAGACCGGCATGGGCCGCACCGGCGAGATGTTCGCCTTCCAGCATGAAGGCATCAAACCGGACGTGATGACCCTGGCCAAGGGCCTGGGCAACGGCGTGCCCATCGGCGCCTGCCTGGCGCGCGGCGCTGCCGCTGAACTGTTCAAGCCGGGCAACCACGGCTCCACCTTCGGCGGCAATCCGCTGGCCTGTGCCGCGGGTCTCGCCGTGCTCGACGTGCTGGAACAGAACGATCTGCCCACCCGCGCCGAAAATCTCGGCACGCGCATGCTGCTCGGCCTCGCCGAGGCGCTGAACGGCAATCCGCATGTGGTCGACGTGCGCGGCAAGGGCCTGATGATCGGCATCGAGCTGGATCGTCCCTGCGGCGAGCTGGTGAAGCGCGCGCTGGAACAGGGCCTGCTGATCAACGTCACTGCCGAACGTGTGGTCCGTCTGCTGCCGCCGCTGATCCTGAGCGATGCCGAAGCCGATCAGATCGTGCAGCAGGTGAGCGGCCTGGTGCTGGCGTTCCTGCAGGAAAACGCCGCCTGAGAGAGATGACAACGTGGCTGTACGACACTTCCTCACCCTCCAGGATGCCAGCAAGGCGGAGCTGAAACAGCTGCTGCGCCGCGCCGGCGAACTGAAGGCCATGCAGCAGGCCGGCGAGCTGTACCAGCCGCTCAAGGGCAAGGTGATGGGCATGGTGTTCGAGAAGTCCTCGACCCGTACCCGCGTCTCCTTCGAAGTGGCGATGGTGCAGTTCGGCGGCCATGCCATCTTCCTGTCGCCGCGCGACACTCAGCTCGGCCGCGGCGAACCCATCGAGGACACCGCGCGCGTGCTGTCGCGCATGGTCGACGTGGTGATGATCCGCACCTATGCCCACGAGCAGATCGAGCGCTTCGCCGCCCACTCGCGCGTGCCGGTGATCAACGGCCTCACCGACGCCTTCCATCCCTGCCAGATGCTGGCCGACATGCAGACCTTCCTCGAGCATCGCGGCGACATCGAAGGCAAGACCGTGGCCTGGATCGGCGACGGCAACAATATGTGCAACTCGTATATCGAGGGTGCGCGCCAGTTCGGCTACCGGCTGCACATCGCCACCCCGGCAGGTTATGAGCCGGATGCGAATATTCTCGCCACCGCCGGCGACAGTGTGCATCTGTTCGCTGATCCGTTGCAGGCAGCGCGGGGGGCCGACCTGATCACCACCGACGTATGGGCCAGCATGGGCATGGAAGATGAGCAACAGCAGCGCCTGCGCGACTTCGCCGCTTTCCAGGTGAACGACGCCATCATGGCGAAGGCCAAGCCTGACGCCCTGTTCCTGCACTGCCTGCCGGCCCACCGTGGCGAAGAAGTGGCGGCCACCGTCATCGACGGCCCCCACAGCCAGGTGTGGGAGCAGGCGGAAAACCGCCTGCATGCGCAGAAGGCTCTGCTGGAATTCCTGCTGTTGCCCTGCTAAGCGGCAACGCTGCACCGTAAAAAAGAAAGCCGCCCGATGGGCGGCTTCTTGTTTTGCGCGCCGGCACCACTAGGAACTGCGCGCCACCAGCACCGGGCAACTCGCCGCCCCGATCACCTGCGCCGACACACTGCCGTGGATCACGCTCATGATGCCGCTGCGGCCATGGCTGCCCACCACGATCAAGTCGGCTCCGCTCTCGCGCGCGACGCGGGTGATCACCTCGTCGGCCTTGCCCGGCTCCACCCGTGCCTCGCAATCGACCTCCAGTACCGCCGTGCGACGGCAGATGGCATCCACCACCTCCTGTGCGGCAGCGCTGTCCTGACCTTCCGGTACGGCATGTACCACGGTCAGCGGCAACTGCCAGGCCTGCGCCAGATTGATCGCAGTGCCGACGGCAGCGGTGCTGTAGTCCGTACCATCCGTGGCCAGCAGGATGCGGCGGCGCCACAAGGTACTGCCGCGCGGCACCACCAGCACATTGGCCGCCGCCAGGCCGATGACCTTGGCCGTGGCGTCACCCACCATCAGGTGAGCGAGGCCACGCTTGCCGCGCCGCCCCATCACGATCAGATCCGCATGGGTTTCTTCCGCGGCTGCGGCGATTTCGGCGTGGGGCTGTTCACCGTGGCACAGCAGCGTATCGCAGGGAACGCCGGCGTCATGCGCCTGCTGCGCAATGCCGTCCAGATGTTCCTGCATGGAGCGATCCTGCTCTTCCAGCAAGGCGCCAGTGCCCACCGCTTCCAGATCATCGGCGAACAGCACCATCGCCATCGCCGTCAGCTTGACGCCATATTGCCGCGCCATATCGATGGCCACACGCAACGCGCTCTCCGAGTACGGCGAGGCATCACTGGCGATCAGCGCCTGCCGGGGCGGCACGGCACTCATGTCAACTGTTCCCGGCGATGGGCAACCATGCCCTTGATCAGTGCTACCACAATGGTGAGTCCACCAGTGGCCAGGGCCAGCACCAGCGTCGCATCACCGAAAATCTTGAGGGTGGTGATGGTGGCTTCGGGAATCGGGTCAATCAGTTCCAGGCGGGAGAGATAGCCCGGCACGTAGAAGAAGCGCGAGAACAGCACGATCACCATGATCAGGCCCATCACGAACTTCACCACCGCATCCTTGACGTAGGTGGTACCGATGGCGCCGATCTGGATGCCGAACAGCGAACCGGCCAGGATGATCATGGCAAGGCGAATGTCCACCACACCGTCGAGGGCGTAGAGGATAGAACCGCCCAGCCCCATGACGAAGGCGATGACCAGCTCGGTGGCCGAGGCCATCAGCGCCGGGGCGCCGAGGATATACATCATCGCCGGCACGCCGATGAAGCCACCCACCGCAATGGTAGAGGCCAGCATGCCGGTGGCAAAGCCCAGCGGCGCCACCACAACCAGCGATACCCGCGCCTTGATGCTGTCGAAATACATCATGGTGCCGGGGATGTGCAGCGACTGCACCCAGCGCGCCAGCCTGGTCACCTTGTGCGTACCATCGCTCTCCCCGCTCTTCTCCGCCTTGTGCATGCGCCAGGCATCGCGCAGCACGAAGCTGCCGACGATGGCGAGCACCACCACGAACACCACCGACACATACAGGCTGGTGCCGACATCACCGTAGGTATCCTTGATGCCGGTCATCACATTCTTGCCCACCAGCATGCCGACCTCGGCGAAGATGCCCATGATGATGCCGAGCTTGATGTCCACCTGGCCGTACTTGTGGCGCTTCATCGCGCCGACCAGCGACTTGGGAAACTTGTGGCAGATATTGGAGGCCACGGCAACGATGCCGGGCACGCCCAGGGTCATCATCGCCGGCGTCATCACGAAGGCACCACCGGAACCGATGAAGCCCGACACCATGCCGCCGACAAAACCGACGATGAACAGCGCCGTCGCACTGGCGACGGTCAATTCAATAAAGGAAATCGAGTCGATCATTTTCGCGCCTCCGCTTACTTGTGCTTGCCGGCGGCACGCACGCCGAGCAGTTCCCAGAAGTGGCCAGTGAAGCTGCCATGTACCCAGGAAAAGATGAAGGCGATGACGATGGGGATCAGGAACAACAATTTGTTGCCCTGACGCGTCTCCGTTGCCCACGTCACCAATTGATCGGCATAGGCAAACAGCAACATATAAAGCAGCACGCTGCCAAGACCGAACACGGCCGTGGCAACAGCGGTTTTCTTTCTTTCTGACATGGTGTCTCCCGAGAGTGCTAGTAGTAGTTTTTTGGTGAATCAGTCGGCAAGGGCCACATACTCGCCCGGCACGGCCGGTGCGGTGTCCTCAACCAGTACGAGGGGCACCGGCGGCTTGTGCCGTCCGGCAAAGGTTTCGCTCACCGGGTCGCCACCGGTGACGATGGCGCACAGGGTGCGGGAATGACGCTGGAAGAAACGGGAGACGGCGCCGCTGCCGCTCACCTCCTCCACCCGGCACTCCACTTCGGCGGCGATGCGCTCGTCACGGAACGGGGCAAGCATGTGGCTGGCCGTGGCGGCATCGCGGGCCAGGACCCACAAATCGGCATCGTTCTGCCGGCACACGCCGATGGCATAACGCATCACCCGCGGCGGCAGCATGCTGCCCACCGCCAGCACGACCTCACGCCGCTGTGCCGCCGGGCGATGCTGCGCCGTCCAGCTGACGCCGGATAGCAGGCGCGCCTTGGCGCCGGTGGTCAGCATTTCACCCGCATTGGCCTGCGCCAGATCGGCCAGGATGGACTTGAGCTTTACCGTCAGTTGTTTCATGGCTGCCTCAACGCAACAGTGGATTTTGCGCCGAGTCATTAGCAGGGGGCGTGCCAGGAGGGGGTTACTCATAACTTATTGTAATGATTGGTTTTATTTAACCCCCCCAGGCAACACATGTTGCGCAATGCAACACAAAACCTTGGATTAAGTCCAAGCAATTGAGTTGTAAGGAATTATTTGTATGTTTAGAATTGCAACATCCATATTGCTTTCTGTAACACCATCATGAGCAGCATCCGGCGCAAGATCATCTTCGGCTACTCCCTGCTGGCGGGGGGCGTGGCGGCATTCACCCTGCTCGCCTGGGCCGACCTGCGCTGGCTGGAACAACGCATCGAGGAAGGCATCGCCGTTTCCGTGTTTCAGGAAAGCGCGCTGGAGATGCGCCGCCACGAAAAGAATCACTTTCTCTATGGCGGCGCTGCTGAACTGGAGCAGGCGCTACAACTGGCGGCGGAAACGGGCACGCGGCTGGGGGAGTGGCGCGAGGCCTTCGCCGTCATCGCACCGGAACTGGATATCGCTGCCCTGGGTCAGGCCCTGGCGCAATACCGGTACCTGCTGGCGGAACAGCAGCAGAGGCCAGCACCGGCCCTGGCCCAGCAGATCCGCAACGTTGGCCACGACATCAGCACCGCCGCCGACTACCTCGCTGCCCACGAGCGCACTGCCCTTGCCGCCACCGTGCAGCATTCCCAGCGCCTGCTGTTCCTCGGCGTCGGCGTGGTGGTGATACTCGGCATCGTCGGTGGCCAGGTGCTGTCGCGCGTCACCGTGCGGCCGCTGCGCCGGCTAGAGGCGCAGCTCAAGCCCATCACCGCCGGTGATTTTGCCCACTTCCCCAAGGTATCGGACGACGCCGAGATCGTCTCCCTCACCGCGGCGTTGAACCGCATGCTCGATGAGCTGGAGGCGCGCCGCCGCCAGGTACTGCATGCGGAGAAGCTGGCCTCCATCGGTGTGCTCGCTTCCGGTGTCGCGCACGAGGTCAACAATCCCCTCGGCAACATCTCCTCCTCCTGCCAGATCCTGCTGGAGGAACTGGACAGCACCGACCCCGCCACCCTGCGCCAGTGGCTGGAGCAAATCGACGGTGAGACACGCCGCGCGCAAGTGATCGTGCGTAGCCTGCTCGACTATGCGCGGCGCGGCACCTGCACCATCAGTGCGGTGGAGCTGAAGAGCGCGGTAACGCAAACCCTGGTGCTGTTGCGCCGTGCGCTGCCGGGCGTGGAGTTGCACACCGAAGTGCCTGCCGGGTTGGCCGTGCTGGCCGATGCGCAGCGCCTGCAACAGGTATTCATCAACCTCATCAAGAATGCCGCCGATGCCGGCGCCAGGCATATTCATCTCGGCGCCGCCGCCGCGGCCGGCACCAACTGGCCGCCACAACCGCCGGCTCACATCATCGGCACCGCCCACACGGAAGATCATCCCGGCGTGGTTATCGTGATCAGCGACGACGGCCCCGGCATTCCCGCCAACGTCTTGCCACACGTGTTCGATCCGTTCTTTACCACGCGTGAGCCCGGCCAGGGTGCGGGGCTCGGCCTGTATATCGTCGAAGAGATCATCTCCGAGCATGACGGCTGCGTTGCCGCCGAGAGTCCGGCCGCAGGCGGCGCCCGCTTCACCCTATGGCTCCCCGCTGCCGAGGTAACGTCATGAGTGCACGCCTACTGGTCATCGACGACGAAGCCATCGCCCTGCGCAACCTGTCACACATCCTGCTCAAGGAAGGCTACGACGTCACCACCCGCCAGAGCGGCCCCGGCGGGCTGAAGGAACTGGAACAAGGCCAGTTCGACGTAGTGCTCACCGACCTGCGCATGGAAAAGGTGGACGGCATGGCGATCCTGCGCCGCGCACGCGAACTGCTGCCTGATGGCGAGGTCATCGTAATCACCGGCTATGCCACCCTGGATTCGGCGGTCACCGCCATGAAGCAGGGCGCATTCCACTACATCGCCAAACCATTCCGCCTCGATGAGGTACGTCAGGTGGTACGTGCCGCCGTGGAGGTGGCCACGCTCAAACGGGAAAACCGCGAGCTGCGCCGGCATATAGAAGGGCTCCAGGGCCGGGGCAACTTCATCACCCAGGACATGAACATGCAGCGCCTGCTGGATGCCGCGCGGCAGGTGGCCACCACCGATTGCAACGTGGTGATCAGTGGCGAATCCGGCACCGGCAAGGAGCTGCTGGCGCGTTATCTGCACCTGCACAGCAACCGTGTCGAAGGCCCGTTCGTGGCCATCAACTGCGGCGCTTTCCAGGAGGAACTGCTCGCCAACGAGCTGTTCGGTCACGAGAAAGGCGCCTTCACCGGCGCCGATCGCGTCAAGCATGGCCTGTTCGAGGTGGCCAATCAGGGCACACTATTCCTCGACGAAGTCGGCGAGATGAGCCTGCCGATGCAGGTCAAGCTGCTGCGTGTCCTGCAGGAGCGCGAGCTGTTCCGCGTTGGCGGCACTGAACCGATAGCGGTGGATGTGCGCATCATCGCCGCCACCAACATCGACCTGCCGGAAGCGGTGGACCATGGACGCTTCCGTTCCGATCTGTGGTTCCGCCTCAACGTCGTCCATCTGGTGCTGCCGCCACTGCGCGAGCGGCGCGATGACATCCCCCTGCTCGCCTATTACTTCCTGCGCAAGCATGCGCTGGCCATGGGACGCGAGGTGGTCGACATCACGCCTGAGGCCATGCAGCTGCTGTCCGGCTATGACTGGCCCGGCAACATACGGGAGCTGGCCAACGTAGTGGAACGCGGCGTGGCGCTGACGCGGGGCGAACTCATCGAAGTGGCGCACCTGCCGGAGGCGCTGCGCGAACTGAAGACGCGCATCCTGCCGATAACCGGCAGCACGCTGCCGACACTGGACGAATTCGAGACCGACTACATCCGCCAGGTGCTGGAACACACCGCTGGCAACCGCAGCCAGGCCGCGGAAATACTCGGCATCGACCGCGTCTCGCTGTGGCGCAAGATAAAACGTATCGAGGGTCAGCCATAAATACGGCCTAGATACCCATGAGCACCAACTCCGGTTCGGAAGTGGAGCACCCCGGAGGCAACGGCAGTACCTATTACAACTACACCGCCGCAAAGGCGGCCAAAACTCGAGTGAAGGCGTATCCGATGTTTACCAACAAACTACTACTACGGTTCTTTCCGTTCCTGGCCTGGTTTCCCATCAATGCAGTCATCCTGCGCGGCGATCTCATCGCCGGTATCATCGGCGCCCTGGTGCTGGTGCCCAAGGCCATGGCCTACGCCCAGCTCTCCGGCCTGCCGCTCTACTTCGGCCTCTACACCGCCTTCATTCCGGCGATCCTGGCGGCGCTGTGGGGTTCATCGCGGCAATTGCTGTCCGGCCCGGTGGCCATCGTCTCCCTGATGACCGCGGCGGCCGTCACCCCGCTGGCGGTACCGTTCACCGAGGACTACATCGGTCTGGCACTGCTGCTCACCCTGTTGGTGGGCGTCATCCAGTTCAGCATGGGTGTGTTCAAACTGGGCACCATCGTCAACTTCGTGTCCCATCCGGTGATCCTGGGCTTCATCAATGCGGCGGCAATCATCATCGCCCTGTCCCAGCTCGACATGCTGCTGGGCATCCCCAAAGGCCGCAGCGACTCCTTCCTGATAGATATCTGGGAGATGCTGGGCTACCTGCCGCAGACCCACCTGCCGACCCTCGCCATGTCCATCCTGGCGCTGGCGCTGATGCTCGGGCTCAAGAAGGTGCCGGCCCTGTCCAAGCCCAGCGTGCTGATCACCGTGGTGATCACCATTCTGATCAGCGCCGCCCTCGGCTACGAGAAGAAGACCACGGCGGTCCCCGAGCACATCGTCGACCCCGCCGTGCGCGAGGTGGTGCAGACCTACGCGGAAACCGATCGTCGCATCAACGAAATGCTGGCCGAGTCCACTGCCCTGTCCGGCCAGTTGCGCGCCGCGGAGAAGGCCAGGGACGCACGCACCATTGCCGACCTGCGCCATGAAATTGAGCTGCTGCAGATCAACCTGAAGTCGCTCGAAGAGCAGAACAAGGCGCGCAAGTCCAACATCAATCGCATGGACTTCGAGCGGGTGACCACCGCCGACGGCGGCACCACGCAGCTCTACCTCAAGGGCACAGTGCCCACCGGCGTGGAAACCGACGGCAGTGCCTGGCACATCAAGAAGATCGATAGCGGTGAACTGAACCTGAAGGGCGGTGGCGACGTGGTCGGCACCATTCCCGAAGGCCTGCCCAGCATCCGTATCCCGGCACTGAGCTGGGACGCCATCCTGTCCCTGCTGTCGGCGGCCTTCGTCATCGCCCTGGTCGCCTTCATGGAAACCATCTCCATGGCCAAGGCGCTGGCGGCCCAGACCAAGCAGCGTCTCGATCCGAATCAGGAGCTGATCGGCCAGGGCGTGTCCAACCTCGGCGGCGCCTTCTTCCAGGCCTATCCCTCCTGTGGTTCCTTCACCGGCTCGGCCATCAACCTGCAGGCCGGCGCCAAAACCGGCCTGGCCTCGGTGTTCAACGGCCTGTTCGTCGCCGTCACCCTGCTGTTCCTGACGTCCTTCCTGTACCACCTGCCCAAGGCCGTGCTGGCAGTAATCATCCTGCTGGCGGTCACCGGCCTGATCACGCCCAAGGCGCTCAAGCACACCTGGCAGGCCAGCCGCTCCGACGGCATCGTGGCACTGACCACCTTCGTGGTCACCCTGCTGGCCGCGCCGCATCTGGACAAGGGCATCATGGTCGGCGCCGCCCTGGCCATCGTGCTGTACCTGTACCGCACCATGAAACCGCGCGTGGCCCAGCTCGGCCGCTACAAGGACGGCACCCTGCGCGACATCAAGGTCAACCCGGACCTGCCCACCAGCCCGCACATGATCGCCATGCGCTTCGACGGCTCGTTGTACTTCGCCAACGTCGCCTACTTCGAGGACACCGTGCTGGAGGCGGTGGCGGACAAACCCAAGGCCAAATACCTCCTGGTAGTGGGCGACGCCATCAATCAGATGGATGCATCGGGTGAGGAGATGCTGCACACCCTGGTGGAGCGCCTGCAGGCCTCCGGCGTGCAACTGGTGTTCTCCGGCCTGAAGAAACAGGTACTGGACGTGATGCGTGCCACCGGTCTGTATGAGCTCATTGGCGAAGATAATATCTTCGCCACCGAGGATCAGGCCATCAGCGCCATCTACGAACGGCTCGGCGAGGAGGCAGCCACCGATCTGTTCTGCCCGCTGCCTGCCCGTTCCTAATCAATTAACGGCAATGCGCCACACGCCGCGGGAAAAATTCTCCAGCGTGTGGCGCATGCGCCGCACATGACTCCCTTCCCAATACACTTTGTCGCACCGCGGGCAATACCAGACCTGTGGTGAAGTAAGCAGCGCCCCGCGCGGCAGTTGCGCATACTGCGCCGGGTTGGCGGGGATGATCGGAGTATTGCATTCGAGACAACGGGAAAACGGGCACAGTAGCCAGTCGATGGCAAAACGTTGCGTCACCGCCGCAACTTGCTCCGGCAAACCATTCACCGCCAGCCACACCACCCGGCCATCGCCATTACGCTCAAGCGCCATCTCCCGATCCCGGGTCAACAGCCAGCGTCCCTCCGCCACCGCCTGCCGCGCCAGCGCGCCGTCATCTGCACCTGCCATGGCGATGGCCGTGTCATAGCCGGCGGCACGCAGCCAGCGCCCCAGACGCTGCAACATCTCATCGCAGAGGAAACGCATCTCGACCATCAGTGACCCCGGCCCGTGGCAAACATCATGTCCCGCGGCCTTAATTGTGACAACCTATCCAGTACACGGGCCATCACGCTCATCACAACGGTGCTGCTGCTTCTTGAAAATCACGGCCGCATTTCCAGGTAAAGCGCGATGTATACCAAAAAAAAAGGCGCCGCTGGCGCCAATGCTTCATAAGCCGCCGCGTGGCTCGCCCCCGTGACGAAAACAGTACGTCCGCCCAACAGAGCGTCACTCGCTAAAGCTGTCCCGGTCACCGCTGGGCATTACCGGCCAAATCCGGATGTGATGGGATAGCGCCGATCGCGCCCGAACGCCCGCCGCGTAATCCGTACCCCCGGCGCTGCCTGGCGCCGCTTGTATTCATTGCGATCCACCAGGCGGATGACTCGGTTCACCGTCGCTTCGTCGTAACCGGCGGCGACGATCTCGTCCAGGCACTGATCCAGTTCCACATAGCGTTCCAGGATCGCATCGAGGATTTCATAGGGCGGCAGGGAGTCACTGTCTTTCTGATCCGGTGCCAGCTCCGCCGACGGCGGCCGATCAATGACACGCTGCGGGATCACCGGGCTGATGCTGTTGCGGTACTCCGCCAGACGGAACACCAGAGTCTTGGGCACGTCCTTCAGCACGTCGAAGCCACCGGCCATGTCGCCGTACAGCGTGGCATAACCTACCGCCATTTCGCTCTTGTTACCGGTGGTGAGCACGATCTTGCGCTTCTTGTTGGAGATGGCCATCAGCAGCACGCCGCGGCAGCGCGCCTGCAGGTTCTCCTCCGTGGTATCCGGCTGCGTACCGGAAAATTCCTCGTGCAGACTGGCGAGAAAGGCATTGAACAACGGCTCGATGGTGATGACGCGATAATCCACCCCGAGCAGGAGCGCCTCGGCGGCGGCATCCTCCACGCTCATGTCGGCGGTATAGCGCGAAGGCATCATCACCGCCTCCACCCGCGCCGCACCGATGGCATCCACCGCCACCGCCAGGGTCAGCGCTGAATCGATGCCGCCGGACAGGCCGAGCACCACGCCGCGAAAGCCGTTCTTTTCGATATAGTCGCGCACACCGCACACCAGCGCGCCGTACACGCTGGCCTCCAGTGATTGCACAGGCACCACCGTACCGGGCATGGCACGTACCGCCTCGTCCGTTACCTCGAACTCGGCCAGCCACATACCCTCCTGCCAGGCCGGCACACGCAACACCACCTCGCCCATCTCGTCCATCACGAAGGACTCGCCGTCGAACACCAGCTCGTCCTGGCCGCCGACCTGGTTGACATAGACCAGCGGCACACCATTTTCCTTGATGCGCGCACACACCACCTCTTCGCGTTCGCGCCCCTTGTTGATGTGGAACGGCGAGGCGTTGAGATTGAGGATCAGCCGCGCCCCGGCGGCCACGGCCTGCGCCACCGGTCCCGGGTGCCACACGTCCTCGCAGATCGTGATACCGACCCGGACGCCGTTGATGACCGTCACGCAGGGTTCGCTGCCGGCGGTGAAATAGCGCTTCTCGTCGAACACGGAATAATTGGGCAGGTGCTGCTTGTGGTAGGAGGTCAGCAACTGGCCGTCGCGCAGCACCACAGCCGCATTGTACAGCCCACCGGCTGCCTGCTGCGGCAGACCGATGATCAGCGTGATGCCACTCACGCGCCGCTTCACCTCTTCCAGCGCGCGCAGTACGCGCACATGCAGGCCCGGACGCAACAGCAGGTCTTCCGGCGGATAGCCGGTCAGGCACAGCTCCGGAAACAGCACCGCGTCGGCGCGCAACTCGTCGCGTGCCCGCCCCGCCGCCGCGATGATGCGCGCCGCATTGCCGTCGATGTCACCGACCAGCGGATTGATCTGCGCCAACGCGACGCGGAGGGTTTTCATGCGGGAAAATCCACGGCTATTTCAGTACCGCCGCCATGCGAGTGCCCATCTCGGCCGGCGAACGCACCACGTGCACGCCCGCCGCCTCCAGCGCGGCGAACTTCTCCTCCGCCGTGCCCTTGCCGCCGGCGATGATGGCGCCGGCATGGCCCATGCGCTTGCCCTTGGGCGCGGTGACGCCGGCGATATAGGCCACCACCGGCTTGCTGACGTGTTTCCTGATAAAGGCCGCGGCCTCTTCCTCCGCCGTGCCGCCGATCTCACCCACCATGATGATGCCTTCGGTCTGCGGATCGTTTTCAAACAGGCACAGCACGTCGATGAAGTTCATGCCATGGATCGGGTCGCCGCCGATGCCGACACAGGTGGACTGGCCGAGGCCGGCACCGGTGGTCTGGTGCACCGCCTCGTAGGTCAGGGTGCCGGAACGGGACACGATACCGATCTTTCCCTTCTTGTGGATCGCGCCGGGCATGATGCCGATCTTGCACTCGCCCGGGGTGATGAGCCCCGGGCAGTTGGGGCCGATGAGGCGTGCGTCGGTGTTCTTCAGCGCCGCCTTGACCTTGAGCATGTCCAGCACCGGGATGCCCTCGGTGATGCAGGCGATGACCTCGATGCCGGCGTCGGCCGCCTCCAGGATCGCGTCGGCGGCAAACGGCGCCGGCACATAGATCATGGTGGCATTGGCGCCGGTCTCGCGCACCGCGTCGTGCACGGTGTTGAACACCGGCCGGTCCAGATGCTTGGTGCCGCCCTTGCCCGGCGTCACGCCGCCCACCAGCTTGGTGCCGTAGGCGATGGCCTGCTCGGAATGGAAGGTGCCCTGCTTGCCGGTATAGCCCTGGCAGATCACCCGGGTGTCTTTGTCGATCAGTATGGCCACTACACACCTCCCACCGCGGCGACGACCTTCTGCGCCGCGCCGGTCAAATCATCGGCCGCCGTGATGGCCAGCCCGCTCTCGGCCAGCATCTTGCGGCCCAGCTCCACGTTGGTCCCCTCCAGGCGCACCACCACCGGAATGGAGATGCCCACCTCGCGCACCGCCTTGATGATGCCCTCGGCGATGAGGTCGCAACGCACGATGCCGCCGAAGATGTTGACCAGAATGGCCTTCACCTTGGCGTCGGACAGGATCAGCTTGAAGGCCTCCGCCACCTTGTCGGCGTTGGTGCCGCCGCCCACATCGAGGAAGTTGGCGGGCTCGCCGCCGTGCAGCTTGATCAGGTCCATCGTCGCCATGGCGAGGCCCGCGCCGTTCACCATGCATCCGATGCTGCCGTCCAGGCGCACGTAGTTGAGGCCGTGCTGCTGGGCGCGGTATTCGCGCTCGTCTTCCTGCGAGGCATCGCGCAGCTCGCACAGTGCCGGCTGACGGTAGAGGGCGTTCTCGTCGAGATTGAGCTTGGCATCCAGTGCCATCAGGCGGCCGTCACCGGTCACCACCAGCGGATTGATCTCCAGCAGCGAGGCGTCGCACTCGGTGAACAGGCGGTACAACCCGGCCATGATCACGCCGAGCTGCTTGATCTGATCGCCCTCCAGGCCCAGGCCGAAGGCCACCTGGCGGCACTGGTAGGGTTGCAAACCGGCCACCGGTTCCACCGCCACGGTGAGGATCTTGTCCGGGGTCTTCGCCGCCACCTCTTCGATGTCCATGCCGCCGGCCGTGGACGCCATGAACACCACGCGCTGCCGGGCGCGGTCCACCACCATGCCCAGATACAGCTCGCGCGCGATGTCGCAGGTGGGCTCGATCAGCACCTGATTCACCGGCTGCCCTTCCGCCCCGCTCTGGTGGGTTACCAGGCGCGTACCGATCAGGGCGTTGACGGCCTGCTGCAGGGCATCGCCGCCCTCCACCAGCTTGACGCCGCCGGCCTTGCCGCGGCCGCCGGCATGCACCTGGGCCTTCACCACCCAGCGCGCGCCGCCCACCGCCTGCATGGCGCGCTCCGCCTCGCCGACACTGGCCACCACCCGCCCCTGCGGCACCGCAATGCCGTAGCGGGCAAACAATTCTTTTGCCTGATATTCGTGCAGATTCATTCTTGGTCTATCCCGGGGACTGGGGAAAGCGGCTATTGTGGAGGAAATAGGCCCAAGTTGGAAACGGGCCGGGCGAATTCAGGATTCAAAACTCAAGTACGCAGGCCGGACCTGGCGTAACGGTGTCCGGCAAGCGTTGCCCGCGGCCGCTATGCTCTAGCGGACCGGCGCAACGGCCTTCTGCCTTTTGCTGCCCACTTCCTTTAGAATCGCCCCATGAACCTGATCCGCCTCCTCGTCATCGCCGCCGTCGTCTGGCTGGCCTATGTGCTGTTCAAACGCTGGCTGGAGGGCAAGAAGCCGCAACGCCCCGGCCCCGACGGCCGGCCGCAGGAGCGGATGGTGAAATGCGACCATTGCGGCGTGCATGTGCCGGAATCGCAGGCGCTGCGCAGCGGTGATCAGACCTATTGCAGCCCGGAGCATCGCGACGCCCATCGCCGCTAGACCGATGGCCAGCCCCGCCCCCCCTCTGGAACACTCCGCCGACGGTGCTGCGCCGGACCGTCTGACCGAGGCAGGGGAACAGCCCTGGAAGGCGCTGGGCTACTTTGCCATCTACCGCCTGCTGCTGACCGGGCTCCTGGTGATCCTGCATCTGTTGGGGCTGACGCCGGAGCCCTTCGGCAGACTCGCCCCCACGCTCTATGTCGCCATTTGCTACATCTACCTTGCGGCCGCCTTTCTGGCCGGCATGGCGGTGCGCATCCGCCTGCTCCCCTTCCACTCCCTGGTGGACCTCCACACCTTCACGGATATCGTCGCCATTACCCTGCTGATGCACGCCAGCGGCGGCATCGGCAGCGGCCTGGGCATGCTCCTGGTGGTCAGCGTTGCCGCCGCCGGCCTGCTCAGCGTGGGCCGGACAGCTACCTTGTTCGCCGCGCTGGCCTCTCTTGCCGTGCTGGTGGAGCAAAGCTTCCTCTACCTCAACGCCCCCGCCCACATTGCGCGCGAGGCGATCAACTATCCCCAGGCCGGCATGCTGGGGGCCACCCTGTTCGCTACCGCGGCCCTGGCCCACACCCTGGCGCGACGCATCCGTGCCAGCGAGCGGCTCGCCCAGCAACGCGGCATCGATCTGGCCAACATGGCGCAGCTCACCGACTACGTCATCCAGCACATGCAGACCGGGGTCCTCGTTGCCGATGCCGAGGGCAAGATCCGCCTGAGCAACGCCACCGCGCGGCAATTGCTCGGGCTTGGCACCCAACCCGTCACCGGCGCCACCTTGACCGAGTTGGCACCGGTGCTGCAAAAACAGCTGCTGGCCTGGCGCAGCGGCGACTATCAGGAGGCGGGCCTGTTCGAAATGCCGCACAGCGGCCAGAAGGTACTCCCCCACTTCATGTCCATCGGCACGGGCAACGACAGCCTGGTCTTTCTGGAGGATGCCAACGCCGCCAGTCAACAGGTGCAGCAACTCAAGCTGGCCTCCCTCGGCCGTCTCACCGCCAGCATCGCCCACGAAATCCGCAATCCGTTGGGGGCGATCAGTCACGCCGGCGAGTTGCTGGGTGAGGCCCCTGCGCTCGAGGCCGCCGACAAGCGGCTGTTGTCCATCATTCTGGAACAGTCCAAGCGCATCAACGCCATCGTGGAAAGCGTGCTGCGCCTCGGCCGCCGCGAACGTTCACGCCCGGAACGCCTCGTGCTCAAACCCTGGCTGCAGCGCTTCCTGGACGAGTACCAGCGCCATGCCGACTGCTCCCCCGGCGACATCCACCTCAGCGTCGAACCGGAGGACCTGGCGGTGACCTTCGACCCCATACAGCTGCATCAGATCCTGTGGAATCTCTGTCTCAACGGCCTGCGCCACGCCGCCGCCGCGCCACCGCCCAAGCTGGAGCTCCGTGCCGGCCGTGATGAGCAGGACACCTGGCTCGATGTGCGCGACCATGGTCCCGGCGTCGCCCCAGAAATCGCCGAACACCTGTTCGAACCGTTTTTCACCACCGAAAGCAAGGGCACCGGGCTGGGCCTCTACCTGGCGCGGGAACTGGCCGAATGCAACCGGGCACGTCTCATCTATGTCCCGCCGCCTGACGGCGGCGCCCGCTTCCGGTTAATATTCGCCCGATGACAGCCGACAGCAGACCCACAGCCCTCGTGGTGGACGACGAGCCGGACATCCGCGAGCTGCTCGACCTGACCCTCGCCCGCATGGGCCTGGATGCCTGCGCCGCCGCCACCCTGGCCGAGGCACGGCGCCTGCTTGGCCAGCGTCCGTTCCAGTTCTGCCTCACCGATATGCGCCTGCCCGATGGCGACGGCATCGATCTGGTGCGCTACATCCAGCGCCACTACCCGACCCTGCCCGTAGCGGTGATCACCGCCCATGGCAGCATGCCCACCGCCATCGAGGCCCTCAAGGCCGGCGCCTTCGACTTCGTGACCAAACCGGTGGAGTTGCAGGTATTGCGCGAACTGGTGCATACCGCCCTGCGCGTCTCCACCCAGACCGCAGCGCAGCCGCCGGAATCCGGCCGGCCGCAGCTGCTCGGCAACTCCTCCGCCATGCAGGGGGTGCGCGCCACCATCGCCAAGCTGGCGCGCAGCCAGGCCCCGGTCTACATCAGCGGCGCCTCCGGCACCGGCAAGGAACTGGCCGCGCGCCTGATTCATGCCCAGGGCCCGCGCGCCGAGGCCCCCTTCATCCCAGTCAACTGCGGCGCCATCCCCACCGAGCTGATGGAGAGCGAGCTGTTCGGCCACAAAAAAGGCAGCTTCACCGGCGCCATCAACGACAAGGAGGGGCTGTTCCAGGCCGCCAACGGCGGCACCCTGTTCCTCGACGAGGTGGCTGACCTGCCGTTGCACATGCAGGTCAAGCTGCTGCGCGCCATCCAGGAAAAATCGGTGCGCCCGGTGGGCGCCCAGCAGGAGACCCATGTCGACGTGCGCATCCTGTCGGCCACCCACAAGAACCTCGCCGCCCTGGTGCGCGAGGGCCGCTTCCGCGAAGACCTCTACTACCGCATCAACGTCATCGAACTGCGCCTGCCCGACCTGCACGAGCGCACCGAGGACATCCCGCTGCTGGTGGAACACATGCTGCAGCGCCTCGCCAGCGCCTGGCACTGCCCGCTGCCCCGACTGGAACCGGAAGCCCTGCAGGCCCTGCAGGCCTACGCCTTTCCCGGCAACGTGCGCGAACTGGAAAACATCCTGGAACGGGCCATGACCCTGTGCGAAGGCGACACCATCCGGGTCGCCGACCTGAGCCTGCCCGCTCCGCACCCTGCGCCCACAGCCGGTGAGTCGTTGCGTGGGAGCCAGGCTCTGCCGGGCGAGGCGGCGTCCGCCGCTCCCCAGCCCCTCGACCCGCTGCTCGACGCCATCGAAAAGGAGACCATCCTCAAGGCGCTGGAGCAAACCCGCTACAACAAGACCGCCGCCGCCAAACTACTCGGCATCTCCTTCCGCGTCCTGCGCTACCGTCTGCAGAAGCTGGGGCTGGACTGAGGTGACGTTTTTTGTCACTTTCTGACACACAGTGCCGCTCACCGCATCAGCCACCCGCTCCCGACGCCGAAAACACCGCCTCTCTGGGCAACAGGTCACAGTTTTTCCCCTTGTCGGGTTGGCACGCAAAATGCTCCAATAACCGCGGAGTTATTCATCCCGTCCGGGAAGATGGTCTACAAAGGAGAGAGTTATGAAGAAGCAAGCCGGTTTTACCCTGATCGAATTGATGATCGTGGTCGCGATCATCGGTATCCTGGCCGCCGTGGCCCTGCCCGCCTACCAGGATTACACCAAGCGCGCCAAGATGTCTGAAGT
>JANJXC010000025.1 GCA_024709225.1 Gammaproteobacteria bacterium | reverse complement strand
CTCGCGCAGTTTCTTGATGTAGCCCGTGATGCGCTGGCCGTAGCGCAGCGGCTGGAACACGTCGGTGTCATGCAGCACGCCCCAGTGCCGGTTATTGATGATCGCCTTGTAGCCGATGTCGGTGTGCTCGCACACCAGCAGGTCCACCTGCTGGCGCGGCGCGTAGTCGACCGGCGTGCGATCGAGGAACTTGTCCAGCCGCGCCGAGGCGACGATGCGGCCGGTACGCTTGTCGCGGTAGACATGCACCACATAGGAACGGCCGACCGTCATTGTGCCGTTCTGCTCGCTGAACGGCACCAGCAGATTCTTGCGCAGCCCCCAGTCGACGAAGGCGCCGAATTCGGTCATCGACAGTACCTTGAGGTGGGCGAATTCGCCCACCATGGCCAGCGGCCGCTGCGCCGTGGCGACGACCGTGTCGTCAGAGTCGACGTAGACGAACACCTCGAGGCGATCACCCACCGCACACTGCTCCGGCGCCTCGCGCAGCGGCATCAGCACATCGCCCAGTGCGCCGCCGTCGAGGATCACGCCGTAGCTGCCCTTGCGCAGTACGGTCAGCGTGTTGAGGACACCGAGTTCCGCCATGATCAGGCGCCAACCACATTGATGGGTGCGCCGCGCAGATAGGCGGCGATGGTGGTGACCACCTGGGCGCAGATGTGTGGCACGTGTGCGGCATCGGCCGGATTGGCACCGGGGATGTGGCATACGGTGATGCCGCGCTCACCCGCGGCCGCGTGGTCGATATGACCAGGGTCATCACCCGCCGCCACGATCAGTGCCAGCTTGAAGGCCTTGTCGATGACCGCTCGATCGATGGGTGTATTCACCGTGACGATGGCGTCCGAGCGCCAGCAGCGCTCGGCCAGCTCGGCGGGGTCCAGCGCCGGAAACTGCTGCCAGCCGTACTTGGGCACGTCAAGCATGGGGAAATCGGCCTCGCCGGCCAGGTGGGCGGCATCTACGACGACGATGTTCATGGCGGGGGAGCACCTCGATATCAGGCCGGCAAGTTTACGTCAGCGGCATGCCAGGACGCTAATACTGTGACGATCCCGGTGTGGCGCTGAATGCGGGCGGGGTCTGGTGCGGCGGGCAAAAAAAAACCCCGGCAGGCCGGGGTCTAGTGTCCTTGAGTCATCCTTGTCCGGAGTGCGATGTTCGCGACCGTCCTGGTCTTGTTCGTTTCCGGGAGCCTGACGTCCTGTCAGGCGGCGATAATCCTTATCATGCATCCTTGCGATGACCCCGCCTCCCTGCGAAGTCGCGAGTATATTGCCAAAAGTCCTGTGGGATGTAAGTCAGTCGAGCACTACAGTGTCTGTAAGCCAATTCCTACAAACCGGGCTGGTACAGGAGGATGTCCGCAGCAAACGCCGCCGCATCCCGGCCCGAACGGTTAGAATGGATGCTCGCCCGATTACCCCGGTGGCCGTCATGCACATTCTCTATCCTGAGCTGCAACCCTACGTCATCCACAGCCTGGCGGTCCAGCCGCCGCATATCCTGCACGTCGAGGAGTGCGGCAACCCCCATGGTCTGCCGGTACTGTTTGTCCACGGCGGTCCGGGGGCCGGTTGCGAGGATTATCATCGCCGCTTCTTCGATCCGGAACGCTACCGCATCATCCTGTTCGATCAGCGTGGCTGCGGCCGCTCCACTCCCCATGCCTCCCTGGAGAACAACACTACCCAGGCGCTGGTGGCCGACATGGAGCGTATCCGTGAGCATCTGGGCATCGAGCGCTGGGTGTTGTTCGGCGGGTCCTGGGGTTCCACGCTGAGTCTGGTGTACGCCGAGACCCATCCGCAGAGGGTGCTGGGCCTGATCCTGCGCGGCATCTTCCTGTGCCGGCCACAGGAGATCCACTGGTTTTATCAGGAGGGGGCCAGTCGCCTGTTCCCGGATCTGTGGGAGGACTTTCTCGAGCCGATTCCGGCGGATGAGCGCGGTGACCTGCTCAACGCCTACTATCGCCGCCTTACCGGCGACAACGAACTGGTGCGCATGGCGGCGGCCAAGGCCTGGTCATTGTGGGAGGGGCGCACCGCCACCCTGCGGCCCAGCCAGGCCGTGATCGATCACTTCGGCAGCCCATTCACCGCCCTCAGTCTGGCGCGCATCGAGGCCCATTACTTCAGGCACGACAGCTTTCTGCGTCCCAACCAGATTCTGGCGGATGCCCAGCGCCTGCACGGCATCCCCGGGGTCATCGTACACGGGCGCTACGATGTGATCTGTCCGCTCGAGAACGCCTGGGAACTGCACAAGGCCTGGCCCGAGGCAGAACTCAACATCATCCCCGACGCCGGCCATTCGGCCAGCGAGCGCAGCACCAGCGAGGCCCTGCTGCAGGCCACCGTCGACATGGCCAGGCGTTACGCATGATCGGGCTGCTGCAGCGGGTGAGCGAGGCGCGGGTCTGCGTGGCCGGCGAGGTGGTGGGCACCATCGGTCGCGGCCTGCTGGTGCTGGTGGGGGTGGAGCAGGGGGATAGCGAGGCGCAGGGCGAGCGTCTGCTGGAGCGAATACTCACTTATCGGGTCTTCCCCGATGCCGAAGGCAAGATGAATCTGAGCCTGCGCGATATCGGCGGCGGTCTGCTGCTGGTGCCGCAGTTCACCCTGGCCGCGGATACGCAGAAGGGCACCCGCCCCAGCTTCACTCCCGCCGCCGCGCCGCAGCAGGGCCTGCACCTGTTCGACCATCTGCTGCAGCGCGCCTGGGAGGCGCACCCGGATGTGCAGAGCGGCCGTTTTGGTGCCGACATGCAGGTCAGTCTCACCAACGATGGGCCGGTGACGTTCTGGCTGCGGGTGGCGCCGGCGGCATGACCCCCCCGGCCTGGCGCGTGGCTTTCCGGGGGGTGGCGTGATAACGTGTGGCGCCCCGGGGAGAACACGACAAAAGGCATTATTCATGAATCAATACGCCATTTCCGAAGACATCGCCAAGGCCGCCAAATGGCCCCATGAGCTGTTCCTCATCAATCTGATCTTCAACCATGTGCTGCTGTTCGTCGCCTTTCTCAGCGCCAGTTCGCTGCAGAAGCTGGTGTTCATCGTGCCGGTGGTGTCCTTCGCCATCCTGGGCTACAGCCTGTGGCGGGCACGCAAGTCCCTGCAGGTCGACCCGTGGTTCGTGAAGTGTCACTGGCAGCTGGCGGCACGGCGCAGCCGGACCTTCATCATCATGCTCAGTATCATGGTGGTGGTGATGGTGGGGATCTATCTGATCTCCGGCGGCAACATGCGACCGCAGCACTGGGCCTTCTTCGGCGTGGGCATCATGCCGACCCTGATTACGGTGCTGGCCCTGATCGTCATGGAGTCCGATGCGCTACACCTGGCGCGCTTTGGCAAGATGCCCGACTGGCTGGTGCAGCGTTACCCTGACGGCGCCTTGCCGCCGGCGGCAGAATAGTCCGATGCGGGAACGTTATCTTTTTCTCGGTGTGCTGGTGTTTTCCCTGCTGGCCATCGCCGTGGCGATACTGGTGCCGGGGCGGCAGGACCATCGGCCCGAGCTGCTGCCCTGGGCCATAACCGTGCACGAGGACGGCACCAGCACGGCCTTCGGTCTGCGCCTCGGGCACAGCACCCTGGGTGAGGCGGAGCAGCTGTTTCAGACCGAGGTGGAACTGATCCTGTTTCAGTCGCCGCAGGGGCGCCGGGCGGCAGAGGGCTATTTCGATGGCATCACGCTGAGCGGTCTGGCGGCGAAGCTGGTGGTGGAGGCGGCCTTGAGCGAGGCGGAGCTGCAGGCCATGTTCGAGCGCGGGGTGCGCATCGCCACCATGGGGGACGGCAGTCGCAAGGTTACGCTGCACCCCGATGACAGCGCCCGCCTGCGTGCCACCGCCATTGCCAGCCTGACCTATCTGCCACGCACGCATCTGGACGAGGCGCTGGTGGAAAAGCGCTTCGGCGTGCCGGAGCGCAAGCTGTATGAGCCGGGGGGCGAGGTAGTGCACTGGCTCTATCCCGAGCGTGGCCTCGATGTGGCCATCAGCGCGGGTGGCAAGGAAGTGCTGCAATATGTGGCGCCGCGCGACTTTTCCCGCCTGATGGCGCCCCTGTTGGAGCAGCAGCGCGGCGTGACGCTGGGGTGCGTACCATGCCTCGCGGTTGGCGGAGCTGGCTAGTCGTCGTCAGCGTCCGGCATGACCTTGTCGCTGCGCGCAGCCTGCTTTTTCCGGGTCCGCATTTCTGCCGGCAGGTTGGGGTCGTCGTCGTCATGCAGGATGCGATGGGCATCGCCTTCCAGGTCTTCGTACTGGCCACGCCGTACCGCCCAGATCAATACCACCACCATGGCCAGCCCCAGGAAGATCATCGCGGGGATCAGGCTGTAGATTACTTCCATTGTGTCGCCCCTGTGAGTGTCGAGCCCGCAGTGTAACCGGTTCAGTCCCCCAGTTCGCGGCGGTGGGCGAACAGGGTACGGATGCGTGCGGCGTTGCCGATCACCAGCAGCGAACTGATCGGCATGGAGATGGCGGCCACCAGTGGGGTAACAAACGCTGCCATGGCCAGCGGCACCATGATCACATTGTAGGTCAGCGAGATGCCGATGTTCTGGCGGATGGTGCGCAGGGTGCGGCGCGACAGCCGGGTGGCCAGATTGACCTTCTCCAGTTCATTGCTGATCAGCACGATGTCGGCACTTTCCGCCGACACCTCGGTGCCGGAGCCGATGGCGATGCCGACGTTGGCACGGATCAGCGCCGGGGCATCGTTGACGCCATCACCGATCATCGCCACCTGCGCGCCCTGCCGCTGCAGGTCGGCGATGACCCGATCCTTGTCTTCCGGCAACACCTCCGCAATAACCTCCATGCCGCCGAGCTGTTCGGCCACGGCCTCCGCCACCCGGCGGCGATCGCCGGACAGCAGGGTCATGCGGATGCCCTGGGCGCGCAGGCCGTCGATCAGGGCCTGGGCGTCGGGGCGCAGGCGGTCGGCGATGGCGATGACACCGGCATAGCGCTGCCCCAGGGCGAGGTGGATGCAGGTGATGCCGCGCTGCTCCAGCGCATCGATGCCGGCCTGCATGTCCACCGCCGGGGCGATGCCGTGGCGCACCAGCCAGGCCTCGTTGCCCAGGATCACCGCCGTGCCATCTACGGTGCCGGCCACGCCGAGACCGGGGGTGCTGGCGAAGTTCTCCATGACGGGGGCGACAGGGTCGAGGCCGCGGGCACGCGCCTCCTCGACGATGGCGCGCGCGATGTGGTGTTCGGAGTAGCGCTCCACCGCCGCCGCCTTGAGCAGCACGTCGTTGACGCTGAAGTCGGCTACCGGGCGCACCTCGTGTACTGCCATGCGTCCCTCGGTGAGCGAGCCGGTCTTGTCGAACACGAAGTGGGTGATGCCGGACAGGGTCTCCAGCACCGCGCCGTTCTTGATCAGGATGCCGTGGCGGGCCGCCAGCCCCGAGGCGACGGCGATGGACATGGGTGTTGCCATGCCGAAGGCGCAGGGGCAGGTGATGATCAGTACCGAGCAGGCCGCCAGCAAGGCGATCTCGATATCGATGAATGACCAATAGGCGAAGGTCAGGGTGCCGAGCAGCAGGGTGACGGCGACGAACCAGGGCACGATGCGGTCGGCGGTGCATTGGATCGGCGCCTTGGAGGCCTGTGCCTCCTCCACCAGACGGATGATGCGTCCCAGGGCCGTATTCTTCAGGGTGGCGCTGACCTTGAGGGTGAGGGCGCTGTGGATGTTGATGGTGCCAGCGGAGACCTTGTCGCCCGGCCCCTTGTCCAGCGGGCGGGACTCGCCCGACAGCATGGCCTCGTCCACGGCGCTGCGGCCATCGACGACGACACCGTCCACCGGGATGCGGTCGCCTGCCTTCACCAGCACCACATCGTCCGGCTTCACCGCGCGGATGGGCAGCAACTGCTCCTCGCCGTCGCGCAGCACGGTGGCGCCACGCGGCTGCAGGTCGAGCAGGCGCTGGGTGGCGGCAACCGCGCGGCGCTTGGATACCGATTCCAGGTGACGGCCGATGAGGATGATGAACATGAAGTTCACCACCGTGTCGTAGTACACCTCGCCCACGGTCGATTGCGTCACCGTGATGTACAGGGAGTACAGATAGGTGGTGGTGGCGCCGACGGCAATGGGCAGGTCCATGGTGAGATGACGCCGCCGCAGGCCGGTCCAGGCGCCCTTGAAGAACGGCCAGCCGGAATAGAACAGGGTGGGGGTGGCCAGCACGAAGCCCAGCCAGTGGAACAGGCTGCGGAACTCACCCTCGTCGGCGCCGGCATACAGGGCGATAGAGATCCACATCAGGTTCATCATGGCGAAGCCGGCGAAGGCCATGCGGAACAGGAAGGCGCGGTTCTGTTTCTTCAGCGCGCCTTCGGCCACTTCCGGGTCGAACGGCACGGCGGCATAGCCGATGTCGCCCAGGCGACGGATGATGTCGGACAGCTTGAGACGGCTGTTGTCCCAGCGTACCAGCAGACGGCGGCCGGCGAGATTGACCTGGGCCGAGGCGATGCCCGGGACGGCGGCCAGGGTGCGTTCGATGAGCCAGACACAGGCGGCGCAGTGGATGCCCTCCACCAGCAGATTGATCTCGCGTTCCTCGCCGTGCTGGATGACGAACTCTTCCTGTACCTCGTCCAGGTCGTACAGGGCGAGGTCCTTGGGAACCTCCGGCGGCGGCGCCAGCAGCGTGCCCTCGGGGGTGCGCTGGTAGAACCCTTCCAGGCCGGCATCGTAGATGGCGCGGCACACCTCGCGGCAGCCGATACAGCAGAACTGACGCCTGGCGCCGGCGATGTCTGCGGAGAAGTCGTCCTTGGGGGGGAGCGGCAGACCGCAATGGAAGCAGCCGCCGTGGTGGGTGTGTTCGCTGGCCATGGGTATGGTTATTTGTGGTGACCGTCCGCGCCCCGTGGGGGAGGGGCGCGGGCGGCGGTAGGCCGGAGGGCCGGGTTAACCCTGGACGTTGATGCGGCGCGGCACTTCGAGGGCCTTGCCCTCCTGCCTCACGTCGATGAGCAGATCCCAAATACCCTTCAGCCCGAACTCAACGGCCCCTTCATAGATTCCCGCACCGACCTCTTCCAGCGGCAGCGTGAAGTCGGCCTTGGCATCCGCCGGGCGGAAGGCGTTCAGGATCACCTGGGCACCGCGCAAGGGCTCGCCGACGTTGTCGACAATGGCTATACGGTAGGTCTGGGTTGCGCCCAGATGGATGCTGGCCGGGACCTCCAGGCTGGCGGTCCAGCCCAGCGCGGAACGTTCAGCCACCCGTTGCTGGTAGTGCCGTTCGTTGTAGCGGCCGCGCTCATAGTAGTCCTGACTGACCAGGCCGGGGTTGGTGGTGACGGCGAGGGTGATCATGGTGATATTCACCGCCAGCACCGTGCCGATGAGCAGCAGGCCGCCCAGCACCCAGGGATTGCGCATGGCGCGTTTATTGGACTGTGAGATGCGGTTGTCGCTGGAGGCGTCGATAGTCGTCATGTCCGGATACCTGTGACAGATGGGTTAGGGGCGCGGGCCGATGAACATGCTGGTATAGCTGGAGGAAAGCTCCTCGCTTCCCTCGGCCTCGACACGGAACGTGATCGGGGTACTCTCCGCCTTGAGGCTGCCACGCGGCACACGCACGAATACGGTGTAGCTGGTGATGCGGCCCTTGTTGGCGATCAGGCTACCTTCCCCGCCGCTGATGCTCAGATTCGGCAGTCCCTCGACCACCAGGCGGATCTGCTGATCCTGCGGCGTCTTGTTGAGGATTTTAACGCTGTACTTGTTCTGAATCGAGCCGTCGCTCTGCAATACGTACAGCGGCTGACGCTCGTGCAACACCTTGACCTCGATGCCCGACAGGTTGAACAGACCGTAGATGATCCCGGCCAGTGCCAGGGTCAGGATGGTGAGGTAGACGAGGACGCGCGGACGCTGGAACATCTTCAGCGCCGGCTTGCCTTCCAGCTCATCCATGGAGGCATAGCGGATCAGCCCGCGCGGACGGCCGATCTTGTCCATTACCGAATCGCAGGCGTCCAGGCACAGGGCGCAGGTGATGCAACCCTCCTGCTGACCGTAGCGGATATCGATGCCGGTGGGGCATACCGCCACACACTGGCCGCAGTCGATGCAGTCGCCCTTGCCTTCCTCGATCTGGCCCTTCTTCAGTTTGCCGCGCTGCTCGCCCCGCTTGAAATCATAGGCCGGCAGGATGGTCTCTTTGTCATACATCACGCCCTGGATGCGGGCATAGGGGCAGAGCCAGAAACAGACCTGCTCGCGCATATGGCCGGCGAACAGGTAGGTGAAAAAGGTGAATACGGCGACGGAGCCCCAGGCCATGGCACCGGCGTTAAGGGTGAGGTAGCCCTGCCACATTTCAAAGGCATCGCCGAACCAGAGGGTGAAGCTGATGCCGGTAAGTGCACCGATCAGGATCCACAGGGTGTGTTTGATTACCTTGATGCGGATCTTGGTGAAATCCCACGGCGCCTCTTCCAGTTTACGACGCTTCTGCGGCGTACCCTCCAGCTTCTCCTCGATCCAGGTGAACACGTCGGTCCACACGGTCTGGAAGCAGAAGTAGCCGCAGAACACGCGCCCGGCGATGGAGGTCACCACGGCGAGCAGGATGGCGAAGAACAGCAGCACCAGAGACAGCATCCACACGTCCTGCGGCAGGATGGTGATGCCGAAGATATGGAACTGGCGGCCGGGGATGTCGAACAGCACCGCCTGGCGATCGCCCCAGCGCAGATACGGCCCCATGAAGAACAGCAGCCAGACGGCGGCGGCCGCCCATTTCAGGTTGCGGAAACGACCGGGCATCCGTTTGGCATGGATCGTTTCATTGCCGGTGTTGACATGCCAATGGTGGGATTCGGCGTACAGCTCGTCGGCGTGCGCCTGCTTGTCGACCTGGTCGTTCACAGATACCTCCTGGCGGACGGCGCAAAGGGTGCGCGGTCTCTTAAAAAGTCAGAGCGAATGCCCTGTTGAAAGCGCGGGCTTTCAGCAGGCCACTGGCAATTCTCGCACTTGGGAATGGGTCTGTAATTGAAAAATATCAAGTTGACGGCACAGTATACAAAAAAGAAGGGGGACTATTCAGTCCCCCTTCGATGATTGCCCGGTGACAGGCTTATTTTTTGTCGCCGTCCTTGTAGATCAGGTTGTAACCCTTGATCACCAGAAACACCACGATGATGGTGGCGACGGCTACGGTCATATACGACGCAATTGCTACCCAGTCAGTCATTGCAACACCCCTTTTGCTCAGGGTGACCGCGCCGGGGCGCGGTCACCTGTTTACGTTATTGAAGGTGTAAGGCGCGTTAACTTAGTTGGCGCCCAGCTTGGACACGTACACAGCCAGCTTCTTGATGTCGGTCTCGTTCAGACGGTCGCCGAACTTGGGCATCACCGCATTGCGGGTCTGCGGGTCGGCCGGGTCGTTGACACCGTGGGTGATGGTGTACTTGACGGACTCCACCGAACCGTCGCCGAAGCGCCAGATGGCATCGGTCAGGTTGGGGGCGCCCAGGGCGTGCATGCCCTTGCCGTCCATGCCGTGGCAGGCGAAGCAGGCCTTCTCCATGAACAGCGGGGAGGAGGTGGGTTCGCCCTTGGCGACCGCGGCGGCCAGCTGATCGATCTCGGCCTCGGTCATCGCCACGCCGGCCTTGGCCGGCATCATGCCCATGCGGCCATTGGTGACCGTGGCAACGATGGCGTCGATGTCGCCACCGTACAGCCAGTCGTCGTCCACCAGGTTGGGGTAGCCCGGGTTGCCCTGGCCGCCACCACCGTGGCAGGCGGCGCAGTTGTCGCCGAACAGCACCTTGGCGGAACGCACCACGTACTCGGACAGCTCGCTGTCGGCCAGAATGGCGGAGGCGCTCATGCCCGGCAGCTTGTCTTCGTACTGGGCACGCACGGACTGAATGGCCGCCATGTCCTGCTTGTACTCACCAATCTGGGTCCAGCCCATCAGGCCCTGGGTGGCGCCGCCGAACCACGGCCACATCGGGTACACGATGCCGTACAGCAGCACCAGGATCCAGCTGGCATGCAGGCCGATCATCCACCACTTGGGCGGCTGATTGGTCAGCTCGGCCAGATTGTCATCCCACAGATGCCCGGTAGTCGGGGCACCGTACGGGTTGTTTTGCTCGCTCATTTTTTATCCTCCGTATCGAAACGGTCGTCTTCGTCTATCGGAATGTGACGTTTTGATTCCAGTGCGGCCTTGTTCTTGGGGTGGAGCACATACACAAACAGGGCGACGAACAGGATGAAGATGCCGACCGTGGTGATCAGGCCGACCCAGTCACTGCTGGTCATGGCTGCCCAGTCTGTGTGGAAGTACTCCCCGAGATTACTCACGGTAATCCACGCCCTCTTCGAACTTCACCATGGTTCCCAATACCTGCAGGTAGGCAATAACGGCCTGCATCTCGCTCTTCCCGGTGACAGCGGAAGCGGCGGCGATATCGTCCTCGGTATACGGTACGCCCAGGGCCTTCATCGCACGCATGCGCTTGGCCATACGGGTGCCGTCAACCTTGTTGTTGTCCAGCCAGGGGTAATTGGGCATCACGGATTCCGGCACTACGGAACGCGGCGCACGGAGGTGCTGAGCGTGCCATGCATCGGAGTACTTGCCGCCTACGCGGGCCAGGTCCGGGCCGGTACGCTTGGAACCCCACTGGAAGGGGTGGTCGTACATGGACTCGGAGGCCAGCGAGTAGTGGCCATAACGCTCCTTCTCATCACGGAACGGACGAATCATCTGCGAGTGGCAGGTGTAGCAGCCTTCGCGGGTGTAGACGTCACGACCGGCCAGTTCCAGGGCGGTATAGGGACGGACGCCGTCGCCGGCCTTCCAGTCGGCCAGGGTCTGGCCGGCCTGGCGCTGCCAGACGATTTCCGGACGCTTGTTGTGCTCCATCGTGTCGTCGAGGAAGAACAGCGGCACGATTTCCACCAGGCCGCCGACGGACAGCAGCACGGCGAGCATCAGGAACATGGTGAAGACGCTGCGCTCTACCTTGTCCTGCAGTTTGGTCGAATGAATTTGATCAGCCATTTTTCTTGAACTCCTCTCGCGCTTAGGCAGTCGCTGCGGCGGCGGAGCTGCTGCGCTGGCCAACGGCCTGACGCACAGTCATCACCACGTTATAGAGCATCACCACACCACCGGCCCAGAAGATCAGGCCGCCGATGGCACGCATTGCATAGTAGGGATGCATGGCGGCGACGGATTCGGCGAAGGTGTAGGTCAGGGTGCCGAACTCGTCGTAGTCACGCCACATCAGGCCCTGCATGATGCCGGATACCCACATGGCGGTGATGTAGATCACGGTGCCGATGGTGGCCATCCAGAAGTGCAGGTTCACCAGCGCAGCGGAGTACATGCGGGTGTTCCACAGCTTCTCGACCATGTGATACAGCGCGCCGGCGCCGACCATGGCGACCCAGCCCAGGGCACCGGAGTGCACATGGCCGACGGTCCAGTCGGTGTAGTGGGACAGCGCGTTTACGGTCTTCGCCGACATGACCGGACCTTCGAAGGTGGACATGGCGTAGAAGGCCAGGGACATGATCAGGAAGCGCAGGATGTAGTCGGTACGCAGTTTGTCCCACGCGCCGGACAGGGTCATCATGCCGTTGATGGCACCACCCCAGGACGGGATGATCATGGCCAGGGAAACGGCGGCACCCAGGGAGCCGGTCCAGTCAGGCAGAGCGGTGTACTGCAGGTGATGCGCACCCAGCCAGACGTAACCGAACATCAGCGCCCAGAAGTGGATCACGGACAGACGGTAGGAGAACACCGGGCGACCGGCCTGCTTCGGCACGAAGTAGTACATGATGCCGAGGAAGCCTGCGGTCAGGTAGAAGCCTACTGCGTTGTGACCCCACCACCACTGAATCATGGCGTCCTGCACACCGGAGAACACGGAGTAGGACTTGAACAGCTCAACCGGGATGGCCAGGCTGTTGACCACGTGCAGATAGGTGATCATCACCATCATGCCGAGGAAGAACCAGTTGGACACGTAGATGTGGCTGGTCTTGCGCTTGGCGATGGTCATCGCAAAGTTAAAGGAGTAGGACAGCCACACGACGGCAATCAGCAGGTCGATGGGCCATTCCAGCTCGGCGTATTCCTTGCCCTGGGTCAGGCCCAGCGGCAGGGTGATGACCGCCAGCACGATGATGACGTTCCAGCCCCAGAAGGTGAACCACGCCATCTTGTCGCTCCACAGACGCACACCGCAGGTACGCTGTACGGAGTAGAACGCAGTTGCCATCAGCACGCAGCCGCCGAAGGCAAAGATCACTGCGTTGGTATGCAACGGACGCAGTCGGCCAAAGCTCAGCTCGGCCATGTCGAAGTTAAGCACCGGCCAGGCCAGCTGGGACGCGACGAGCACGCCGACCAGAGTGCCCACCACCAGATACACCACCGCCATGATGGAAAACCACCTGACGACCTCAAAGTTATATTTCTGTTCCGCTTGTGTCGCTTCCACGAGTTTCTCTCCTCTGTGTGAGCCAATGGTTAAGCCAAGACAACTCTTTTACCGCCCAAAAAACCTTTGTTGATTATTTCTCTGACAACCCCCATGCATGAACAAACCGAAACCTGTTGTTATCCGGAGTGTGCAGCCGCATGACTCCATGTTGTTGTGCCTAGCCAACGCCTGCCGGACGCAATGTCGGCAGAGCCGGAAGGTTGGTGTGACTGTGCAGTTCCGCGGGGAGGCGGGAGGACTGGCGGGAGGCGCTGTCTGAAGCGGCAACGCCCTGATAGGCCAATAAATTTCTTTTGTCCCCCAGACGCGCCGATCGCTGTGTTCCCAAACCCTGCTACCGGAACTAGCGACCAAATATAGTCGAAGAGAAGATATCAGAACATTGATTTTTGTCAAACAAACTGGTGATTAACACGCAGCAGGCGCGTGATATCCCACAGTACATTTCATACTGTTTTTATCGCGTTTTTTGGAGGGTGCCGCGGGGTGCGCAATAGCGCACCCGGTCACTCGGAAATGGGCGGCGGCGAGCCACTGCGCGACTGGCAGGCGAGGGCGTGGAGGCGATCCAGTGCGAGGATACGGATGTGCTTGCGTTGTACCGTCAGCAGACCCTCGTCCTGAAAGCGGGTAAACAGCCGGCTGACGGTTTCCACCACCAGCCCGAGGTAGTTGCCGATATCGTTGCGCGACATGCTCAGGTTGAACTCGGTGGCGGAAAATCCGCGCTGCTGGTAGCGGCTGGAGAGGCTGAGCAGGAGGGAGGCGAGGCGTTCATCGGCATTTTTCTTACCCAGCAGCATCAGCAGGGACTGCTCATGCAGGATCTCGCGACTCATGATCTTCAGCAGCTGATGGCGCAGGGTGGGGATGCGCTCAGACAGTTCTTCCAGACGGTCGAAGGGAATTTCACACAGGCTGGTGGTTTCCAGCGCCTTGCCGGCGCAGGGATGGATGTCGGCGTGGATGGCATCCAGCCCCACCAGCTCCCCCGGCAGATGAAAGCCGGTGACCTGTTCGTAGCCGTCTTCTGTCGGCACATAGGTCTTGATGGAGCCGGAACGCACGGCATAAATGGCCTGGAACGGATCACCCACCTGGAACAGGTGCTCGCCGCGCTTGATGGGGCGGCGGCGCTTGATGATGCTGTCCAGCAGTTCCAGGTCGGCGCCGTCGATGCCTACCGGGAGGCACAGCTGGAACAGTCCGCAGTCCTTGCAGGCAACGCGAATTGAAGATAACTCGATAATATTGCTTGCTTTTGTCTGCGGCATCGCGTCTGCGGCCGGCGCCCGTGGAGGCCGGCCTGGGTCGATTTCATCGCTGTCGGGACGGTTATCGTCGTACATGTGCCGCGTGGTTGCAACTAAAGGGTGCGATCCCGTTGTGCTTTTATTCTATCCGGGCGCGGAAGTCGGTATGCTATGGGCGGCGGTCAGGCCGCCCCATGGCTATATCTATATTAAGGAGTCGCAATGAGCGAGCGCAGGGCCACGGTCACGCGGGAGACCCTGGAGACCCGGATCGAGGCAAGCATCGATCTCGACGGCAATGGCAGCGGCCGCTTCGAGACCGGGGTGCCGTTTCTTGACCACATGTTGGACCAGGTGGCCCGTCACGGCCTGATTGACCTGCAGGTGAGCGCCCGTGGCGATCTGCACATCGATGCCCACCACACGGTGGAGGATATCGGTATCACCCTGGGACAGGCCTTCGCCCGCGCCGTGGGTGACAAGAAGGGCATCCGCCGCTACGGCCACGCCTATGTTCCGCTGGACGAGGCGCTGTCGCGCGTGGTGGTCGATTTTTCCGGTCGGCCCGGACTGGAATTCCAGGTGGACTTTCCGCGCGCCCGCATCGGCGAGTTCGACGTCGACCTGTTCCTGGAATTCTTCCAGGGTTTTGTGAATCACGCCCAGGTCACGCTACATATCGATAATCTGCGCGGCCGCAATGCGCACCACATCGCCGAGACTGTGTTCAAGGCCTTTGGCCGTGCCCTGCGCATGGCGCTGGAGGCCGACCCGCGCATGCAGGGCATTACCCCCTCCACCAAGGGCAGCCTGTAACCATCACTTTCCTATCTGATTCGAGCCGGACGTCCTTACTATCATGAGCACCGTTGCAGTCATCGACTACGGCATGGGCAATCTGCACTCCGTGGCCAAGGCGCTGGAGCATGTGGCCGATGGTCAGCAGGTCATCGTCACCCACGACCCGGCGCGCATCCGGGCCGCCGACCGTGTGGTGCTGCCCGGCGTCGGCGCCATCCGCGACTGCATGGCCGAGATGGCACGCCAGGGCGTGATCGACGTGATCCACGAAGTGGTGCGCGAGAAGCCCTTTCTCGGCGTTTGCGTCGGCATGCAGGCATTGATGGATTTCAGCGCCGAGAATGGCGGCACCCCATGTCTGGGCGTACTGCCCGGCCGGGTCGAGTATTTCGGCGATAACCTGATGGCGGCCGACAGCGATCGTCTCAAGGTGCCGCACATGGGCTGGAATCAGGTGCATCAGGAGCGCGCCCATCCGTTGTGGCAGGGAATTGCCCAGGACGCCCGCTTCTACTTCGTGCACAGCTATTATGTGCAGCCGGCCGATGCCGCCCTGACCGCGGCCAGCACCGATTATGGCGTCCGTTTCACGGCCGCCGTGACGCGCGAAAACGTCTTTGCCGTACAGTTTCACCCGGAAAAAAGCCAGCACGCAGGCCTCGCGCTGTATGCCAACTTCCTGCGTTGGGATGGCCAGGGCGCCTGAAAACCACAACCGACCATATGCGCAGTAAAGAGGATCGATCGATGTTGCTCATACCCGCCATAGATCTCAAAGACGGCAAGTGCGTGCGCCTGCGTCAGGGACGAATGGAGGATTCCACGGTGTTCTCCGACGATCCGGTGGCCATGGCGGCGCGCTGGGTGGAGGCGGGCGCGCGGCGCCTGCACCTGGTGGATCTGAACGGCGCCTTCGAGGGGCGGCCGATGAATCGTGACGTGGTGCATGCCATTGCCGCGGCCTTTCCGGACCTGCCGATCCAGGTGGGCGGCGGCATCCGCGACGAGGATACGGTGCAGGCCTATCTCGATGCCGGTGTGCAGTACGTGATCATCGGCACCAAGGCGGTGAATCATCCCGGCTTCATCGGCGACCTGTGCGCAGAATTCCCGGGCCATGTCATCGTCGGGCTCGATGCGAAGGAAGGCAAGGTGGCGATGGACGGCTGGTCCAAACTGTCCAAGCACGACGTCATCGACCTGGCGCAGCATTTCGAACAGGACGGCGTGTCGGCCATCATCTACACCGATATCGGCCGTGACGGCATGATGTCCGGCGTCAATGTCGAGGCCACGGTGAAACTGGCGCAGGCCGTGTCGATCCCCATCATTGCATCCGGAGGCATCACCAACCTGGATGATATTCGCGCCCTGTGCGGCGTGGCCGACGAGGGCATTACCGGCGCCATCACCGGTCGCGCCATTTATGAAGGTACGCTGGACTTCGCGGAAGGCCAGCGCCTCGCCGACGAACTTTGCCCGCAATGAGATAAAGGAGTCGGACTAAAGTCCGACCTACAGTAATGGGTCTAGCCAAACGCATCATCCCCTGCCTCGACGTGGACAATGGCCGCGTCGTCAAGGGCGTCAAGTTCCTGGATATCCGCGATGCCGGTGATCCGGTGGAGATCGCACGCCGCTACGATCAGCAGGGCGCCGACGAGATCACCTTTCTCGACATCACGGCCTCGTCCGACAACCGCGAAACCATGGTGCATGTGGTGGAGCAGGTTGCCGGTGAAGTATTCATTCCGCTCACCGTGGGCGGCGGCATCCGCACCAGCGCCGACATCCGCCGCATGCTCAACGCCGGCGCGGATAAAGTGGGTATCAACACCGCGGCGGTATTCAACCCGGAGTTCGTCAAGGAGGCCGCGGACCGCTTCGGCTCGCAGTGCATCGTCGTCGCCATCGACGCCAAGTGTGTGAGTGCCGCCGGCGAGACGCCACGTTGGGAAATCTTCACCCACGGTGGGCGCAAGGCGACCGGTATTGATGCCGTGGAGTGGGCGCGGCGCATGGTGGACTACGGTGCCGGCGAGATTCTGCTTACGAGCATGGACCGCGACGGCACCAAGTCGGGCTTCGATCTGGCGCTGGTGCGCGCAGTGTCCGAGGCCGTGCGCGTGCCGGTGATCGCCTCCGGTGGCGTGGGCAACCTGGATCACCTGGTCGACGGCATCGTCCAGGGCCATGCCGATGCGGTGCTGGCCGCCAGCATCTTCCACTTCTGTGAATACACCATCGAACAGGCCAAGCAGCGCATGGCCGCCGCCGGCATCGAGGTGCGCCTGTGAGCGAGGCCTGGCTGGAGGCGATCAAATGGACCGCGGACGGGCTGGTGCCGGTGATCGCCCAGGAAGAAGGCAGCGGCCGCGTCCTGATGTTCGCCTGGATGAACCGCGAATCGCTGGCGCTCACCGCGCGCGAGGGACGCGCCGTGTACTGGTCGCGCTCGCGCGGCAAGCTGTGGCGCAAGGGCGAGGAGTCCGGTAACGTGCAGCGCGTCAAGGAGATGCGCCTCGACTGCGACAACGACGTGATCCTGCTCACCATCGAACAACTGGGCGGTATCGCCTGCCATACCGGCCGGCACAGCTGTTTCTACAAGGTGTTCGACGGCGAACAATGGCAGAGCGTCGATCCGGTACTGCAGGATCCGCAACAGATATACAGCAAACCCTCATGAGCGATATCCTAAAGCAATTGTCCGAGATCCTGGAGCAGCGCAAGGGCGCCGATCCAGACAGCTCTTATGTGGCCAAGCTGTACGCCAAGGGGCTGGACAGCATTCTGAAGAAGGTCGGCGAGGAGGCCACCGAAACGGTGATTGCCGCCAAGGGGGGCGACCCCGCCCAGGTCATCTATGAAACCGCCGATCTCTGGTTCCATTGCATGGTGATGCTCAAGCACCTGGGATTGGAGCCACAGGCCGTGCTGAACGAGCTGGAACGGCGCTTCGGATTGTCGGGGCTGGAAGAAAAAGCGAACCGGAGCAAGTAAGCACCGGTCAAATCATGGGCAGGGAGGCGCCTGCACACATTCGGCAGTCGCGTACTGCCGGTAAAATTACTATGGCGGAGAGTTGAATCATGGCACCGAGTATCTGGCAACTGCTTATCGTTCTGGCAATCATCATCCTGCTGTTCGGCACCAAAAAACTGCGCAACATCGGCGGCGATCTGGGCAGCGCCATCAAAAATTTCCGCACCTCGGTGAAGGAAGGCGAACAGTCGGCGGCGCAGCAAGGTGAAAAGCTGGAGGAGAAGAAGGACGGCAGCGTCATCGAGGGTGAGGTTACCCGCGAGAAAGACAAAACCTGAGCGCGGCTTCCCCGGACAGGCTGTACGATGTCCCCGTGGACCCGCGTACGCCGAATCCCGCAACTCGTAACCGGATAAATCATGTTTGACGTCGGCTTCTGGGAGCTGGTGGTCATCGGCATCGTCGCCCTGCTGGTACTGGGGCCCGAGCGCTTGCCCGTGGTCGCGCGCACAGTGGGACTTTGGTACGGCAAGGCGCGTCATTTCGTCGGTACCGTGAAGGCGGATATCGACCGTGAGATCAAGGCCGAGGAGCTGAAGCGAATCGTCACGGAGCAGACCAAGAGCGAGGGCCTGTTTGACATGATGGAGGAGGCCAAGGCCTCACTGCAGGACATCAAGAATGGCTTGCAGAACGTGGACAAGCCGGTTGAGCTGTCTTCCCTCGATGCTCCCGCGGAATCTGCCCCCGCTGCACCGGTTGCGGCCGCCAAGCCGGACAAGGATGCGACGCCGCCGTCATGAGCGATCAACAGAGCCGCGCTAGCAACGCAACCGAAGTGGAACAACCTTTTGTTTCCCACCTGATCGAGCTGCGCGATCGCATCTTGCGCGCCGTGCTGGTGGTATTGGCGGTTTTCCTCGCGCTGTTCTACTTCGCCAATGACATCTATGCGCTGTTGGCCGAGCCGTTATTGTCGCACCTGCCCGCCGGCGGCTCGATGATCGCCACCGATGTGGCCTCGCCATTTCTTACCCCGCTCAAGCTGACCCTGGTGACAGCGATCTTCGTTGCCATCCCCTATCTGCTGTATCAGATGTGGGCCTTCATCGCCCCGGGGTTGTATGCCCATGAGCGGCGCCTGATTGTGCCCCTGCTGCTGTCCAGTACCCTGCTGTTTTATGCCGGCATGGCCTTTGCCTATTTCGTGGTGTTCCCGCTGGTGTTCGGCTTCTTCACCGCGGCCGCGCCCGAAGGCGTGGCCGTGATGACCGACATCAATAAATACCTGGATTTCGTGCTTACGCTGTTCTTTGCCTTCGGTGTGGCCTTCGAGGTGCCCATCGCCACCATCCTGCTGGTGTGGATGGGTGTGGTCACCCCCGCGGCACTGATAGCCAAGCGGCCCTACATCATCGTCGGGGCTTTTGTGATCGGCATGCTGCTGACTCCTCCCGACATCTTTTCACAAACCCTGCTCGCCGTGCCGATGTGGATCCTGTTCGAGATCGGCGTGTTCTTCTCGCGCTTCTATGTGCGCGAAGTCTCCGCAGAAGATGATCTGAACAGCGAAGAGAAGATGGACGAAACCCTCGATCGCTACATTCACGATGAGGAAGCGCTGCGTCAGGAGCTGGAGGTCTGGCAGGGCAACAGCAGCGACGAAACGGATAAAGGCGACAAGCCGAAGCAGTAGGTCCTCCCGCTAGCCGCCAGCCGTTGCGCGATGTAGCAGGCGGTACACCACCGGTATCAGCAGCAGGGTGACCAGCAGCGAGATGGTGAGGCCGAAGATGATGGACACGGCCAGCGGCTGCAACATCTCCGAGCCCTCCCCCAGTCCCAGTGCCAGTGGCGTCATGCCGGCCACCGTGGTCAGACTGGTCATGAGGATTGGCCGCAGGCGCAGGCGCGCGGCGGTGATGATGGCCTCACGCACCGACAGGCCTTGGCGGCGTGCAATCTCCACATACTCCACCAACACGATGGCATTGTTCACCACGATGCCGGCCAGCATGATCATCCCGAGCCACACCGGCATGGACAGTGTCAGGCCACTCACCCGCAGGCCGACCGCCACGCCCACCGCGGCAAACGGAATAGATAGCAGGATCACCAGCGGATTGCGCAGCGATTCGTATTGCACCGCCATCACCACGAATACCAGGAAGATGGCGAGGGCCAGCAACAGCAGACCCAGATTGCGTCCTTCCGTAAGCGCCTTCAGCTCACCGCCGTCATACCAGGTGTAACCTTCCGGCAGTACAACGCCGGCCATTTCCTGATAAATGCGCTCATAGGCCTCGCTGAGTGACGTGCCGCCGACGAGAGTGGCGCTGATTTCAACGATACGGCGCTGGTTGTCGCGCCGTATCTCCGCCGGCGTAGCCACCAGGGTGACACGGGCGATATCGCCCAGGCGCAGCGGCAGGCCGTTACCGCTGTACAGCACCAGCTCTTCCAGCGCACGCGGGGTGTCGACCTCGCGCCGGGGTAGGCGCAGCCGCACGTCGATGCTGCGATCGCGTTCGATGAAGTCGGTGACGATCTCGCCGTCCAGCGCGCGCCGTAACGTACGACCGACCTCTTCGGCATCAAGGCCCAGTGCGGCGGTGCGCTGCCGGTCGAGGGTGATCGCCAATTCCTGGCGCTGTTCCTCCGCCGAGTGCATCACGTTGCTGAGGCCGGGAATGTTTTTCAGGTGGCCGACAACATCGTCGGCCAGTTGGGCCAGCATGGTCAGATCGGTGCCCTGGATACGGAGGCTGAGATCATCGTCGCCACTGCCGATGCGGATACCGCGAATGCCACGGCTGCGCATGCGTACCCGCACTCCGGCCAGTTCTTCCTGCGCCACTGCCTTCTGCATGCGCGCAATCCAGTCATTGCTGCTGATGGCCCGCTGACTGCGTGGCACCAGCTGGATCATGATGGAACCGCTGTTGCTGGATTCGCGCTGGGTACGGCCAAAGATGAAGCCGCCGATGGTGGCAAAGGCGCTGACCACTTCCGGTTGACGGCGAAACAGCTCTTCCAGGCGATGGGCGCTGCGGTCCATTTCCGCGACGGAAACACCCGGGTCGGCGGTGAGATAGACCTGGATCTGACCGTCGTCCATGCTGGGCAGAAATTCCTGCGGCCCGCCGAATACGGGCAGGGTGAGCGCCAGCGCCGCCAGCAGCGCCCCGATCAGCATAACCTGTGCCCACAGCCGATCGAGCAGCCAGGCGACCACGGCGGCGTAGCCTCCCTGCAACTGGTGGATGAAGCCGTCGACGACAAGACGCAGACGCCCGCTGTCGACGTTGCGCACCTGCACCGCCAGGGCGGGGACCAGCGTCAGCGCCACCACCATGGAGGCGAGGATGGCGGCGGAGATGGTGAAGATGAGTTCGCGGAACAGCAGGCCGACCAGTCCGCTGATGAACAGAAAGGGCAGCACGGCAGCCAGGTTGGTGGAGGTGGAGGCGACGATGGCGCCGTAGATCTCGCTGGCGGCATGGGTGCCTGCCTCCACCGGCGCTTCACCGTCGCGCTGGTGGCGCTGGATGTTCTCCAGCATCACGATGGTATTGTCCACCAGCATGCCGACACCGAGCGCCAGGCCGCCCAGGGTCATCATGTTGAAGGTGAGATCGCCCAGTCCCATCAGCGCGAAGGTGACCATGATGGCGAGCGGTATGGCGCTGCCGATGATCAGGGTGCGGCGCAGGTTGCCGAGGAACAGGTACACCACCGCCATGGCCAGCAGCGTGCCGGACAGTGCGGCCTGGGTGGCGCTGTTGAGGGCATTGCGCACATAGATGGATTGGTCGTCGACATTGAAGATTTCGGCATCCTGCAACAGCAGCTTGTTCTGCTGCAGCCAGGCCATGCGTTCCCTCACGGCATCGACCACGGCAACGGTATTGGCCGTCGGTTGCTTCTGAATGGCGATCTTCACGCCGGGCGTGCCGTTGAGGCGCACCTTGATGCGCTCGTCGGCGTGGGTGTCCAGCACCTGCATGACCTCGTCGAGGCGGATGGTGGTTCCGTCCTTGAGGCGCAGGGGCAACGCGGCGATTTCCGCCACGTTCTGGAAACGCGCTGCCGTGCGTCCGCCGATCTCTCGCCGTTCCATGGTTATGCGGCCGGCCGGCAGCTCCACGTTGCCGCGTTGCAGCATATCGATAACGTCATTCAGGCTGAGACCACTGGCCGCAAGACGCTCCTGATCCGGCAGGAGCTGAATTTCACGCACCAGGCCGCCGCCTACTTCCACGGCAGCTACACCAGGAATGTTGATGAACTGCTTGGCAAAGTCGTAATCGACCCAGTCGCGCAGCTTGACCGGATCGAGGGTGGTAGAGCTGATGATGAACTCAGCCACCGGAATCTGTGAGGGATCACGCTTGAAGATGATGGGTGGGTCGATGGTTGTGGGCAGGAAGCGCTTGGCACGATCCAGCCGCGTACTGGCGTCGCGCAGCGCAATGTCGATGTCCTTGCCGTACTCGAACATCAGCTCCACAGAGCTGCTGCCTTCATTGGTACGTGACTGCACGCCGATGACGTCTTCGGTGATGGCCAGCTGCTCTTCCAGCTGGCGGGTGATGCGGTCCTCCATGATGTTGGCCGGTACGCCAGGGTCGAGCACACGCACCTGGATCTCCGGATAGATGATTTGCGGCAGGAGATCGACGGCGAGGCGGCCGAGCGCGAAGAGGCCCAGCACCACCACCGTCAGGGCCAGCATGATGACGCCGATCGGATGGTGAATGGACCAGGCGGCGAGACCGCCGTGCGTACGGGGCGTGCTCATGAGGCGGCGGGCGCGGCGCTAACGCTTTTTACCTTGCGCCCCGGGAGCAGGCCGAGGAAGCCCTTGGTGACGACGCGGCTGCCGGCCTCGGGGCCGGAGAGCAGTTCGATATCCTCGCCGAGCTGCATGCCGCTCACCACAGCTTGGCGCTGTGCCTTGCTGTCGGCATCAAGGACAAAGACAAACTCGCCGCTGTTGTCGCGGCGCAGGGCGGCAAAGGGAATGACCCGGCGTATCTGCGGACGCCCGGTGAACAGGATGCGGCACAACTGTCCCGGACGTGCCGCGGCTGGCACGGGATCGAGCGCCACCTCTACCACCCCCTGCCGGGTGGCGGCATCAATGGATGGGTGGATGCGCAGGATACGCCCCGGATGGGGGGCTGCGCCAAGCGCATCGATATGGATGCTTACCGCATCACCCACCGCCAGGAACGGCAACAGCAATTCGGAGACACTGGTGGTGGTGAGCAGTGAGGTGAGGTCGGTAAGGGTCAGAACATGGGTGAAGCTGGGCACTACGTCGCCCGGCTCGGCGCGGCGCAGGCTGATGACGCCGTCGAAGGGGGCGATGATGCGTGTGTATTCAAGGCGGGTGCGTAGCAGCTGTTCCTCGGCCAGGGCGATATCCAGGGCGGTGCGTGCGCGAGCCAGTTCCTCTTCGCTGACGAGCTGATTGCGGATCAGTCTTTGCAGCCGGCTGAGGTCCAGCTCCATCTGACGGCGCTGGGCTTCGCTCTTGCGCAGCTGTGCGGCCAGCAGGGTATCGTCGAGTTGTAGCAGCAGGTCGCCGCGCTTGACCACATCACCGGCAAAGTGGGGTAGCGCAACAATGCGCCCCTCCTCCTGGGAGAGGATTTGAATCTCGCGCTGCGCGCGCAGTGACCCGGTGCGTAGTGCCGTTGCGGCGATGCTTTCACTACGGACGACGGCGGTTTCCACCAGGTGGTTGGGAGTTCCAGCGCCTGTGGCGCTGGCTGGTGCCTCCTGGCGGGAACAGCCGGCGAGCATGGCAATGAAAAAAAGCAGAATGAACGTGACGGGGCGATGCATGAACGAGAATCCCTGATGACTGGGCGAAGATTAGCTGAAAAGCGCGCTAGATAACACCTTGCCATGGGCGGTCATTGCTGGGCAACATATCCCCAGTGCCTGAACTCAATGCTGCTGGCGGAGGGGAAAATGCTCAAATTGCTAAAAAGTGGGTTGTGCATGGTGCTGGGCTGGTCGCTCACGGGATCGGTTCTGGCCAACGACACCATCGTTTTTTCTACCGCACCGACGCAAACACCTGAACAGACCATCAAGCTGTATACCCCGCTGTTGAACTACCTGAGCCAGGTTACCGGCAGGCAGTTCGTCATCAAGCCGGCCAAAAACTACCTGGAATACAACAATGGCACGCTGCAAAACGCCTATGACATGGTGTTTGACGGCCCGCACTACACCGCCTGGCGGATGGAGCGCCAGGGGGCGGTGCCGGTCGCCCGCTTGCCCGGCGTCATCAGCATTGTTGTCGCCGTGCGAGAGGACAGCACAATCCGCCATCTGGATGATCTGATCGGCCACAATGTCTGCGCCTTCAGTTCTCCCAATATGCTGACCATGGATTTTCTCAATTATTTCCGCAATCCGGCCCGGCAGCCCACCATGCTGCGCATAGAGGGTTTCAAGGAAATCAATGAATGTCTCAAGAGTGGTCGTGGTGACGCCGCCGTGCTGCGTGATCAGGTATGGGCCAAACAGGACCAGACGGGCTTGCGCCTGATTGAGCAAAGTTTCCGCAGCCACCCGGAACGTACCTTTTCCGTCGGCAGCCGCGTCGAACCCGAGGTCCGCGACAAGATAGCGGTGGCCTTGGTCAGCGATGAGGGAAGCAGGGTGGCAGCGCCGTTACTGGAGGTGTTCAAGAAGGAAAAATTCATTGCCGCCGACCCCAGGAGCTATGAGGGACTGGGGGAATTGCTGGCACCGGTGTGGGGGTTCCAGTGAGGCTGGGACAGCGCAGGCCTGGTGGCAGTGTGGATTTTGGCAAATCGTAAGCTTGGTTTCCGGCAACTCATCGCCGGGAATCATTTCAATACGTGCACTGGATGACATTTTCCGGAGTCGCTTTTCCGGCATTTGATGCGCTAACCGTAATAAATTCCGGTAATTCGTGCACTTCCCTCGAATCCTTCTCTTTTTAAGAGTATCCAATTGAATTTCTAAAATAATATTGCGCGCGCACTCTGTAGTGCGCCGGTAGCACATCAAGGTTCCGTGCACGACATGTTGTTGGCTGTCAATAAGCATGCTGGCCCAATGAATACTGCCCGTCCCCTGTTTTTCCAGAGTCTCAGCAATACTTGCCCGCAGACATATGGCCGGTAAAAATCTCCTGATCCTGCGCATGTCCACCGTCACAGTGAGACAGTGCAACTTGCTGCGACGTTGCTCGGGATTCCTGCCGGGATGCGTGCACCTATCGAGGCGCATGGCCTGCCGTTGTTTGGTGAACGGTGGTAACCTGGCGCAGCATTATTTCCCGCGCAGTGCCGCCTTCAATTCCTTGCGCCGCTGGTGCAGGGCCGGTTCGGTATAACCGTTGGGCGCGTGCCGGCCATGGAAGATCAGGTCCTGGGCGGCCTGAAAGGCAAGGCTGATGAAGTGCGGCGACATATTGATGTAATTTGCCTCGGCGCTGTTTTGCTGGTCCACGAACTGCGCCATGCGTTTCAGCGACTCGACGACCTGACGCTCACTGACGATGCCGTGGTGCAGCCAGTTGGCGATGTGCTGGCTGGAAATGCGCAAGGTGGCGCGATCCTCCATCAAGCCGATGTTGTTGATGTCCAGCACCTTGGAGGCGCCCAATCCCTGATCGATCCAGCGCACCACATAGCCCAGGAGGCCCTGAAGATTGTTGTCCAACTCGTGCTGGATATCTGCCGCCTGCCAGCTGTGCGTGTCGGCTAGGGGGATGGCCAACAGGTCATCAAGGCTGGCGCGTTCGCGTGCCTTCAGTCTCTCCTGCACATCACGCACGGATACCTTGTGATAGTGGATGGCATGCAGGGTCGCCGCGGTGGGTGAGGGGACCCAGGCACAATTGGCACCGGCCTCGAGCTGAGCCTGTTTACTGTCGAGCATGGCTGCCATTTTGTCCGGCATGGTCCACATGCCCTTGCCGATTTGGGCGCGCCCGGCGAGGCCGCAGGCCAGGCCGATATCCACATTCCAGCGTTCATAGGCCTGCAGCCAGCGCGCACTCTTCATGTCGTTCTTGCGCAGCATCGGACCGGCCTCCATCGAGGTGTGGATCTCGTCGCCGGTGCGGTCGAGAAAGCCGGTGTTGATGAAGATGCACCGCTCCTTTGCCGCCCGAATGCACTCCTTCAGGTTGAGGGTGGTGCGGCGCTCCTCGTCCATGATGCCGATCTTGATGGTGTTGCGGGCCAGACCGAAGATGTCTTCGATGCGGGTGAACAGCTCGACGGTGAAGGCGACCTCGTCGGGGCCGTGCTGCTTGGGTTTGACGATATAGATGCTGCCGTCGCGGCTGTTGCGCCTGGCGCTGTTGCCCTTGAGGTCGTGCAGTGCCGCATAGACCGTGACGAAGGCATCGAGCATACCCTCGAACACCTCGTTGCCGCTGCGGTCCAGTACGGCGTCGTTGGTCATCAGGTGGCCGACGTTGCGCACCAGCATCAGGCTGCGTCCCGGCAGCTCGAACGCGCTGCCGTCGGCTGCCAGATAGCGGCGGTCCGCGTTGAGGCTGCGGGTCAGCGTCGTGTCATTCTTTTGAAACGTGCTGGTCAGTTCCCCCTTCATCAGGCCGAGCCAGTTGCGGTAGACGTTGACCTTGTCGTCGGCGTCGACGGCGGTGACCGAGTCCTCGCAGTCCATGATGGTGGTGAGGGCCGCTTCCAGATATATGTCGCGGATGCCGGTAGGGTGCAGTTGATGGGTGGAATGGTCGGTGTTGAAATGGATATCGATGTGCAGGCCGTGATTGACCAACAGCAGCGAGGAGATATCGCCCGCCTCCTGCAGATAACCGCGAAACTGCTGTGGCTTCTGCAGTCCGGTCTGGCGGCCGTTGGAGAGGGTGACCGTGAGCTGGCCGTCCTTGATGGTGTAGGCGATGGCGTCGATGTAGCTGCCGCCAGCCAGGGGGGTGGCCATGTCGAGGAAGGCCTTGGCGTAGGCGATCACCTTGGCACCGCGTAGCGGATTGAAGTGGCCTTTTCGTTCCGCTCCGCCCGCCTCGGGGATGGCGTCGGTGCCGTAGAGGGCGTCGAACAGACTGCCCCAGCGGGCATTGCAGGCATTCAGGGCGTAGCGGGCGTTGCTGACCGGCACCACCAGCTGTGGGCCGGCGACCGTCGCAATTTCCTCATCGACATGCTCCGTGCCGATGGCGAAGTCGGGCCCTTCCGGCTGTAAATAGCCGATCGCGTAGAGGTAGGCCTTGTAGGCCGCCGCGTCGTGCGCTTGCCCCTTGCGCTCGAGATGCCAGGCGTCGAGGTGCGCCTGTAGTTCGTCGCGCCGTGCCAGCAGCGCACGGTTGCGGGGGGTGAGGTCGGCGATCAGCTCGGCAAAGCCGCGCCAGGCGTCATCGTGCTGTATGCCGCTGCCGGGGGCGACCTCGTTCTTTACCAGGTCATACAGCGGCTGGGCGATCATCAGGCCCGCCATCTCCACACGCTCGTACATCGCTCGGCCCTCACACTGGTTATCGGATAAGCAAACTATAGAGGTTCTCAGTCCTCCTGCCGGTCGACCTGCACCCCGCAAAGCTTCTGCTGTATCCGGAATATGCTGATCGAGTCGTCTTCACCCATGCCCTGGCCGACAGCGGTGTTGATCAGTTGCGTCACCAGCGCGGTGCCGGGTAGGGCGATGCCTGTCTCGGTGGCGCTTTCCATGACGATGCGCATGTCCTTTTTGTGCAGGTGGGCCTTGAAGCCCGGCTGGTAGTTGCCGTCGAGCATGCGCAGTCCGTGGGACTCCAGGGCGCGGCTGCTGGCGAAGCCGCCGAGCAGCGCCTCGCGCACCTTGCGCGGGTCGACGCCGTTGGCCGCGGCCAGCAGATAGGCCTCGCCGATGGCGGCGATGGCCTGGGTGATGACCACCTGGTTGCAGGCCTTGGCGACCTGGCCGGCGCCGTTGTCACCGATATGGATGACATTCTTGCCCATTTTTTCAAACAGCGGCCGGACGCGCGCAAAGACCTTGGCCTTGCCGCCCACCATGATGGAAAGCGTGCCGTCGATGGCGCCCTTCTCGCCGCCGGAGACCGGGGCATCGAGCATCTCACCGCCCAGGGTCTCCAACAGGTCGGCCAGGGCGCGGGTGGCGGAGGGAGAGATGGTGCTCATGTCGACGACGATGCTGCCGGGGCGCAGGCCTTCGACGATGCCGTGCTCGCCGTTGATAACCTGCTCGACGTCGTCGGTGTCGGAGACCATGGTGAAGATGATGTCGCTGTGTTCGGCCACCTCGCGCGCGCTGGCGCAGGCGGTGGCGCCGGCCGCCACCAGCGGCGCCATGTTTTCCGGGCGGCGGGCGTGTACCCACAGCGCATGGCCCGCCCGGCGCAGGTTGAGGGCCATGGGCCGGCCCATGATGCCCAGGCCGATGAAGCCGATCTGGTCCGCCATGCTTGGCTCCTTGTCAGGTTATTGCGGCAGCGCCTCTTCCAGTAGCTCGATCCAGTGTTTCACCGCTAGGTGTGCACCGCTCTGCAGGTGCAGGTGGCAACCGATGTTGGCGGTGGCGATGACATCGGGCTGTTCCGATTCCAGGGCCTGGACCTTGTTGGCCAGCAGTTGCCTGGACAGCGTGCCCTGCAGGATGGAGTAGGTACCGGCCGAACCGCAACAGAGATGGGCATCGGGTACCCGGGTCAGCGTATAACCCGCTTTCTGCAGAATGCCTTCCACCACGCCGTTGATCTTCTGGCCGTGCTGCAGCGTGCAGGGGGCGTGAAAGGCCACCTTGATGCCGCTGCTCCCGGGATGCAAGGCAGAGAGGTCTTCCGGCGTCAGCACCTCGCAGATGTCGCGCGCCAGCGCCGCGACGCGGCGCGCCTTGGCCGCATACTCTGCATCGTCCTGCAGGAGCTCGCCGTAGTCCTTGACCATGGCGCCGCAGCCGCTGGCGGTGATGACAATGGCCTCGGCGCCGGCCTCGATGTGGGGCCACCAGGCGTCGATATTGGCGCGGATGAAGTCCTTGGCCTCGGCCGGCTGCGCCAGGTGATGGCTCACCGCGCCGCAACAGCCGGCCTTGGGCGTGTCGATGAGTTGCACGCCGAGCCGGTCAAGCACACGCGCGGCGGCGGCATTGGTGTTGGGTGCCCCGTCGGCCTGGCCGCAGGCGTTGAGCAGGAGCATGCGGCGTGCGTGCGTCTGGTTCGGCCAGGGCTTGGCCGTTTGCAGCGGCGGAATCTTAGTCTTCAGCGCAGCAGGCAGCAGCGGCGCGAGGGCGCGTCCGAGTTTCACCAGCGGCGAGAAGCGTGAGCGATAGGGCAGCACTTTGCGCAGGCCGAAGCGCAGCAGCCGTTCATGCAGCGGCCGCGCCACCTGCTGCTCCAGCATCTCGCGTCCTAGATCCGCCAGGCGGTGATAGTTCACACCGGAGGGGCAGGTGGTTTCGCAGGCGCGGCAGGTGAGGCAACGGTCGAGGTGAAGCTGGGTCTTGCGCGTGACAGCCTGGCCCTCCAGCAATTGCTTGATCAGGTAGATGCGGCCGCGCGGCGCATCCAGCTCATCGCCCAGCAGTTGATAGGTGGGACAGGTGGCGGTACAGAAGCCGCAGTGGACACAGCGACGCAGGATGGCATCTGCCTCCTGGCCTTGCGCTGTCCGCAATATGTTCTCGGTGATGGTCGTTTGCATGTTGTGTTCGTGTCACAGGGCTGCGTAGAGGCGGCCGGGATTGAGGATGTTCATCGGGTCCATGGCCTGCTTGAGATTTTTGTGCAGGCGGAGGATTACCGGGGCCAGGGGCTGGAACGACTGCGCGCGATCACCGCCGCGGAACATCACGGCATGACCGCCGCCACTGACGGCCGCGGCCCGCACCCGTTCGGCATCAGCATCGCCCATGTACCAGCGCTGCGCGCCGCCCCAGTCGATGAAGCTCTTGCCGGGCAGCTCGATGTAGGGTGCTGCCGGTGCCACCGACAGGCGCCACAGCGGCTGGCGCCCCGCGAAGAAACCGTGACGCAGCTCGCGCACCCGCTGCCAGAAGTCGGCGGCGTCGCGTAGCTCATCGCCGCCAAACTTTTTCCGTGCCGCATCTACCGCGCTGTCGCTGCCGCTGAAGCGCACATAGAGGTTCTCGCCGTCGAACGCCGCGCCGCTGATCGGGTAGGGCCGCGCAGCCCAGCTGTTCATGGTGCTGATGGCGCTGGTGATGGAGCAGCTGCGGTAGAGGGTGAGCTCCTTGTGCGGCGCGGGAACTACCTTGAAGGATATCTCGAGCAACACCCCCAACGTTCCCAGGGCGCCGGCCATCAAGCGCGACAGGTCATAGCCGGCGACGTTCTTCATCACCTCACCGCCGAAGGTGAGGATCTCGCCCCTGCCGTTGATGATTTTGACGCCGAGCACGTGGTCGCGCACAGAACCGGCATAGGGGCGACGCGGTCCGGAGAGATTGGTGGCCACGGTACCGCCGACGGTGGCCGTCTCGCCCAGGTGTGGCGGCTCGAAGGGCAACATCTGGCCCTGCGCACGAATGGCCTGTTCCAGTTCGCGCAACGGCGTACCGGCACGCACAGTGGCAACGAGTTCGGTCGGTTCGTAGTTGAGAATGCCGCTGTGGCCAGCCACATTCAGGATTTCACCGGCTGTTTCGCGGCCATAAAATGCCTTGCTGTCGCCACCGACGATCTTCAGCGGCTTCTTACGGTTCATGGCATCGATGACGCGCTGTTGCAGCGCCTGGCTGATGTCATTCATTAAAAACGCTCCAGCTCGGGGAAGGGCAGCGCGCCGTGGTGCACGTGCGTGGCACCGAATTCGGCACAGCGATGCAGGGTGGGAACCGCCTTGCCGGGATTGAGCAGCCCCTTTTCGTCAAAGGCGTGCTTGACCGCGTGAAACTGCGTCAGCTCCGCGCTGTTGAACTGCACGCACATCTGGTTGATCTTCTCCATGCCCACGCCGTGCTCGCCGGTAATGGTGCCACCTACCTCGACGCACAGTTCGAGGATCTTGCCGCCGAACTCCTCGGTCTTCTCCAGCTCGCCGGGATTGTTGGCGTTGTAGAGGATCAGCGGGTGCAGGTTGCCGTCGCCGGCGTGAAACACGTTGGCCACGCGCAGGCCGTATTCTTTCGACAGGTCGCTGATGCCCTTGAGGACGGTCGGCAGGTGCTTGCGCGGGATGGTGCCGTCCATGCAGTAGTAGTCGGGCGAGATGCGACCGACGGCGGGGAAGGCCGCCTTGCGTCCCTTCCAGAAGGTGGCGCGTTCGGCCTCGTCCCTGGCGGTACGTACCTCAATGGCGCCGCTGCGTTTCAGTACCTCGCGCACGGCGGTAATGTGGTCGGACACTTCCTCGTTGGTGCCATCCACCTCGCACAGCAGGATGGCCTCGGCATCGACGGGATAGCCGGCGTGAACAAAGTCCTCCGCCGCCTGAATGGAGAGCTTGTCCATCATCTCCAGGCCGGCGGGGATGATGCCGGCGGCGATGATGTTGCCCACTGCGGCACCGGCCTTCACCACATCGTCGAAGGCGGCGAGGATCACCTGGGCACGTTCCGGCGTCGGCAGCAGCTTCACTGTCACCTCGACGATCACCCCCAGCATGCCCTCCGAGCCGGTCATCAGGGCCAGCAGGTCATAGCCTGCGGCATCCAGGGCATCGGCACCGATGGTAATGAGTTCTCCCTCGATGGTTACCATCTTCAGCTTGAGGATGTTGTGCACGGTGAGGCCGTATTTAAGGCAGTGCACGCCACCGGAGTTCTCCGCCACGTTGCCACCGATGCTGCAGGCGATCTGCGACGACGGGTCGGGGGCGTAATAGAGCTGGTGCGGTTTGGCCGCCTCGGAAATGGCCAGGTTGCGCACGCCGGGCTGGACCACGGCGCTGCGGTTCCCGGTGTCGATGCTGATAATGGATTTGAATTTGGCCAGGGACAGCAATACGCCCTGACGGTGTGGCAGGGCACCGCCGGAGAGGCCGGTGCCGGCGCCGCGTGCCACCACCGGCACGTTCATCGCATAACAGGTGCACAGCACCGCCTGTACCTGCTCGACGCTGGTGGGAATGGCTACCACCAGGGGCAGCTGGCGATAGGCAGAGAGACCGTCGCACTCGTAAGGTGTGAGGTCCTCGCGCTCATACAGCAGTGCATCGGCAGGAAGAATCGCCGCCAGGGCACGGATGAGGTTATCCCTGTCGACATGAAATTCATGGTCGTGATCGCAGGTGGCGCTCATGAGTCTTCCTCCTCATGTGGTGGTATTACCGAGCCGGGCACAGAGCCCGTCCCGATACAGCAATAGCTTCAGCCCTGATTCATGCAGGAGTCGGTGTCAGAGCATTATTTATCGATTACCCGCATACAGCCGCATCTGATCCTCGATCAGGCCGCGCCAGCCTTGTCCGACCCGTTGTTTGAAGGCCAGGTAGTCGTTGTTCCGATTGCCGGCGCTGTGCCGCACTTCCGCCATGGCACCTTGCAGCAGGCCGGAGAAGAAATTGATCTTGCGGATTCCGGCCATCACCGAGGTCTGTATCGCTGCATCGGAGACCCCCGTGGCTCCATGCATCACCAGCGGCACATCAGTTATCGCCGCGATGTTGCGGATGGTGTCGTAGTGAATGTGTGGTTCCTGAGTATAGATGCCATGGGCGGTGCCGACGGCGATGGCGAGGGCATCGACGCCGGTCTGGGCGATGAATCGCGCCGCCTCGTCGGCGCGGGTATAGGGCAGTTCCTCGGCATGGTCGCTGCCGGTATCGGCCACACCTTCCTCACCAGCCACGGCACCCAGTTCTCCCTCGACACCGGCGCCATAGGAGCGGCACATCTCGGCGACACGCGCAGTGACCTCGACGTTGGCGTCGAACTCAAGATGGGAACCGTCGATCATGATGCTGGTGAAACCGAGATCGAGCGCGTGCTGGATCATCGGCAACTGGTGCGGTGCGGCGTGATCCAGGTGCAGGGCGAGCGGTTGCTGATAGGCGTCCATCAGCCCGCGCAGCGCCGGTGCCAGCAGCGGCGCGCGGATGGCCTCGAAGTGGCGGCTGGCCACGCCGATGATGGCCGGGAGCTGCAGTTGCTCGGCGCTGTCGGCCACGGCGGTGGCCATGTCCAGGTCGAGGACATTGAAGCTGCCGACGGCGGCACCGGGCAGGGCGCTGAGCACCTCGGTGAGATTGGCACGCATCGCGTCTCCTCGCTTATGGCTCGCCGAGGCCGGCCAGGCGCGCATAGGCGCGGGCCACCGCCTTCTCGTCACCGACATTGCCGGGGAAGATCACCACCGGCATCTGCGGATAGCGCGGATGATCGTCGGGGCAGCGCACCACCGAACAGCCGGGCAGAATCTGGCCCAGCACGCGCGAGGTCTTCAGCGCCAGTCCGCTGCTCAACACATCGTTGGAGGTGATGCCACCCTTGCTGATCAGGAAGCCCAGGGTCGGCGGCAGGTTGCGCACCACATCCATCAGGAAGGCCGAGACCCGCTCGCCGAAGGCGAGGCGCGTGGCCTGATCGGCGAAGGTGAGTTCGGTACGGCTGGTGAACACTACCGGCGTCTGGCCGGTGTCATGGGCATGGCGTGCGCGGGCGCTCACCTCGCTCAGCATGGTTTCGCGCTGGGCATCGAGCTGCGAGACATCCACTTCGATGGGTGCCACTTTGTCCATCTTGAGCAACTGCTCGAGCTGCTGGGTGGTCTTCTTCACGTGCGAGCCGACGATAACCGCACCGGCCTTGCCGTTGCGTACGTATTCGCGCATGGCCGTGGCGGCCACCGGCTGTGCCGGCAGGCGGGCCAGTGCGGTGAGCAGGCTGGCGCCGCTGCGGAACAGGTAGCGCTTGCCTTCGCCCGCGGCCTGCATCAACTGGTCGCAGAAGTGGTTGAGATCGGCCTGGGTTTCGCCGTCCACCGCGCAACAAACGTTGCCGTGCAGTGAGAGCAGGCGCTTGAGACTGTCGCCGCGCACGTCGGCAAGGAGGAAGCGCTCGACCTGTGCGGCCTTGATGCGGCCGCGCGTTTTCTCCTCGACATAGTCGGGCAGGTAGCTGTGGGCGTAGCCGAACACCGAATCCCTGGCGAACTCGGTTTCGTGCACCGGCACAGGTTTGCCGTCGACCATGAGGTAGTGGACGCTGTCGCGCGTGATGCGGCCGCCTTCAAAAAACGCAGGCACCAGAAAGTGGGCGTCGAAGGGGCCCAGTTGTTCGGCGATGACGTCGGTCTCCACCGGGTAGTGGCCGCGCAAAGTGGAATCCGAGCGGCTCACCAGCAGCGGATTGATGGGCCGTCCCTGCTGGGCCAGTTGTTCAAGCGCCATCTTCAGATTGACGCATACCTCGCGCGTGACTTTGCTCGCCTGCTCCGCGCTCATGCCCCTGGTATTGGTCAGTACAAAGAACAGCGGTGAGGCATCCTGCAGTGCTTCCTGCAGGGTGGAGACGTCCCAGCGGGTCAGCAGCAGACAACTGTGTACCGTTTGGGAGCCGGTCGGGTCGTCGTCGAGGACGATGATCTTGGTTTGCTGCATCGATCGTGTCGCCTGTATGTTCGTGACGATTTGCAGGGCATGGTGCACACGGGGTGTGACCCCGTGCGCACCTTCGGCCTTACTTGCTGAGTGCGTTCACGCGATTGACCATGAACTCGGCGGTGATGCCGTTGAAGGCCATGATCTCCGCCGGCGAGGCGGTGGTCTCGCCGCGCTTCCAGCACACGGTGTCGCGCTTGGGTGCACGCGAACGCAGCAGCACCGGCTCCAGCGGGGCGGACGGTCCGCCACTGACGGCCATCAGCACGTCGCCATCGAACAAAGCGTTGAAATGATCGTCGTCCATGAAGGCGTTGTCCGGTTGCGACACGGTGTCCCAGGCAATGTCGGTCGGGCGATAGAGTTGGCGCGGGTTGACCACGGCGACGATGCGAGCCCTGTAACCTGCCGCCTCCAGCTTGTCTTTGGCCTCGAACACCGGCAGGAAGATCATGTCGCCGGTTACCGCGAACACCACGGTACCCTTGGTGCCAGCCTTGGACTCATAAATGGCGGCGGCGCCACGCTCGACCGCCACCTTGGCCTCGGCCAGCGACATGTACACCGGCAGCGGGCTCTTCGAGGCGATGATGGTCATGTTCTTGTTGACGCTGTTGGTGGCGTATTCATACGCCGCCTGAATGGCGTTGGCATCGCAGGGGAACAGCGGGTAGCTGTTACCGTTGCGCATCATCGCGCCGAAGTAGTTCTCGATCTCGGGGCGCTGATGGGTCCAGCCGTTACGGCCCTGCTCCAGCGCACCGGCGGTGAACATGGTGACGATGGACGGGGTCTTGCGGCGCAGTTCGGCCATGGCCTGGGCCACGGTCTGCACAATGGGCCAGCCGTTGATGGCGAAGGACTCATACGACAGCCAGATGGCGCGCGAGCCGAACAGGGCCAAGGCGGAGGCCAAACCGGCACAGGCGTCCTCGTTCAACGGCTCGTACACCTGACCGGTCGGCGCCTGGTTGTAGAGCGGGTCCGCCGTCGGGTGACGGATCTTCAGCGCATCGTTGATGTTCTTCATCGCCGAGGCCTCGTTGCCGTCGGCATTGGTGACAACGTAGCGCTTGTCCTGCTGGCCCACCTGCGCCACCAGCGCACCCATGGCGGTGGCCGGCACGGCCTTCTCGCCCTTGGCGAATTCCTGCATCTTCAGCTTCAGCGCAGGCAGCGCCATTTCAAATTCTGTCACCACGGTCTTCACGGCCGGGCCGCCACCGGCGCGGCTGAAGTTGTCGCGCACGATCTGCCAGGCCTCGGCCGGCAAGGCGCGGCGCTTCAAACCATCAACGATGTGGGCGGCATCCAGCGTGTCGGCCGGATAGAGATTGTGCGACTTGGCGCCGACGGTGTGCACACCGGTACCCTTCAACTGCTTGATGATGAAGGCGGTGAGCTTGCCGGACATGGCCGATTTGGCGGCGCGGTCCATGCCCTCCAGCACGGCCTTGGCGAAGGCCAGGCGCTGGCCGAAGGAGAAGCGGCTGCTGTCGACGAAGGCGCCCTGCTGGTTGGTGTCGTCGAAGTCCTTGGCGTCGACCAGCACCACCTCGTCGAAGCTGTGGCCCTTCCAGTAGGCGAGCATCTGCTCGTTGCTGTGCAGCGACACCATGGAGTGGTGCTCCTGCGAATAGCCGTTCCAGATCAGCACCGGCAGGAAGTTGGTCACCTCGGGATAGGCGGTGTGGAAGTGCATCATGGAGTTGAGCACGTAGGGTTCGCCCATGCCGCCGTCGCCGATGGTCACCGGGAACAGCTTGTCGCGGTGCAGCAGGGCGCCAGCCATGGCGAAATGCTGACCCTGGCCCAGCGGGCCGGCGGGGGCGAGCAGGCCGGGGATGGCGCCGGAGAGGTGGCCGAGCAGGCCGTGCCTCTCGCGGAAGCGGGCCATCATGTCGTTCATGGTGCTGATGCCCATCTCCTCCAGCGAGCCGTCGAGGAACATGGAGGAGTAGAAGCCGGGGGCGTGGTGACCCACCTCGGTGACGATGTTGGTGTGGCCCAGCATCATCAGGGCGGCGTGGGCCTCGGCGGAGGAGGCGAAACCGCCAGGGTGGCCGGAGCCCTTGGAGCCGCACATCTGCAGGGTCACGTAGCGCAGGGCGTCGGCGCCGAGCAGGGTCTGATAGGCTGCCTTGTCATCGACCGCGGCAATGGCGGACTGGCCCGCGGCAATGGCGGCGCTGTCGGCGAACTTGCCGAAGTCTGGCCACGTCTTGCCAACGTACTGAATACCTTCACAAAAGGTGGGGGTGGACGTATTTTTCATCGCTTGGGCTGCTGACATGATCGGTCTCCTCAGTATTTTCTTGCGCCATCGCAGGCGGTGTAGCGGGCGGGCAAATAATCGTCTTGGAATACCCTACTAAATCATTTAGAATCCCACAATACACAAACGTTTTCACAATGCGAAATATATGAAGCCAGTCGCTACCTCTATCCAGGTCCTTGACCGTGCTGCGGCTATTCTCGATTGCCTGGCGAATTACGATGATGCGGTGAGCCTGAAGATCATCGCCGCCGATACGGCACTGCACCCCTCGACGGCCTTTCGCATCCTGGCCTCCCTCACGGCGCATGGCCTGGTGGACCGCAGCAACGGCAATTACCGCCTCGGTACGCGCCTGCTGCGCTGGGGGGATCGGGTACGCTCAGGCATCGATCTGCGTACCGAGGCGCGGCCGGTCATGACCTGGTTGCGCGATCAGTGCGGTGAGACGGTCAACCTGACGGTGCGCGAAGGCGACAGCGTGGTCTATGTGGAGAGGGTGCTGGCCAAGCGCGCCATGCGCGTCGAGCAGCTTATCGGCAGTCGGGCACCGCTGCATGTCACGGCCGTCGGCAAGCTCATGTTGGGCGATATGGGGGGGGAGGCCATACACGGATATACCGAACGCTCCGGTCTACCCGCCTACACCCCCAACACCCTGACCGACGAGGACTCCATGGTGAAAGAGATCGGTCAGGCCATGAAGGATGGCTACGCCTTTGATAACGAGGAGGCGGAGCTGGGTGTCGGTTGCATCGGGGTGCTGATCCGCGACAGCACGGGCGCCGTGGTCGCGGGCTTGTCCATCTCGGCGCCGATTGAGCGCTGGCAACAGGAATGGGTCGAGTTGGTCAAAGAGGCCGGTGAGCGAATTTCAAGCCGCCTGGGCTATCAGGCCTAGCGCCAATGCAGGCGGCCATACCTTGCCTCCTGGCAGCTGCGCGCATCTGTCAGGTACTTCAGCCACGCCATTAACGCCTGTTGGCGTATCTTCCCCGTCATTGAATCGGGCTGAAGCGGGATGCGGCGTTGCCGTAAAGCTTGCGACTGGCATAGTGCCGCCTGTCACTGGAACAGGTATCGCGGAAAAGTTGATGGGCAGCACTGCGTCACTGTCGCCGCACCAGCGAGCCGTAAGGGTGTTCCGCGCATACGGAGGTCAATTCGACCTCACCATCGCTGATCCTGTAGCGCAGGGTTTTGTGTGCGCTGGTCTTGATAGGTCTTGAAATAGAAATGCGCCTCACACCAGCCCGTATCGCAGCCGCTAGTGCGCGCGCTTGAGTGTGTGGGGATAAGAAGCAGCAAGGATGCCGCCAGTGTAGCGAAGACCTGGTCCATGGCCATAATGTGGATTATGGCAAATGATGAGCACGATTTCCGGCATGTGGATTTTGGCAAATCAAGAGCGCGATTTCCGGCAATTCTTAGCCGGAAAGTCACCTGCCTAATGCCTTCCCCGAGTGTTTCCAGTCATAGATTTCCGGCATTTGGTGCGCGAACGATGATAATTCCGGCAATTCGTGCACATCTTGCTACTGCTGAACCAACATGTAATGTAACTGATTGAATTATAGTGATTAAATGTGCCCGTGCAATAACGATTGTTGGGGCTAAGGGGCGCCGCAGCCCTAATCATAAGTAGCTTAAGGCCAGTTGTTTGTGTACTTACCATCTCAATACTGCTAACGGATATAGCAGATGTTATATTGCGTGTAAGCTCCTTCGGCATTCCGATAATCAACTCAACACGGAAAAGTAGTTCTGGTAGGGGGCAGTGCTAGGCGCAATCGTTTCGCCTAAAGAAAAAAGGCCGCTGGCGCAATCAGTTGGGGCACAGGACAACGCTTCTGGACGATGTAACCATTATGGCGTGCAAACCGGAGAACTTTACCGAGGCAGTCAAGAAAATCCGACTGCAATTGGCGCTGTCGCAAGAAGAATTGGCTCAGGCGCTCGGAGTTAGTTTTGCCACGGTTAACCGTTGGGAGAATGGCAGGACGGTACCCTCCAGGCTGGCGCAGCGACAGTTCGAGCAATTTTGCGCAGAAAAAAAAGAACAGGGAGAGTTGGTCTGATGGTTTTTAGTGAAGATTCAAGGGTCAAGATCCCCTGCATTTTGCATCTGGTTCGCCTTGGCTACCGCTACCTCTCCCTCAAGAATGCCGTCTGGGATGAAGAGACCAACATCTTCCCGGAACTGTTCAGCACTGCCATAGCCCGGAT
>JANJXC010000093.1 GCA_024709225.1 Gammaproteobacteria bacterium | reverse complement strand
TTTTCATCTAAAACTGACCCACGGTTTATGCGCGTAGTATAGCTATGCTTTTGTGGATAAGTCTTCGGTTTTCTGGGTTGGTTTATCTCCTTGCTGTTTGTGGGAACGAGTTCGGCCAGGCTGCAGCCTGGCCGAACTCGTTTTGAAGCGCCAGGACTCGTTGCCGGTCTCCACGATGTGGCAGTGATGCGTCAGGCGATCGAGCAGCGCCGTGGTCATCTTGGCATCGTTGAAGACGCTGGCCCACTCCGTGAAGCTGAGATTCGTCGTGACGATCACGCTGGTGCGTTCATAGAGCTTCGAGAGCAGGTGGAAGAGCAGCGCCCCGCCCGACTGGCTGAAGGGCAGATAGCCCAGCTCGTCGAGGATCACCAGGTCGACGTACATGAGCCTGTGGGCCATCTGGCCCTGGCGCCCACCCGCCTTCTCCTGCTCCAGCACATTGACCAGTTCCACCGTCGAGAAGAAGCGCACGCGCCGGCCGTGGCGCTGCACGGCTTCAATCCCGATGGCGGTGGCCAGATGCGTCTTGCCGGTGCCGGGGCCGCCGATCAGTACCACGTTCTGTGCTGCCTCCATAAACGCGCCGGCATGCAGCCGCCGCACCAGGGATTCGTCCGCCTTGGACTGGCCGAAGTCGAAGCCGGCAAGATCCCGGTGCGCCGGGAAGCGCGCCGCCGTCATCTGGTAGGCGATCGAGCGCACGTCCCGCTCGGCGGTCTCGGCGGCGAGCAACTCCAGCATCCACTGCTCGGGGTCGAACTCGCTGTGGCGGGCGCGGGCAGAGAGCTCCGGCCAACTGCTCGCCATGCCGTGCAGTTTTAAGCTCTTCAGCCGGGCGATCAGTTCAACCGACATGATCGGCCTCCGTTTCCGCCGCCTGGCGCAGGGCGTCGTAGCGGTCGACATTGGCCGCCGGCTCTTCCCTGAGCGCCAGGGGTGCTGCAATCGCCGGGACGGGGGCGGCGGCGTCCTTCAGCCGCGCCAGCACGTTCAACACATGCTCGCCGCTCGGGCGGCCCGACTCCAGGGCCAGCTCCACCGCCACCAGCACGGCATCCAGGCCGTGCACGGGGATGGCGGCGAGCACCTGCGCCATCACCCGGTCGCCGCCGGCGTGCTTCAAGAGATGGCGCTGCAACTGCAGCAGCGGCTCGGGCATGGTGGCGAAGGGTGCGCCGTTCCTCAGCGCGCCGGGCTTCCTCTCGATCAGATCGATGTAGTGGGTGAAGTCGTAATGCGTCTGGTGGCGCTCGAAGCTGCGTTCATGTCGGGCGACCACCGCGCCGTCGGCGACGACGACCAGTTCGGCCGGATAGATGCGCAGGCTCACCACCCGGTGGGCGTGCTCGGTTGGCACGCTGTAGCGGTTCCTCTGGAAGTGGATGAGCGCGGTGGCCGAGACCCGCACCGGCTGTTCGATGTAGCCATCGAAGGGCCGCGGATTGGGCATCAGCTTCATCTGCTCGTCCTGCAGGAGCTCGGCCACGGTGAGCGCCGGCCATTCGGGGTGGGCCATCGTCTCCCAGGCGGCCCGGCACTGTTCGGCCAGCCAGGCGTTGAGGCTGTCCAGGTCGGGCCAGCGCCGCTCGCCGGCTTCCCGCCAGATCTGCCGGCGCCGGTCCTGCACGTTCTTCTCGACGATGCCCTTCTCCCAGCCGGAGGCCACGTTGCAGAACTCGGCATCGAACAGGTAATGCCCGCACATGGCGTGGAAGCGGGCATTGACGGTGCGCTCCTTGCCGCGCCCCACCTTGTCGACGGCCGTCTTCATGTTGTCGTAGATGCCGCGCCGCGGCACGCCGCCGAAGGCGGCAAAGGCGCGGGCATGGGCATCGAAGAGCATCTCGTGACTCTGGCTGGGGTAGGCGACCAGCCAGAAGGCGCGCGATGCGCACAGCTTGGCGTGCGCCACCTCCAACCGGCGCCTCAGCCCACCGACGAAGGCGTATTCGCAGCTCCAGTCGAACTGGAAGGCTTCCCCCAGGGCGAAGGTCAGCGGCACGAAGGCGGCGCGCTTCGGATTGGCGGCCGTCTCGTCGCGCCAGCCCCGCACGAAGGCGCACACGCGACCGTAGCCGCCCGGATAGCCTTGCGCCTGGATGGCGCGGTACAGGTCGAGCATCGTGCGCCGCTCGCGCCGGACGCGGTGGGCATCCGCCGAGAGCCATTGCCGCAGCGTATCCGCCCAGGGATCGATGACGCCCGGCGTCTTGCGGGCAGGATACTTCGGTTCGGTTACTTCAGGCCGGCGCAGCCAGCTGCGCAGGGTGTTGCGGGATAAGCCGGTCTGCCGCGCAATCTCGCGCAGCCCCACCCGGTCGCGGAAATGCATCCGCCGTATCTTTGCCAATAAGCCCACTGTGATCACTCCTCTTGCCCCGCTCAAAAATAGAGCAGGGTAGCTAAATCAGGTGGGTCAAAATTGGATGAAAATTACCCCTCCAAGTGGGTCAATTCTGGGTGGACGTCAACAGGCCGTGCTCGATGGCGACGAGGGCGCGTTCAACCAGGTCTGCGCCGATTCCGGTATCGAGCAGGGACAACGGGGTGGCCCCGCCCAGGGCGATCACCTCCTGCCGCATCCAGACGCTGGCCTTTCCCCTGTCGCCGAAGACCTGGATGGCGCGCGCGAAGACCATGGCGGTGCGCACCAGCTGGTCG
>JANJXC010000078.1 GCA_024709225.1 Gammaproteobacteria bacterium | reverse complement strand
AGGCTGTTTTTAATTTTATTGGCTGTTCTAGGGCTTTTGTATTCACTGTATAGAATAGATGTGAGCTGGAATTCTCCCGGGATCGATTCTACAAATAATGTGATAAGGTTTCTTCTTATGGTGTTTGTAATGTCGCGTTTTGGCGCTCCATTTTTCTCTAAGTCAAGGAAAGAAGGGGGCCGTCATGGTTCATAACAAAGTGGCCTGCCCCAGTGTAGTGGTCAAGTCTGTACAAGTTTCGTATTTACCCGACACCGAGGGTCTCCGCGCGTAGTCTAAGCCGCTTCGAGCGTCGGTGTCTCCTCGGAAGCGTTTGGAACGAACGGTGGTAACTCGTCAACACCCAAGGCATCGCGTAGTGCCTGTGCCGGCGTGCGCCCCTTGAGGCGATAGCCTTGGTGGGTTCGCTCCAGGTTGTAGTAGTTGAGGAATACGTCCAGGTCGCGCTGGATCTCCTCCGGTTGGATGTACCAGGTCTGTCGGCCTGCCACACGGAAGCACTCGTCGAGCAGAGTCCGGTTCATGCGTTCCACGAAGCCGTTGGTGCGCGGTGTGCGAATGCGCGTGGTGCGGTGCTCAATATCGTGCATAGCGAGCAGCAGTTCGTAGGGATGCTGATCCTTCACGCCGCAGAACTCCCGGCCGTTGTCGGTAAGGACGGCGCCGACGGTTAGCCCTAGGGCTTCGTAGAAGGGAAGCACGCGCTCGTAGAAAGTATCGGTGGCGGTGATCGGCATCTTCGAGGTATAAACCTTGGCGAAGGCCAGGGAGCAGAAGACATCGACTACGACCTGTACGTAGACCTTGCCGACCCCCTTGAGGGTGCCCCAGTAGAACGTGTCTTGATTCAGCAATTCGCCGGGGCGGCTCGCTTCCACATGACGCATCCGGAACTCGCAGGAGTGGCGCTCCAGGAGACGCACTTGCTCATCATTGAGCACAAAGGTGGTTTCCTGGGCATGCTGCTCAAGGCGCATCAGCCGCTTGTGGCGGGTGAGCAGGTCATGGCGTTGCCAGACGCCGCGCACGCCGGAGGGGCTGACATTGATGCCTTGCAGCCGCAGGTCGTTGGCAATTCGCTGGGAGCCGACAGTCGGCCTCTCAAGGGACATGGCCAGAATCTTTTCTTCGACGTCAGGCGCTACGCGGTTGGGATGGGGATTACGGGGCCCTCGCCGGCTCTCCACGAGGCCGGCCACGCCACCCACCTGGAAGGCGCGCTTGACCTCATAGAACGTATCGCGGTGGTAGCCCATGATCTTGCAAGCCTTGGACACGTTGCCCAACTCCTCGGCCAACTGAAGCAAAGAGAGTTTGCGCTTGGTACTCTGTGTAACTGCGGTCATCGGGTTTTCTCCTTAGCAGATGGTTAGGTCGCACTACCAATCTACGTCGGAGACCCCGATGGCCGCACCTGTTACCCTAATAGGGCGCCAGGGGCGGCACTGTCGGAAAAATACTCAACTAATACAAACAAAGGTGACAGCGGCGGGCACGGCCCGCCCTATGGCTGTAGATACAGATACAAGATACAAGTGACAAGATACAAGGTGATGAACTCGCCGCACTCCTCCCTCGTATCTCGCACCTTGTCCCTCGTGCCTTTCCGCTTGGTGGATGCGCTGCGCTTATCCACCCTACGTCCCCCCTGCTATTTCTTCCCTCCGGGCACGTCGCGGATTTCGAATTCCATCGTCTCCAGGTCGCCGAAGATGTAACTGGCGCGCGGGCCGACGCCGGCCACGGTGCCGGGGTTGAGCAGCAGGGCGTTGCCGCCCTTGACGGTGTCGATGGTCTTGATGGCCGGGCGGTGGTCGTGGCCGCAGCAGACGATGTCCCAGTCGCCGGTGAGGGCGAGGGCGTGGGCATAGTGGGGGTAGTGCACCAGGAAGATGCGCTTGCCGCCCTGCTCGAGGCCGGCGTCCTGGCCGTGATAGAAAATGACGCTGTTGGGTTCCTGCGCCAGCATGAACATGGCGTAGGTGTCGCCCATGTTGTTGCCGTGGATGACGTGTACCGGCAGGCCGAACTGTTGCAGCGGCCGCAGCGCCGTGGGTGCCACCACGTCGCCGCAGTGCCATACCACCTGGGCGCCCAGCTCCTTGGCCTCGCCCACGGCGGCGGTGAGCAGGGAGCGGTTGTCGTGACTGTCGGATACGAGGCAGATTTTCATGTCTGCATGGTGCCACGGCGGACGGCAGGCGGCCAAGGGGCGGGGCTCAAGTTTCACCCCCGTTGTCCGCTAAGAGGCTACAGCCCTTGCATAGGTACAGTCCCGTGGATGTCTCTTCTCTTGCCTCCGTTGCCAGCGCCATGCAGGCCCGCCAGGTGGGTGACGCGGTCGCCGTCAGCGTGCTGCGCAAGGCCCTCGATGTGCAGGCGGCCGGTGCGGCGGCGCTGTTGCAGGCCCTGCCGCCGCCTGCCGCGGCCTTGCCCGCCAATCTCGGCAATCACCTCAACGTCACCGCCTGAGATCATTGCCGCGGGCCGCGTCGGCGGCCCTGGCTGAGTCGTTCCAGCCACAACTCCACCCAACCCCAGAAACGTTCCTGCAGGCGCCGGCGCCAGGAGCGCTGGCGCCACTCGCCGGCGAGGAATTCGCGGCTGTGGGTGAAGTCGGCTGCGAACAGGGCAGCGACCTGCTCGGCCAGGGCGTGATCGTCGGTCTCCTGATTGGCCTCCAGATTCCAGCTGAAGTTCCAGCGGTCGATGTTGCTGGATCCGATGGATACCCAGGTGTCGCACAGCAGGATCTTGGCATGCAGGAAGCGCGGCTGGTATTCGAAGATGCGTACCCCGGCGGCGAGCAGCTTGGCGTAATAGCGCCGGCCGGCGTGGCGCACGCCGGGGTGATCGGTGTGCGGGCCGGGCAGCAGCAGGCGCACGTCGCAGCCCTGGCGCGCCGCCTGGTACAGGGCGCGGCGGATCTTCCACGACGGGATGAAGTAGGCGCTGGCGATCCAGATGCGGCGCTCGGCGCCGCGCAGACGCTTGAGCAGGGAGCGCTTGATCTCCATGCGGATGGGTTCGTTGAGGGTGACCCGTCCGGCGCTGTGGCCGGCGGTGGGGATTTCGCTCGGCAGTTGCGGCAGGGCGGCGCGGTTGTTGCCGGGGAGCGCCTGCCAGACCTGTTCGAAGGCGGTGTGCCAGTCGGCCACGCAGGGTCCGCGCACGGCGAGCATGGCGTCGTGCCAGTGCAGCGGTTCGCCAGGGGCGAATTCGTCGGTGATGCCGGCGCCGCCGGTATAGGCCACCGCGCCGTCCACCAGCAGCAGCTTGCGGTGATCGCGCCACAGGTTGCGGCGCAGCTTGCCGTAGCGCAGCGGGTTGTAGAAGGCGAGATGCACCCCGGCCTCCAGCAGGCGCTGCCGATCGGAGGGCAGCAGGCCGCGCGCGCCGAAATCGTCCAGCAGCAGGTACACCTGCACGCCGCGTCGGGCCGCATTGCCGAAGGCCTCAATGAATTCGCTGGCCATGGCCCCCGATTCGAACAGGTACATCTCCAGCAGCACGTAATGCTGCGCCGCCTTGATGGCGGTGAGCATGGCGGGAAAGAAACGGCCGCCGTCCACCAGCAGGTCGAAGCGGTTGCCGCTGCGCCAGGGGAAACGTTTGCGGTTGAGGGGGAGGGGGGCCTGCATGGCTCCTGACTATAGTTTCGAGTTTCGAGTTTCGAGTTTCGCAAGACCGGCGGCAGTGCCCGGCACGTCAACAGCTTGCCGGGGTATTGCTGTCCACCACTTCGAGTCGACCCTGCCGCACGTGCAGGAACAATTCGCCGCGCAGCAGCCGCTCCAGATCCTGGCCCACCAGTTGCGCGCGCCAGCCGTGGCGCAGTGCGGCCTCGCTGTCGTCGCCGAGCAGGCGTTCCACCTCGCGCCGTGGTGCCAGCGTGGGGACGCTCACCTGATGTTGCTGGGCGCGCAGCCGCACCAGCGCCATCATGGCGTCGACCATGGCCTCCTGTCCCGGCGCGAGGCGTATAGCGGTCTCCAGTTGCGGCCAGTCGTCCTTCGGCATCTTGCGGCCCTGCTGGATCAGCTCCAGCAGGCGCTTGCCGTTGCGTTCCACGGTGCCCTTTTCCAGGCCGCGGATGCGGCCCAGCTTGTCCAGGCTGTCGGGCATCAGCTTGGCCATGTCGAACATCACCTCGTCCTTCAGCACCCAGCGCCGCGGCCGATCGGAGTCCTGTGCCTGCTGTTCACGCCAGGCGGCGATCTGCTGCAGCACGGCGAGCTGTACGCCCTTGAGGAAATTGACGCCCTTGATGCGGCGCCAGGCCTCCTGCGGCGGGTTCTCGTAGGTGTGCGGGTCGGACAGGGCGGCGAAGTCCTCCACCAGCCAGGGCAGGCGGCCGTTCTGCTCCAGTGCGGCACGCTGTTTCTGATACACCTGCACCAGATAGCGCACGTCGTCGGCGGCATATTCCAGCTGTTCCGGGGTGAGCGGACGCAGGCTCCAGTCGGCACGGCTGTGGGCCTTCTCCAGCTCCACGCCGAGGGTTTCCTTCACCAGCGCGCCGTAGCCTACCTGGTCGCCGTGGCCGAGCAGGGTGGCGGCGAGCTGGGTGTCGAACGCCGGCGCCGGCGGCGTGCCGCGCATGATGTGGAATATCTCCAGGTCCTGCCGCGCCGCATGAAATACCTTGAGGATCGCCGGGTCGTACAGCAGTTCCAGCAGCGGCCCGAGGTCGTCGATGCCGAAGGGGTCGATGCACACGGCACCGTCCGGGGTGGCGATCTGGATCAGGCACAGCTGCGGATAGTAGCTCTTCTCGCGCATGAATTCGGTGTCGATGGCGAACCAGTCATGCCGGCGCAGTTCGGCGCAGTAGGTGGCGAGGTCGGCGGGGTTGTCGATGTAGGGTACGGACATGTGGCGGCTCGTTGCTCTATTTTGAGGTGTGCCCAGTATACGGTCCCCGGGCGTGCATTGCTGCGGCGTCGGCGCGAAAGGTATCATGCCCCCCAATCTGCCGGGGCTTGGATACGGATACGATGCAGCAATTACTCAAGGTCTTCGTGGCTATCTGCCTGCTGCGCGCCGGGCCGCAGCATCTGCCGGCGTCGCGTTTTCTGCTGGGGCTGGCCCTGGTGGCGCATGTGCTGCTCGGGCTGGCGTTCGCCCTGTTCACCCTGCCCCTGGCGCAGGCGCTGCTGGCGGCGGTGATCGGTACGGCACTGCTGCTGGGGGTGGTGCAGGCCCTGCTGCTGGTGCACCGCAAATCGCAGCGGCTGCAGCAGACGGCGACCGCGCTGGCCGGCAGCGAGTTTATTCTGGGGCTGCTGGCGCTGCCGCCGACGCTGTGGTTCCACGCCGTGCAGGACAACAGCGCGCGCATCGTTCCGTCGCTGCTGTCGCTGCTGCTCATCGTCTGGAGCGTGGTGGTGACGGTGCATATCCTGCGCCATGCCCTTGAGGTCAGTCAGGGCATCGCCCTGCTGTTCGCCCTCGGCTACACCATCCTCGCCTACAGCGTGATGGGGCTGGTGGTTTAACACCGAGATACAAGATACAAGTGACAAGATACAAGGGGATGAACTCGCTGCGCTCGTGCCGTTTTGAATTCAAACCACCGTGCGCGCGGCGCACTCATCCCCTTGTATCTTTTCTCTTTCCTCTTGTATCCGATTAAAGCAAGGCGGAGTTCCATGCACATACATATTCTCGGCATCTGCGGCACCTTCATGGGCGGCATCGCGCTGCTGGCGCGCGCTGCGGGCCACACCGTGTCGGGCCAGGACGCCGGGGTGTATCCGCCCATGAGCGAGCAGCTCGCCGCCGCGGGCATTGACCTCACCGAGGGCTACGACCCGGCGGGCATCCCGGCCCATACCGACGTGGTGGTGATCGGCAACGCCCTGTCGCGCGGCAATCCGGCGGTGGAGCATGTGCTGAACCGCAACCTGCCCTACACCTCCGGGCCGCAGTGGCTGGCGGAACACGTGTTGCGCGACAAGTGGGTGCTCGCCGTTGCCGGCACCCACGGCAAGACCACCACCGCCGCCATGCTGGCCTGGATCCTGGAGTATGCCGGCATGGCGCCGGGCTTTCTCATCGGCGGCGTGCCGCACAACTTCGGCCTCTCCGCCCGCCCCGGCGACACGCCGTTCTTTGTGGTGGAGGCCGATGAGTACGACACCGCCTTCTTCGACAAGCGCTCCAAGTTCGTGCACTACCGGCCGCGCACGGCGATCCTCAACAATCTGGAGTTCGACCACGCCGACATCTTCCCCGACCTCGCCGCCATCGAACGGCAGTTCCATCATCTGGTGCGCACCGTGCCGGGGCAGGGGCTGATCCTGGCGCCGGCAGACGATGCGGCGCTGGCGCGGGTATTGCGGATGGGCTGCTGGACGCCGGTGGAGACGTTTGGCGGCACGGACGGCTGGAGTGCGCAGCTGCACGCCGAAGACGGCAGCCGCTTCGAGGTGGTGTGGAATGGCGTGCGGCAGGGCGAGGTGCAGTGGGCGCTGCTCGGCCGGCACAATGTCAGCAATGCCCTTGCCGCCATCGGCGCTGCGCGCCATGCCGGGGTGCCGGCGGCGCAGGCCTGCGCCGCGCTGGGCGAATTCCGCAGCGTGCGGCGCCGGCTGGAGCTGCGCGGTGTGGCCGGCGAGGTGGCGGTGTACGACGACTTTGCCCATCACCCCACCGCCATCGAGACCACCCTGGCCGGCCTGCGCAACCGGGTCGGTACGGCGCGTATCCTGGCGGTGCTGGAACCGCGCTCCAACACCATGCGCCTCGGCGTGCACCGCGACACCCTGGGCCCGTCCCTGGCCGCGGCCGACCTGGTGTTCCTCTACCACCCGTCCGACCTGGGTTGGGATCTGGGCGCCGCAGCCGCATCTCTCGGGGAGCGGGGCGTGGTCTACGCTGATATCGATGCCATCGTCGCCGCGGTGCGCGCCGCCGCCCGCCCCGGCGACCACGTGCTGGTGATGAGCAACGGCGGCTTCGGCGGCATCCACGCCAAGCTGCTGGCGGCCTTGGCAGAGTGAAAACCACAATCCAACGCAGAGACGCAAAGACGCAGAGGACGCAAAGAAATACGATGCAAATTCAACTTCACATCCCTTTGCGCTCTTTGCGTCTTTGCGTCTCTGCGTTGGATTTTCGGATTCTTGGACGATGAGCCGCGACGCCATCAGTCTGGCCATGACCGGCGCCTCCGGCGCGCCCTACGGCCTGCGTCTGCTGCAGTGCCTGATCGAGGCCGGGCAGCCGGTGTATCTGATGGTGTCGGCGCCGGCGCAGGTGGTGCTGGCGACGGAGACCGCGCTCAAGGTGCCGGGGCGGCCGGAGGAGATGCAGGCCTTTTTCACCGAGCTGTACCGCGCCGCGCCGGGGCAGCTGCAGGTGTTCGGCAGGGAGCAGTGGATGGCGCCGGTGGCCAGCGGCTCCAGTGCGCCGCGGGCGATGGTGGTCTGCCCCTGTTCCACCGGCACGCTGTCGGCCATCGCCACCGGCGCCAGCAACAATCTCATCGAGCGTGCCGCCGACGTGATGCTGAAGGAGCGGCGCCAGCTCATCATCGTGCCGCGCGAGATGCCCCTCTCCGCCATTCACCTGGAACACATGCTCACCCTGGCCCGTCTCGGCGTCACCATGATGCCGGCCAGCCCCGGCTTCTATCACCAGCCGCAGCAGGTCTCCGACCTGGTGGACTTCGTGGTGGCGCGCATCCTCGATCACCTGGGACTGGAGCAGACGCTCGCCCCGCGCTGGAGCGAATAGGTCGCCACCGTGAGCAGGCTGAACATCCCACTGTTTCCCCTGCACACCGTCCTGTTCCCCGGCGGCGTGCTGCCGCTGCGCATCTTCGAGGCGCGCTATCTCGACATGGTGAGCGACTGCCTGCGGCAGGACAGCGGCTTCGGTGTCTGCCTGATCCGCGAGGGCAGGGAGGTGGGCGGCGTCGCCAGCACCTACGACATCGGCACCCTGGCGCGCATCAGCTGGTTCGAGCAGCGCGATGACGGCCTGCTCGGCATCAACGTCAACGGCGAGCAGCGCTTCCGCATCCTCGCCAGCGAGGTGGCGCCCAATCAGCTCATCCGCGCCGAGGTGGAGTTGCTGGCGCCCGAGCCGCCGTGCGCCGTGCCGGAGGATTGCCAGCAGCTCGCCCGCCTGCTGCAGGACATCCTGGCGCAGCTGGATTTTCCGTATGCCAGGCTGCCGCGCCGCTATGACGATGGCGCCTGGCTGGGCGCGCGCCTCACCGAGTTGCTGCCGCTCAAGCTGGAGCTGAAGCAGTATCTGCTGCAGCTGGACGACCCGCTGGCGCGGCTGGAGCGATTGCGCGCCGTGATGGAGAGCGGTGATTACGCCTGACCCCGCGCCAGGCGGTTCCATGTATGCACGGCAAACGTGACGTGCCCGCAATATCCCGTCGATTTCCCCGCGTATCATCGCTGCGGCGCACACGGCCAACAGAGCCCCGCGTGCGCCCGTAATCTCCCGTTATTGCGATCCATCAATGCAGCCCCGACCCTGCGAGCTTTACCATTCAGGTCAGAAATAGGGTCTTCCCTGCGGAGCAGGTTCATGAACCAGGAATTACGCATCAAGTTTCTGCCCATCTCGGTGTTCGCCACGGTGATGGGTTTGACCGGCTTCACCATCGCCTGGCAAAAGGCGCAGGCCTTGACCGGCCTTGCCGGCATCGCCGGCGCGTCGCTGCTGGTCAGCGCGGTGCTGTTTGCCGTGTTGCTGCTGGCCTACGGCGGCAAGCTGGCGGGACATCGCGCCGAGGTCGTGAAGGAACTGCATCATCCGGTGCGGCTCAGCTTCTTCCCCACTATCTCCATCAGCCTGGTGCTGCTCGCCACGGCCACGCTGGAGTTGTATCCCGGCGTGTCGGAGTGGCTGTGGCTGGGCGGCAGCGGCCTGCACCTGCTGTTCACCCTGTATGTGCTCGGCGCCTGGATCAATCATGAGCACTTCCAGATCCAGCACATGAACCCGGCCTGGTTCATTCCGGTGGTGGGCAACATCCTGGTGCCCATCGCCGGGGTGAGTCACGGCCATGTGGAGGTGTCCTGGTTCTTCTTCAGCATCGGCCTGCTGTTCTGGCTGGTGCTGCTGACCATCGTGTTCTATCGCATCATTTTTCATGCCCCGCTGCCGGGCAAGCTGGTGCCGACCTTGTTCATCCTCATCGCGCCGCCGGCGGTGGGCTTCATCGCCTATGTGAAACTGACCGGCGGCATCGATGTGTTCGCGCGCCTGCTGTACTACTCCGGCCTGTTCATCACCCTGCTGCTGTTCACCCAGGTGCACCGCTTTGCGCGGCTGAAGTTTTTCCTCTCCTGGTGGGCGTATTCCTTCCCGCTGGCGGCGATCACCATCGCCACCCTGGTGATGCATCAGCATCTGGGGCATGGCGCGCTGCTGGGACTGGCGCTGGCGCTGCTGGCAGTACTGACCCTGGTGATCGGCATCCTGGTTGTGCGTACCGCCATCGCGGTGAAGCGCGGCGAGATCTGTGTGGCGGAAGACTGAATCCTGCCGGTGACAGCGGCGACCGAATCTATCTGAACCAACGCGAGGCCAATATTGATGAAGCAGACTCTCTTTCAGGAAAAATATCCCGTCTTCACCCTGGAACTGGGCAAGGACGAAACCACCGGTACCTCGGTGGATGCCATCATCGATTACCTCAAGGCGCGCATCGCCGAACATCCGGCCGCAGTCTACATCGGCGTGTTCGATCACTACGCCCACACCAAGTCGCTGCCGGGCGGCGAGATCGCGCCGGAGCTCCTCGATGCCAAGAATCTGATCTTCTGCTTCGGCACCAAGCTGCCCAATCCCGGCGTGCTGGCCGTGCGGCCGCGCTCCATCGGCATCGCCGAGCTGGCCGACAAGTTCATCATCACCTTCATGGAGGCGCCGATGCCGCATGCCAATCAGGCGATGGAAACCTGGGTCACGGCGCTGAAGAACAAATGAGGTGCATGCCGTGCGTATTGCAGTGACCAGCCAGAATTTCCGCACCGTCACCGGCCACGCCGGCAAGACGCGCCGCTTCCTGGTGTTCGAGGCTCAGGGCGATGCGCCGCCGCAGGAGGTGGAACGGCTCGACCTGCCCAGGGAGATGTCGTTCCATGAGTTTCATGGCGACGGTCCGCATCCGGTGGATGGCGTCGACGTGGTGATCACCGCGGGCTGTGGCGCCGGCTTCGCGCGCCGCCTGGGCGGACGCGGCATCCGTGTGGCGGTGACGCCGCTGGAAGACCCGTTGGCCGCGGTGCAGGCCTACGCCGATGGCAAGCTGCTGCCGGTGGATCCGGCGCAGATGGCCGGGCATGACCATCACGAGCATTGATGCGGCGGTGACGGGGTTCGTGGACAAACAAAAACGCCGGCTTGCGCCGGCGTTTTTATTCCAGAGGCGAGATCAGAACTTGACGTTCACCCCCGCATAGATGGAGCGGCCCATGCCCGGGACGGCAACGCCCCAGGGGATGAGTCCGGCCCGGGGCGGCATGGTCGCGCCTTCGCCGGTGTAGACGCCGCCCAGCGGATGGCTGTACAGCTTGTCCAGCACATTCTCGATGCCGACATCGAAGCGGACCTGCTTCCAGGTATAGCTGCTGCGCAGGTGCAGCAGGCCATAGGCCTCGGTCTTTACTTCATTGCGGGTTGCCGACACATCTTCCTTGTCGTCAACCAGTTCGACCTCCGCCGTATTGCTCCAGCCCGCGTTCTGCTGCACGACAGCCAGTTTGATGTTCAACGGCATCATGTTGTAGAGGTTGTCGTTTGTGTCGTCATTCTCGCCATGGGTGTAGCTCAGCATGCCGGTGGCGGTGAAGTTGCCGTAGGCCGTGTTTTCCGCCAGCGGGAAATGGCCGGAGACATCCAGGCCATAGATGCGCGCGGACTGATTGACGAATTGCAGGAAGACAAACGCATCCGTAGCGGTGAGGTTGGCGGTGGTGCATGCGCCGGTGCCGGCGGTGCATCGCTCGGCGTCGATGTAGTCCTTGACGTAGGTGTAGTAGGGCGTGATTTTCAGCCCCCACTTGTCCTGTTCGGCATCATGCCAATTGAAGGTGGCGCTGATGGTGTGGGCAACTTCCGGCTCCAGCTCCAGGTTGCCTACATAGCCATTGCCATCGCCTGCCATGTTGATCATGTACATGGCCATGCCGCCCGTCGACCAGGTATAGCGCTCGTAGAGATTGGGCGAACGGGTTTTCTGGGCGTAGCCAAACTCGATGGTGCGGTTGGCGTCCGGGGTAAAGCGGGCCAATGCGGTTACATCGATATTGTTGTCGGTCTTCTTTCTGTCGGCATTGTTGAACAGCGTGGCGTCGGCCACATAGCTGGGATTGTAACCCTGCACGTCGCCTGCGCTCATGTCGACGCGTTCGCCGCGGATGCCGAACTGGGTGAGCCAGGCGCGGCTCCACTGCGCCTCCCATTCACCAAACAGCGCCAGGCGATCGCGCTCGCCGTTGTTGATGTTCCAGAAGGTGTCGGGCCACATACCCTTGCCGGCCGGGTCCCACCAGTCATCCAGGCGGTAATGCTGGGCCTCGCCACCTACTCGCAGCACATCGCTGTCCGACAGCTGAATGTTGGCCTTGACGATGGCGCCGCTGTTGTTGCCCTCGGTATCCATCGGCATGCCGGCGGCACAGCCGGTCGGGCTGGGGCCGACCTCGCACGGATAGCCGCTGTCGGCAAAGCTGGTGGGGGCCGAGGCGCCATACCAGTAGAGCTTGTCATCATGGAACTGCATCTTGTGGCGGGTGCGTTCATGATAGGCGCGCGCGTCCAGCGTGCCCCAGTCCAGTTGCGCCTTGTGGCTCAGGTTGAACTGCGTGCTGTCATTGCCGGTCATGTCCATGCGCTGGTTGGTCCAGCCCTGGTAGGGGATGTCCTGCATGCCCAGTTTCAGTTCGGTCAGGTGGTTCTCGTTGCGCATCGCCAGGCTGAGGGAGCGGTTGGTGCTCTTGTACATGGAGGAACCCACCTCGTCGGCGGCGATGGCGCGATCCCCCACGTCATTGATATAGGTCTGCGTCTTGAAATCGCCGCCGGCGGTGTAGTCCTCTGCCTCGGTCGTCGAGCTCGTAAACGTCATGCTGAGGGTTTCGCTGGCGGCGGTCGCCTTCAGGTTGTCGCCGTAGGCATTGCCATTGCTGCGATAGAAGAAGCCCGCTTCGCCGGCGAACAGGCTTTCTGCGCCAGGGCGGGCGAATTGCGGCGCCGGGGAGTCCACCAGAATGGTGCCGCCGATGCTGTCGCCGCCGACGCTGACCGGGGTGATGCCGGCAAACACGGTGGCGGCGCTGACATTGCTCGGGTCGATATAGGACAGCGGTGGATTCATGTGGTTGCCGCAGGCGGAGATCAGGTCCATGCCGTCCACCTTGATGCGCAGGCGATCATCGGCCAGGCCGTGAATCACCGGCAGGCTGGATACGCCGCCGGAACCCTGGAGGGTGAGGCCCGGTACATTCTTCAGCAGGCTGGCGGTGTCGCTGGTGGCCGGGCGCAGCCTCTGCAGCGTGCCCATGTCGACAGCCGAGCCATGGGCGGGCTGGGCCTCGGTCAGGGGGGAGGCGGTTACCGAAATCGTCGGCACAGCGGCTTCTTCGGCAATGGCGGCGTTATGGAGAACAGCGGCGATCACCGTAGCCAGTACGGTGCGCTGATGGCAGAAAACTGGGTGTTTCATGATGCTCCTTGACGGCTTGTTGTTTGAATTGGGCCTGCGCATGTACGCACGATGTGTGCCGTCGGGAGTATTGGCTGTTGTTTCAATGACTTGGGGTAAATTGCCGCCATGCATGCCGCCGGCAGGAGAGGTCATTTGACCCGGTTGTGGGGCAAATGACCGAGTCGGGCGCTGATGTATTTTTGCCGGGCGCCGCTGGGGCAGGAAATGCCATACTTGGCGCAACCTCTCTATTGACTGACGTAATTGGCGGAGACTGCCGTGCCATCACCCTCCCTGCCCGACATCCCGGCCGAGCTTTTGTCCATGCTCGACGTGTTCAGCGAGCCGGCCTCCCTGCTCAGCGCCGACTACCGCATCCTCGCCACCAACCACGCCTACCGCCGCACCTACGGCGACGGCGACGTGCTCAAGACCCGTTTCTGCTACGAGGTGTCGCACCACTACACCATCCCCTGCGATCAGGCGGGCGAGAACTGCCCGCTGAAGAACGCGATGGAGAGCAATTCGCCGCAGCGCGTGCTGCACCTGCACCACACCCCCAACGGCGAGGAGCACGTGGACGTGGAGATGACGCCGATCCACGATGCCGCCGGCAACATCCAGTTCCTGCTCGAGCGCATGCGCATCAGCCGCCTGGCGAGTCCCATCCCCAAGGCCGGCGGCCTGGTGGGGCGCGCGCCCGCCTTCAACAAGGCGCTGGAACTGGTGCAGCGCGTCGCCCCCAGTGACAGCACCGTGCTGCTGCTGGGCGAGTCGGGCACCGGCAAGGAACTCATCGCCCTGGCGGTGCACGAGGCCAGCGTGCGCCGCAACGGCCCCTTCGTGCCGGTGGACTGCACCGGCCTCACCGAAACCCTGTTCGAGAGCGAACTGTTCGGCCACGAAAAGGGCTCCTTCACCGGCGCGCAGACGCGCAAGTACGGCCTGGTGGAGGCGGCGCGCGGCGGCACCCTGTTCCTCGACGAAATCGGCGAGATCCCGCTGGCACAACAGGTCAAGCTGCTGCGCCTGCTGGAGAGCGGCACCTTCCGCCGCGTCGGCGGCATCGAGCCGCAAAAGGCCGACTTCCGCCTGGTCTGCGCCACCCACCGCGATTTGAAAGCAATGGTCGAGGCTGGCACCTTCCGCCGCGACCTCTACTACCGCATCAATGCCTTCCCCATCCACCTGCCGGCCCTGCGCGAACGCATCGAAGACATCCCGCTGCTCGCCGAAAGCATGCTGCAGCGCGTCTCCGGCGAGCGCCGCCTGCGCCTCGGCGAAGCGGCGCTGGCCTGCCTGCGCAATTACAGCTTCCCCGGCAACATCCGCGAACTGCGCAACATCCTCGAACGCGCCGCCCTGCTCTGCGACGGCAAGGTGATCCAGCCGGAACACCTGCCGGAAGAATGCTGCCTCGACGGCGAGGCCCGCCCGCTGCGCGGCGCCCTGTTCGGCGAAGTGATCCCGCTGGAAGAAGTGGAACACCGCTACCTGCTCTGGGCCCTGGCCCGCTTCCAGGGTGACAAGCGCGCCCTCGCCGACCAGCTCGGGCTGTCGGAGCGGACGCTGTACCGCAAGCTGCGCGAACTGCG
>JANJXC010000028.1 GCA_024709225.1 Gammaproteobacteria bacterium | reverse complement strand
CGTTGCAGCGCGGGGCGCTACGCCCACCCCACCCACTATTTTTTGGGGGTGGCGGGGGGCCCCCCCCCCCCCCGCCACCCGCGCGATGCCGCAGGCGAGCCGGGTTGAACCCCCGTCTGCCGCGCCGAGCATCGCAGCCCGAATCGGATCAAGCCCGCAGGGGGCAGGCCATGAATCAAAGGGGTCAGTACCCTTAAATCCATTCCAAGTAGAAGCTGCGTGCGCGAAGCGCACACCACCCGCGCGATGCCGCAGGCGAGCCGGGTTTGCCTTTTACCCCCTTTGGCTCGCCGAGCAACGCAGCCCGAGGCGGGTAGCGCAGGGAACCGCGATAGCGGCGAGACATCGGGGCCGACTTTCTTTGGTTACTTTCTTTGGCTGGACAAAGAAAGTGACCCGCGCGCGGGGCGGCTCCCCGCATGAAAACCAGCGCGCGCAGCGCACCACCCCGTAGGTGTTACCTATCTCCCTGGACTAAACGTCTGGTGGGTGTGTCACCTACAACTGCTGTTCGCCGAGGGGACTCGGCTCCTACAGGCGAGGGACAGCTCAGTGACTCGCATCCCCATGCGACGCCGCACCGATCTTGTCCATCACCGCAAACAACACCCCCGAGATCACCAGCACCACATGGATCACCACCTTCCACGCCAGCGCCTTGTCCTGCTCGGTCCAGCCCCAGGCGGTGGTCTCGGCACCGGCGCCGCCGGAACCGATGTGCACGAAGGCCTTGAGCAGTTCGATGGCGGAGATGGCGACGATGGAGGCGATCACCTTGGCCTTGAGGCCGGAGAAGTCGACCTTGCCCATCCAGTCGGGGCGATCCTCGTGGCCGGCGGTGTTGATCTTGGAGACGAAGTTTTCGTAGCCGCTGAACACGATGATGAGCAGCAGGTTGGCCACCAGCGACATGTCCACCAGGGTCAGCAGGGCGAGGATGAAGTCGGCTTCCTTGTACTCCAGCACATGGGGCAGCAGGTGGAAGAACTCCTGGCCGAACTTCACCAGCAGCATGCCGATGCCGGCCACCAGGCCGAGATAGAACGGCGCCAGCAGCCAGCGGCTGTTGAATACCAGCACCTCAATACCATGTTCCAGTCGCTTCACGTCCAGGGTCTCCGCGTTGTCGGTTTACTGGGCGCGAATTGTGGGCGAACCGCCTGAAATTGCAAGAGGCGCCGCGCTCAGAACGACTCTTCCTCGATCTCCAGCAGCGCCAGGCTGATGTGCTTGCCCAGCTCGTCGTCGAAGCCGGGCCAGTCGGCAAAGCGCACCAGGTCGGCGGCCACCCGCGGCTTCATCTCGAAGTCGGCCAGTCCCTGCTCGTAGTACTTCTTCACTGCGGCCTTGAGTTCGGCCAGGTAGTCGCGGTAGGCACGCACCAGCGCCCAGTCGCCGGTCTTGCCATGGCCGGGCACCAGCACCTTGGCCTTGAGCTGCATGGCCGCCTCCAGGGTGGCGATGTTGCCGGCGAAGCGGCCGTCGTCCATGCGGATGATGCGGCGGTTGGTGGCGTTGTCAGCGAGGAACAGCACCTGCTCCTGCGGCACCTCGATCATCAGGTCGGAGTTGGAGTGGGCGATGCCGAAGTGGCGGAAGCGGAAGGTGATGCCGGCCACCTCGACCTGGTCGCCGTCCTTTACCGCGGTATTGGGGCCGACCACGCGGGTGCCGCGGGTGGCGCCCGCGGTGAGCTGCTCCATGTTGGCCACCCAGCTGTCGCCCACGCCGGCCGCGATGCCGGCGATCATGTTGGGGTGGCCGTAGATGGCGACGGCCGGGTCGGCCTCGCGGAAGGCCTGGTTGCCGAGCCAGTGGTCGCCGTGGACGTGGGTGTTGAGCACGGCGACGATCCTCTGGTCGGTGAGCCTGCGGATCTGGCGCAGCACCATTTCACCGGTCTGCACCGAGGAACCCGGGTCGATCACCACCACGCCGGCGGCGGTGAGCACGAAGGCGGGGTTGTTCATGAAACCCTGGTTCTCCGCCGTGGGATAGCCCACCGGGCCGTGGATGACGTAGGTGCGCGGCGCCACCTGCTCGGCGGCATAGTCCGGCACGGCGGGGCCGCGTTCGGCGGCAATGGCCGTGGAACAGAACAACAGGGCGGCGAGGGCGGAAATTCGCTTCATCGGGTTCCCCTTGGGGTGGTGGTGGTGTCGGCGCGGTGGCGGGCACGGGATTGGCGGCATATCCTTGGGGCTGGGCCCGTCGCAAGGATGTTACCGATAAGATGCGCTGCCGCCGGCTTTATTCCCTGCTGTTCCTGTTGCTGCTGGCGCCGGCCTGGGCCGCACCGCCGCAGGGCCTGCGCCTGGATGTCGACGGGGCCATCGGCCCGGCCACGGCAGACTATGTGCAGCGCGCCCTGCAACGCGCCGCGGACGACCGGGCCGAGCTGGTGCTGCTGCGCCTGGACACGCCGGGCGGGCTGGATTCCTCCATGCGCGACATCATCAAGGACATCCTCGCCGCGCCGGTGCCGGTGGTGGCCTATGTGCACCCGCAGGGCGCCCGCGCCGCCAGCGCCGGTACCTATCTGCTCTACGCCAGCCATGTGGCGGCGATGACGCCGGCCACCAACCTCGGCGCAGCGACGCCGGTGTCCATCGCCCCCGCCGGCATGACGCCGCCGTCCCCGCCCGGCGATGAGGGGAAAGAAAAGGGCAAGGCCCCGACCGGCACCGCCATGGAGCGCAAGGTGGTCAATGACGCGGTGGCCTATATCCGCGGCCTCGCGTCGCTGCGCGGCCGCAATGCCGACTGGGCCGAAGAGGCGGTGCGCGAAGCGGTCAGCCTGGAGGCGGACGAGGCACTGAAACTAGAGGTGATCGATATCCTTGCCGCCGATGTGGACGACCTGCTGCGTCAGCTGCACGGCCGCACGGTGCAACTGCCGGACGGCGCGCGCGCACTGAATACCGACGGCCTGGTGCTGGAAACCGTGGCGCCGGACTGGCGCAACCGCCTGCTCGCCGCCATCACCGACCCCAATATCGCCTACATCCTGATGCTCATCGGCATCTACGGTCTGATCTTCGAATTCGCCAATCCCGGCTCCATCGTTCCCGGCGTGGTGGGCGCCATCTGCCTGCTCGTCGCCCTGTTCGCCTTTCAGGTGCTGCCGGTGAACTACGCCGGGCTGGCCTTGATCCTGCTCGGCGTCGCCCTCATGGTGGCAGAGGCCTTCGTGCCCAGCTTCGGCGCCCTCGGCCTCGGCGGCGTGGCGGCCTTCGTCATCGGCTCGATCATGCTGTTCGACAGCGACATCCCCGGCCTCGCCGTCGCGCGCCCGCTCATCGGCGCCTTCGCCCTGCTCTCCGCCGCCCTGTTCGTGCTGGTGCTCGGCATGGCGCTCAAGGCGCGGCGCCGGCCGGTGGTGAGCGGTGCCGAGGAGATGCTCGGCGCTGCAGGCGAGGTGATCGACGAACACGGCCGGGTGCGCGTGCACAGTGAGCTGTGGCAGGCGCAGAGCGACACGCCGCTGCATGCCGGCCAGAAAGTGCGCGTCACCGGGCGCGAGGGGCTCACCCTGCGGGTGGTGCCGGAACGGAAAGCAACGGAGGATTGAACCATGATCGGCTACTTCGGTTATCTGCTGTTCGGCTTCATCGCCATCCTGCTGCTGTCGGCGATCCGCATCCTGCGCGAATACGAGCGCGGCGTGGTGTTCATGCTGGGGCGCTTCTGGAAGGTGAAGGGGCCGGGCCTGATCATCGTCATCCCGGTGGTGCAGACCATGGAGCGCGTCGACCTGCGCACCATCGTCATGGACGTGCCGAGCCAGGATGTGATCTCGCGCGACAACGTGTCGGTGAAGGTCAACGCGGTGATCTACTTCCGCGTCATGGACCCGGAACGGGCCATCATCCAGGTGGAGAACTTCTACGAGGCCACCTCGCAACTGGCGCAGACCACACTGCGTTCGGTGCTGGGTCAGCACGAGCTGGACGACATGCTGGCCGAACGCGACAAGCTCAACGCCGATATCCAGCGCATCCTCGATCAGCAGACCGATGCCTGGGGCATCAAAGTGGCCAATGTGGAGATCAAGCACGTCGACATCGACGAGAGCATGATCCGCGCCATCGCCAAGCAGGCCGAGGCCGAGCGCCTGCGCCGCGCCAAGGTAATCCTGGCGGAAGGCGAGGAGCAGGCGGCGGAAAAGCTGCGTCAGGCCGGCGCCATCCTGGCCACCCAGCCCGAGTCGATGCAGCTGCGCTACCTGCAGACCCTGAACGAAATCGGCAGCGACAAGAACACCACCATCGTATTCCCGCTGCCGATAGACATCATCGGGGCGCTGGTAAAGAAATTGAAAGAGTGACACGTTACACGTTACACGTTACACGTTACACGCAGGATTGTTTGCCTCTTCTTGTAACTTGCAACTTGTCACTTGTAACTGGTTTTAATAATGGACGAAAAAGAATTCAAAGCCACCTACCGCGACTACAACGACAGCCCCTGCGTCTTCGCCAAGGCGCTGCTGTCGCGTTGCGCCGGCTGTTCGTGCGCGCAGAAGCTGAACATCGCCGAGCGCGAGGCCATGGCCTGCAAGTCCGACGCCGCCCGCCAGCAATGTCTCGAGTTGCTGCCGCTGCTGCGCGGCAAGGCGCTGTTCGCCCTCAGGCTGACCCACGTGGAGGGCCCATTGCCGCACGGCAAGGAGATGAAGGTGCAGTGCGGTGGCCTGCTCGGCCTGCGCGCGGCGCTGGAACCGGACGCGGACGGCCTGGTGGCCGATGTCTACGGTCTGGTCAGCCAGGCCGCGGTTACCTTCGGCGGCCTAGCTGCCCTGCCCTACGGCGAGATCGTCAAGGTGGTGGTTGGCTATCAGCCGCGCAAGCGCGGCCGCACGGCCTGAGGCCAGCGGCGCCTCGCTCGCCGTAACGCGATGAAACATTGATCGCGGACAAGGCACCGCAGCGGCGGCGCGACCATACTGTATACGTCATGCAGCGTACCCAGGCGTCATCACCGCGCGCCGTCCTGCATCCCCGCCACACCCTGCGGTGCCATCGAACACCTTAACCGGAGTCTGCCGTCATGAAACTGTCTGCCACCATCCCCCTGCTCCTGCTGCTTGCCACCCTCCCCGCCGCCGCACAGCAGCCTTTGCCACCCCGCCCGGCGATGGCTGCGTTCGCCGATTTCGACACCAACGGTGACGGCACCATCTCCGAACAGGAATTCGTCGATGCCCGCAATGCGCGTATCGCCGCGCGCGCCGGCGAGGGCCGCCCCATGCGCGGCCTGGCGCAGGCGGAGGAGTTCAAGGATATCGACAGCAACGGCGACGGCAACATCAGCCGCGAAGAGTTCGACGCACATCAGGGCCGTCACATGCCGGCACGGCCACGCTACCCGGCCCGCTGACCGCTGAGGCTGGCGCGTCTCCCGGTGCAGAGGTAAAGTGCAGCCTTCTGCACCGGTAGCCGGGAGAGAGCACCATGTTCGAAGTCGCCGAACTCGGCCACAAGATCAAAAAGAGCGATTACGCCGCCCGGGAACCGGAACTGCGCACCAATCTGCTGCTGCTGCAGGAGGCGCTGAAGGAGGCCTCGTTTCCCGTGCTGGTGCTGGTCTCCGGCGTCGACGGCGCCGGCAAGGGCGATGTCATCAACCAGCTCCATGCCTGGTTCGACCCGCGCTGGCTGCGCGCCTATGCCTTCGGCCCGATGAGCGACGAGGAGCGGGAGCGCCCGGAGTACTGGCGCTTCTGGCGCGCCATGCCGCCCAAGGGCCGCATCGGCCTGTATGTCGGCTCCTGGTACAGCCGCCCCATCGCCGATCGCGTCAACAAGGTGATCAGCGACGCCGAACTGGAACGCGACCTCACCCGCATCAACGCCTTCGAGGAAACCCTGGCCGACGACGGCGCCCTGATCATCAAGTTCTGGCTGCACCTGTCCGAAGCGGCGCAAAAAAAGCGCATGAAGGAACTGGAAGAGAATCCGGCCACGCGCTGGCGCGTCAGTGCCATGGACAAGAAACACCTCAAGGATTACGACAAATTCCGCGCCGTGGCGGAACGTACCCTGCGCAACACCAGCACCGGCGATGCCCCCTGGATCATCGTCGAGGCCGCTGATGAACACTACCGCAACCTCACCGTAGGCCAGCACATCTATGACCGCATCACGGCACGGCTGCAGAACAGCCAGGAAGTGCCGGCGCAGCCACCGCATCTGAAGCCGATCGCCTCACCGAACATCGGCACGCAGATCAGCGTGCTCGGCAGCCTGGACATGGGCAATGAACTTTCCAAAGCCAAATACAAGAAACAATTGGCCAGGCATCAGGGCGAGCTGGGTGAGCTGGCGCGACAGGCGCGCGAGCGGAAGATTTCCAGCATCGTGGTGCTGGAGGGCTGGGATGCCGCCGGCAAGGGCGGTCTCATCCGCCGCATCATCCCGGCGCTGGACGCCCGCAGCTACCAGATCATCCCCATCGCCGCCCCCACCGACGAAGAGCGCGCCCACCACTATCTGTGGCGCTTCTGGCGCCACATTCCGCGCGGCGGAAACGTCACCATCTACGACCGCAGCTGGTATGGCCGGGTACTGGTGGAACGGGTGGAAGGATACGCGCGGCAGGAGGAGTGGATGCGCGCCTATACCGAGATCAACGAGTTCGAGGAGATGCTCACCGAACATGGCATCGTGCTGCTGAAATTCTGGCTGCACATCACCAAGGACGAGCAGCTCAAGCGCTTTCGGGAAAGGGAAAAGACGCCGTTCAAGCAATACAAGATCACCGAGGACGACTACCGCAACCGCGAACGGTGGCAAGCCTACGAGAATGCGGTCAACGACATGGTGGAACGCACCAGCACCGAGTACGCGCCGTGGCACCTCATCGAGGCCAACGACAAGAACCATGCGCGGGTCAAGGCGCTGCGCCTCTTCAGCGAGCGATTGGCCCGGGCTCTCAGCGGCAACCCGTAACCGTAACGCGGCCTACGCCACCTTGCCGCCCTCGGCCGCACTCTCCGCATCGGCAGCCACCGCCTCACTCGTGGACGACTCCGACGGCGGCGCGGCCTCCTCGATGGCATCCATCTTGGCCTGCTGTTGCTGCAGCGTCAGATGCAGCAAGCCGTGCAGATAACGCCCGCCCTTCACCGCCTGCTGCAGCAGGCGGCGGATACGGCTGTAGAACTCCAGCAATTCCACCATCTGCTCGGTGCGCAGACGCCCTTCGCTGCCGGCGCGCAGCAGATGTGCCTTGAGTGACTGATAGGCATCCTCCATGGCCGCCAGCCTGCGCTCCACCACGACGGAATCGTAACCATCGGCTTGCGCATCGCTCGCCTGCAACAGTGCCAGGGCATCGGCGCGGAGGAAGGTGATTTCGCTGATCAGCGGCTCGTCGTGCAACGCGCTCATGCGCTCCTGCAACTGCGCGGCGTTATCGGCCAGATCGGCTACGGAGGCGTAATAACGCGCCACGCGCAGGGCATCCGGCAAGGACTGATCGAATTCGATCGGCAGGCTGGCGCGTTGCATCTGTACGCTGAACTGCCCCACCGCCTCCACCAGACTGGCGATGGCCTGTTTGTCCGCCATCATCAGCTTGACCGGGGCACTGCGCTCGGCCGTCAGCATCATCTGCGCCATCTCGCGCGCCATGCCGCCGATGCGCGCCAGCTCCAGCGCCATCGCATCCATGGCCAGCGCCGGCGTCGCCAGCACGTTGTTGTCCAGATAGCGCGGCTTGCCCAATTGCTCCTCGGTGGTGAGGAAACGCGCGCCGAGAAACCGCACCAGCCGCGGCGTCAGCGGCCACATCAGCGCCACGCCCAACAGCTTGGAGGCGGTATGAAACAGTGCGAGGGTAATCGCCGGGCTGTCTTCCAGCGCCAGGATATGGGCTGTGGCATCCACCGCTGCGAGCATCAGCGGCAGGAGCAGCAGCGCGGCGATGGCCACCAGCACATTGAACAGCACATGGGCCGCCGCCACCCGCTTGGCGCTGGATGTGGCGCCGATGGCGGCCAGTGCCGCCGTGGAGGTGGTGCCGACATTGGCGCCGATCACCGCCGCCGCCGCCGCGGTGAGCGGTACCATGCCCCCCATGGTGGCGGTGAGAATCAGCGCGATGGAGGCGCTGGAGGATTGCATCAACAGGGTGAGGAGGAAACCGATGCCAACGAAGATCAGCACCGTCTCGATGCCGCCGCCGCCCAGTTCGTCCAGGGGGATGCGCTGTCCCAGCCCCTCGAAGGCGTCCTTCAGCACGTCGACGCCGAGGAAGAACAGGCCGAACCCCATCAGGGCATCGCCCATGGCGGCGCGGCGTGATTGGCTGCCGGTAAGACGCAGGGCGGCGCCGATGCCGATGAAGGGCAGCGCCAGGGCCTGCACATTGATCTTGAAACCGACGATGGCCACCAGCCAGCTGGTGGTGGTGGTGCCGACGTTGGCGCCGTAGATCACGCCCACGCTCTGCACCAGGGACAACAGGCCGGCATTGACGAAGCCGATGGTCACCACCGTCACCGCGCTGGAGGACTGCACCATGGAGGTGATCAGCACGCCGGCAAAGATGCCGCGCAGCGGTGTGCGCGTCCACTGCCCGAGGATGTGGCGCAGCGCGGGTCCGGCGGCCAACTTGAGACCGTCGGTCATCATGCGCATGCCGAGGAGAAACAGGCCGATGCCGCCGATGAAACTGCCGATCAATGCAAAATCCATAACTCAGTCCTGAAACCTGCGCCTCACCGCCAGGGGTGGCGTCGGGCAGAGCAACACGTAAGGGGGCACGCTGCACGGTCAACCATGCGCAAGGAGCGCATGCCGCCGCACGGCGCCTCAGGCCAGCCAGGCCAGCGGCGTGCGCGTCAGTGCCACTGATACGATATAGGCGGAGACAGCCAGCGCTGCCACCACCTGCCAGGCCTTGCCCTGGCGCAGGGCCAGCGCGCCGAGCAGGATGTAGACCAGCAGGGCAACCAGCTTGGCCAGCAGCCAGGGCTGCTCATGCGGCCACCAGCGGTACAGCCACAGCATGTACACGCCGCTGAAGAACAGCGCGCTGTCCACCAGATGCGGAAAGGTGCGCACCCAGCGGCGGCGCAGGCGCTGCGGCACGTACAGCCGCCACCAGCCGCGCAGGGCAAAGCCGCAAATGGAAAGTACGGCACAGGTAATGTGGAAATGTTTCAGCCAGAGCATGGTCAGACTATATCATCCGGCCGCCGCTCTCCGGCAGGGGGTAGACGCACGCTGCAGCATGCACGAGACTTGGAACCATGAAGATCGAGCCGCCCGCCGACGACCTGGGACTGCAATACCTCAAGGCTACCGACCGTGCCAAAGGTCCGGTGGCAGAGGTAGATCATGTGGAACGCGATGCCCGCATCCACTCCTCGGAAGACCTGCGCAATCCGGCACAGGACAGCGTCGCCATCAGGAACAAGGCCACCACTGCGCCCCAACCGCTGCAACCGCGCCAGGGTGAACGGCGCAGCGGCAAGGATCGCCGCCAGCACCAGCAGCCGACCCTGCTCGACACCCGCAACCCGCACCAACGCCGCACCGGACTGCGCCGCGCCGACGACCTTACAGCGCCGGACGACACGCCGTCTCCCGGCGGCATCGACGAACTGGCCTGAGGCGCTTTCGTGCCACCCCGGCGGCAGGCTACACTGCCGCCACCGCCCTCACGACCCGCATCATCATGCTCAGCGAAGACCGTTTTGCATCCATCCGCCGCCTCTACGGTGACCAGGCCGCGCAGCTCATCACCCGGCTGCACATCGGTGTCGTCGGGGTTGGCGGGGTCGGCTCCTGGGCCGCGGAGGCGCTGGCGCGCAGCGGGGTCGGCACCATCACCCTCATCGATAACGACACCATCTCGCTGTCCAATGTAAACCGCCAGATTCACACGCTGGATTCGACGGTGGGCCGCGCCAAGGTGGCGGTGATGGCGGAGCGCATGCGCGAGATCAACCCGGCCTGTACGGTCAACGCCATTGATGACTTTCTCACCCTGCAGACCCTGAGCGACTACATCGGCAAGGAGCGCGGCTACGACTACGTCATCGATGCCATCGACAGCATCAAGTTCAAGGCCGCGCTGATCAATCATTGCCGCCGCAACAAGATTCCGCTGATCATGACCGGCGGCGCCGGCGGCCTGACCGATCCGACCAGGATCCAGATCGCCGACCTGAGCAAGACCCACAACGACGCCCTCGCCGCCAAGGTGCGCTCGCAACTGCGCAGCGACTACGGCTACCCCGCCGCCGGCAAGCGCATGGGCGTGGAATGCGTGTTCTCCAGCCAGCAGCAGCTCTATCCCAAGGCCGACGGCACCGTATGCCACGAAAAACCCGGCATCCACGGCGTTTCGCTGGACTGCCGCTTCGGCTACGGCTCGGCCACCTTCGTCACCGCCACCTTCGGCTTCTTCGCCGTGGCCCGCGCCATCGAAAAGGCCCTGCACAAGCGCCTGCATGCCGCCAAGTGAAAACCGCCGCGGAGGCGCAGAGGCATTAGGACCACGTGGTGGATGCGCTGCGCTTATCCGCCATGCACTGAATCGTCACAACGTGCGCGCAGCGCACTCCGCCACTTGTCAGTTGTCAGTTGTATCTGACTCTCTAGCGCCCGGTCACCAGGTCCTTGAGGGTCCTGCCGTCCAGGGCGCTGTCGCGCGCCTGTCGCACCTGCGTCATCAGGCGCTCCACCGGTTCCAGCTCCAGGGCCCGTGAACGCAGCGGGTGCGCGGTCTCCTCGGCGCTGCGCAGCACCTCCAGCACCTCGGCAAGGAAAATATGTTGCGGATCGCGCGCCGGCACGTAGCCCGGATTGTCCTCGCCGGTCTCCACCAGCAGTCCTGCGCGCTCCAGCGGTTGCAGCAGCTCGGCCACCGCGTCACCGGGCAGGCCGAGATGCTGGATCAGCGCGTCCTGCGTCCAGCGCGGCCGGCCCTGGTAGTAGGCGTCGGCGATCAGATACAGCAGCGCCAGACCGGCGCGCTCCTTGAGGCGCGCACTGAAGCGGAAGGCCTCGCGTTCCGGGCGCACCTGTTGCGGGTGCTGATGGAAGTAGCTGATCTGCGCGCCGAACAGCAGGATGAACCAGCTCAGATAGAGCCAGATCATGAAGAACATCAGGATGGCAAAGCCGGAGTATATTGCGGTGTACTTGCTGGAGCCGGCGACAAAGGTGGCAAAGCCGTAACCGCTGGCCTGCCACAGCATGCCGCTCACCACCGCGCCGACCAGGGCGGAACGAAAGCGCACCTTGGTATTCGGCACGAACATGTAGACGAAGGTGAAGGCGACGATGATGAGCAGGAACGGGATCGCCTTGCCGGCCAGGACCACCAGTTGGCCCAGCCCCGGGATCGCCAGCATCATCTGCACCAGGCTGGAGCTCATCAGGCTGGCGGTCAGGCCGAGGGCGGAGAACACCAGCACCGGCCCGACCATGATCACGCTGAGGTAATCGGAGAAGCGGCGCGGCAGGCTGCGTGTGCGCGACACGCGCCAGACATAGTTGAACGAGCTTTCCACCTTCTGCGTCAGCGAGATCACCGTGTACAGCAGCAGGGCCACACCCACCGAGCCCAGCACGCCCACCTTCATGTTGTCGACGAAGGTGAGGATGTGCAGGGTGATCTCCTCGCCGCGGGAGCCAAGCGGCTCCAGGTAGGTGAGCAGCAGCGGCTCGATCTGGTTGTGCACGCCGAAGGCCTTGAGCACCGAAAAGCTCACCGCCAGCAGCGGCACCAGCGACAGCAGCGTGGTATACACCAGGCTCATGGCGCGCAGGGTAAGCTGGCCGCCGGCCAGCTCCTGGCCCATCACCAGCATCACCCGCAGGACCGGATACAGCCAGCGCCGCAGGGGGCCGATCGCCTCGGTCTCCCACAGCTCGTGCCACAAAAAATGCTTGCATCGATTCCACATGGCGTCATGCCTCAGGTATGCGCCATTACCGACGCACACGCTTGTTGTTATGTCTCAGGGGGGGCAGGCTAACCAGTTGCCGTCGCAATGGCAATCCATGTCAGTCTGGTCATGCACGCCTGCCGCGGTGGCTCCGCCCGCCCCGGACGGGTGACGCCAGGCGAACTTTTCTTCCTGCCGCCACTCTAGAATAGTCGTCGCCGCGACAGGTTCGCCGGCACGCCCAACAAAACCAACGCAAGGAGACTCGCATTCATGAAGCGCCTCACTATGATTGGATACGCCTTTGCCGGCGCGCTTGCCAGCAGCTTCACCCTTCCGGCCGCGGCCGACGAAACCAATCCCTACATCGTGCACCGCCAGGGTATCTACAAGACCGTCAGCGGCCACATGACCTCGCTGAAGGCCATCCTGTTCCTCAAGCACGAAGCCAGGGACCAGGCCGCCTACCACGCCGAGGCCATCGTCGAAGCCTTCAAGCACATGGGCAACGCCTATCCTGCCGGCTCCGACAAGGGCGAGACCAAGGCGCGCGCGGAGATCTGGACCCAGCCCGACAAGTTCCGCGAGGCGGGCAAGAATGCCTTCGCCGCCGCCACGGCCCTGGCCGAGGCCACCCAGCTCGGCGAGCAGAAGGAAGTGATCACCGCCTACAAGAAGCTGGGCGACTCCTGCAAGGCCTGCCACGACGACTTCCGCAAGAAGTAAGCAGCCCCCTCCCGGCCTCCCCCACCGTCGTGGGGGAGGTGCGGAAAACCGCGGACAAGATTTCGCGCGATAAACAAGATACCGTTCTCTTGTGAATCCTGTTTTATCTTGTAACTCTTGTCCGCATTTCTTACCAAGACCCACATGAAATCATCGAGCGACATCCCTGTCTGGGACCTCCCCACCCGCCTGTTCCACTGGCTGCTGGTGCTGCTGGTGGCCGGCGCCTGGCTCAGCTACAAATTCGGCGACGTCACCATGACCTGGCACAAGTGGAACGGCTACGCCGTCCTCACCCTGCTGCTGTTCCGCCTGCTGTGGGGCATCATCGGCAGTTCCACCGCCCGCTTCACCGACTTCGTCCGCGGGCCGTTCACGGTGTTGGGCTACCTGCGCGGCGGCGCCCGCGCCCCCAGCCTGGGCCACAATCCCGCCGGCGGCTGGTCGGTGCTGGCCATGCTCGGCGTGCTCGGCGCGCAGGCCGGGGCCGGACTGTTCACCACCGACGACATCATCGTCTCCGGGCCGCTCAACTTCCTGGTGTCCTCGGCGACCGCCGACACGCTGTCCAGCATCCATCGCCTTGGCTACTACATCCTGCTCGGCCTGGTGGCCCTGCACCTCGCCGCCCTGGTGTTCCACCGCCTTGCTCACGGCGAAAATCTGGTGCGCGCCATGATCACCGGCCGCAAACGTACCGACCACGTCCCCCGCGGCGCGCGCGCAGTCATGCGGCCGCTCTGGCTCGCCGCCATGTGCCTGGGCCTTGCCGCCGCCATCGTGTGGTTCGGTATCAGCGTGTGGCGTTGGTAATGCCGCTGTGAACCTCGGGCACCATCGCCTGGAGCGCTTCATCGAGGCGCAGAAACCGGTCTATGTTCAGGTGCTGTTGGAACTGCGCCGGGGAGAAAAACGCAGTCACTGGATGTGGTTCATCTTTCCGCAGTACGCCGGGCTGGGCCGCAGCGCAACCGCACAGTACTACGCCATCCGCAGCCTGGATGAGGCGCGCGCCTATCTGGCACATCCGCTGCTGGGGACACGGCTGCGGGAGTGCGTGACTGTGCTGCTGGAACTGCAAGGACGCACGGCGGAGGATATCTTCGGCTATCCCGACGTGCTCAAGCTGCATTCATCGCTGACGCTGTTCGATGCGATCAGTGGCAATGACACCTTCGCCCGGGCCTTGGGCAAATATTACGGGGCGGAACGGGACGCGGCGACGCTGCGGCTGATCGACGGGCAACCCTTAATAGGTGTTCCTATTTTATAACCATCGTCTCTGGGGCGCGTCATAGGGCGGGCCGTGCCCGCCGCGACACGGCGCCCATGGGGCGCCCTATGCCTGGCTACAGCGCCTCATTGCCACGGATGCCCTGTAGGATGGGTGGAGCAACGCGCAACCCACCATGAACACTGCCGCTGCCGATGGGTTGCGCTGCGTTCCACCCATCCTACCCCATCGCTGCGCCGTGTCACGACAGAGCCGCCCCGACAGGTGCGCCGGCGGCGCGCTCAACGCCGCTCCTGCCACAGCTTCTCCAGCCGCACCACCGACACCGGCTGCACCGTCTTCAGCTCCTGCGCGTAGAGCGACACGCGCAACTCCTCCAGCAGCCAGCGGAATTCCTCCTGTTCAGGCGTGAGCAGTCCCTGCGCCAGGCGCGTGGCCAGCGGCTGCCACAGCTTATCCAGCGCCATGCGGTTTTCCCGCTCCCGCGCCGGATGACGGCCGCACTTGTCGATACGCGCCTGCACTGCCTTGAGGTAGCGCGGGTATTGCAGCAGCCAGAAGTACGGCGTGTGCAGCACGAAATGACGCGGCACCAGTTGCTGCAGATGGGCCTGGATGTCGTTCATCTCCGGCAGCAGGGCCGGGGCTATCGCGCCCTTGAGTTTCTTGTTCACCGCATGGAACGCCGCCAGCGCCTCGCCCAGTGCGGCGCACAGGCGTTGCCCGGTCTCCAGCAGACGCGCCTCGCCCTCCTGCAGGCGCCGGTTGAATTCCTCGCGCGTGCGCGGCCACGGCTCGACGCCGAGAAAGGCCTCGCGGCAGATGGCGCCGACCAGCTCATCCTTCAATTCCTCGCAGCCGGCGATGGCGGCGTAGTGCAGGCACATCGTGTTGCTGCCGGGCAGGTTCCTGCGCAGGTATTTCACCTTCTCGCGCGCCCGCAGCAGGAACAGGCGCAGCAGGCCGTCGCGCTGTGCCGCCTGCGCCGCCGCCTCCGATTCGAACAGGCGGATCGCCACCATCTCCCCCTGATCGACCAGGGCCGGCCAGGCGCGCAGGGTAAGGCCATGGCGCTTTACCTCGATGCTGGCCGGCAGCGTATCGAAGTCCCAATCGGTGAGGCCGTCGCGCTCCAGCGTGGTTTCCGTCTTCTGCGGTACCGCCTGGGTCAGCGTGTGGCGCACCTTGCCCGACAACTCCTCCTGCAACAGCGCGAGATCGCGCCCCTCGCCCAGCACCTTGCCGCGCTCGTCCACCACGCGGTAATTCATGCGCAGGTGCGCCGGCAGTTCCTGCACCTGCCAGGCATCCGCCGGAATTTCGATGCCGCTCATGCGCCTCAATTGATGCGCCACGGCTTCCAGCAGCAGGCCCTGACCCGGCTTCAGCACGCCGAGCAGGGCCTCGGCGAAATTCACCGCCGGCACGAAATTGCGCCGCAGCTGTTTCGGCAGCGTCTTGATCAGGGCGATGAGCTTGTCCTTGAGCAGGCCCGGCACCAGCCAGTCGAAGGGCTGCGCGTTCACCTGCGTCAGTGCGGCGAGCGGAATGATCGCGGTGACGCCGTCGGCCGCATGCCCCGGCTCGAAGTGGTAGTCCAGCTTCACGGCAAGGTTGTCGCAGCGCAACACGTCGGGAAACTGGTTTTCCGTCACCGCGCCGGCCGCGTGCTGCATCAGCACCTCGCGGGTGAGGAACAATAATTTCGGGGCATCACGTTCGGCCTCCTCGCGCCACTTTTCGAAACTCTTGCCGCTGTAGATGCCTGGCGGCAGGCGCGCATCGTAGAAGTCGAACAGCACCTGCTCGTCCACCAGGATGTCGCGCTTGCGCGCCTTGGCCTCCAGTTCCTCCACCTCGGCCACCAGCTGGCGGTTGTGGGCGAAGAACGCGGCGCGGGTCTGGAAATCCCCTTCCACCAGCGCATGGCGGATGAACAGCTCGCGCGACAGCGTTGGATCGATAGGACCGTAATTGACGCGGCGCTTCTCGACGATGGGCAGCCCGTACAGGGTGACGCGCTCGTAGGCCGACACCTGCGCGCTCCTCTTCTCCCAGTGCGGTTCGAACCAGCTGCGCTTGACCAGATGGCGGGCCAGCGGCTCCAGCCACTCCGGTTCGATGGCCGCCACGCTGCGCGCATACAGCTTGGTGGTCTCCACCAGTTCGGCGGCCACGATCCACTTCGGCGGCTTCTTGAACTGGGAGGAACCGGGAAAGATGTTGAGCTTGATGTTGCGCGTGCCGAGGAACTGCCGGTCCTCGCCCTTCAGCGCCACGTTGCCGAGCAGGCCGGTCAGCAGCGCGCGGTGGATGGCACCGTAGTCGGCGGGCTGTTCATTGATGCGCAGCTTCAGTTCGTTGACCAGCGCCATGAGCTGGCCGTGGATGTCGTGCCACTCGCGCAGGCGCACGTAGGAGAGGAATTCGGCGCGACACAGGCTGCGCAGCTTGCTCTGCGACAGGTGGCGCGCCTGTGCGTGGTAGTAGTCCCACAACTTCAGCCAGGCGAGGAAATCGGATTTCTGCTCCGGGTCGCTGAAGCGGGCGTGTTTCTGGTCAGACTGCTGCTGCGCCTCCAGCGGCCGCTCGCGCGGGTCCTGCACGGTAAGCGCGCTGGCGATGATCATCACCTCGTGCAGGCTGCCCTCGCGCGCGGCGGCGAGCAGCATGCGGCCGAGGCGCGGGTCCAGCGGCAGGCGCGCCAGCTGGCGGCCGATGTCGGTGAGGCGGCGCTGCTGGTCCATCGCCCCCAGCTCGTGCAGCAACTGAAAGCCGTCGCCGATGGCGCGGCTGTCCGGCGGGTCGGGAAAGGGAAAGTCCTCCACGTCGCCCAGACCCAGCGCGCCCATCTGCAGAATGACCGCGGCGAGATTGGTGCGCCAGATTTCCGGGTCGGTGTAGAGCGGGCGGCCGAGGAAATCCTCCTCGCTGTACAGGCGGATGCACACGCCGGCGGCGACGCGGCCGCAGCGACCGGCACGCTGGTTGGCGGCGGCCTGCGACACCGGCTCGATGGGCAGGCGCTGCACCTTGGTACGCGGGCTGTAGCGGCTGATGCGCGCCAGGCCCGCGTCGATGACGTAGCGAATGCCGGGCACGGTGAGCGAGGTCTCCGCCACGTTGGTGGCGAGCACGATACGCCGCCCGCCGTGCGGCTGGAACACCTTGTCCTGTTCGGCGGCGGACAGGCGGCCGAACAGCGGCACCACCTCGGTGTGCGGCAGGCGCTGCTTGCGCAGCACCTCGGCCATCTCGCGGATCTCGCGCTCACCGGGCAGGAACACCAGTACGTCGCCGAGCAGATTGAGCTGGCCCACCTCATGGATGGCCTCGAGAATGGCCTGCGGCAGGTCGCGGTCGCGGCTGTCCTCGTCGGCGTCGGGCGTGCCGTCCTCCGCCGCCACCGGGCGGTAGCGCACCTCCACCGGGTAGGTGCGCCCCGACACCTCCAGCACCGGGGCGCCGCCGAAGAATTGTGAGAAGCGCTCGGTGTTGATGGTGGCCGAGGTGATGATCAGCTTCAGATCGGGCCGACGCGGCAACAGCTGTTTCAGGTAGCCGAGCAGGAAGTCGATGTTGAGGCTGCGCTCGTGCGCCTCGTCGATGATGAGGATGTCGTAGGCCAGCAGATCGCGGTCGCCCTGCACCTCGGCGAGCAGGATGCCGTCGGTCATCAGCTTGACGTAGCTCTGCGGCGAGGTGCGGTCGGTGAAGCGCACCTTGTAGCCCACCGCCTGGCCCAGCGGCGTCTTCAGCTCCTCGGCGATGCGCGTTGCTACCGAACGGGCGGCGATGCGCCGCGGCTGGGTGTGGCCGATGAGCCCGGCCACGCCGCGCCCCAGTTCCAGGCAGATCTTGGGCAGCTGGGTGGTCTTGCCGGAGCCGGTCTCGCCGGCGATCACCACCACCTGGTGCTCCGCGATGGCGGCGGCGATGTCCGCGCGCCGCGCACTCACCGGCAGCTCTTCCGGATAGCTGATGACCGGCCGCTGCACCGTACGCGCAGCGACACGCGCCTGGGCCGCGGCCAGCGCCGTCTCCAGCTCGGCGAGGCCGCGGTCGAAGGGCTTGCCGTCGCGCGCGCGACGGCGCAGGCCATGCCAGCGGCGCAGCAGTTCCGCACGGTCAGTGAGCATGCACTCGCTAATTAATTTTTCTATTTGTAACCAATCGGCATTCATAAGCGGCCTTGAACTGATATATATAGATGCATTAGCGACCATCACCCTGGCCGCTTGCGCAACCGTAGCACTGCTCCCTGCTCAACAATTACGGAAGGGCCGATTATGAACCGTATCGCCATGCGTCATGTGTTTCTTGGGCTGACTGCCATCTGTCTGGTGGCGCTCAACGGCTGCGGCGGTGGCGGCGGCGGCGATACCCCGCCCCCGGCCACCGGCGTCCAGATCACCGGCGTGGTGATGGCACCGTCCGCCCAGGTCGCCAAACTGCAGGACAAGCCCCTGTTCCACGCCCTGGTGGACCGTCTGTTCCGCTCCGCCGACGCCGCCACCAGCGGCATCGAACCGGTCCCCGGCACCACCGTGACGGCGCTGCGGGTCGACGGCAGCGGCGCCACCCTCGCCACCCTCGGCACCGCCACCACCGATGCGACCGGCCACTATGTCCTGACCCTGCCCTCCGGCACCGTGCTCGCCCCGACCATCATCGTGCGCGTGAGCGGCGGCGGCACCGAGATGCGCGCCCCGGCGGTGCAGGTGCTGGTGGATATCACCCCGGCCAGCGAGTGGCTGATGCAGGAGCTCAGCACGGCGGCCGCCGCGCTGGATACCCTGAGCAATGACGACGTGCTGTTCCTGCAGGCGCTGATCGAGAGCTACACCATCGATGCCGGCAGCGATATCGCCACCACCCTGGCCGCCCTGGATACCCTGCATGACCTGATCGCCGAAGAAATCGCCGCCGCGCAGGACGACAGCACCCCGGCCCCCTCCTTCGACGGCACCTGGGTGATGAGCGGCAACGACATCATGGTGGGCAATGTCTCTGCGGGGGATCAGAACGGCGTGTGGATCTCCGGCCAGTGGCTCAATACCCTGAGCGATTATACCGTGACCCTGGCGCAGCAGTCGGGCAACACCTACAGCGTGACCCTCAACGGCAAGGAAAGCGAAACCTCGCAGTATGCCCACGGCAGCAATTGCACCGTGTCGACTACCCAGCCGTTTGTCTCCGGCTGCACCTTCCAGAGCTACAACTGGGAGGGTGACGGGTTCTATGAAAGCAAGACCTTCGGTCCGCAAACCATGTCCATGGAGATCCTCGCCCTCAGCGACGGCCGCCTGGCCATCCCCTATCCGGCCGAGGAAAACATCGAAGACGGCGACATGTTCGCCTATGTCAGGCCGCCTTATGTGGAAATCATGATGCCCATGGGCGGCGATGGCACCACCGCCGACGCCTATGCCGGCATCGCCGCCTGGCCCACCTTTGCCTACGCCCTCAACAGCGACGGCAGCGCCGCCGATCGTACCGATCTGCGCGGCGGCAGCGCCGACATCAAGCCGCAGGCGCTGATCAAGTACGGCAGCGGCATGGGGGCGGGCAACCTGAGCGGCACCTACGCCTTCATCGCCCTTACGCACAGCGTATCTGCCAACGGCGACCGTACCCACAGCGTATTCAACGGCACGTTCAGCGCCGACGGCAGCGGCGCCATCGCCAGCGGCGGCGCCTTCGCCGGGGCCGAACTGGAGCGCGTCGCCAACAACAGCAATACCGCAGCCCTCACCGCCACCGTCCTCGGCGACACCGTGAGCGGCGGCAGCTACACGGTGAGCAGCAACGGCGCCCTCACCCTGAACCTGACGGCGGCCACGGTTGCACCGCCGGAGCTGACCGGGCGCCTGAACGGCAACGGCAACTTCTTCTATGCCGGCGCCATCGAAACCGACACCCCCACCTCGCCGCTGCAGGTAGGCCATACCGCCGCCTTCGGCATCAAGGTCAACACCGCGGTCCCGAGCCTGACCGGGAAGACCTACCGTTTCCGCGCCGCCGACCTGGAGTACGGCACCGCTACCGAGGCGCGCTACAGCCACCACGCCTACAGCACCCTGGCCTTCACCGACGCCAGCAACGTCACCGTCACGCTCAACTCGCAGGAGCTCGAGCGCTACGACGACATCACCAGCATTGTCGCCCCTGAGGCGACCTTTGCCAGTGTGCTCACCGGCACCTACACCGTGGCCGCCAATGGTGCCTTTACCGCCACCCTGGAGGACGGTTCCATCGTCCGCGGCCACGTCAACGCCCGCGGCCTGCTGGCCACGCATCTGCACGATTTCCCGGCCAGCGGCACCGAGATCGTCACCGGCACCCGCAGCCCCACCCTGGGCATCGTCATGGGACGCTGCACCAACTGCTGATTCGGCACCTGCGTGGCGGGCAGGATGCCCGCCACGCCCCCTCCCCACTGGCTACCGCGCCAGCCCCTCGATATAGTTAGGGCACAACGCCCGCCCCAACCCTCGCCCAGGAGTCCGTCATGCCTTTCCGCCTCACCGCTGCAGCGCTCGTCGCCGTCATCGCCATCCTGCTGTTCGGGTGCAGCTCCGCCCAGGTGGTCAGCAGCAACGGTGGCCCCACCATCGCCGCGGCGCAGGCTGAACCGGCACAAGGGGCGAAGAAGCGCGTCGCGGTCAAGGCCTTCGAATACAAGGCCGCCAAAGGCGGTTACGGCGATGTCGGCCACGGCCTGTCCCAGATGCTCACCGATGCACTGTTCAACTCCAATGCCGTCATCGTGCTGGAACGCGAACGCCTGGAAGAGGTGATGCAGGAGCAGAACCTCGGCGACACCGGCCGCTTCAAGCGCGAGACCGTCGCCCCCAAGGGCGAGCTGGAGGGCGCCGAACTGCTGATCTACGGCGCGGTCACGGAGTTCGAGCCCAACTGCCGCGGCGGCTCACTGCTGCTCATCGGCGCCAAGCAGGCCTGTGTCGCCATCAACATCCGCATCGTCGACGCCGCCACCGGCCGGGTGGTCAATGCCACCACCGTGGAGGGCACCTCCGGCAGCGCCGGCGTCGGCCTGATCTTCACCACCAGCCCGCTGCCCATCGGTCTCGGTGCCTGGGCCAGGTCACCGATGGAAAAGGCCATGCGCCAGTGCATCGAGGCGGCGGTTCAGCACATCGTCGCCACCAAGCTGTAGGTGCAAAGACAGGGTTCGCACTCATTCGCGGACCGCTATCTCATATGAGCCCTTACCTCCGCTCGTTCGTCTTTCTGTGCGCGGTACTGCTCGCCGGATGCGGTTCCAGCGCCGACGTCACCCGCGGCGGCGGCCTCGGCATCGCGGAAATTCAGGCGGAAACCTATGCCGGCCCCAAGGCACGCATCGCCGTGGGACGCATCACCGATCAGACCAGTGGCGAAAACTCCCTGCTCAGCCACATCGGCCTGCTGCTCGGCGACGACCACGCGCTGACGGCGGAGGACTTTCTCGGCGGCGTGCGCGATCTGCTCACCACCGCCGTGTTCCAGACCGGCCGCTACATCGTGCTGGAACGCGAACAGCTCGATGACGTGATGGTAGAACAGGAATTCGCCGCCTCGCGCCGCGTCGGCGACACGAGCACATTGCCGCTGGGGCAACTGGAGGGGGTGGACCTGCTGCTGGTGGGGGCCCTCACCGGCTTCGATGCCGGCGAGAGCGGCGGCCTCGCCTTTCCGCTGCCGGTACCGCTGGGCAGCGATCACCGCAACTGGGGCGTGGTGGACATCGAGCTGCGCACTGCCGTTGCCACCCTCGACCTGCGTCTTGTCGACGTCACCACCGGCCGCATCGTCGCCGCCATCGCGGTGGAGGGCAAGGCGCACAAATTCGGCGCCGCCTGGGCCGGCCTGCTTTCCGCCCGTCATGGCTACGTGCGCCTGCCCGGCCTGCTCAGCGTGTTTGAAAATACGCCGGTGGAAAAAGCGCTGGGCAACATGGTCGATGCGGCGGTACAGGCGCTGGTGGAGAAGACGCCGGCGGAGTATTACCGCACCCCCTGAAGCATGGTTTGCCTGCACGCGGCAGACGGGTATATGCTGCGCCGACAATAACGCGCATCAAGACGCGACAAGAAAACAAATCCTGAAGGAGGGAGCAGGATGAGTGTCCGGCCCATGCCAGACTGGCAGCTCTATGCCCGCAGCATCCTGCTGGTGGCGGCAGTCGTCGCCTGCGCAGTGGTGGTGCAGATCCAGTTCATCTATCTGGAATTCCATCCACGCTTTCTCATCGTCCCGACCATCGTTACCCTGTTCGTCGGCGCCCTGCTGGGCCGTGTCAGCGTGCTGCGGCGGCGTCTGCGGCAGAAGTCGCTGGAATTCCGCGCCATCGTCGACATCGCCCAGGAATTCACCTATCTGCGCCGGGTCGACGGCCAGTACGAATACGTCTCCCCGTCCTGCCTCAACTTCACCGGCTACAGCCAACAGGACTTCTTCCAGCAGCCGAACCTGATGGACAAGCTGATCCATCCGGACGACCACACGCGCTGGAGCAGTCACATACACCACATCAATGACCGCGGCGATCCGGAAAGCTTCGACGTTCGCCTAGTCACCAAGGGCGGCGATGTCCGCTGGTTTACCCATATCTGCGCCCCGGTGTACGACGAATCCGGCCGGCAGATCGGCGTGCGCTCCACCAATATCGACATCACCCAGCGCAAGGAGGATCAGGCCCGCATCGAGCACATGGCCCACTATGATCCCCTGACCGACCTGCCCAACCGCCGCCTGCTGGAACAGGAGCTGGGACGGCGTACCCAGCAGCCGCAGCGCTTCGCGGTACTGTTTCTCGACCTGAGCCGCTTCAAGAACGTCAACGACAGCCTGGGGCACGGCTTCGGCGATCAGCTGCTGCAGCGCATCGCCCAGCGCCTGAAATTTGTCTGTTCGGCGGACACCCTGCTGTGCCGCTTTGGCGGCGACGAATTCGTCATCGTGACCGCGCTGAGCGGAGACAAGGAGGCGGTGCTCGCGTTTGCCCGCCAGGTGCTCGACGAAATCGAGCGCCCCTTGCTCATCGCCAGCAATGAGCTGCGCATCAGCGGCACCATCGGCGTGGCCTGCTATCCGGAGGATGGCACCGACAGCGTCACCCTGATCCGCAATGCCGATACCGCCATGTACCGCGCCAAGCGCCAGGGGCAGGAAAAGATCGCTGCCTACCATACCGATTACAGCCGTGAGGCCACCCACTTCATCAACATCGAAAGCGACATTCATCGCGCCCTGCAACAACAGGAATTTTTTCCCTACTATCAACCCAAGGTCGATCTGCGCAGCGGCCGCATCATCGCCCTGGAGGCCCTGGCGCGCTGGCAGCACCCCCAGCATGGACTGGTACCACCGGACCAGTTCATCCCCATTGCCGAAGAAACCGGCCAGATCGCCGAACTGGGCAAGCAGATGCTGGAACATGTACTGGCCGACCTCGGCCGCTGGCGCCTGCTCGGCTGCGTCGTGCCGGTCTCCATCAATATCTCACCACGGCAGTTCACTGATCGTGAGTTCTGGCAACGCCTGCACGCGGGCGTCGCCGAAGGCGGCTTTGCACCGGCGCTGCTGGAACTGGAGATCACCGAGCAGGTCTTTCTCGGCGACATCCATGCCGCCGCCGCGCGCCTGCAGGAGCTGCGCGCCGCCGGCTTTCCCGTTGCGCTCGATGACTTCGGCAGCGGCTACTCGTCCTTCAACTACCTGCGCCGTCTGCCGGTGGACACCCTCAAGCTGGATCGCGCCTTCATTACCGACGTGGTGCAGGACCCCGCCAGCCGCGCCATCCTGCGCGCCACCGTCGGCCTGTGCGAGGAGCTCGGCCTGGCGCTGGTCGCCGAAGGAGTGGAGACCGAGGCCCAGCGCGCCGTCCTCATCAGCCACCACTGCCACCTGGCCCAGGGCTATCTGTTCCACCGCCCGCTGCCTGGCGCCGACATCGAGGCCCTGCTCCGCGCCCGGCCGGCCTGACGGCTGCGCCGCCGGCGCGGCGGCAACCGGCGAGATAATTCCGGAACCACCCTGTCACCGCCCGGTCACATTCTGTTAGTGTAATGCCAACTACAGGAAGAATGCCGACGGACATGAGCATCGACTTTTCCCAACCCGAGTTTTACATCAACCGCGAACTCTCGCTGCTGGAATTCAATCGCCGCGTGCTCGAGCAGGCCAAGGATGAAAGTGTGCCGTTGCTGGAGCGGCTGCGCTTCCTGTGCATTTCCAGCAGCAACCTGGATGAGTTCTTCGAGATCCGCGTCTCCGGCCTGAAGCAGAAGGAGGTTTCGCGTACCGCACTCACCGGTCCGGAGAACATGACGCCGCAGGAGGTGCTGAACCAGATCAGCCTGCGTGCCCACGAACTGGTGGCGGAACAGTACCGCGTGTTGAACGACGTGCTGATCCCGACGCTGGAGCAGAACAGCATCCGCTTCGTGCGACGCACCGACTGGAATGATCGTCAGGTGGCCTGGGTCAAGGACTACTTCGAACACGAGTTGCTGCCGGTGCTGTCTCCTCTCGGCCTCGATCCGGCCCACCCCTTTCCCCGCATCCTCAACAAAAGCCTGAACTTCATCGTCTCGCTCAAGGGCAAGGATGCCTTCGGCCGCTCCAGCGGCATGGCCGTGGTGCAGGCGCCGCGCGCGCTGCCGCGCCTGATCCAGCTGCCGGAGAGCGCCGGCAGCGGGCCGCACGATTACGTATTCCTCTCCTCGGTGATCCATGCCCACGTCGACGACCTGTTCCCCGGTATGAAGGTCACCGGCTGCTATCAGTTCCGCGTCACGCGCAATTCCGATCTGTTCGTCGACGAGGAAGAAGTGGACGACCTGCTGCGGGCGATGGAAGGCGAACTGCCGGCACGGCGCTACGGCGATGCGGTACGCATGGAGGTGGCCGACAATTGTCCGGCGGATCTGGCCAACTTCCTGCTCAGCCACTTCGGCCTGAAGGATGCCGACCTCTACGCCGTCAACGGCCCGGTGAATCTCAACCGCCTGATGGCCCTGCCCGACATGGTGGACCGGCCGGAGATGAAGTACGCGCCGTTCACCTCCACCCTGCCGGTGCGCCTCGGCGCCGGCACCAACATCTTCCAGGCGCTGGGCCAGGGCGACATCCTGCTGCATCACCCGTTCGAGTCCTTCGTGCCGGTGCTCGACCTGCTGCGGCAGGCGGCCGCCGATCCGCACGTGCTGGCCATCAAGCAGACCCTCTACCGCACCGGCCCGCAGTCACTGGTGGTCGATGCGTTGGTCGAGGCGGCGCGACGCGGCAAGGAAGTCACCGTGGTGGTGGAGTTGCGCGCCCGTTTCGATGAGGAGGCCAACATCGCCCTGGCCAACCGCCTGCAGGAGGCCGGCGCCCATGTGGTGTACGGCGTGGTCGGCTACAAGACCCACGCCAAGATGCTGCTGGTGGTGCGGCGCGAGAGCGGCCACCTGCGCCACTATGTCCATCTCGGCACCGGCAACTACCACGTGCGCACCGCGCGCATCTACACCGACTACGGCCTGCTCACCTGTGATCAGGACCTGGGCGAGGACGTGCATCAGCTGTTCCTGCAGCTCACCAGTCTGGGCCGCTTCGGCAAGCAGCGCAAAATGCTGCAGGCCCCCTTCACCCTGCACAAGGGCCTGCTCGATCGTATCGAACGCGAAGCGGAACTCGCGCGCGCCGGCAAGTCGGGGCGCATCATCGCCAAGATGAACGCGCTGGTGGAACGCCAGGTGATCCAGGCGCTGTATGCCGCCTCCCAGGCCGGCGTGCAGATCGACCTCATCGTGCGCGGCATCTGCTGCCTGCGTCCCGGCGTCCCCGGCGTGTCCGACAACATCCGCGTGCGCTCGGTGGTCGGCCGCTTCCTCGAACACACCCGCGCCTTCTACTTCCAGAACGACGGCAAGGAAGAATTGTTCCTGTCCAGTGCCGACTGGATGGATCGCAATCTGCTGCAGCGCGTGGAAACCTGCTTCCCCATCGACCACAAGGAGCTGCGCAAGCGCGTATTGCGCGAAGTGGGGTATTACCTGGAAGACAACACCCAGTCCTGGGAGCTCGCTGCCGACGGCAGCTACCGGCGCATCACGCCGGCGGAAGGCGCAGAACCCAGCTGCGCGCAGCTGCGTCTGTTGCAGGAGCTGGCCAACCAGTAGTCCGTTACGTGCGGGCCTGACATCCCGCTGTCAGGCCCGCACGCGACCGCCCATCGCTGGCAATGCCGCGGCGGCCGTCCACTCTTGTATCCGCCATGCACAGAAGCGGCGCTCACACGCACCGCGGCAACGACCGCACCGGATTCACTCAAACACCAGTTTGAATTTCCCTTCCTTGAGCACCTCGGCCTCCTGCATCAGGTCGGCCTGGGTCAGCGGATGCAGTTCCAGCCAGCCGGCGGGAAAACGCAGGCTGAGGGCTTTGCCGTCGGCCTCCATATGGAATGGCGTCAGCGGGATATCGGCACGACTGCGATGCAGCAGTACGGCGAGACGCAGCAGGATGGACAGGCACATCAGGCGCTCGCGTTGCACCTCGGGCAGGACACGGAATACGGCAGGGGAAAATTTGCGCCGGTGACTGCGCACCAGGGCGGAGAGCGCCTTTTGCTCCTGCCGCGAAAAACCCGGCATGTCGGAAAACTCCAGCAGGTAGGCGCCATGCTTGTGGTAACCGTTATGGGCCACGGCGAGGCCGATCTCGTGCAGCTGGGCGGCCCACTCCAGCAGGCTGGCGGCGCACTCCTCTTCCAGCCGCCAGGCGTGCATTACCTGATGCAGGCAATAGGTCGCGGTATCGTGTACCCGCCGCGCCTGCTCCTTGTCGACGTGATAACGATCGCTCAGCGCGGCGATGGTGCGGCTGCGCACATCCTCATGGCGAATGCGGCCCATCAGGTCGTAGAGCAGGCCTTCGCGCAGGGCCCCGTCGGAGACCTGCATGCGTTCGATGCCCAGGGCGGCGAAGGTGGCAATCAGAATGGCAACCCCTCCCGGGAATACCGCCGCGCGCTCGGACGGCAGGCCCTGCAGGGTACCGAGCCGTTCCACGTGGCCGGCATCGATCATCGCCTCGCGCAGGCGCTGCAATGCCGACAGGGTGATGCCGCCGTCGCTCCAGCCCATGCCCTGCAACACCTCGCCCACGGCGCGGATGGTGCCGGAGGAGCCGACGGCGCTGTCCCAGCCGAGGCGGCGGTATTCCTGCACGATGGCCTGCAACTCCTGGCCGGCAGCAATTTCGGCGCGGCGCATGGCCTTGGCGCTGATGCTGCCGTCGCTGAAGTAATCCTGACTCAGGCTGACGCAACCCATGTACAGGCTTTCCATATACAGAGGCTCGAAGCCCTCACCGATGATGAGTTCGGTGCTGCCGCCGCCGATGTCCATCACCAGCCGCCGGCCGGGACTGGCGGGCAGGCTGTGGGACACGCCCAGGTAGATGACGCGCGCCTCCTCCAGGCCGGAGATCACTTCAATGGGATGGCCGAGGGCCGCGGCGGCAACCTCGAGAAAGGCCTCGCTGTCGCGCGCGGTGCGCAGGGTATTGGTACCGACCGCGCGTACGCTGCCCGGCGGCATGTCGCGCAGGCGCTGGCCGAAGCGTTCCAGGCAGGTGATGGCGCGCTGCTGTGCGGCGGCATCGAGATTTCCTGCCGCGTCGAGACCGGCGGCAAGCCGTACCGGTTCGCGCAGGCGGTCCAGCACGTTGAGATGACCGTTGACCGGTCGCGCCACCACCATGTGGAAACTGTTGGAGCCGAGGTCTACCGCCGCGATGGTGCTGGCCGGGCCTTCCGCTGTGGGTTGCTCACTCATGGATCTTGGCGGGTTTCAATCATCAGGGCCGCTTATGATAATCGAAAGCGGCGTAACGTGTTTCGTCAGCGCGCAGCGACGGCGCAATCTCACGTTCCCCCGCCCGTCTCGCGCAACTCCAGCAGTGCGCCCAGCAGGGGCTGGCGCAGCACCGGCTCCAGCCGGTCCAGGAAGTTCTGCCGCAGCGCGGCATGGCAGGCAAGGACGCCGTCATGATTCCGCGCCGCCAGGACCAGCAGCCCCGGCAACTGCGGCGCGCGCCAGGCCGCGGGCTGGCGGGGAGCGGCATCGAACAGGGTACGGACGTGCAGCGCGGCGGCCGCGGCGGCGCTGTCGCGCAGCTGTTCGGCCAGCACCTGACGGTCATGCAGGTCGCCGAGCAGGTCCTGCAACAGACGCAACACCGCCACGGCGTGCTCGCAGGCCGGGCCATCATTGCGCAAGGGTGCCAGCAGATAGCGCAAGCGCTTGACCAGGATGCGCGCGGCATGGGCGCCGCCCACATCGCCCGGGCCGGCGACGACGGCCAGGGCCGCCAGGACCTCCCTGCCCAGCGGCTCAGCATGCGCCGCGCAGGCGGCGGCGTAGCGTGTGGCACTGTCGCCGCTGTCCACCAGGACCTTGAGATGGGGGCGCAACCGGCGTGCGAGACGCTTCACGCCACGCTGCAGGGCCTGCTCCAGCTCCAGCAGCGCGGCCGGCTGCAGGCGCGCCAGCAGCCAGCGATAACCCTCCTGCTGCACCGGGGTGAGGCCATGGCCCTGGCGCAAGACCCAGGCCTGCTGCACCTCGGCATCGCGTGCCGGATTGCTGGCACGGGCCAGGCGCCGCACCGCGCGGCGCAGCTTGCGCGGCACCGCCGGGGCAAACTCGCTGCGGTAGGCGCGCATCAGGCTGTGCAGCCGGCGCAGTGCCACCCGCGTATCGTGCAGCGCCTCCTCATCGGCGGCATCGTCCAACCGCTGCACCGCTGCCAGGGCCTCGTCGAGATAGCCGTTGGCCAGCAGCGCCAGCGCCTGTGGCAAGGGCAATTGGGCCAGCAGGGTCATGCTAGTCGGCGAGGTCGCGCAACAGGGCCGGCGGCAGCGCCCACACCAGCTCGGCCTTGCCATCCTTGATGCCATCGTTCATGCGCAGCAGACAGGCCCCGCCCTTCTTCAGCGGCATGAAACCGTGCCTGCCGCCGGCCAGCAGCCAGGAGGCGAGTGCACCCAGGTCCGGTTCATGGCCGACCAGCGCCACGCAGGGGTTGTCTCCCTGGCTGCGCAGCCAGGTCAACACCTGGGCCGGTTCGTGGCCCGGTGCCAGCTGCGGCAATTGCAGCACCCTGCCGCCGTAGCGCGCGGCCAGAATGTCTGCGGTCTGCAGGGCCCGCAACAGCGGGCTGCTGGCCAAGACATCGACCTGCGGCAGCAGATGATGCAGGGCCTTGGCTACCTTGCGCATCTCCTTGGCCCCGCGGCGGGTGAGGGGCCGCAGGGCATCCTCCGCCCCGGTCAGGGCAAATATCTCACGCTCCTCTGCCTTGGCGTGCCGCACCAGCAATACGTCCATGCCGTTCCCCCTTCTACGGTCCTGCACCTCGCCGAGTCTATACGAAAGCCGACGAAAAGGCAGATGGCGCCGGCCGCTGTCGCAACCACGCGCCTGACGGTGGCGGCAAACCTGCGGCGCGCCAAGAAACCGGACGCAAAGGTCTATGTCTCGCACGACCCAACAGGCTAAGCTACCCTCTCGTTCCGGGAAAGTACCGAACTATGAAGCAGGTTTTTGAGAAATCACTGCTGTTGCGCATGGGGCTGGCGATGGCCACCATCACGGCCCTCGCCTTCATGGGGATGCTCAGTTCAGTCATCATCGCCGAGACCACGCAGGGCGCCGCCGCCGCCATCAACCAGGCCGGCTCCCTGCGCATGCAGTCCTATCGCATCGCCTCCTCCCTGGCCCGCCGTCAGGATATCGACAGCCAGGAGGCCACCCGCATCACCCGGCAACTGATGGACGAATTCGAACACCGCCTCACCAGTCCGCGCCTCACCAGCATGATTCCGGGCAATGAAAGCAAGGAGGCACGCCAGGTCTATGACCACATCCATAGCCACTGGAAGCGCAGCATCCGCCCGGTGCTGTTCGCCTACATCAACACCGTCACCCATGATCTGTCCATGCTGCACGGTCCCAACAGCTACTATGCCGAGCAGCTGGAACAGGCGCACTTTGCGCTCAAACAGCGCTATCTGGCCATCGTCGACCGCTTCGTCGCCGACATCGACCACCTGGTGCACCTGCTGGAAATCGAGGCGGAGTCCAACATCCAGCTGCTGCGCCTGATCCAGGTGTCATCGTTGTTTCTCACCATCGGCGTGGTGTTCATCACCATGTATCTGATGCACACCGACGTGCTGGTGCCGCTGCGCAATCTGCTCACCTGCGCCGAAGCGGCGCGGCGCGGCGACTTCTCCGTACGCACCCATCCGGTGAATGATGACGAGCTGGGCAACCTCAGCCACGCCTTCAACGTCATGGCCGAGGACCTGTCCAAGATGTATGCCGATCTGGAGGCGCGGGTGCAACAGAAGACCGCCGACCTGGAACGCAGCAACCGTTCGCTGGAACTGCTGTACAACACCACCCGCTGGCTCAACGAGGCGCCGTTGGCGGACGCCACCTATACGCAGCTGCTGGGCAAGATCGAAAATATCATCGGCGTCGGCCCCGGCACCATCTGCCTGGCCGGTTATCACAAGAATCATGCGATCAAGCTGGCCACCACCCGCGCGCCACAGACCGAGGGGATCGATCTCTGCCATCCAACCAACTGCCAGGCCTGTTTCGACGACGGACTCACCCACGTAGTGGAGATCGTGCGCGAGCCGCGCCAGCCGCTGCGGGTACTGTCCATCCCGATTACCGATCAGGAGCAGCAGTACGGCGTGCTGCTGATGGAGCTGCCGCAGGATACGGAACTGCAGGACTGGCAGACCCGCCTGCTGGAGGCGGTGGCGGATCACATCGGTCTGGCCATCAATATCGCCCAGCGCACCACGCAGAGCCGGCGCCTGGCCCTGCTGGAGGAGCGCAGCGTGATTGCCCGCGAGCTGCACGACTCACTGGCACAATCCCTGTCCTACATGAAGATCCAGGTCAGTCGCCTGGCGGCGGCACTGCCGCAGACGCAGAGTGCAGCGCCGGCCCAAGCCATCCTGCAGGAATTGCGTGACGGCATCAACAGCGCCTACCGCGAACTGCGTGAACTGCTCACCACCTTCCGCCTGCGCATGGACGGTCGCGGCTTGAGCTCCGCCCTGGAGGAAACAGTGCGTGAAATACGTGAGCGCAGCGCGCTGAATATCGCGCTCATCAATCACCTGCATACCACCCAACTCACGCCCAACGAGGAGATCCACGTGCTGCAGGTGGTGCGCGAGGCCATCTCCAACGTGGTACGTCATGCCCAGGCCAACCACGCCGAAATCCGTCTTGATTACGACGCCAGCGGTGATGTGGTGGTCACGGTGGAGGACGACGGCCTCGGCATACCCGACGAGGCCGAACGCCGTCACCACTACGGCCTCGCCATCATGAGCGAACGTGCCCATAGCCTGGGCGGCCGCATCACCGCCACGCGGCGCCCGAACGGCGGCACCCGCGTGCAAATCGTCTTCACCCCCATACATCGCACCATGCCGCAATCGATCGTGCCGAACGGAGGAAACTCACTATGAATGAACCAAACCACACCCTGCTGGTGATCGACGATCACCCGTTGTTCCGCAAGGGGGTGGCCGACCTCATCGCGATGGATGCGACGCTGACGCTGGTCGGCGAGGCCGCATCGGGTGAAGAGGGTTTTGCCAGGGCCCAGGAACTGCAGCCGGATCTGATCCTGCTCGACCTCAACATGAAGGGCATGGACGGTATCGAGACCCTCAAGGCCATCAAGGCAGCAGACCTCGACTCGCGCGTCATCATGCTCACCGTGTCCGACAATGAGGACAACGTGGTCGCCGCCCTGCGCGCCGGCGCCGATGGTTATCTGCTCAAGGACATGGAACCGGAGCATATCCTCGACAGCCTGCGTCAGGCGGCCGGCGGGCGCCTGGTGATCAGCGAAAATCTCACCGAGCTGCTGGCCCATGCCCTGTGCGAGGAACCCCATCCGCGGGACGAGGATTCCGCCGGCCTCACCGACCGGGAACGCCAGATCCTGGAGCTGGTCGCCCATGGCCTCAGCAACAAGCACATCGCCCGCGAGCTCAACATCACCGAGGGCACGGTCAAGGTCCACGTCAAGCACCTGCTGAAGAAGCTCAACCTGCGCTCCCGCGTCGAAGCGGCGGTGTGGGCGGTCACCGGACGCGGGCGCTAACGCCAGCGGAAAGAGGCAGGAAACAAGAGAAAAGTAACGGCCGCTCGGGCCTTGTCTCTTTTCTCTTGTTTCTTTTCTCTGCGCCTTCCTGTATAGTCCGCGCCAGCCTCGATATGGATGAGGCCCGTCTCTGACCTTCCCCCTGGCAGTAAGCGCAGGTTCTTCCGGTTGGCGACGTTTGGGCAGGTAACCTGACTGCCCCTAACCCTGGAACCCGGCGTGTACGCTGCCACAGCGCTGACACTCCCCTAGGAAACCATTGGTCGATTCTTGGCGAATCGGGCCGCGGCTTCCTTAATCCATTGGTTCACCATGCAGAATTTCGCCTGTGGCAGGCGGAAGAGGATACTATTTTGTCATTTTCGTCCCTGAATCTTGATGCATCCCTGTTGCAGGCCGTCCAGGCCTGCGGTTTCAGCGAACCCACCGAAATCCAGCGCCAGGCGATCCCGGTCGCCCTGGCCGGCCGCGACCTGATGGCCTCGGCCCAGACCGGCACCGGCAAGACCGCCGCCTTCGTGCTGCCCGCCCTGCAGCGCCTGCTGGAACCCTCCAAGGTCCACGGCCGCGGTCCGCGCGTGCTGGTGCTGACCCCGACCCGCGAGCTGGCCCAGCAGGTCACCGGCGCCATCAACGACTTCGGCCGCCAGCAGCGCGTGCGCGCCGGTTCCATCGTCGGCGGCGAACCCTATGGCCCGCAGCTCAAGCTGCTGGAGCGTCCGGTGGACTTCCTCATCGCCACCCCGGGCCGCCTCATCGACCACATGAACCGTGGCCGCATCGACTTCAGCCGCCTGGAACTGCTGGTGCTGGACGAGGCCGACCGCATGCTGGACATGGGCTTCATCGACGACGTCGACCAGATCGCCGCCGCCGCCCCGGCCGACCGCCAGACCCTGCTGTTCTCCGCCACCCTGGAAGGCAACATCCAGCGCGTCGCCCAGCGCCTGCTGCGCGACCCGGCCTCGGTGCAGGTCGCCGGCGTCAAGGTCAAGCACGAGTCCATCGAGCAGCGCATCCACCTGGCCGATGACTTCAAGCACAAGCGCGCCCTGCTGCAGCACCTGCTGAACGACGCCGCGCTGTCGCAGTGCGTGGTGTTCACCGCCACCAAGCGCGGCGCCGACGAGCTGGCCATGCAGCTGGAGGATGAAGGTCACTCCAGCGCCGCCCTGCACGGCGACATGCACCAGAAGCAGCGCCAGCGCACCATCGAGCGCATGAAGCGCGGCCACGTCCGCGTCCTCGTCGCCACCGATGTGGCCGCCCGCGGCCTCGACATCAAGGGCCTGTCCCACGTCATCAACTTCGACCTGCCGATGCAGGCCGAGGATTACGTGCACCGCATCGGCCGCACCGGCCGCGGCGGCGCCTCCGGCATCGCCGTCTCCATCGTCGGTCCGCAGGAGCGTTTCCTGCTCGGCCGCATCGAGAAGCTCACCGGCCAGGCCCTGGAACGTCACGTCATCGCTGGCCTGGAGCCGACCCGTGCCGAGACCCGGCCGCGTCCGGAAGGCGGCTTCAAGAAGGATGGCCGCCGTCCCAACGGCGCACCGCGCAACGGCAAGCCGGGCGGCAGCGGCAGCCGCTTCGGTGACAAGCACAAGTGGGATCAGAACAAGAAGAAGGGACCGCAGCAGCAGCGCCACAGCGGCACCCGCCACGGCTAAGCGGTAATTTCTGCCTGCAGCAAAAACGGGCCGGTCTTGCCGGCCCGTTTCTTTTTGTGGGCCCGAAGAATGACGTGACGCGTCCGCGCCGGATGCCCTACACCTTTTTCACCCGCGGGGGCCTCTGCGTAGCCAGCGCACCCACCGCCGCTTCCGGTGGGCAAATCAGATTGCCCTGGGCATAACCGATGCCCAACCGGGCGAGCAGGGTCAACGTCTGCTCATCGGGCGCAAACTTGGCCACGGTGCGGATACCGCGTGCCGCTGCGGTCTCGGCAATGGCGCGGATGGCGATCTGATCGAGCGGATCTTCCCTGAGCGCGCTCATCATCTGCCCGTCGATCTTGATGCAGGAGGCGGCACAGCGCTTGAGATAGGCCAGGGAGGCAAAGCCGGCGCCAAAATCATCGATGACCACCGCGGCACCACAGGCGGCAAGGGCATCAAGCTGTGCGCGCACCCGCTCGAAGTGACGGTTCAGTACCTGCTCCGCCACCTCGAACATGATCCGTTGCGGCGCGACCTGGTGCTGCTGCAGCAACTGCTTGACAAACAACGGAAAACTGTCGTCTTCCAGGCTCTGCTGCGCCAGGTTGATGGACAACACGGCGGTGTCGGGCAGGCCGGCCAGGGCCTCGACGGCCTTGCGCACCACCTGCCGGTCTATCTCCGCAATCATGCCGTAACGCTCGGCATCCGCCATAAAGGCGCCCGGGGCGATGAGGCCGCCGGCGCCATCGGGCAGGCGCACCAGAACCTCATGACACACCACCTGACCGGAAGCCAGATCGATCACCGGCTGGAAATTCAGGATCAGGTCATTGGCATCCAGATGCCCCTGCAGGCGCTGGCGCCAGCCCGTTTCGTCGCCCCGCGCCACCACGTCACGGTCATAGACCTGGAAGCGATTGCGCCCACGCCGTTTCGCCTCGCTGGCGGCAGCGTCGGCGCGCAGCAGAATTTCATGGGCGGAGCACGCCGGGTCGTCAATGACCGCGACGCCGATGCTGAAGTAGATGTGCAGCACCTCGCCCGCTTCGTGGAATTGAAACCCCTGCATCAGCTGAATCAGCGAGGCGGCGATCTCGGTGGCGCCGTGGCGCGTGACGCCGCGTACCAGCACGGTAAATTCATCACCACCAAAGCGCGCGATCAGGTCGCACTCGCGCATGCGTCCGCGCAGCAGCTCGGCCACCTGCATCAGCAGCCGATCGCCGGCGGCATGACCGTAACTGTCGTTGATCTGCTTGAAGCGATCGAGGTCGATAAACAGCAGTGCACTGCTGCCGCCGTGCTGAGCCACCACCTCCAGCTCATGCTGCAGCGCCTGGTCGAAATAGCCGCGGTTGGCCAGGCCGGTGAGCGGATCCTGGCTGGCCATGCGACGCAGGATTTCGTCGCGCTCGCGCAAGGCGCTGATGGTGGTATTGAGCGCGCGCCCGATTTGCGCGATCTCGTGATCGCCGCTGCTCTCAACCTCCACATCGATCTCGCCGTTGGCCAGCCGCACCAGCGGTGCCTCCAGGCGGGTGAGCGGCCGCAAGGCCCAGCGGATGATCGTCCGCCCCATCACCATGAACAGCAGCAGCAACAGGGCGATGGCGATGCTGATGCGCAGGGCCTGCTTGACGAACTCGGCATTGAAACGCCCGTAATCCAGCTGCATGGTGATGAAGCCGATGGTTTGCACCATCTCCGGCGTCTGCGTATCCAGGGAAAAATCCAGCAGGCCATCACGGCGCAAGGATTTTATCCAGATCGGTGCGGTGGCACGGAAGGTGGCGGTCGTGCCGTCCTTCACGAACAGGATCGGCTTGTCGCTGCCGTCGGTGTTGTGCAGCGCCGCCCGCTCCTGGGCAGTCAGACTCGGCACCGTCCTGATCTCGGCGCCGTCGCGCCAGTATTGATACACCAGTTCGCCACCGGAGGCGTCGAAATAGTGCACGCTGAGAATTTCAGGAATATTGCGCAGGTAGTCCAGATGCGCCTGTGCCGCCGAACGTTCCTCGGAGGCGAACAGCGGCGTGCCCAATTCATCGGCCTTCGCCAGCCATCCCTCGGCCTGCCGTTGCAGACTCTGCTCGATGATGTGTGCCGTGCCCCACCACAGCCCGGCGCTGACCAGCACATAGACGGCGATGGCCCATCCCACCTGCAGCACCAGAATGCGCCGCGCCAGGCTCGGCGGTGCGCGACGAAACAGCGGCCCCTGCCAGCCCGATGTGCCCATCCTGGCAACACGCTGCCACGCCCGTCCCACCAGCAGGTGCAGGCGCGCGCGCAATGACCTGAGTCGGTTATTCGGCGACATGGGACAGCAGCGGCTCCGGTATCGTGAGATGGAGGCGTTGGGCGATCACCGGATTGATCCGCACCACCGCCTGTTCCAGAAACAGCAACCCGGCATCGTCGCTGCGACTGTCGCTGGCATCGAGTCGCTGCACTACCTTGGCCGCGATCTCTGCCGGGCTGCTGATCGCACTGAACAGCCCACCGAGACGCAGCAGCTGCTCACTGAACACCGCCACCTGCTTGCCATTGCGCAGACTGAACGACATGATTTCCTGGATGGTAGCGCGGCTCAGGATACGATTGTCGGGCAACAGCCAAAGCCCGTCGGCCTGCTCGCTCATGCGCTTGTACTGGTACAGAAACTCCTTGTCGGAGCTGACACTGCGATGGGTCAGGAGGATGCCGTGCTGGCTGGCGGCAGCGGCCGCATGGGTCAAGACCCGTTCGAATCCCGGGCCGGTAAACACCAACACCTCGCGCAGTGCCGGCGCCAGGGCACGCCAGGTGGCAAAGGTCTTGTGGAATGAAGGAAACACCGCCACCCCGTGCTGCTGCGGCGCCACCAGGCCATGCTCCACATGATTGAACACTTGGCAAAACACCACCGTGGTGTCGCGCAGCGCCATCGCCTTGGCCAGCAACGCGGCTTCCAGACCGATGGCGACGATCTGCTCAGGGGCGGAACGCTCCAGCGTTACGCGCGTCGTGCCGTCCAGCAGGTAACGCGTGGCACGCTTGCCCAGGCGGTGTTCCAGTTGTGCGGCCACGTCGGTATAGGCCGGCGTATCCATGCTCACGACGATGGCGACGCGTGGCTGGGAAACTGTTTTGGCGGGCGCCTGGGCGGGAACGGTCGGTGCTGCGGCGGGGGCGGATGGCGCAGAGAGGGGTTCAGGTGCGGGTAGCGGCTGCACGGCACAACCGGCCAGCGCCAGCAACAGCAGCGCCATGATCCATCCCTTCCTGCCGTAGACCATGCTCATCCCTGGATTCCCTGTCAGCGTCGACGCCTACTTCCGCGCGGTCAACATAATGCCTATGTCCTGAACGTAAGTAGTTTACCCTCATTTGCGCCGCCACATAACACCACGAAAATCATGGAATATCACTGCCGCCTCACCACGCGGCGCTCAACGCACCTCCTCCATGCCGGGTTCCTCCGCACGCGGGTCCATCTCCAGTACCACCTGCGAGGTATCACCCGCCATCGGCTTGAACGGTTCAGCCGGAATGATCGGGAGGCGAACACGCATGCGCAGCAGTGCATACAATCCGAGCAGGGCCTGCACCACGGCGAAGTAGACCAGCAGACTGCCGGGACCAAGCAGGGTCATCAGCACGCCGGCGAGGGCCGGACCTATCACCGCGCCGACACCGTGCAGCAGCAGCAGGCTGCGCGTTGCCTCGAGCACCTGGTCCTTGCTCAGGTGATCATTGGTGTGTGCCACACTGAGCGAATAAATGGTGAAGGCAAAACCGCCGTAGATGAAGGTGCTGACATACAGTACACCCGGAATGGCAAGCACCAAGCCATAGGTCGCCAGCGCCGCCACCACCGCGCCGAGGCTGACCACGGCCAAGACCCGGCGTCGATCACTGTTGTCGGACAGACGGCCGATGGGCCACTGCAACAACGCCCCCCCGAGTATGGCGGCGCTCATGAACAGCGCCACGCCCGCCGGTGCCAGACCGATGCGGTGAGCGAACAGCGGCCCCATGCCCCAGAAGGCACCGGTGGCCAGGCCTGCGAACAGCGCACCCGCGGCGCCCAGCGGCGCAAGCGCAAACAGCGTGCGTAACGCCAGGCGCGGTGTCTCCACCACCACCGGCTGGCTGATGCGGGTCAATACTACCGGCACCAGGGCCAGGGCAAGAAACACCGCGGTGAGTGCAAAGGGGGTGAGGCTGGTGATCTCCCCCACCAGGATCAGGTACTGGCCGGCGGCCATGGCCAGCAAGGTGGTGGCCATGTATACCGCGAACACCTGGCCGCGCCGCTCGTTGGGGGTGATGGCGTTAAGCCAGCTCTCCACCACCATGTACAGCCCCATCATGCACGCGCCATTTATCACGCGCAGCGCAAACCATGTCACCGGATAGACGATCAGCGCATGGCTCAGCGCCACGGCGGTAACAATCGCGGCCATGGCAGCAAAGGCGCGCACATGGCCGACGCGCCGGATCAGCGGCGGGCAGACAAAATTGCCGACGACGAAACCGAGGAAGTATGCCGCCATCACCACGCCGGTCAGCGAAGGACCAAACTGTTCGATGCCGGCACGTACGCCAAGCAGGGTGCCGAGGGACCCCATGCCGATCAGCAGCAGGCCGATGCCCAGCAGCAGGGAAAACAGCGACGCAATGACCGTCAGCATGGCTGCCACCCGGCGCAACCGGCGGCACTCGCGCGGCGGTGCGACCGCACGGTGCCGGCGACATCAGTCCGCAGGTGGATAGGCGCCGTCCCTGTCATGCACCTCACGCCCGCTGAGCGGTGGATTGAAGACGCATACCAGGCGCAGATCGGAGAACGCGCGCAGCTTGTGGCGATCATGCTGGTTGAGGGCATACAGGGTGCCGTCGCGGATCGGATGGGTAATCCCCGTTGCCAGATCCTCGATCTCGCCCTCGCCGCCAACGCAATATACCGCCTCGAGGTGATGCTTGTACCAGATAGGGGTTTCGGTGCCAGCAAAGATGGTGGTCTCATGAAAGGAAAAGCCCATGCCGTCATCCTTGAGCAAAAGGCGGCGGCTGACCCAGTTGCCGTTTTCGGCGCGCACATCCCGTACAGTGCCGATGATTTCACTCAGCGTACGCACGATCATTATGCCATCCCCCGACGACGTTCCTCACCCTTCGTCTGCAGGGTACCGATGGCCTGATCAATGATAGCCATACCTTCGCGCAAGGTCTCTTCATCGATGGTCAGCGAAGGCAGGAACTTGAGCACATGATCCTCCGAGCCGGCCAGTTCGATGACCAGGTTGTTGGCAAAGGCCTCGCGCGAGATGGCCGCCGGGAAGCCGGGCCGGGCACTGAAATCCAGCCCCCACACCATGCCGATGCCGCGCAGACGGATGTCGAGCTCGGGATATTTTTCGACGATGCCCCGCAGCAGTTCCTCCATGATACGTCCCTTGTAGGCCACGCCCTCGGCGAAATCACCGTTATCCCAATAGGACAAGGCCTCGCAGGCAGCGACGAAGGCCAGGTTATTGCCGCGAAAGGTGCCGGTGTGCTCGCCGGGTTTCCATTGATCGAGCTCGGGACGCATCAGCACCAGGGCCATGGGCAGCCCGCCGCCGATGGACTTGGATAACGTGACCATGTCGGGCTTGATGCCGGCGCGCTCGAAGCTGAAGAACTGGCCGGTGCGGCCGTTGCCCATCTGGATATCATCGATGATGAGCAGGATATCGAACTCACGGCACAGCGCCTCCAGCTGCTGCAGCCATTCGACGCTGGCGACATTGATGCCGCCCTCACCCTGCACCGTCTCGACGATGATCGCCGCCGGCAGGTCGACACCACTGGACTTGTCGGAGATGAAGCGGCGCAGGTACTCGATGGTATTGACGTCGGGGCCGAAATAGCCGTCATAGGGCATGCTGTCGGCATTGGCGCGGGCACCGTAATGCTCGTCGCGGTAGAAGTCATTGCCGGTCACCGCCAGCGAGCCCATGGTCAGGCCGTGATAGCCATTGGTGAAGGCGATGACATTGGAGCGGCGCTTGACCATGCGCGCCAGCTTGAGCGCCGTCTCCACGGCATTGGTGCCGGTGGGTCCGGTGAACTGCACCTTGTAGTCCAGGTTACGCGGCTTGAGGATGGTGTCGTGGAACTTCTGCAAAAAGTTCTTCTTCGCCACGGTAGCCTTGTCCAGACCGTGCACGATGCCGTTACGTCCCAGATATTCGATCATCGCCTGGTTGATGAGCGGATTGTTGTGACCGTAATTCAGGGTGCCGGCACCGGCGAAAAAGTCGATGTAGCGGTTACCGTGTTCGTCATACAGCAAGGCGCCCTCCGCCCGGTCGAACACCGCCGGAAAGGCGCGCACATAGCTACGGACTTCAGATTCCAGTTGTTCGATGATACGCATGTGATACCTCCTGTCGTGGCGCGCCCACAGCAGCGGGCGCAAGATTGATTCATTGCCCCCGCAAGGGGCCGATGCGCAGCAGCACTTCCTCTTCGTGCGCCTCGGCGCCAAACTGCGCCGGCGAGAGAAACACCTCTTCCTGCCATGCCGCGTTGCGCGCAGCAGCGCAACGCGCGAACACCCGCCGCGAGGCGTGGTTGGATGGCGCGACTGTGGTCTCGACAAACTGCACGCCGTGGCACGATGGCCGCGCCAGCAGGTGTTCCAGCATGCGGCCGGCCAGCCCCTGCCCGCGCATGCGCGCGTCCACCGCCACCTGCCAGACAAACAGCGTGTGCGGCGCCTGCGGCAGGCGATAGGCGGAAATGAAGCCGACGGTATCCTGCCCCTGCTGCGCCACCACGCAGGTGTCGGCATGGTGGCTGCACAACAGGAAATAGCTGTAACTGGAATTGAGGTCGAGCGGCGGACAGCGCCGCACCAGCGCATGCACCGCCTGGCCATCGGCCAGCTGCGGCGCACGCAGGGATATCTTGCCGGCCGCCGTGGCAGCCTCGGATTGTGTTTGTGTCATAGGCCTGTCGCACACGGCCTGCCGCCGTGTCGCCATGGTTCATCGAGCAGACGAAACCGGGCAAAGAATCTGCATCCGGGCGCCGCAGCGCCGTATCGTCGTCGGTTCATCGAAGCGGCTAGTGCCGCGCGGTATGGCGCCGCAGCGCCATCAGAGTGCGCGCCGGGGGTGGCGCACGTTAACTGGCTTAGGTGTCTCGCTGTGGAAACACATCGTCCGGTCAGAGGGAAACTCACATATTCATGGCAACCAAGACGCCACGAACGCTTTCTACCCTAACACATTGCCTGAAAAATCCCAAACCCGTGGCTTGCGCGGGTATAGGCACAAGCGACGGCATGCGGGATAATGGATGCGCGCATATCGCACGCCGTGGCGGAGAAAAAAGCATGTATGGTCAGGACTTAGAGGCAATCCGGCGTCGTTTGGAAGAACTGCAGCTGGAACACCGCGACCTCGATGAAATCATCGCGCGCCTGACCACCGATCCGGCCGCCGATCAATTGCAGATCCGCCGCCTCAAAAAACGCAAGCTGCTCCTCAAGGACATCATCGCCAAGCTGGAGAGCGAACTGATCCCCGACCTGAACGCCTGAAAATCAGTCACAAGTTACAAGTTACAAGTAAAGGCGACCGCCACTATGTCTTCCCGGCCAGGCCGAGGGCGCGCAGGCGGGACATCTTCTTGTGCTGGTGCGCCTCCATGCGGCGCATGATGTCATCAAGCAGGCGTACGGCATCAAGCACATAGGGCCCCTTGTTCAGCATCACGCATTCGGCGCGCACACCCATCGCGGCATCGGTGAGCTCCGGGCGTGAACGCATCCCTTTCTGGGTCAGCGTCTCCAGCACCTGGGTGGCCCAGATCACCGGCACATGTGCCGCCTCGCACAGCCAGAGGATCTCCTCCTGGATCTCCGCCAGGCGCACACCGCCCAACTCCACCGCCAGATCGCCGCGGGCGATCATGATGCCCAGGGTGTGGCGGCCGATGGTGCCGAGGATCAGTTCACCCAGATTACTCACCGCCCGCGCCGTTTCGATCTTGGCGATGATGGGCAGATCGGCCCAGCCACGCTGCGCCAGCTCCCGCATCATGAACTCCATGTCGGCCAGGGTCTCCACAAAGGAGAAGCCCACCATGTCGGCATGACGGCAGACGAAATCCAGATCCTGCAGGTCCTTGGCCGCCAGCGGCGGCAGGTCGAGACGGGTGTTGGGAAAGTTGATGCCCTTGTCGCTGCGCAGGTTGATGCCTGCCGGCGCCGCATGCGTCACCTTGAGCAGTGCCCCCTCCGGCAGCAGCGCCTCCACCTCACAGCCCAGCTTGCCGTCGTCGAACCACACCGGATCGCCCACCTGCAGCTGATCGATCACCGCAGGCAAGGTGCAGCCAATACTGGCCGGCGCCAGGATATTGCCGAGAGCATCGCGCTGCGTCGCGCGGCCCGGCTGGTCATCGTGCCGCAATAGCAGGCGGTCCCCCCAGTACAGCCGCAATGCCTGCGGCTGGCCGGCAAACGGACACAGGGCATAGCGCCCCAGGCGTTTCCAGCGCCGATGGCTGTTGTGCCGACGCAGCTCAAACACCGTGTCGGCGCTGAGATAGGCGGAGCGCGCACTGTGCACCAGCCAGTGCTCGGCCGGCGTGCGTGCGATCACGTCCAGGTCACGCCGCTTGCCGCGGCCATCGCTGAAGCGCAGGCGATCACCGGGGCGCAGGCGCTCATGCAACTCGAGCGGAATGCGCAGGTGCAGGTAGGTATCCTGCATGACACCCGCGCCATCCGGTGCGCACTGCTCGGCCGGCTCCAGCAGGATCTGCGCCGGCGTCACCACCAGGCCGAATACATCGCGTTGCGGCCGGATGTGCAGTACCGCCGGCGCGACGGCAGTGGGGCCGGTGCGCAGCTTGTGGCCGGCCAGATCCATCAGCACGCGGCAGCGTAGGCCGCTGTCGCGTTCCGCACGCCGCACATGACCGATCATCGCTTCCCAGGCGTGGGCGTCATCGTGGGCGCAATTGATGCGCGCCACGTCCATGCCGGCCTGCAACAGCCCCTGCACCAGGTCGTAGTCGAGCGCCGCCTCGCTGGGCAGCGTCACCATGATGCGCGCCTGCCGCGGCTGCCGGGCCGGGCCGAACAGCTCGTCGGTATGCTGCGTCAGCAGGCGCTGCCCCGCGCCAAAGGCCGGGCCGCCGCTGTCGGGCATCGTCGCGGCGGCGCCGAGGGCACGTGCCAGCAATGCGGCGATAGCGGCCAGCGTGGCCTCCACATGCGCCTCGCCGCGCCCCAGCGACGACAGCCCCGCCGCCGCCAGCCGCTCCTGCAGCGGGCGCAGGTCCGTGCGGCGCAACTCAAGATATTGCGCCAGATTGCGTGCACTGGCGGTATAGCCGCCGGCCTCATAACAGCGTTGCAGGGGCTGCAGCCGCTGCATCGCCCCGTCTGCCACACGGGCACGCAGGGCCAGCACCTCATCGAGCAAGGTGCGCAGTTCGGTATCGGTCAGCGCCAAATCGGTGTCATGCATGGCGCTATCATGGCGGAGGCGGCAGTGACCGGCAACGGGCCGGGTGCGACACCGCCTGCCGCGAGTGCGAGAAATAAAAAAAGGCCGACCGGGCTGCCCCGGTCGGCCTTTTTGTTTGCTGCAGCTGAAAGCGGCTTACAGCTTGCCGGCTTCGCTCGCCAGGTATTCGGCCACGCCCTTCGGGTCGGCCTTCATGCCCTTCTTGCCCTTGTTCCAGCCGGCCGGGCAGACCTCGCCGTGCTCTTCGAAGAACTGCAGGGCATCGACCATGCGCAGCATCTCGTCGATGTCGCGGCCCAGCGGCAGGTCATTGACGATCTGGTGACGCACCACACCCTGACGGTCGATGAGGAAGGAGCCGCGGAAGGCGACGTTGCCGTCCGGGGTCTCGACGTCAAAGGCCTTGCAGATGTTGTGGTTCATGTCGGCCACCAGGGTGTAGCCGACCGGGCCGATGCCGCCCTGGTTCACCGGGGTGTTGCGCCAGGCGTTGTGGGTGAAGTGGGAGTCGATGGAGACACCGATCACTTCGCAATTGCGCTTCTTGAACTCCTCCAGACGGTGATCGAAGGCGATCAGCTCGGAGGGGCAGACGAAGGTGAAGTCCAGCGGGTAGAAGAACACCACTGCATACTTGTTCTTGGTGGCGCCGGCAAAGTGGAACTCTTCCACAATGGAGCCGTCGCCCAGCACGGCGGGAGCGGTGAAATCCGGAGCCTTACGACCTACGAGTACGCCCATTGT
>JANJXC010000108.1 GCA_024709225.1 Gammaproteobacteria bacterium | reverse complement strand
TGTTTTTACGGCGAAGAGGATTACAAGGCCTATTTATCGTTCCTCAAGGATGCGGCCGCCAAATACCAGGTAGCCGTCCACGCCTTCGTGTTGATGACCAATCACGTTCACTTGCTGGTGACGCCCAGGGACGAACAGGGTGTCAGCCGCATGATGCAGGCCCAGGGCCGCAAATATGTTCAGTATTTCAACTTCACCTATGGTCGTACCGGCACCCTATGGGAGGGACGCTACAAGTCCACCCTGGTGGATGCAGACAATTATCTGCTGACGGTATATCGCTATATCGAGCTGAACCCCGTGCGGGCCAGTATGGTGGGCCATGCCTCGGAATACCCTTGGTCCAGCTATCAAGGCAATGCGTTGGGCAAGCCCATCCAGCTACTGACGCCACATCCGATGTATGAGCAGTTGAACAAACAAGACAGCCACTCATAAGAAAGGGCCACTCATAAGAAAGGCCGCTCGATGCAGCCGATGAGCGGACCTTATTCGGCGGGTGCGGCAGTTTCCAGGCTAAAAAGCGGTTGATTCCGCATCCATCGGCGTTCGGACCAACGATTTTTCAGGCGCGGGGCGTGGCTATCCCTCAGGCGGTGCCTGAACGATGTTAAACGGAGCGGGTGGGGACTAAGTCAGCAGTTCTTGGCAGACGGCGAGGTTGGGTGTTCGTCGGTAGCCAAGTGATTCACAGGCAGCGCGGAGTTTGCAGGCGGCGCCGACCAGGCCCTTGAAGCGGCTTTCGAAGTGCTTCGTCATGTGCAGCCAGTAGCGCGGGTCGATGTTCAGTCTTTCCAGGATCGGCGGCAGATGGGCGGGGATAGCGCCGCGCTTGTCATCGCGCAGTATCCTTCCGGTCCAGTCCACCAACTCCAGGTAATCGTCCAGACGGAAGGGCAGGCCCTTGGGCATCTCGTCTCGTGGATAGCCGGCGAAGGGCAGCAGGTGGGATGGTTGTTCGGAAGCGCCGGCCAGGGCGGCCTTGATGCGTTCCTGCATCGAAGTGTGGTCCGAGGTCTCGGGTGTCTCGGCCAGACCGGCACGGATGGGGTTCAAGTCCACATAGGCGAGGCAGGCGGCGAGGGCCTTTTCATCGAGCAGGGCCTGGGACTTGAAGCGGCCTTCCCAAAAACGGCCGCTGCACTGGTCTTCCTCGTTGGCCTGGCGGGCGATGGACTCGTTGAGGCAGCGCATGTACCAGCTGATGTCGGTCAGTCTTGCGCGCCACAGGGCGACCAGTTCTGCGACCAGCTTTCTTTCCACTTCCAGTAACGGCTCGCCTGCGAGATAGCGCTGGGCGAGCGGATGGCCGACGAAGAGTTCCTGCCAGCGGCGGATGACTTCCGTATCACTCCAGCCTTCGGCCTCCTGCCGGTCCACGTGCAGCACCACATGGTAGTGGTTGGACATGACGGCGTAGGCGCAGAGGTCGATGGCGAAGACGGCAGCCAGGGTCTTCATGCGGTCCTGTATCCATTGCCGGCGGTGCTCGTAGCTCTTGCCGGACTGGCTGTCGTCGCCGCAGAGGAAGGCGCGACGGACGCAGCGGGAGACGCAGTGGTAGTAGGGGGTGGCTTCCAGCGAGACCAGGGCTTTTCTTGGCTTGGGCATGATATCGGTCCTTGATATCGGGTGGGGCTTCAGGTTGGCATAGCCTGGGTTCTACGGCAAGCTTGGGGGCAGGGTTAAGCCCCCCGTTTCGAGTTTCGGCTGTCGAGCGACATCGAGTGGTGGCACCTTACCCTTTTTTTTCGAAACTAGAAACTCGCAAGCCGCAACGGTTACTTGGCTTCCGTCCTGGTCGCGCCGCAGCGGGCGCAGCGGTACAGGGTCACCAGCCGGCCCAGCTTGACGTCGAAGGGCTGGGCCGATTGCACCTCCCAGCGGTGGAAGCCGCTCTTGCACAGGGTCTTGCCCTTGTGTTTCTCAGCGGGGGTGGGGCGTTTGAAGGGGAGGATGTCGGCCATGGAGGCAGTTTCAAGTTTCAAGTGACAAGTTGCAAGCGGGCCGGTTTTTTCTGAATCAGGGGCGTGTGCTAGGATGTACACATTAGAATGCCTGTGAGGTATGACCTATGTCCACAACGATGACCGTCCGATTGGAACCCGATTTGAAGGAGCGGCTGGAGCATCTGGCGGCGGCGACCCACCGCTCCAAATCGTTTTTGGCCGCCGAAGCGATACGTGAGTTCGTTGAACTGAACGAATGGCAGATCCGGGAGATCCAGGCCGCTTTGCAGGAGGCGGATGCGGGGGATTTCGCTTCGGCGCAGGAGGTCAATGACGTGCTTGGGCGGTGGGGCGTGAATGGAGATTAGATGGCTGCGCAAGGCGCTTGGCAATCTTGAGCAGGAAGCCTCCTACATTGCCCGCGAGGATCCGGCGGCTGCGCGCATGGTGATGCAACGCATCTGGCAGGCCGTCAGCCTGCTGGCAGAGAACCCGGCGCTGGGACAGCCCGGTCGCATCCACGGTACCCGCGAACTGGTGATCAACCGGACGCGTTACCTCATTCCCTATCGGGTGAATCAGCGTCTGCACTGCATCGAAATCCTGCGCGTGTTTCATACCTCCCGCAAGCCGCCGCAACGCTGGTAATGCGCATGTTCATCGCCTCTCTCGGCTGGGACCACGCCGGTTGGTGCGGCACCTTCTATCCCGACGACCTGCCGCCCGAGTGGCGGCTGGCCTATTACGCCAACGAATTTGCCGCGGTGGTGGTGCCGGCCGCGGTGTGGCGGCGTGCGGATGCCGCTCTTGCAGCGCAGTGGGTGGCGGACACGGCGGCCGGTTTCCGCTTTCTGCTGGAGGCGTCCGGGGAGGCGCCGTCGTCGGCGCTGGTGCAGGCCCTGGGGGTGCGTTTCGGCGGGGTGGTGGGGCCGGGCGGCCTGCCGGTGCTGCGCTGGGAGGGCGGTGCCGATGCCCGTGCCCTGCGCGCCGCCCTGGCGGCGCTGCCCGACGCCAGTGTATTGCTGGTGGCAGGTGCGCCGCCCTCGCTGCAGGCCTTGCGCACTGCGCAGACCATCACACAATTGCTGGGCCGCTGACGGTTGACTGGGCGGCGCAAGTCGCCGACACTGCCGCCTCATCTCAGGAGAGTCTTGGCCCCCGGTGGGGCCTTTTGTCTATATGGCCGAAGAGCACAATCCTCCGCTGGTACAGGTGCGCGGGCTGCGTTTTGCGCGCGGCAGCCGCCCCATCTTCGACGGCGTCGACCTCGACATCCGCCGCGGCCAGGTCACCGCCATCATGGGGCCGAGCGGCACCGGCAAGACCACCCTGCTCAAGCTCATCGGCGGCCAGCTGCGGCCCAGCGCCGGCAGCATCAGCGTGGACGGCCAGGATGTGCACCGCCTCGGCCACCGCGCGCTGTACGAGCTGCGCAAGCGCATGGGCATGCTGTTCCAGTCCGGCGCCCTGCTTACCGATCTCAATGTCTACGAAAACGTCGCCTTCCCGCTGCGCGAGCACACCGACCTGCCGGAGTCGATGATCCGCGACCTGGTGCTGATGAAGCTGGAGGCGGTGGGGCTGCGCGGGGCGCGGCGGCTGATGGCCAACGAGCTGTCCGGCGGCATGGCGCGCCGCGTCGCCCTGGCCCGTGCCATTGCCCTCGACCCGATGATGATCATGTACGACGAGCCCTTCACCGGGCAGGACCCCATTTCCATGGGCGTGCTGGTGAAGCTGATCCGCTCCCTCAACGATGCCCTCGGCCTGACCTCGATCATCGTCTCCCACGACGTGCACGAGACGGCCGCCATTTCCGATTACATCTATCTGCTGTCCGATGGCCGCGTGGTGGCCCACGGCACGCCCGCGGAGCTGGGCCGCTCCAGCTCGGACTGGGCGCAGCAGTTCATGCAGGGCCTGCCCGACGGGCCGGTGCCGTTCCATTACCGCGCCGCGCCCTATGCCGATGACCTGCTGGCCGGGCGCGAGGGGAGGGGTTGATGCTGGACTGGCTGGCGCAACTGGGCCGTCACGGCCTGAGCTTTTTCGAGCGCCTCGGGCGCGGTCACCTGCTGCTGCTGGCGCTTTTGCGCGGCGTGCCGGGGCTACTGCTGCGGCCCCTGCTGGTGGTGCAGCAGGTGTATGCCATCGGCGTGCTGTCGCTGCTGATCATCGTGGTGTCGGGCGTATTCGTCGGCATGGTGCTGGGCCTGCAGCTGTACAACACCCTGGTGGACTTCGGCGCCGAGGCCTCGCTGGGGCCGGTCATCGCCCTGACCCTGGTGCGCGAGCTGGGCCCGGTGGTGACGGCGCTGCTGTTCGCCGGCCGCGCCGGTTCGGCCCTCACCGCCGAGATCGGCCTGATGAAGGCCACCGAGCAGCTGTCCGGCATGGAGATGATGGCGGTGGACCCGGTGAAGCGGGTGCTGGCGCCGCGCTTTCTCGGCGGCTTCATCGCCATGCCGCTGCTGGCGGCGATCTTCAGCCTGGTGGGCGTGTACGGCGGCTACTTCGTCGGCGTCGGCCTGCTCGGCGTGGACGAGGGCAGCTACTGGTCGCAGATGCAGTCGATGGTGGATTTCGATGACGACGTGATGAACGGCGTGATCAAGAGCCTGGTATTCGGCGTGGTGGTGACCTGGATCGCCGTGTTCGAGGGCAATGATGCCGTGCCCACCTCGGAAGGGGTGAGCCGGGCGACGACCCGAACGGTCGTGCATTCCTCGCTGGCGGTGCTGGGACTGGATTTTGTGTTGACGGCCCTGATGTTCGGAGTGGACTGATGATGCAGGTAAGAACCGTAGAGATTTGGGTCGGTGTGTTCGTGGCGGCGGGTCTGGCCGCGCTGTTCATGCTGGCGATGCAGGTGAGCAACCTCACCGTGGTGGGCGATGACCAGGGCTACACCATCAAGGCCCGCTTCGAGAATATCTCCGGCCTCAAGGTGCGCTCGCCGGTGACGGTGGCCGGCGTGCGCGTCGGCCGCGTCACCGCCATCGATTTCGACCCGCAGACCTTCCAGGCGGTGGTGTCCATGCGCATCGGCGCCGCCTACAACCAGCTGCCGCTGGATACCTCGGCGGCGGTGCTGACCTCCGGCCTGGTGGGCGAGAAGTACGTCGGCCTGGAGCCGGGCGGCGATATGGACGTGCTCCAGGATGGCGGCGAGATCACGCTCACCCAGTCCACCCTGGTGCTGGAGCAGATGATCGGCAAGTTCCTGTTCGACAAGGCGGAGAGCGGCAAGGAGTGAGTACGCCCCGCATCGAGTCGGCCGGCGACCGCCTGCATGTGCAGGGCGATCTGACCTTTGCCACGGTGACCGCGCTGCTCGCCGCCAGCCAGCCGCTGTTCACGGCCGGGCCGGGGCGTTTGCAGGTGGACCTGGCGGGGGTGGGGCGCGCCGACAGCGCCGGTCTGGCCCTGCTCATCGAGTGGTTGCGTCTGGCGCGGGCCGCCGGATGCGAACTGTCTTTCCAGGCGGTGCCGGCCCAGCTGCAGGCCATCGCCGCCGCCTCCGGCCTGACCGACATGCTGCCGCTGACGGCTGCCTGAAGCTGTCCGCACGGGCGTCGTCCGGCGCCCCCGCCGCGTGGAAAGCCCTTGCCGCCGCTGCCGTTTTTGGGGCCGGCGTCCCGTTCTCCAGCTTACAAAATCACGGTTCAGGGGGTATCATTCCTCCCCTTGTTTTTCACGCACACTGCGGAGCCCCCATGGAACCGAGCGAGATCAAGCGGCTTATCGAGGCCGGCATCCCCGGCTGCGAGGCCATCGTGACCGGCGACGGCAGCCATTTCGACGCCACTGTCATCAGCGCAGCCTTCGACGGCCTGTCCATGGTCAAGGAACAGCAGATGGTGTACGCCACCCTGGGTGAACGCATCACCAGCGGCGCCATCCATGCCCTGTCCATCAAGGCCTACACGCCGCAGGAGTGGGAAACCCAGCGCAAGCTGAAGGTCTCCTTCTGACCCCATTCACCGAACCGACGGCCCGGGCAACACGCGGGCCAGAGCCAGTCCATGGATAAACTGATCATCACCGGCGGCGCCCGACTCAACGGCGAAATCCGCATCTCCGGTGCCAAGAATGCGGCCCTGCCGATCCTGGCCTCGACCCTGCTGGCCGACAGCCCGCTCACCGTGGGCAACGTGCCACACCTGCACGACATCACCACCACCATGGAGCTGCTCGGCCAGATGGGCGTGCACCTGACGGTGGATGAAAAACTCAACACCGAGGTGGACAGCTCCACCATCAAATCCTTCGTCGCCCCCTACGAGCTGGTAAAGACCATGCGCGCCTCGATCCTGGTGCTGGGGCCGCTGCTGGCGCGCTTCGGCCATGCCGAGGTCTCGCTGCCCGGCGGCTGTGCCATCGGTTCGCGCCCGGTCAACCTGCACATCACCGGCCTGCAGCGCATGGGCGCCGACATCTCCGTCGAAAACGGCTACATCAAGGCCCGCGCCAAGCGCCTCAAGGGCGCCAAGCTGGTGATGGACCTGATCACCGTCACCGGCACCGAAAACCTGATGATGGCCGCCGCCCTGGCCCAGGGCACCACGGTGATCGAAAACGCCGCGCGTGAGCCGGAGGTGGTGGACCTGGCCAACTGCATCAATATGATGGGCGGCAAGGTGCACGGCGCCGGCACCGACACCATCACCATTGACGGTGTCGACAGCCTGCACGGCGGCCGCTATGACGTGATGCCGGATCGCATCGAGACCGGCACCTACCTGGTGGCGGCGGCGATCACCGGCGGCAAGGTCAAGCTGAAGGACACCCGGCCCGACCTGCTCGATGCCGTGCTGTCCAAGCTGCGCGAGGCCGGCGCCGAGATCGAGACCGGCACCGACTGGATCAGCCTGGACATGCAGGGGCGCCGGCCCAAGGCGGTCAGCGTGCATACCGCGCCGTATCCGGCCTTTCCCACCGACATGCAGGCGCAGTTCACCGCCCTCAACGCCATCGCCGAGGGCTCGGGGATCATCACCGAGACGGTGTTCGAGAACCGCTTCATGCACGTGCAGGAACTGCAGCGCATGGGCGCCAACATCCGCCTGGAAGGCAACACCGCCATTACCACCGGCGTGGAGAAGCTTACCGCGGCCCCGGTGATGGCCACCGACCTGCGCGCCTCCGCCAGCCTGGTGCTGGCCGGCCTGGTGGCGCAGGGCGATACCATCGTCGATCGCATCTACCACATCGACCGCGGCTACGAGTGCATCGAGGAGAAGCTGCAGCAGCTCGGCGCGCGCATCCAGCGCGTGCCGGACAAGCACTTCCAGCGTGCCCGCGGCGGCAGCCTGTTGCGTGACGTAATGCCATGAGCCAGACGCTGACCATCGCCCTGTCCAAGGGGCGTATCTTCAAGGACACCCTGCCGCTGCTGGCCCACGCCGGCATCGTGCCCAAGGACGACCCGGAGACCAGCCGCAAGCTGATCCTCGACACCAACCAGGACGACGTGAAGCTGGTGATCATCCGCGCCGCCGACGTGCCCACCTTCGTCGAATACGGCGCCGCCGACCTCGGCGTCACCGGCAAGGATGTGCTGCTGGAGCACGGCGGCGAGGGGCTGTACGAGCCGCTGGATCTGAAGATCGCGCGCTGCCGCCTGATGGTGGCGGGCAAGCCCGGCGTGGCACCGGCGCGCCGCCTGCGCGTCGCCACCAAGTACCTCACCATCACCAGGAATTACTACGCCGCCCAGGGCCGCCAGGTGGACCTGATCAAGCTGTACGGCTCGATGGAACTGGCACCGCTGGTGGGCCTGGCCGATTGCATCGTCGACCTGGTGGAAACCGGCAACACCCTGAAGGCCAACGGCCTGGAACCGCTGGAACACATCATGGATATCAGCTCGCGCCTGGTGGTGAACAAGGCGGCGATGAAGATGAAGCACGCCCGCGTCAAGGCGTTCATCGAACGCATGAGCGAGGCGGTCGAGAACAACAGTCACAAGTGACAAGTTACAAGTGACAAGAGGGAATTTCTTAAAAACTTGTAACTTGCAACTTGCAACTTGGAACTTATTTGAAATGACCATCAAACGACTCGATACCACCACCCCTGATTTCTGGAAGGCGCTGGAGCAGCTGCTGGCCTGGGAAGGCGTGTCCGACGACAAGGTCAACGCCGTGGTGCGCGAGATCCTGCAGGCGGTGAAACAGCGCGGCGACGCCGCGGTGCTGGAGTACACCAACCGCTTCGATCGCATGCAGGCCACCAGCCTGGCCGAGCTGGAGATCCCGCGCGCGCAGCTGGAGGCGGCGCTGGGCAAGATCAGTCCCGAGCAGCGCCGTGCGCTGGAGCTGTCCGCCGCCCGCGTGCGTGCCTATCACGAACACCAGAAGGTGGATTCCTGGAGCTACACCGAGGCGGACGGCACCCTGCTCGGCCAGCAGGTGACGCCGCTGGATCGCGTCGGCCTGTACGTGCCGGGCGGCAAGGCGGCCTATCCCTCATCGGTGCTGATGAACGCCATTCCCGCCAAGGTGGCCGGGGTGGCGGAACTGATCATGGTGGTGCCGACGCCGGACGGCATCATCAACGAACTGGTGTTTGCCGCTGCCGCAGTGGCCGGTGTCGATCGCGTGTTCGCCATCGGCGGTGCCCAGGCGGTGGCCGCACTGGCCTACGGCACCGAGAGCGTGCCGCAGGTGGACAAGATCGTCGGCCCCGGCAACATCTATGTCGCCACTGCCAAGGGCATGGTGTTCGGCTCCGTCGGCATCGACATGATCGCCGGTCCTTCCGAGATCCTCATCGTCTGCGACGGGGAGACCAATCCGGACTGGATCGCCATGGACCTGTTCTCCCAGGCCGAGCACGATGAGGATGCGCAGTCCATCCTGCTCTGCCCCGATGCCGCCTTCCTTGATGCGGTGCAGGACAGCATCGCGCGCCTGCTGCCCACCATGGAGCGCGCCGAGATCATCCGCACCTCGCTGTACGCGCGCGGCGCACTGATCAAGGTGCGCGACCTCGACGAAGCGGTCGAAGTCGCCAACCACATCGCGCCGGAACACCTGGAACTGTCGGTGGCCGACCCACAGGTAATGGCCAAAAAGATCAAGCATGCCGGCGCCATCTTCATGGGCCGCCACACCGCCGAGGCGGTGGGCGACTACTGCGCCGGTCCCAACCATGTGCTGCCCACCTCGCGCACCGCACGCTTCTCCTCACCGCTCGGGGTGTACGACTTCCAGAAGCGCTCCTCGCTCATCATGTGCTCGCCCGATGGTGCGTCCGAGTTGGGCAAGACGGCCTCGGTGCTGGCGCGCGGCGAGGGCCTCACCGCCCACGCCCGTTCCGCCGAATTCCGCATCAAGTCGTAATCGGAGCCGCCCATGAGCCGCTACTGGAGCCCGCTGGTGCACCGGCTGTCGCCCTACGTCCCGGGCGAGCAGCCCAGGATGCCGAATCTGGTCAAGCTCAACACCAACGAAAATCCCTATGGCCCGTCGCCGCGTGCGCTGGCGGCGATCAGCGCCGCGGTGAACGACGGCCTGCGCCTGTACCCCGATCCCACCGGCATGCAGCTGCGCCAGGCGGTGGCCGACTACTATGGTCTCACCGCCGCGCAGGTGTTTGTCGGCAACGGTTCCGACGAGGTGCTGGCCCATGTGTTCCTCGGCCTGTTCCAGCATCCGGCGCCGCTGCTGTTTCCCGACATCACCTACAGCTTCTACCCGGTGTACTGCGGCCTGTACGGCATCGAGTATCAGACGCTGCCGCTGAGCGACGACTTCGAGCTGCGCGTCGCCGACTATCTGCGTCCCAACGCCGGCATCATCTTCGCCAACCCCAACGCCCCCACCGGCCGCCTGCTGCCGCTCGCCGAGATCGAATGGCTGCTGCAACGCAACACCGGGTCGGTGGTGGTGGTGGACGAGGCCTATGTGGACTTCGGCGGCGCCAGCGCCGTGGCCCTGGTAGACAGGTATCCCAACCTGCTGGTGGTGCAGACCCTGTCCAAGTCGCGCTCCCTCGCCGGCCTGCGCGTCGGCTTTGCGCTGGGCCATCCCGAGCTGATCCAGGCGCTGGAGCGGGTGAAGGACAGCTTCAACTCCTATCCGCTGGACCGTCTCGCCCTGGTCGGCGGCGTGGCGGCGATGGAGGACCGCGAACACTTCGAGCGCACGCGCCAGGCGGTAATTGCCAGCCGCGAGGCCTTGTGCCGCGAGCTGGAACAACTCGGCTTCCGCATGCCGCCATCGGCGGCCAATTTCATCTTCGCCAGCCATCCGCAGCGCGATGCCGCGGAGCTGGCGGCGGCGCTGCGCGTGCGCGGCATCATCGTGCGCCACTTCCGTCTGCCGCGCATCGACCAGCACCTGCGCATCACCATCGGCACCCCGGAGCAGAACGCCGCCTTGCTGGCGGCGCTGGGCGAAATCCTCGCCTGAACGCGGTATCCAGGAGGGCGGCTGCCGCCCCTTAGCGGCGCCATCGCGGCTCTGCTAGGATGCGCAGCACCTTCACCCCTCTCCGGTAACCAACACGATGGAATGGATCGCAGACCCGCAGGCGTGGGTGGCCCTGGCCACGCTGACCGCCCTGGAGATCGTCCTCGGCATCGACAACATCATCTTCATCTCCATCCTGGTCGGCCGCCTGCCGCCGGCACAACGACAGAAGGCGCGGGTGCTGGGGCTCGGCCTGGCGATGGGCTCGCGCATCCTGCTGCTGCTGTCGCTGGCGTTTCTCGCCAAGCTCACGGCACCGCTGTTCACCGTGCTGGCCGAGGAGATCTCCGGCCGTGACATCGTGCTCATCGCCGGCGGCCTGTTTCTGCTGGCGAAGAGCACCGTCGAGATCCACGGCGCCCTGGAGGGGCCGGAAGAGCACGAGCTCAAGGCCGGTGCGACGCGCACCTTCACCGCCACCCTGATCCAGATCGCCATCATCGACATCGTGTTCTCCCTCGATTCGGTGATCACCGCGGTGGGCATGGCGCAGCACATCCCGGTGATGGTGCTGGCCATCGTCATCGCCGTCGGCGTGATGATGTTTGCCGCCAAGTCCATCGGTGACTTCGTCGACGCCCATCCCACCATCAAGATGCTGGCGCTCAGCTTCCTGATCCTGATCGGCGTGGCGCTGATCGGTGAGGGCCTCGACCTGCACATCCCCAAGGGCTACATCTACTTCGCCATGGCCTTCTCGGTGGTGGTGGAGATGCTCAACATCCGTATGCGCAAGCGGGCGCCGCAGCCGGTGCATCTGCACAACAAGCCGGTGCAAGAGGTGGAATAGGGCGCCGAGAAAAGACTGTGGTCTGCGGGGCGGGGGATTACCTGCGCGAAGACACGGCCGGGTGCCCCTGGCGGCCGGCGGCGCTAGAGCACGCCGCCCGCTTGTGGGCGAGGTGCAACGCTGAGTGATGTCTACTCGGTGCCCTGCACCGGGCGTTCCGCCACCTCCGCCTCCAGTTCGAAGGTCTTGCGGTTGCGCAGTCCCTTGACCCGGATGCGCTGGCCCGGTCTGGTCTGGGTGATGACGGTGAGGGCGGCACGCACGTCGCGCATGGCGTTGCCATTGATCTCCAGAATGATGTCGCCCGGCTGCAGGCCGGCGCGGTCGGCGGGGCCGCGCTTGAGTACGCCGGCGATGATAATGCCGCGTTGCTCGCTGAGGCCGAAGGACTCCGCCAGGGCCGCAGTCATCTCCTGGATCTCCACCCCGAGCCAGCCGCGGCTGACGCGGCCCTGCTCGATGATCTGCTCCATCACGCCGCGCGCCAGGCTCACCGGGATGGCGAAGCCGATGCCCTGGGAGCCGCCGCTGCGGGAGAAGATGGCGGTGTTGATGCCCACCAGCTCGCCGCCGGCGTTGATCAGCGCGCCGCCGGAGTTGCCGGGATTGATGGCGGCATCGGTCTGGATGAAGTTCTCGAAGGTGCTGATGCCGAGCTGGCTGCGGCCGGTGGCGCTGACGATGCCGAGGGTCACGGTCTGGCCGACACCGAAGGGATTGCCGATGGCCAGCACCACGTCGCCGACGCGCAACCGTTCGGAATCGCCCAGGGTGATGGCGGGCAGGTCACCCAGTTCCACCTTGATGACGGCAAGGTCGGTCTCCGGATCGGTGCCGACCACCTTGCCGCGGGTGGTGCGGCCGTCGCGCAGGGCCACTTCAATCTCCTCCGCCTCGGCCACCACATGGTTGTTGGTGAGGATGTAGCCCTGCTGGCTGACGATGACGCCGGAGCCCAGGCTGGTTTCCTGGCGGCTGCGCGGGGTGGTGCCGAAGCGATCGCCGAAGAAGTGGCGGAACAGCGGGTCGTCGAACAGCGGGCTGCGGGTGGTGACGGTCTTGCTGGTGTAGATGTTGACCACCGCCGGGGCTGCAAACTCCACCGCGTCTGCGTAGGATACGGGGCCGGAGGCCGGGCTCGGGCGTGCCTCCGGGCTGCTCTCGATGAAGGCCACGACCTTCTTGCCGTTGTCGAGCAGGTCGGGTTTCCACACCAGGATCAGAAAGGCGATGGCCAGGCCGATGGTGATGGACTGGAACAGAAAGACGATGGGCCGGTAGAGCTTCATGCAGGGGTTCCCGCGCCAGGCGTTGGGTCAAGTCAGCGATTTTACAGCAATTGCAGGGGCGCGGCATGGTGCGACTGAACGAGCTTGTGACCTGGAGCAACAATCTGCTGCAGGTGGACGATTATCAGGACTACTGCCCCAATGGCCTGCAGGTGGAGGGGCGGGCAGAGGTCAGGCGTCTCGTCAGCGGCGTCACCGCCAGCCTGGCCCTCATCGAGGCGGCGGCGGCGGCCGGTGCCGACGCCCTGCTGGTGCACCATGGCTGGTTCTGGAGCGGCGAGGAGGCGCGGGTGGTGGGCATGAAGCAGCGCCGGCTGAAGGTTCTGCTGCGCCATGACATCAGCCTGCTGGCCTACCACCTGCCGCTGGACGGCCACCCCGAACTGGGCAATAACGCCGAACTCGGCCGGGTGCTGGAGCTGGTCACCGAGGGACGTTTCGGCAAGGGGCCGGGCGGCGGCATCGCCCGGCACGGGGTCTTGCCACGGCCCATGTCCGGGGCCGAACTGGCCGCCCATATCGGCCAGCGTCTGGGCCGTGCGCCGCTGCATGTGAGCGGCGGGGAGCGCCCGTTGCGGCGCATCGGCTGGTGCAGCGGGGCGGCCCAGGGCTGGATCGAGCAGGCCGCAGCGCTGGGGCTGGATGGCTTTATCAGCGGCGAGGTGTCGGAACAGACGGTGCACGTGGCGCGTGAGCTGGGCATCGATTACTTCGCCGCCGGACATCACGCCACCGAGCGCTATGGTGTGCAGTCCTTAGGTGACCATTTGGCTCGGAAATTTGCTATCGATCATGAATTTATCGATATCGACAATCCAGTCTGAAACCACGGTCTGCGGGGCGTTCTTTCCTTGACCCGGCGCGGGTCTTTGTACGAAACTACGCGGCTAATTATCTATAGGTATCTTCTGACTTGCTGATTTGGGTAGGCGCAGAAGATATTTCGAACTGCATCAAGACGGTTTTTTAGCGTTTGCCCGGTACGGTGACGGCCGTAAGCAGCACAAGGCCATGTCCCGGGTTTTTGTTTTTTTGCCTGACTTCGGGAGAGAGTATTGATGAGCACTGAAGGCGTTGATAAGGGTCGGCGCCGGTTCCTGACGGCGGCCACCTCGGTGGTCGGCGGTGTGGGAGCCGTGTATGCCCTGACCCCCTTCGTCCTGTCCATGCAGCCCAGCGAGAAAGCCAAGGCTGCTGGCGCGCCGATTGAGGCGGACGTAAGTAAACTGGAACCCGGCCAGATGATGACCGTGGAATGGCGCGGCAAGCCGGTGTGGATCGTGCGTCGCACCGAGCAGAATCTGAACGATCTGCCGACGGTGGAAGACAAGCTGCTGGATCCCGCTTCCGACAACACCGCCCAGCAGCCGGAATATGCCAAGAACGCCCACCGCTCCATCAAGCCGGAATATTCGGTTCTGGTGGGTATCTGCACCCATCTGGGTTGCTCGCCCACCTACCGTCCCGACATCGGCGCCGCCGACCTGGGCGGTCCGGACTGGAAGGGTGGTTTCTTCTGTCCCTGCCACGGTTCTCGTTTCGACCTCGCCGGCCGCGTCTATTCGGGCGTACCGGCACCGTCGAACCTGGTGGTGCCGCCGTACAAGTATCTGAGCGACACCCGTATCCTGGTTGGTGAAGATGGAGGCGCTGCGTAACCATGAGCACGATGAAAAAAGTCATGGCGTGGGTGGATGAGCGCTTCCCCGCGACCGAAACCTGGGAAGCCCATCTTTCCAAGTACTACGCGCCGAAGAACTTCAACTTCTGGTACTTCTTCGGCTCCCTGGCCCTGCTGGTGCTGGTGATGCAGATCCTCACCGGTGTCTGGCTGGCGATGAGCTACAAGCCCGATGCCGGCCTGGCCTTCGCCTCCGTCGAGTACATCATGCGCGACGTCGACTATGGCTGGCTGATCCGCTACATGCACTCCACCGGTGCGTCGGCCTTCTTCATTGTCGTCTATCTGCACATGTTCCGCGGCCTGATCTACGGTTCCTACCGCAAGCCGCGCGAGCTGCTGTGGATCATCGGCGTGATCATCTACCTCGCCATGATGGCTACCGCCTTCTTCGGCTACCTGCTGCCGTGGGGCCAGATGTCGTTCTGGGGCGCCCAGGTTATCGTCAACCTGTTCGCCGCCGTGCCCTTCGTCGGCGAGGAGCTGTCGGTGTGGGTGCGTGGTGACTACGTTATCTCCGATGTCACCCTGAACCGTTTCTTTGCCTTCCACTTCCTGTTGCCCTTCATCCTGGCCGCCCTGGTGTTCGTCCACATCGTGGCGCTGCACAAGGTGGGCTCCAACAACCCGGACGGTATCGAGATCAAGAAGAACAAGGACGCCAACGGCATCCCGCTGGACGGCATCCCGTTCCACCCGTATTACACGGTGAAGGACATCGTCGGCGTGGTCGGCTTCCTGATGATCTTCTCGGCGGTGCTGTTCTTCGCGCCGGAGATGGGCGGCTTCTTCATCGAGGCACCCAACTTCGAACCGGCCAACCCGCTGAAGACGCCTGAGCACATCGCCCCGGTGTGGTACTTCACCCCGTTCTACGCCATGCTGCGCGCCATTCCGCCCATGTTCGGTTCGCAGTTCCCCGGCGTGGTGGTGATGTTCGGTGCCATCGCCGTGCTGTTCGTGCTGCCCTGGCTGGACCGCAGCCCGGTGAAGTCCATTCGCTACAAGGGGCCGATCTTCAAGATCGCCATCACCATCTTCGTGATCTCCTTCGTGGTGCTGGGCTGGCTGGGTGTGCAGGCCTCTACGCCGACCAAGACGCTGTTGGCGCAGATCTTCACCGCACTGTACTTCGCGTTCTTCTTCCTGATGCCGTGGTACAGCAAGATCGACAAGACCAAGCCGGTTCCGGAGAGGGTGACAGAATGAAAAAGTTGGTAATTGCTTTCGTAATGGCAGCCCTGCCGGCCTTTGCCTTGGCTGCCGGTGCCGGCGTGCACCTGGACAAGGCCCCGGTCAACCTGCGTGACCAGGCCTCCCTGCAGCGCGGTGCCCAGATGTTCGTCAACTACTGCCTGAGCTGCCACTCGGCCCAGTTCATGCGCTTCAACCGCATGGGCGCGGACCTGGGTATCAGCGATGAGCAGCTGAAGGCGAACATGATGTTCGGTACCGACAAGGTCGGCGACACCATGACCATCGCCATGCCGGCGAAGGACTCCAAGGTGTGGTTCGGCAACCCGCCGCCCGATCTGTCCGTCATCGCCCGCGCCCGTGGCGCCGACTGGCTGTATACCTACATGCGCACCTTCTACATCGACGAGAAGAAGCCGATGGGTGTGAACAATGCGGTGTTCCCGGACGTCGGCATGCCGCACGTGCTGTGGGAACTGCAGGGTATGCAGAAGCCGGTCTACCATACCGGCGAAGACGGTCACACCAGCATCTCCGGTTATGAGCTGGTCAAGGCCGGCACCATGACCCCGGCCGAGTATGATGCGGCCGTGGGCGACCTGGTCAACTTCCTGGTCTACATGGGCGAGCCAGTGCAGCTCAAGCGTCAGGAACTGGGCATCAAGGTGCTGATCTTCCTGGCCTTCCTCTTCGTGCTGGCTTACCTGCTGAAGAAGGAATACTGGAAGGACATCCACTAATCCAGGGCTGTTTGGAGGGCTGTGCTAGAATAGGCAGGCCTCCGCTGGGACAGGCGGATATAGACAGGGGGGCAATGCCCCCCTGTTTTTTTTGTGCTACGGGAGAGACGGACATGGCGGTGATTGCCAATAGACGTGCAGCCATGATGCTGTTCTCCGGCGCGAGCGACATGTACAGCCACCGTGTGCGTATCGTGTTGGCCGAGAAGGGTATCGAGTTCGACCTGGTGGATGTCAAACCAGGCGATCGGATGGAAGACCTCATCGAGCTGAACCCCTATAACGAGGTGCCCACCCTGGTGGATCGCGACCTCGCCCTGTACGACGCCACCATCATCATGGAGTATCTGGACGAGCGCTTTCCCCATCCGCCTCTGATGCCGGTCGACCCGGTGTCATGCGCCAGCCATCGTCTGATGCTGTACCGTATCCAGCGCGACCTGTATGCCCACGCCGATGTGGTGTTGCACGGCACCGAAAAACAGGCCACCAAGGCGCGCAAGGACCTGCGCGACAACCTGATCGCCTCCCTGCCGGCCTTTGCCGCCCGGCCGTTTTTCCTCAGCGATGAATTTTCCCTGGTGGACTGCGCCCTGTTGCCGCTGTTGTGGCGTCTGCCGCTGCTCGGCATTGAGCTGCCGCGTCAGGCGACGGCGCTCACTGCCTACACGGATCGGCTGTTCCGTCGTGGTGCATTCAAGGCCAGCCTCAGCGAAGCCGAAAAAGAAATGAGATAACTTCAGTTACAAGTTTCCAGTTGCAGGTAGCAAGAAAAGACCATGTAGGATGTGTCGTTTCTTTTGCTTGTAACTTGTAACTTGTAACTTGTAACTTGGTTAACACAATGACCTCCAGCCGCCCCTACCTGATCCGCGCCCTGTATGAATGGATCGTCGACAACGAAATGACCCCCCACATCCTGGTCGATGCCGGCTATCCGGGGACCAGCGTACCGCAGCAGTTTGTCGAGAACGGCAAGATCGTGCTCAATATCGGCCCCTTCGCCGTGCAGGGCCTGTCCATCGAAAACGAGACACTGGGGTTTGGCGCCAGGTTTGGCGGCGTGGCCAACCATATCGTGGTGCCCATCGCGGCCGTACAGGCTATCTACGCCCGCGAAAACGGCCGTGGCATGGTCTTCGCGGAGGAGGAAGAGACCCCGCCACCCAGCGAACCCGAGGGTGGCAAGAAACCCGCCCTGCGCGTAGTGAAGTAACGCAAACAACAGAAAATCAAAAGCCTTCAACGCAAAGACGCAAAGGCCGCGAAGAACTTCAAATCTTCAAGGCAGGGCACAGAGCGTCGCAAAGAGGACGCCTGCATGATCCTCTGTGCCTCCGCGTGTGGGGAAATATGTTCCAGACATTTCCAACCGACTACATCCATGTAGTCGCCTGCGTCGGGTTTCGACCTTGGATTTCTTTGCGTCTTTGCGTTGAAGTCTTTTGACTTTAGACCGGCGGCAGTTTCTTGCCGGGATTGAGGATGCCGAGCGGGTCGAACTGGGCCTTGATGGCATGCATCAGGGCGAGGGTGGTGGGGGCGATCTCGCGGCCGACATAGTCGCGTTTCTCCACCCCGATGCCGTGTTCGCCGGAGAGGGTGCCGTCGAGACGCAGCACCAGGTCGAATACCTCAGACAGGCACTGCCGTGCCCGCTCCATCTCCTGCGGATCGTCGGGATTGGCCAGCAGATTGACATGAATGTTGCCGTTGCCGGCGTGGCCGAAATTGACGATGGTGATGCGGTAGCGCTCGGCCAGGGCACCCAGTCCCTCGATCAGTTCCGGCATGCGTGATACCGGCACCACCACATCCTCATTGATCTTTTTCGGCGCCACCGTGCGCAGGGCCGGTGACAGCGCCTTGCGTGTCTTCCACAGTGCCGCCACCTCGTCGGCGGTGCGCGCCTCGATGACCTCGATGCAGCCGGCGCCGTTGGCGGCGTCAATCAAGGCCTGGGCCGCGTCATTCAGGCAGGCGGCGGGCCCATCCACCTCGATCATCAGCAATGAGCCGGCATGGGCCGGCAGCACGTCGCCGGCATAGCCGCGTATCATCTCGATGGCCTTGGCGTCCATGAATTCCAGCGCGCAGGGCACGACCGGCTGGGCCATGATGCGCGAGATGGCCTCGGCGGCGCTGCGCATGTCCCGGTAAATGGCCTGCAGGGTGCGCCGCGCCTGCGGCAGCGGCGTGAGCTTGAGGGTGGCCTCGGTGATCACCGCCAGGGTGCCTTCCGAGCCGATGAGCAGGCGGGTAAGGTCATAACCCACTACGCCCTTGGTGGTGTAGACGCCGGCGCGCAGTTCATCGCCGCCGCCGGTGACGGCAAGCAGGCCGAGCACGTTTTCCCGCGGCGTGCCGTATTTCACCGCACGCGGACCGGCTGCATTGCAGGCCAGGTTGCCGCCCACGCTGCACACGGCGGCGCTGGTGGGATCGGGGGGCCAGAAGAAGCCGTGCGCCGCCGCCGCCTCCTGCACCGCCTGGTTGGTGACGCCCGGCTCCACCACCATCAGGCGGTCAGCCGGATCGATGCGCAGGATGCGGTTCATGCGTTCCAGCGACAACACCACGCCACCGCTGAGCGGCACGGCGGCGCCGGTGGTAGCCGTACCGTAGCCGCGCGCCACCACTGGCACCCGGTACTCATTGCACAGGCGCAGTACGGCAAGTACCTGGGCATGATCCACCGGGCGGACAACGACATCGGGCAGGGCATGGCGCCGGCTGTTGTCGTAGCCATAGGTCCAGCGTTCGTCGGGCGCGGTGACAATGCCGTCGGCACCCAGCATGGCATGGAGGGCGGCGATGAATGCCGCCGGCAGTGGTGTGATGTGCTTGTCAGTCAAGATTCGGGACTTTGCTGGAAGGGGCGGCTGCGTCGCGTATTCGCATTGTCGCCGTGTGTCGTCAGCCTTCCTGGCCGAACAGGTGCAGATCGATGAGATCGCACAGGCAGTGGATCACCAGCAGGTGCGTCTCCTGAATACGGGCCGTGACCTGGGCCGGTACGCGGATCTCCACGTCGCCCTCACTCAGGGCCGCCGCCATGGTGCCGCCGTCGCGGCCGGTCAACGCCACCACGTGCATCTGGCGATCGTGCGCGGCGTGGATGGCGGCGAGCACATTGGCCGAATTGCCGGAGGTGGAGATGGCCAACAGCAGATCTCCGGCGTGACCAAGGGCGCGCACCTGCTTGGAAAATACCTGGCTGTAGTCGTAGTCGTTGGCGATGGAGGTGATGGTGGACGAGTCGGTGGTCAGCGCCATCGCCGGCAGCCCGGGACGCTCACGCTCGAAGCGGTTGAGCAGCTCCGAGGAGAAGTGCTGGGCATCGCCGGCGGAGCCGCCATTGCCGCAGCTGAGGATCTTGCCCTCCTTGACCAGACATTGCGCCATCAGCTCAGCGGCCGTGGCAATGGCCGGCGCCAGCAGGTCCAGTGCGGTCTCCTTGGTGCGGATGCTTTCCTGAAAGTGATTTCTGATGCGGTCGAGATCGTTCATGAGGGACTCAGGTTTCGATGGCATTGGTGATCCATTCTACGCGGTTTTCACCCCGCTCCGGCGTGACGGCCACGACGTCGAAGCGGCAGGGGCGGCGCGCGGCGTCGGGATGTTGCAGCAGATAATGCTGCGCCGCCGCCAGCAGCCGCGCCTGCTTGTGGCGATCGACGCTGGCGACACCGTCGGCATAGGCTGAGGGGCTGCGATAGCGCACCTCGACGAATACTACGGTGTCGCCTTGGCGCATCACCAGGTCCAGTTCGCCGCGGCGGCAGCGGTAGTTGCGCTGCAGCAGGATCAGGCCGGCACGCTGCAGGTAAGCGCAGGCGAGGTTTTCGGCGGCCAGGCCCAGGGCGGCACGATCGGTCACGGCTGGCCGGCGCCGCTCTCCACGATGATGCGCGGCACGCCGCCGCTGAAGCGGGCCCAGGTGAGCTGGCGGCTCAAGCGCCGCTGCGCGTCGAGGCGCAGCGAACCGGTTTCACCATGGAAACGCTCAAACGGGTAGCTCTCCAGCACCTTCAGCGCCGGAATCAGATTGTAGGTGTCGCTGCCCAGGGCGATAAGGCGTTGCAGCCCGTTGTCGCTGACCCGCAGCGCGCCGGCCTCCTTGCGCAGGGATGGGTTGGGAGTGGCGGCCTTCAGCGTCCACGGCATATCGCCGAACACGATGCCGTCCATGTCCCGATCCAGTTCGCGCGCAAAGGCGCCGGAATAAATGTGCGAGGTGGCCAGCACCGGCAGACCGGAGGCATGGTGGAACTTGAGCTGTGGCCGGATCAGGCGTGCCTGGCGCGGGAAGCCGGCGAGGAACACGAAGTCGATGTCCTCGCGCCGCCGCGGCTCGAAGTGCAATTTCTGTCCCACCACGCTCTGCAGCTGACGGTGGCGCGTATCGCTCAGATCCAGATTGAGCAGGGTGCGCAATGGGCGGGCGAAATCATTCTTGTTGCTGTCATAGCGCGCCAGGGTGGTGACGGCACCGCCCAGCTCCTCCCAGCGGCGGCCGAAGGCGTGCTCGATGCGTTCGCCCCACTCCCCTTCGGGGACGAATACCGCGGCATGGCTGTGGCCGAGGACCCAGGCATGTTCCGCCACCTGTTGCGCCTCTTCTTCCGGCGACAGCGCGAACTGATAGATGTTGTCGGGCAGGGTGTAGCTGTCGACGGTGTTGAGCACCAGGGTCGGCACCGGGAAGTCATCACGGGTGAGCAGGGCGGTGACGCCCTCCTTGTCCAGCGGGCCGATGACGAAGTCGGCCCCTTCGCGCAGCGCCTGTTCGTAGCTGGGCAGGACCCGCGCCGGGTTGGCGGTGTCGTAGATGCGCACGGAGATGCGCCGCTCCGGCGTGGTGTTGTAGTGCGCCGCCAGCACGCCGTCACGCACGGCGGCACCGGCGCCGGCAAAGCGGCCGGACAAGGGCAGCAGCAGGGCGATCTGTTTCGGCTGTAATACCAGCTGGGTGCTGCGGCGCAGCATCTCGTCGATGAACTGCTGGCGCGCCGGGTGCTGCGGATAGGCCTGGCGCCACCCTTCGGCGAGCTGTTGCAGCTCGCGGCGGCCCAGCTGGTACTGCTTGCTGATCTCGGCCAGCGCCATCCAGCCGCTGAATTCGTCCGGCGGCGGCGCGTAGCGCAGGGCGCGCAGCGTGTGGGCCGAGAGCTGGGTCAGTGCATTCCACAGTTGTTGCTGGTTGGCGGCGAGGGCTGTCTCATCGACCAGGTAACGGCCCCGCAGGGTGTGTTCGCGTGCCGCCTCCAGGTGATTGCCCTGCTGGGTGTAGGCCAGGGCGCGCAGCTGGTGGTATTCCTCCAGCGTGCCGGCGTCGGCACCGACCGGCACCGGGGTCAGCACCTCGAGCACGCGCTCGGCATTGCGCAGCGTCTGCCAGGCGCGGGCCTGCACCAGGCGCAGGCGGAGCTGTTGCGCCGGCGCCAGATGGCGCGGGTCGATGAGCTCCGCCAGTTGCACGGCCCTGGCCGGCTGGCCGGCGCGTACCAGGGCGTCAGTCGCCTCGAGGCGGAATTGCTGGCGCTCCGCAGCGGAGTATTGAGCGGACTCGGCCAGGCGCAGATACTCCCGCGCCGCCGCCTCGTAATCGGCCTGACGCAGGGCGTCCTGGGCGGCGCTCTCGCTCACCTCGCGCGGAGCACTGGGTTGTACGGCACAGCCGGCGGCGAGCAGCGCCAGGGCGAGCAGCAGCAGGGATGTTTTGAATAGTCTGGGCATGGGAGAAGGGGGATAATATCAGACGGCGATAGCGGCATTTTGCCCGAAGGCGCACAGTATCAATAAAGGAGTTGGCGAGTGTCAATGAATGCGGGAACGCTCTATGTGGTGGCCACTCCCATCGGCAATCTGGGGGACATGACGCCGCGGGCGGTCGAGGTGTTGCAGCGCGTGGCCCGTATCGCCGCCGAGGACACCCGCCACAGCGCCGGCCTGCTGCGTCATTTCGGCATCCATACCCCCCTGTTCGCCCTGCACGAACACAATGAGCGCGAGGCCAGCGTCGAGGTGGTACAGCGTCTGCAGCAGGGCGAGGACATCGCCCTCATCTCCGATGCCGGTACGCCGCTGATCAGCGACCCCGGCTTTCCCCTGGCCCGGTTGGCCCACGAGGCCGGCATCCGTGTCGTGCCGCTGCCCGGCGCCAGCGCCCTCATCACTGCCCTGTCCGCTGCCGGCCTGCCCACCGATCGCTTCACCTTCGAAGGTTTTCTGCCGCCCAAGAGCACGGCCCGCCGTCATGCCCTGGAGGCGCTGGTCGCTGAGCGCCGCACCCTGGCCTTTTATGAGGCGCCGCACCGCCTGCTCGAAACCCTGGAAGACATGGCGGCGGTATTTGGTGCCGAGCGCCTGGCGGTGCTGGCCCGTGAATTGACCAAGACCTTCGAGACCCTGCGCCGCGCCCCGCTGGGGGAGCTGCTGGAATTTGTGCGCGGCGACAGCGATCAACAGCGTGGCGAGGCGGTGCTGCTGGTGCACGGTGCGCCGCCCCCGGCTGCCGATGCCCTGGACGATGAATCGCGCCGGGTGGCCGAGCTGCTGGCCGCCGAACTGCCGGTGAAACAGGCCGCCGCCCTGGCGGCCAAGATCACCGGCGCCAAGAAGAACCAGATCTACGACTATCTGGTCAAGGAAAGGCAGTGACAAGTAAAGGCAAGAACAGCTTGCAACTTGGAACTTGCAACTTGAAACTATGCCCCGGGAGTCGGCCGGACGATCGCGGCGCCGCAAGGCGTGGAGGAAAGTCCGGGCTCCGCAGGGCAGGGTGCCAGGTAACGCCTGGGCGGCGCGAGCCGACGGAAAGTGCCACAGAAAACATACCGCCTAAGCGCCGCAAGGCGCCGGCAAGGGTGAAAAGGTGCGGTAAGAGCGCACCGCGCGACTGGCAACAGCTCGCGGCACGGTAAACCCCACCCGGAGCAAGACCAAATAGGGGAACGGGCGGCCTTCGGGTCGCGATGTGTGGCCCGCACAGTTCCCGGGTAGGTTGCTTGAGGTGTGCGGCGACGCACATCCCAGATGAATGGTCGTCCACGACAGAACCCGGCTTACAGGCCGGCTCCCACCTTTCAAACTCTTCATACTCCACTCCAGCTTTAATCCCCAACACATTGATTTCTATAGGGTCGAAATGGCCCGGATTTTCTCATGCTCCACCTCAACCCACTTGAGCTAAGTTACTGTCAGATAAGAATTAATATCCCTGCATCGGCTTGACACACGGGCTCCCCGGTACCTATAGTGTGCGGAAGTGGATCGAAGTGGAAAAAAATGGGATATGGAGTTCCGGGGGGGCCATAACTTGTTCCGAGGTGTTACCGCACTGACGCTGGATGCGAAGGGCCGCATGGCGATGCCTGCGCGCTACCGCGACCTGCTGCTGGAGCGCACCGGGGGCAATCTGGTCATCACCATCCACACCGACGATCCCTGCCTGTGGATCTATCCCCAGCCGGAATGGGAGGAGATCGAGGCCAAGATCGCCGCCCTGCCTGCCTTCAACCCCGCCACCACCAAGCTGCGCCGCCTGCTCGTCGGCTATGCCACCGACACCGAAATGGACGGTGCCGGCCGCATCCTGCTGGCCCCCGCGCTGCGTGAGTACGCCGGTCTGGAGCGCAAGCTGGTGCTGGTGGGGCAGGGCAAGAAATTCGAATTGTGGGACGAGGAGCGCTGGAACGCACAGCGCGACCAGATGCTGGCCGAGGGCGTGTTCCGCGGCGGTGAGGCTCTGGCGCCCGAACTGCAGAGTCTGGTGCTCTGATGGCGCTGGAACACAAGCCGGTGCTGCTGGCGGAAGTGCTGGCGGCACTGCGGGTACGTGCCGACGGCATCTACCTGGACGGCACCTTCGGCCGCGGCGGCCATGCGGCGGAGATCCTCGCGCGCCTCGGCCCCGACGGGCGGCTGCTGGCGGTGGACAAGGACCCGCAGGCCGTGGCGGTGGCGCGGCAGCGTTTCGGTGGTGATGCGCGCTTTGCCATTGAGCGCGGCAGTTTCACCACCCTGGGACAGCGCGTGGCGGAGCGCGGCTGGGCCGGCAGGGTGGACGGTATCCTGCTCGACCTCGGCGTGTCGTCGCCGCAGTTGGATGAGGCGGAGCGGGGGTTCAGCTTCCGTCTCGACGGTCCGCTGGACATGCGCATGGATCCGGACAACGGGATGAGCGCCGCCGACTGGCTGGCGCAGGCGGCGGAGGGGGAGATCGCCCGCGTGCTGAAGGAATACGGTGAGGAGCGTTTCGCCAAGCGTATCGCGCGCGCCATTGTGCAAAGTCGCGCCGAGGCGCCCATCACCCGTACCGCCCAGTTGCAGGATATCGTCGCGCGCGCCAATCCGGCCTGGGAAAAGGGCAAGGACCCGGCGACGCGCGCATTTCAGGCGATCCGCATCTTCATCAACCGCGAGCTGGAAGAACTGGATGACGTACTGGCGCAGAGCATGGCGTTGCTGGCGCCGGGTGGACGCCTGGCGGTGATCAGCTTCCACTCGCTGGAGGACCGGCGCGTGAAGCAGTTCATCCGCCGCCAGCAGCATGGTGAAGAGCTGCCGCCGGATCTGCCGCTGACGCAGGCGCAGATGTGGCAACCGCGGCTGCGTGCGGTGGGCAGGAAGATCGTCGCCGGCGCGCAGGAAGTGGCCGCCAATCCTCGCGCCCGCAGCGCGGTGCTGCGCGTGGCGGAGAAACCGGCGTGATCGGGCGCATGTTCTGGACGCTGCTGGCGGGCGCGGTGTTCGCCAGCGCGCTGGGTGTGGTGTACACGCAGCATCAGGCGCGCAAGTTCTTCGTGGAGTTGCAGGCGCTGCAGGCGGTACGCGATGAGTTGAATATCGAATGGGGCCGGCTGCAGCTGGAACAGAGCACCTGGGCGACCCACGGTCGTATCGAGGTCATCGCCCGCGACAAACTGGACATGATGATTCCATCGCCGGCGGCGGTGGTGTTGGTGAAACCATGAGTGAGCACGCAAACATTCCGCATTACGACGGACGCCTGCGTTTCGTGCTGGGCTTGCTTGGTCTCGCCACGGCAGTGTTGATGTGGCGGGTGGTGGACCTGCACGTGCTCAACCGTGATTTTCTGCAGCACCAGGGTGATGCCCGCGCCCTGCGCGTGGTCGAGGTGGCGGCGCACCGCGGCATGATCACCGATCGCCACGGCGAGCCGCTGGCGATCAGCACGCCGGTGGAGTCGGTGTGGGCCAATCCGAAGGAACTGGCGACCGCACGCAACCAATGGAAGGCCCTCGCCCGGGTGCTGGAGCTGGAGCCACGTGCCCTGGAACAGTTGCTGGCCAAGCGACAGGAACGCGAGTTTGTCTACCTGCGGCGCCATATCACGCCGGAACTGGCGCAGAAGGTGATGGCGTTGGAGATCCCCGGCGTGGCGCTGCAACGCGAGTATCGCCGTTACTATCCCGCCGGCGAAGTCTTCGCCCATGTGGTTGGGTTCACCAACATCGATGATGCCGGTCAGGAGGGCATGGAGCTGCTGCACGATGCCTGGCTCAAGGGTACCCCCGGCAGCAAGCGCGTCATCAAGGATCGTCTGGGACGCATCGTGGAGAATGTCGAGAGCATCAGTGAGCCGCGTCCCGGCCAGGATCTGCGCCTGGCCCTCGATCGTCGCATCCAGTATCTGGCCTACCGCGAACTGAAGGCCGTCGTGCAGCGCAGCCAGGCCCGTGCCGGTTCTGCCGTAGTGCTCGACGTGACCACCGGTGAGGTGCTGGCGATGGTCAACCAGCCGGCCTACAACCCCAATAATCGCAGTGGGCTGAGCAGTGAGCGACTGCGCAATCGTACCGTCACCGATGTGTTTGAGCCCGGCTCCACCATCAAGCCGTTTACCGCCGCGGCAGCGCTGGAGAGCGGCAAGTTCCGCCCCGATACCCCTATCGACACCGGCAGCGGGTTTCTGCGCGTCAACAGTCGGCTCACGGTGCGCGACGTGCACAACTACGGCCGCATCGACGTGAGCCGCGTGATCCAGAAGTCGAGCAATGTCGGCGCCGCCACCATGGCCCTGGCGATCAAGCCGCAACAGCTGTGGGACATATTCAGCCGTATCGGTCTTGGCACCATGACGGCCAGCGCCTTTCCCGGTGAGGCAAGCGGATTGCTGACCGACCATGTGCGCTGGCGCGAAACCGAGCGTGCCACGCTGTCGTACGGCTATGGCCTGTCGGTGACCGCCCTGCAGTTGGCGCAGGCCTACGCAGCGCTGGCCGCGGACGGAACCATGCATGCCGTTACGCTGCTGCCCGCCGGCAGCGGCGTGCCGGATATCCGGCAGGTGATGCGGCCGCAGATTGCGCAGCAGGTGCGCGCCATGCTGGAACTGGCGGTGAGCAAGGATGGCACCGGCAGCCGTGCTGCGGTGCCTGGCTATCGCGTCGGCGGCAAGACCGGCACCGCACGCAAGGTGATTGCCGGTGGCTACAGCGAGGATCATTATCTGGCGCTGTTCGCCGGTTTTGCGCCGGCCACGGTGCCGCGCCTGGCGATGGTGGTAGTGATCGACGAGCCGCAGGGGGCGGAGTATTACGGTGGCCAGGTAGCGGCGCCGGTATTCGGCCGGGTGATGAGCGGTGCGCTGCGCCTGCTCGATATCGCGCCGGACGATTTGGAGTCGCTGGGCGTGAAACTTGCCGATGTTACGGCGCCGGCGCCGGCGGCCTCGGCCAGTACCTCATCGCGGGGCATCCTATGATGGCCGCCTCACATATGGCGCCAGGATATCCGCTGCAGGAGTTGTTGCATGGTGTGGCGGATGGCGACGCGGCTGCAGCGTGTCGCGTCACCGGCGTGACCCTGGACAGCCGCAAGGTGCAGCCCGGTGACCTGTTCATCGCCCTCGCCGGCAGCCGTGACCACGGCGCCGCGTACATTGCGCAGGCCGTCGAGCGCGGTGCGGCGGCAGTACTGGTGGATGGACCGGTCCCTGGCGCAGCAGATGCCGCACGGCAACTGCCGATACTGTCGATTCCTGGATTGCGCACCAAGGCGGGTCTGATCGCCGCACGCTATTACGGTGAACCCAGCCGCGCCATGGCCATGTACGGAATCACCGGGACCAACGGCAAGACGTCGGTGAGCCAGTTCATTGCGCAGGCGCTGTCGGTAGATGCGCCCTGCGGCGTAAACGGAACGCTGGGCTGCGGCATTTATGGCGCGCTGCACAGCACCGGACATACCACCCCGGATGCAGTGACCTTGCAGGCGGAGTTGGCGGTGCAACAGGCCGCCGGTGCGGTGGCGGCAGTGATGGAAGTATCGTCGCATGCCCTGGATCAACAGCGCGTTGCCGGTGTCGAATTCGATGTGGCGGTATTTACGAATTTGAGTCATGAGCACCTGGATTATCACGGCGACATGGCGGCCTATGCGCTGGCCAAGCGGCGCCTGTTCCAGAGCGCGGGGCTCAAGGCCGCCGTGCTCAATCTGGATGATGCGGTCGGGGCACGCTGGTATGACGAGCTACGCGGCCAGCTGGAGTGTATCGGTTACGGTTTCGGTCCGGCGGCGCAGGCAGCGGCCGGCGCGGTACTGTGCGGCAGCGACCTGCAGCTATGTCCGGTGGGATTGTCCTTTACCGTGTCCTCGCCGTGGGGCGAGGCGCGCATCGCGACTCCGCTGCTCGGTCAGTTCAATGCCGCCAATCTGCTGGCGGCGCTGGGTGCGTTGCTGGCCGGCGGCATGAGTTTCTCCACGGCGGTGCAGCGCCTGAAGCAGGTGCAGACGGTGCCGGGCCGCATGGAGCGCTTCGGTACTGCGCAGCAGCCGACGGTGGTGGTGGATTATGCCCATACGCCGGATGCACTGGAGCAGGTGCTCCAGGCATTGCGCGGTCACTGCACCGGCACGCTGTGGTGTGTATTCGGCTGCGGCGGTGATCGTGATCGCGCCAAGCGCCCGCTGATGGGACAGTTGGCCGAGGCGCTGGCGGATCGGGTGGTGCTCACTGATGACAATCCCCGCAGCGAGAACCCGTGGGACATCATCGAGGACATTCAGCGCGGCATGAAGGAGTCGGATGCGGCCTATATCATGCGCGATCGCGCCGCGGCCATCCGGCATGCCATCGGCATGGCGGTGGCGGGCGATATCGTACTGGTCGCCGGCAAGGGCCATGAAACCGAGCAGATTATCGCCGGCCGGGTGTTGCCCTTCTCCGATCGCAACGAGGTCGTGCACTGTCTGCGGGAGAGAGGCGATGCATAGGCCTGCGACGCCACCGCGACCGGAAGGTATCCGCGCACGCCTGACGCAGGCGGCCGCCTGGCTCGGTGCCGAACGTAATGGTGCGGATGTGGAATTCCACGGCGTCAGTACCGATACCCGCGCCCTGGCTCCTGGCGTGTTGTTCATCGCGCTGCGCGGACCGCGCTTCGATGGCCACGACTATGCTGCCGCAGCCGGCGCGGCGGGTGCCGTGGCGCTGCTGGTGGAGCACGCGGTGGACAGTCCGTTGCCGCAACTCATTGTGCGTGATACGCGGCTGGCGCTGGGACGTCTCGCGGCGGCCTGGCGGCTGCACTGCAACACCCCGCTGGCAGCGATCACCGGCAGCAACGGCAAGACCACGGTAAAGGAAATGAGCCGTGCCATCCTGGCCCAGACCGGCGCCGTGCTGGCTACCGAGGGCAACCTGAACAACGATATCGGCGTACCGCTCACCCTGCTGCGGCTCACGCCGCAACAGCGCCATGCGGTCATCGAAATGGGGGCCAATAATCCCGGCGAGATAGCCTACCTGAGCGACCTGGCGCAGCCCGATGCAGCGGTGATCACCAATGCCGGACCGGCCCATCTGGCCGGGTTCGGCTCATTGGAGGGTGTCGCCCGGGCGAAGGGGGAGATCTACAGCGGACTGCGCGAGAACGGCGTCGCCGTGATCAATGCCGACGATCCCTTTGCCGACCTGTGGCGCGGCATGGCGGGCACCCAGCGTCAGCTGTGTTTCGGCATGGCGCCGGAGGCCATCGTCACCGCGCGCTGGCAGGCCGAAGGCGGTGGCAGCCGGCTCTGGCTGCAGACGCCCGCCGGTGAGGCAGAGCTGTTGTTGCCATTACCGGGGCGCCACAACGTGATGAATGCCCTGGCAGCCAGCGCACTGGCGTTGGCGCTGGAGGTGGAACTGGGCGCGATATGCCGTGGCCTGGAAGGTATGCAGGGGGTGGCGGGACGGTTGGCGCCGCGCCGCGCATTCAATGGCGCCCGGCTCATCGATGACAGCTACAACGCCAATCCCGCCTCCATGCGTGCCGCCATCGATGTGCTGGCGGCATATCCTGCACCGCGCATTCTGGTGCTGGGCGATATGGGGGAGTTGGGTGATGCGGCATTGCAGCTGCATCGGGAGACGGGTGCCTATGCGCGTGCCGCCGGCATCGATGCGCTGTATGTCACCGGTCCGCTCAGCACGGCGACGGCCGAGGGTTTTGGCAGCGGTGCCGAACATTTTGCCGATTGTGCCGCGCTGGCTGCGGCGCTGCGTCGGGTGCTGACCGCGAATATGACGGTACTGGTCAAGGGGTCGCGCAGCGCCCGCATGGAGCGAGTGGTGGATGCGCTGCAAGAAGGGGGGCTGGGTTAATGCTGCTTTACCTGACGGAATATCTGGCGCAGTTTCACAGCGGCTTCAACGTGTTTCAGTACCTGACGCTGCGGGCAATACTCGGCGTGCTCACTGCGCTGCTGATCTCGCTCGCACTGGGGCCGGCCATGATCCGCCGCCTCAGTCTCTATCAGATCGGCCAGCACGTGCGCAATGACGGGCCGCAAAGCCATCTGTCCAAGGCGGGCACGCCGACCATGGGCGGCGCGCTGATCCTGGTGGCCATCGTTGTCAGCACCCTGCTGTGGGCGGACCTCGATAATCGCTATATCTGGGTGGTGCTGACCGTGACGCTGCTGTTCGGCTTTGTGGGTTGGCTCGATGATTACATCAAGCTGGTGAAGAAGCAGTCACAGGGCCTGCGTGCCAAGCACAAGTATCTGCTGCAGTCGCTGTTCGGCTTCGGTGCTGCGGTGATTCTCTATGCCACCGCACAGACGCCGGTGGAGACCCAGCTCATCGTGCCGTTCTTCAAGAATGTGGCGCTGCCGCTCGGCGTGGGTTTCATCCTGTTTACCTATCTGGTCATCGTCGGCACCAGCAACGCGGTGAATCTCACCGACGGTCTGGATGGCCTCGCTATCCTGCCGACGGTGATGGTGGGCGGTGCGCTCGGCGTGTTCGCCTATGTCGCCGGCCATGTGCACTTCGCCAGCTATCTCGGCGTGCCCTATGTGCCGGGCGCCGGCGAGGTGGTGGTGATCTGCGGCGCACTGGTGGGGGCGGGGCTCGGCTTTCTCTGGTTCAACACCTATCCCGCCCAGGTATTCATGGGCGACATCGGCGCCCTGGCGCTGGGGGCGACGCTCGGCACCATCGCCGTGGTGGTGCGGCAGGAGATCGTGCTGTTCATCATGGGCGGGGTGTTCGTGATGGAGACCGTTTCGGTGATTCTGCAGGTAGCCTCGTTCAAGCTCACGGGCCGGCGCATTTTCCGCATGGCGCCGCTGCACCATCACTTTGAACTGAAGGGATGGCCGGAGCCGCGGGTCATCGTGCGCTTCTGGATCATCACCGTAATCCTGGTACTGATAGGCCTGGCCTCACTGAAGATACGATGAACATGACGCTGATTGTTGGACTGGGCAAGACCGGACTCTCCGTGGCGCGCTTTCTGGCGCGGCGCGGGGAGCGGTTTGCCGTGGCCGACAGTCGCGTCAATCCGCCGGGGCTGGAGCAGCTGCGCGCCGAGCGGCCGGCGGTGGAGGTGCATCTCGGCCCGTTCGATGCGGCACTGTTCAGCCGCCAGGCGCGCCTGGTCGTCAGTCCCGGCGTGTCGTTGCAGGAGCCGGCACTGCGCGCCGCGCGCGCCGCCGGAGTGGACATTCTGGGTGATGTGGAACTGTTTGCGCGCAGTGTCGATGCGCCGGTGGTCGGTATCACCGGTTCCAACGGCAAGAGCACCGTCACCACGCTGCTGGGCGACATGGCCAGGGCGTCGGGGCTGGAGACGCGGGTGGGCGGCAATCTGGGCACGCCGGCGCTGGAACTACTGCTGGAGTCCGATGAAGCGGGGGCGCCGGATCTGTATGTGCTGGAACTGTCCAGTTTCCAGCTGGAGACCGTGGCCACGCTCAACTGCCGTGCCGCCACCGTACTCAATGTCAGCGCCGATCATCTGGACCGCCACGGCGGCATGGATGAGTACGCTGCGATCAAGCAGCGCATCTTCCGCGGTGACGGCGTGATGGTGCTCAACGCCGATGATGCGCGGGTGGCGGCAATGGCCGCGGTCGGTCGCGTCGTGCGCTGGTTCAGTCTCGAGGCGCCGCGCGGCAACGGAGATTACGGTGTGCGCTGGATCGACGCCCGCACCCAGCTGTGTCGTGGTACGGAAGACATCATCGCCGTGGACGAGCTGAAGATCGCCGGCCGCCACAACTGGGCCAACGCCCTGGCCGCGCTGGCGCTGGCCGATGCCATGGAATTTCCGCGTGCCGCGGTAGTGCGGGCGCTGCGCGAGTTCGCCGGCCTGCCGCACCGCTGCCAGTGGGTGACGGAGCGCAACGGCGTGAGCTGGTATGACGATTCCAAGGGCACCAATGTCGGTTCCACGCTGGCGGCGCTGTCCGGCATGCCGGGTGACAAGGTGGTGCTCATCGCCGGTGGCGACGGCAAGGGGCAGGATTTCGCGCCGTTGCGCGCGGCCGTGGCGGCCCACGCACGCGCCGTGGTCCTCATCGGCCGTGATGCGCCGCTCATCGAGCAGGCCATCGCCGGCGCGGTGCCCATCGTGCATGCCGGCAGCAGCATGGAGCAGGCGGTGCGCGAGTGCGCACGTCTGGCACAGCCGGGGGACTGCGTGTTGCTGTCGCCGGCCTGCGCCAGCTTCGACATGTTCGACAACTATGTGCACCGCGCCGAGGTATTCGTGGCAGCGGTGCGGGAGTTGGCAGCATGATCGGCGACGCCGTGTTGTGGCGCAACCACCGGCAGCCGGCGCCGCCGGTGCGGCGCAGTCGCGTAGTTGTCGGGGCGCAGGGCGATATGCCGCTGCTGTTGGCGGTGAGTGCGTTGTTGGCCCTGGGACTGCTGATGGTGGGATCGGCCTCGATCTCTATTGCCGATCGCCAGCTGGGTGCACCGTTCCACTATCTGTTGCGCCAGGTTGCGTATGTGGGCACAGGGGTGCTGCTGGCGTTCATCACGGTGCAGATCCCGTTGGCAGCATGGCAGCGCCTGGGGCCAATGCTGTTGTTGATCAGTCTGGCCCTGCTGCTGCTGGTGCTTATTCCGGGCGTGGGACGCAACGTCAATGGCGCCACCCGCTGGCTGTCGCTGGGGGTATTCAACCTGCAGGTGTCGGAGTTGGCCAAAGCGGCCCTGATCATCTATGCCGCCGGGTATCTGGTGCGGCGCGGCGATGAGGTGCGCACGACGGTGAAGGGTTTCCTCAAACCGCTCGGCCTGTTGGTGGTGTTTGCGCTGCTGCTGCTGGCGCAGCCGGATTTCGGTGCGCTGGTGGTGCTGGGAGCCACCCTGCTCGGCATGTTGTTCCTGGCCGGGGTGCGCTTGTGGCTGTTTGGTCTGCTGGTGACCGTGGCTGCCGGTGCGTTGGCGCTGCTGGCGACCACCTCGTCCTACCGCATGGAACGTCTGACCGCCTTCATGAATCCCTGGGCGGACCCCTTCAACAGCGGTTTCCAGCTGACCCAGGCGCTGATCGCCTTCGGCCGGGGTGACTGGTTCGGCGTGGGCCTTGGCGGCAGCGTGCAGAAACTGTTCTACCTGCCCGAGGCGCACACCGACTTTCTGTTCGCCGTGTTGGCCGAGGAGCTGGGGTTGTTCGGTGCGCTGGGTGTGATTCTGCTGTTCATGTTCATCGTGTGGCGCGCCTTTGCCATTGGCCGCGCCGCAGCGCAGGCGGGCGCCCATTTCGGTGCCTATCTCGCCTATGGCATCGCCCTGCTCATCGGGTTGCAGGTGTTCATCAATGTCGGCGTCAACATGGGCGTGCTGCCCACCAAGGGGTTGACCCTGCCGCTGATGAGCTACGGCGGCTCCAGCATGCTGGTCACCTGCGTCGTCATTGGCCTTTTGCTGCGGGTGGATCGCGAGAACCGGCGCTGGGGGCAAGGCACATGATGCTGTGTCAGGAAAAATCATGTGTCCGCCCGCAGGGCGCCCGCCTGGGTGTGGTGGCGGGAGGTGCGGCATGAGTGCGCCGCGGATCCTGATCATGGCCGGCGGTACCGGCGGCCATGTATTTCCGGCCCTGGCGGTGGCGCAGGAGCTGCGTCAGCGTGGCGCCGAGGTGAGCTGGCTGGGGACCCGCGCCGGCATCGAGGCAGAGCTGGTGCCGCAGGCCGGTATCGAGATCGATTACATCAGTATCACGGGCCTGCGCGGCAAGGGTGCGCTGGGCTGGGTGTTGGCGCCGCTGCGCGTCGCGCGCGCGCTGTGGCAGGCCTGGACGGTATTGCAGCGCCGCCAGCCGCAGGCGGTGTTGGGGCTGGGCGGATTTGCCTCCGGCCCGGGGGGACTGGCGGCCTGGCTGAGCGGGCGGCCGCTACTGATCCATGAACAGAATGCCGTGGCCGGGCTGACCAATCGCCTGTTGGGGCGGGTGGCCAAGCAGGTGATGCAGGCCTTTCCCGGTGCCTTTGCCGAGGCGCCGTGGGTGAGCACCTGCGGCAATCCGGTACGGCGCGAGATCGCCGCCATTGCGGCGCCGGAGCGGCGCTATGCGGAACATCAGGGCCCGCTGCGCCTGCTGGTGGTGGGCGGTAGCCTCGGCGCGATGGCGCTCAATGAGACCCTGCCGCGCGCGCTGGCCCGATTGCCGGCAGAGCAGCGGCCGCTGGTCAAGCATCAGAGCGGGCGTCGCCATCTGGCGCAGGTGCAGCAGTGGTATCAGGCGGCGGGCGTGGAGGCAGAACTGCTGCCCTTCATCGACGACATGGCGGCGGCTTACGCCTGGGCCGATGTGGTGGTGTGCCGTGCCGGTGCGTTGACGGTGAGCGAACTGGCGGCGGCCGGTGTGGCGGCTGTGCTGGTGCCCTATCCCCACGCCGTGGACGACCACCAGACGCACAATGCCGCCTTTCTGGTGGATGCCGGTGCTGCACGGCTGTTGCCACAACACACCATGAATGCCGAAACACTGGCGGCATTGTTGCAGCAATTTTGTGCCCAGCCGAATGCCGGGCGTGAGGCGCTGAGCGCCATGGCGCAGGCAGCGCGCCGCCTGGCGCAGACCGAAGCGACTGCGACCGTGGCCGAGGCGTGCCTCGCTGCCACGGCAACGAGGAAGGCCGTATGACCAGCAACAACAACAGCGTGCGTCGTGATGACAATCCCATGGGGCGCATCCGCCGTATTCACTTCGTCGGCATCGGCGGCGCCGGCATGAGCGGCATCGCTGAGGTGCTGCTCAATCTCGGTTACGAGGTGTCGGGCTCCGATCTGAAGGAGAATGCGGTGACGCGCCGTCTCACCGCACTCGGCGCGCGGGTACATATCGGTCATGCCGCGACGAATTTGACGGGCAGCGATGTGGTGGTGATCTCCACGGCCGTGCCCAGTGACAATCCCGAGGTACTGGCGGCGCGCGAGCAACGCATTCCTCTGGTGCCGCGTGCCGAGATGCTGGCCGAACTGATGCGCTTTCGCCACGGCATCGCCGTGGCCGGCACCCACGGCAAGACCACGACCACCAGTTTGATCGCCAGTCTGCTGGCGGAGGGTGGGCTCGATCCTACCTTCGTCATCGGCGGCAAGCTCAACAGCTCGGGCACCCATGCACGGCTTGGCGCCAGCCGCTATCTGGTGGCCGAAGCGGACGAGAGCGATGCCTCGTTTCTGTATCTGCAGCCGATGATGGCGGTGGTGACCAACATCGATGCCGATCACATGGCGACCTACGGTGGTGATTTTTCCCGGTTGCGCCAGACCTTCGTCGAATTCCTGCATCACCTGCCGTTCTATGGTCTGGCGGTGCTGTGTCTCGATGACCCGGTGGTGCGCGAGACCCTGCCCGAGGTGACGCGCCCGGTACGTACCTATGGCCTGACGCCGGAGGCCGACATCTACGCCAGTGATGTGCACCAGGAGGGTTTGCTGAATCACTTTCAGGTTGTGCGCCGCGATGGCGGTAAATGGCTGGATGTGACCTTGGCCCTGCCCGGACGCCACAACGTGTTGAATGCGCTGGCGGCGATCACCGTGGCGCATGAAGTGGGCGTATCGGATGAGGCCATTTTGCGTGCCTTGGCCGCCTTCCAGGGCATCGGCCGCCGGTTCCAGCTGAACGGCGAGGTCGCGCTGGGCGAGGGCCACGTCACCCTGGTGGATGACTATGGCCATCACCCGCGCGAGGTGGCGGCGACCATTCAGGCGGCGCGCGCCAGCTGGCCCGAGCGTCGTCTGGTGGTAGCGTTCCAGCCGCATCGCTACAGCCGTACCCGTGATTTGTTCGAGGATTTTGCCGAGGTGCTGTCGGTTACGGATGCGCTGCTGATGCTGGAGGTCTATGCCGCCGGCGAGAAGCCGATCCCCGGTGCCGACAGCCGCACCCTGTGCCGCGCCATCCGCGCCCGTGGCCAGGTGGACCCGGTGTTCGTGGCGCACCCGGATGATCTCGCCGCCACATTGCGCGGCGTGCTGCGTGCAGGTGATGTGCTGCTTACGCTGGGGGCGGGTGATATCGGGGCCGTGGCAGCAACATTGGTGCAGCAACTGGCGGAGGGGCATTCATGATGACAGCCCCCTGCAGTCAGGAATGTCGTGGTGTGCTGCTCGAAAACGAGCCGATGGCACGCCACACCACCTGGCGTGTGGGGGGGCCGGCAGCCCGTTATTACCAGCCCGCGGATATCGATGACCTGGCGCAATTTCTTGCCCGCCTACCGGCCGGCGAGCCGCTGTTCTGGGTCGGGTTGGGCAGCAATCTGCTGGTACGCGATGGCGGCATCCGCGGCACGGTGATCGCCACTGCCGGCCTGCTCAGTGGCATCGAGCAGGTGGATGCACAGACGGTGCGCGCCGAGGCGGGCGTGCCGTGCGCCAAGGTGGCGCGCTTCTGCGCGCGGCTGGGTCTTACCGGTGCGGAATTTCTGGCCGGCATTCCCGGCACGCTGGGCGGTGCGCTGGCGATGAATGCGGGCGCCTTCGGCGGTGAGACCTGGCGGCTGGTGCGCACGGTGGAAACGCTGGATCGAGCCGGTGGCCGGCACCAACGCACGGCAAGTGATTACCGCATCGGCTATCGCGAGGTGGCGGGGCCGGCGGGGGAGTGGTTTGTGGCGGCCACGCTGCAGTTGCAGCACGGTGACGCCGAGGCGGCGGCGGCACGCATACGCACCTTGCTGGATCAGCGTTCCGCTACGCAGCCGACGCAGCAGCCCAATGCCGGTTCGGTGTTTCGCAATCCGCCGGGCGATCATGCGGCCCGGCTGATCGAGTCATGCGGCCTGAAGGGACAGTGCATCGGTGGGGCCTGCGTGTCGGAAAAACATGCCAATTTCATCGTCAACACTGGCGTGGCCACGGCGGCGGATATCGAGGCGCTGATCGACCGGGTGGCGGCGACGGTACAGCAGCAGTGTGGTGTCAGCCTGAGGCGCGAGGTACATATCGTGGGGGAACATAGCGGTGGCTGCAGTGTGTGATGCCAAAGACTTCGGCAAGGTTGCCGTGCTGATGGGCGGCTGGTCTGCCGAGCGCGAAATTTCGTTGAAGAGTGGTCAGGCCGTACTGGCAGCGCTGCTGCGGCACGGGGTGGATGCGCATGGCGTTGATGCCGGGCGTGATGTGCTGCAGGTGCTGGCGCGCGGCGGTTTTGCGCGGGCGTTCATCGCCTGGCATGGCCGTGGCGGCGAAGATGGCGAATTGCAGGGCGCGCTTGATCTGATGCAGTTGCCCTACACCGGCAGCGGCGTACTGGCGTCAGCCATCGGCATGGACAAGTGGCGCAGCAAGATGGTGTGGCAGGCCGCAGGCTTGCCGGTGCCGGAGTTCGAACTGCTTAGCGCACAGAGCGATTTTTACGCCGTCGAACAGCGCCTCGGCCTGCCGCTGTTTGTGAAGCCGGCCAACGAAGGATCCAGCATCGGTGTCAGCAAGGTGAGCGCTGCCGGCGGTGTGCGTGCCGCCTATGCGGCAGCCGCACAGTACGACAGCCTGGTGTTGGCGGAACGCTACATCGGCGGCGGCGAATACACCGTTGCCATCCTCGGCGAGCAGGCCTTGCCGGCGGTACGCATCGTGCCGGCAACGGAGTTCTATGACTACGAGGCGAAATATTTCCGTGACGATACCCGCTATCTCTGTCCCTGCGGGCTGCCGCAGGCACAGGAGCAGCGGATGCAGCAACTGGCATTGCGAGCCTTCACGGTGCTGGGCTGCCGTGGTTGGGGACGGGTGGATTTCCTGCTCGACGCAGACGGCGCCCCCTTCGTGCTGGAGGTGAATACCGTGCCGGGCATGACCGATCACAGCCTGGTACCGATGGCGGCGCGGACGGCCGGTATCGAATTCGATGATTTGGTGTGGCGCATCCTGGAGGGAACACTGGGTGGCTAGAAAGGTACAGGCGCGGCGCACGCAGCAGGTGGCGGTGCGGCCCCGGTGGCTGAGCCAGTTGCCGCTGTTTGCCGGACTGTTCGCTCTGACAGGACTGACGGCGGGCGCGCTCTGGTGGTTGTCTGCACCGGATAGTCTGCCGCTGCGTACCGTGCGGGTGCAGGGCGAGCTGCATCATGTTACGCAACAGGAGGTGCGTGACGCCGTGTTGCCGCATGCCCAGGCTGGCTTCCTGCACATCGATATCAATGCGGTACGCGAGGCCTTGGAGCAGTTGCCGTGGGTGCACAGCGTACAGGTGCGCCGGGCTTGGCCCGATGTCCTGCTGGTGCAACTGCGTGAGCAGCAGGTTCTGGCGCACTGGGCCGATGGCGGACTGGTGAATCCGGAGGGCAAGGTCTTTCGACCGCTTGAACCCGTGGCCACCAGCGGATTGCCCGTGTTGCGCGGTCCGCAGGGGACGTCGGTGATGGTAACCGCACAGTTTATCGAGCTGCAGCGCGCGTTATTGCCGCTGCAGCTGAATATTGCCGAGGTGGCGATGGACGAGCGCCGCGCCTGGCGGCTGGTGTTGGAGAACGGCATGGAGCTGATGCTCGGCCGCAATGAGCATCCGGCGCGGATGGAGCGTTTCGCACGTGCCTGGCCGCGTATTCTGGGGCCACGCAGCACGACGGTGGCGCGCATTGATTTGCGCTACACCAACGGCTTCGCAGTCTCGTTCCGGCAGTCGTAGGAGTTGGGGAGGAACGCATGTCCAGAAAAGGTGAAAAAAATCTGATTGTCGCTCTCGACATCGGCACCTCCAAGGTGGTGGCCATCGTGGGCGAGATCACGGCAGCGGGAGAGGTCGATATCATCGGCATCGGCTCGCATCCGTCGCGCGGTCTGAAGAAGGGCGTGGTGGTGAATATCGAATCCACGGTGCAGTCGATTCAGCGCGCGGTGGAGGAGGCAGAGTTGATGGCCGGATGCCAGATCCATTCGGTGTATGCAGGTATTGCCGGCAGTCATATCCGCAGCCTCAACTCGCATGGCATTGTGGCCATTCGCGACAAAGAGGTGACGCAGAGCGATATGGAGCGGGTGATCGATGCCGCGCGGGCGGTGGCGATCCCGGCGGATCAGAAAATTCTGCACGTGCTGCCGCAGGAATTCGTCATCGACACCCAGGAAGGCATTCGCGAACCCATCGGCATGTCGGGCGTGCGGCTGGAGGCCAAGGTACATCTGGTGACCGGCGCCGTGAGTGCGGCGCAGAACATCGTCAAGTGCGTGCGCCGCTGCGGTCTGGAGGTGGACGACATCATTCTCGAGCAGCTCGCCTCGAGCAATGCCGTGCTGTCCGACGACGAGAAGGAACTGGGCGTGTGCCTGGTGGATATCGGCGGCGGCACTACCGATATTGCGGTGTTCACCGAGGGGGCGATTCGCCACACCGCGGTGATCCCTATTGCCGGCGACCAGGTGACCAATGACATCGCGGTGGCACTGCGTACGCCGACGCAGCATGCCGAGGACATCAAGATCAAGTACGGCTGCGCCCTGGCGCAACTGGCCAGTGCCGATGAGACCATCGAGGTGCCCAGCGTGGGCGACCGGCCGGCGCGGCGCCTCGCCCGCCAGACCCTGGCCGATGTGGTGGAGCCGCGCTATGAGGAGCTGTTCACCCTGGTGCAGGCGGAGTTGCGCCGCAGCGGATTCGAGGACTTGTGCGCAGCCGGTGTGGTGCTGACCGGCGGCACGGCCAAGATGGAGGGCGTGGTGGATCTGGCGGAAGAGATTTTTCACATGCCGGTGCGGCTAGGTGTGCCGCAGGGCGTCAACGGGCTGGTGGATGTGGTACGCAACCCTATCTATTCCACCGGCGTGGGTTTGTTGTTGTTCGGGTTGCATAACCGCGGCGGCGGCGTGGCAGTGGAGCTGCGTGGTAGCGGTGGTGTTTCGAATGTGATCCAGCGGATGAAGAGCTGGTTCCAGGGCAATTTCTAATTTTCTGCTTCGCAGCAGGGCTCAACAGGGGACGACGGAGGTATACCATGTTCGAACTGATGGATACTCAGGCACAAAACGCCATTATCAAGGTGGTGGGGGTCGGCGGTGGCGGCGGCAATGCCGTTGAACACATGCTGGTTCAGGATATCGACGGCGTGGATTTCATCTGCGCCAATACCGATGCCCAGGCATTGAAGAAGTCCGGCGCCCGTACGGTGCTGCAGCTGGGCGGTGCCGTGACCAAGGGACTCGGCGCCGGCGCCAATCCTGAAGTGGGCCGGCAGGCGGCCATCGAGGATCGCGACCGCATTGCCGAGGTGCTGGAAGGGGCCGACATGGTGTTCATCACCGCCGGCATGGGCGGCGGTACCGGTACCGGCGGCGCACCCATCGTGGCGCAGGTGGCCAGGGACCTGGGGATTCTGACCGTGGCGGTGGTGACCAAGCCGTTCCCGTTCGAGGGCAAGAAGCGCATGGCCGTGGCCGAGGACGGCATCAAGGAGCTGAAGCAGTATGTCGACTCCCTGATCACCATCCCCAACGAGAAGCTGCTGTCGGTGCTGGGCAAGCAGATCAGCCTGCTCGATGCCTTCAAGGCGGCCAACGACGTGCTGTTGGGGGCGGTGCAGGGCATTGCGGAACTGATTACCCGCCCGGGCCTGATCAATGTCGACTTTGCCGATGTCCGTACGGTCATGTCGGAAATGGGCATGGCCATGATGGGTAGCGGCGTCGCCTCGGGGGAAGACCGTGCCCGTGTCGCTGCCCAGGCGGCCATCGCCAGTCCGCTGCTGGAGGATATCAATCTGGCCGGTGCCCGCGGTATCCTGGTGAACGTCACCGCTGGCCTGGACATGTCCATCGGCGAGTTCGAGGAAGTAGGCAATACCATCAAGGAGTTCGCCTCCGAGAACGCCACCGTTGTGGTTGGTACCGTCATCGACCCCAATATGTCGGGTGAGCTGCGTGTCACCGTGGTGGCGACCGGTCTCGGTAATGGCGCAGCGGCCCCGGCGGAGCAGCCGGTGCGTCTGGTGGTCAATCGTGCCAGCAACGGCGAGGTGGACTACGGCGTGCTGGAGCGCCCGACCGTGTTGCGCAACCAGCCGCCCAGCCAGGAGCGCTACAACAAGGAGGCCGAGGGCAGCCTGGACTATCTGGACATTCCGGCCTTCCTGCGCCGTCAGGCCGACTGACCGTCCCCCTGCGGGGGGAGGGGTATTTGTGAACCCGTTCGCTAGGAATGGGCATTGCCCTATGGTATAGTTTTGCCCAAGTTGGCGGTATAACCACTTGTTGCAACAGGAAGTTTGGGCGGATTAAGAGCGAAATGATACGGCAGAGAACACTGAAGAATGTGATTCGCGCGACGGGCGTGGGTCTGCACACGGGTGAAAAGGTGTACCTCACCTTGCGTCCCGCTCCGGTGGATGCCGGTATCATCTTCCGCCGTGTGGACCTCAATCCGCCGGTTGAGATTGAGGCCAAGGCGGAGAACGTGGGTGATACCACCATGTCGACCACCCTGCTCAAGGGGGATGTGCGCATCTCTACGGTCGAGCACATGCTGTCGGCACTGGCCGGTCTTGGGATCGACAATGCCTATATCGATCTGAGTGCGCCGGAAGTGCCGATCATGGACGGCAGCGCCGGCCCATTCGTATTCCTGATTCAGTCCGCCGGCATTGTCGAGCAGGCGGCGTCCAAGCGTTTTATCCGCATCAAGCGTACCGTCCGCATCGAAGATGGCGATCGCTGGGTGCAATTCGAGCCGTTCGAAGGTTTCAAGGTCTCCATGGAGATCGACTTTGATCATCCGGCCTTCCGTGGCCGCAATCAGCTCTCCTGCATTGATTTTTCCACGACCTCCTTTGTCAAGGAGGTGAGTCGTGCCCGTACCTTCGGTTTCATGAGTCAGCTGGAGATGTTGCGCAGCCGTAATCTCGCGCTGGGCGGCAGCCTCGATAATGCGGTGGTGGTCGACGATTACCGCGTACTCAATGAAGATGGTCTGCGTTACGATGATGAATTCGTCAAGCATAAGGTGCTGGACGCGATTGGCGATCTGTATCTGTTGGGGTGCAGCCTGATTGGTGCCTTCAGCGGTTATAAGTCGGGACACGAATTGAATAACAAGCTGTTGCGCAAGCTGCTGGTGGAAGAGGATGCCTGGGAGCAGGTGACTTTCGACGACCCGCAGCAGGCACCGATCTCGTACATCCAGCCGGTGGTCGCCGTTTAACTGTCCGGTGTGTTGCGGCCGCGGCGGGCCAGGCGTTGGAGTGCGTCGCGCAGGGCAGGATCGGAGAGATCCGCGGCGGCTGTCTCCAGGACCACAGCGCTGGTGCGGGACAGCACCACAGGATGCAAGGTGCGGACTGGCGGTTGTGCCAGGGGACTGACCCGGATGTCGATGCGGTGCAGTGTCATGAGTGACGGAGTCTGCTGCAGGCAGCGTAATATCTGTGGTGTGAGGTAGCGGAGTCGCGTCGCCCAGGCGGCCGAGTCGGCATGGATAAGCAGCCGGTCTACGCTCAGATCCGCAACCTGAATGTGGCTAGCCGCTTCGGCGTCGATACAGGCGCGCAGTTGCTCGTTGACCGATTGCAGATGGCGCACGTGCTCCAGCAGTCGGGCGGTGGTGCCGGTACCCAGTAATAGCTGCAATGAGCGCGGTTTGGTCATGCGGCAAGAATATAACATTTGAATGTTAACAACCCGCCATCAGGATGGGTTCAGGCGAGACTGGTACAGAGGACGATGAATATATTATTTATCTCCAAGCAACTTGGATGCTCCAGTTGTGTAAGCGTCGGGCGGCGCGGCATGGCAACGATGGCTGCCGCCGTGTTTGTGCTGATTCCCGCCCTGGCCCTGTATGGCGGCTACCGCATGGGCTTCTCCGATGCCGAGACCTCCGTTCTGGTGGCGGGCGGCCTGCAGGGCGAGCTGGATAACCAGCGGCGCGCCATTGAGGAGGCCAAACGCACGGCCGAGGAAAATCTCAATGCCTTGGCCATGCGCATGGGGCAGATGCAGGCCCACGTGATGCGGCTGGATGCCATGGGACAACGTCTTACTCGTATGGCAGGCTTGGAAGACGGCGAATTCAATTTTGATATCCCTCCTGCCTTGGGTGGTCCCGAGAGTGTCACCGTGCAACAGTCGTTGCAGGTTCCTGATTTCATCGCCTTGCTGGATAATCTGTCGCTGCAGTTGCAGAATCGCGGTGATCAGTTGAGTGTGCTGGAAACCATGCTGCTTAACCGCAACCTGCAGGCGGAGGTGTTGCCGGCAGGGCGCCCGGTGCGTAGTGGCTGGATCTCCTCTCCCTACGGCATTCGTACCGATCCGTTCAGTGGCCGCTTGGCGCATCACAATGGCATCGATTTCGCCGGCAAGGAGGGTGCCGAGGTCGTAGCGGTGGCCTCAGGCGTGGTTACCTGGTCCGGTTCCCGCTTCGGTTATGGCAACTTGGTTGAAATCAATCATGGCAAGGGGTATGTCACCCGTTACGGCCACAACAAGAGCATTCTGGTGAAGGTGGGCGATACCGTGAAGAAGGGGCAATCGCTGGCCACCATGGGCTCCACCGGTCGGTCGACCGGCCCGCACGTGCATTTCGAGGTGCTGCGTAACGGTCGCGCCGTAGATCCGGCGCGCTACGTCCAGGCCGTGCGCTAACCCCCCTGTTCCGGCAGCCTGCGCTGCCGGAGTCTCGTCTCCCCGCAGTACTCGTTTCCCCTTCTTCCGTTTGTGTTCACCGCCCCGGCGGTGAGAAATACGCTGGGATTTGCGGTATCATCACCAGCATTTCTTCCCAGACGACAATGCAAAGCGGTGCCATGGTCAGCAGATTCCTCAGCAAGATATTCGGCAGCCGTAACGAACGGCTAATCAAGCGGTTACGCAAGACGGTCGACCAGATTAACGCCCTTGAGGCGGAACTGGAGCAGTTGTCCGATGAGACGCTGCGTGGCAAGACCGAGGAGTTCCGCACCCGCCTGAACCAGGGGGCGACCCTGGATGAGCTGTTGCCGGAGGCCTTTGCCGTGGTACGCGAGGCGGGCAAGCGCGTGCTGGGGATGCGCCATTACGATGTTCAGCTCATCGGCGGCATGGTGTTGCACCAGGGCAAGATTGCCGAGATGCGTACCGGCGAAGGCAAGACGCTGGTGGCAACGCTGGCGGCCTATCTCAATGCGCTGCCCGGCACCGGTGTTCATGTCATCACCGTGAATGAGTATCTGGCCAGCCGCGATGCCGGCTGGATGGGCAAGCTGTATGGCTTCCTCGGCATGACTACCGGGGTGATCGCCGGCAATATGTCCCATGAGCAAAAGCGTGCCGCTTACGCGGCCGATATCACCTATGGCACCAACAATGAATTCGGCTTTGACTACCTGCGCGACAACATGGCCTTCAGCGTCGCCGAAAAGGTGCAGCGCGAACTGAGCTTTGCAGTAGTCGATGAAGTCGACTCCATCCTGATCGATGAAGCACGCACGCCGTTGATCATTTCCGGACCGGCCGAAGACAGCTCCACGCGTTATAAGCAGATCAATGCCTTGATCCCGAAACTGCGGCGGCAGTACGAGGAAGGTGAGGCGGGCGATTACACCGTCGATGAGAAGGCGCGTCAGGTTTATCTGACGGAAGAGGGGCATCAGCAGGTCGAAGACCTGATGGTCAGCAACGGTCTGCTGGCGGAAGGAGAGAGCCTCTACGATGCCGCCAACATCAGTCTGATGCACCACCTTACGGCGGCACTGCGTGCCCATGCCCTCTATCAGCGCGATGTGGACTACATCGTCAAGGATGGCCAGATTGTCATCGTCGATGAGTTTACCGGTCGTACCATGCCGGGGCGGCGCTGGTCCGATGGCCTGCACCAGGCGGTAGAGGCGAAGGAGGGGGTCAGTATCCAGAACGAGAACCAGACGCTTGCCTCCATTACGTTCCAGAACTATTTCCGTCTCTACGACAAGCTGTCCGGCATGACCGGTACGGCGGATACCGAGGCCTACGAATTCCAGCAGATTTACGGTCTGGAGGTGGTTGTCATTCCCACCCACCGGCCGATGGTGCGACAGGATTTTGGTGATCTTATTTTCCTCACGGTGGAAGAAAAGTTTGCCGCCATTATTCAGGATATCCGTGATCGTCACGCTGCCGGGCAGCCGATCTTGGTGGGCACGACCTCGATCGAGGCCTCCGAACTGCTGTCGCGACAGCTTAAGTCGGAAGGTATCAAGCATGAGGTACTCAATGCCAAGCAGCATGAGCGCGAGGCGGAAATCGTCGCCCAGGCCGGCCGCCCCGGTGCCGTAACCATTGCCACCAACATGGCCGGTCGCGGTACCGATATCGTGCTGGGCGGCAACCTGCAGGCGGAGATTGAGACGCTGGAAGATGATTCTGCGCGGCAACAGGCCCGTGCAGCATGGCAGCAACGGCACGATGTCGTGGTTGCCGCGGGCGGCTTGCACATCATCGGTACCGAGCGGCATGAGTCGCGCCGTATCGATAACCAGCTGCGCGGTCGTTCCGGGCGACAGGGCGATCCCGGCTCCACCCGCTTCTATCTGTCGTTGCAGGATAACTTGATGCGCATCTTTGCCTCCGACCGTGTCGGCGCTCTGATGCAACGCCTCGGCATGCAGCAGGGCGAGGCTATCGAGCACCCTTGGGTGAGCAAGGCCATCGAGAATGCCCAGCGCAAGGTTGAGGGACATAATTTCGATATCCGTAAGCAGTTGCTGGAATACGATGATGTCGCCAATGACCAGCGCAAGGTGATCTATGAACAGCGCAACGAGCTGATGGCGGCCGAGGATATCTCGTCGACCATCAGCGTATTGCGCAGCGACGTGCTCAACGAGGCCATCAGCAGCTACATCCCGCCGCAGAGTCTGGATGAAATGTGGGATGTGCCGGGACTGGAAGCCGCTCTGCAGCATGATTTCGGCCTGCAGTTCGATATTGCCGGCTGGCTGGCTAGTGACGCGAACTTGCATGAAGAAACGCTGCGTCAGCGTATCGTCGACGAGGCAGAGCAGCTATATACGGCTAAGGGCGAACAGGCCGGTGTGGCGGTATTGCGTCATTTTGAGAAGGCCGTGATGCTGCAGACCCTGGACAGTCATTGGAAGGAGCACCTTGCGGCGATGGATTACCTGCGTCAGGGAATCCACCTGCGTGGTTATGCGCAGAAGAATCCCAAGCAGGAGTACAAGCGCGAGGCCTTTGTCCTGTTCAACCAGATGCTGGAGCGCATCAAGCAAGAGGTCATCACGGTCCTGTCCAAGGTGCAGGTGCGTGCCGAAGCGGATGTGGAGGCGGTCGAGCAGCAGCGCCGTGCCCAGGTGCCGCTCGAATATCAGCATGCGGAGGTCTCCGCCCTGCAGGACGACGCAGCGGTGGAAGAAGAGGCCATCAAACCGTTCGTTCGTGATGGTCGCAAGGTGGGGCGTAACGAACTCTGCCCGTGCGGTTCGGGCAAGAAATACAAACAGTGTCACGGGCGGATGGAATAGGGAAGGAACAGATCATGGCAGTGGGATTTGCAGGTTTACCCCAACTGTTTCCGGTGCCAGGCTTTCGCATCGGTATCGCCTCCGCCGGCATCAAAAAGCCGGGGCGGCGTGATGTGGTGGTGATGGAGCTGGCGGTCGGTTCGACCTGCGCCGGCATGTTCACCCGCAACGCCTTTTGTGCCGCCCCCGTGACCGTGGCCAAACAGCATTTGGCTGCTGTGGCGCCACGCTATTTCCTGATCAACACCGGCAATGCCAATGCTGGCACCGGCAAGCAGGGGCTGGCCGACGCGCAGCAGAGCTGTGTTGAGTTGGCGCGCCTGACCGGCAGTGCCGCCACGCAGGTGTTGCCGTTTTCCACCGGCGTCATCGGTGAGCCGCTGCCGCTGGCCAAGATCACCGCCGTGCTGCCGCAGGCCATCACCGGACTCGGTGAAGACAACTGGGTGGATGCAGCCCACGGCATCATGACCACCGATACCGTTCCCAAGGGTTGTTCACGCCGTATCGCGCTCAGCGGCGGCGAGGTGGTTATCACCGGTATCGCCAAGGGATCGGGCATGATACGCCCCGACATGGCCACCATGTTGTCCTACATTGCAACCGATGCCAAAGTGGCCCCGGAAGTGTTGCAGCGGGTACTGGATGCCGCCGTGAGTCGCTCCTTCAATCGCATCACCGTCGATGGTGATACCTCCACCAACGACGCCTGCATGCTGGCGGCGACCGGCGTTTCCGCCGTCACCGTGGCGGCCGATGCCCCTGATTTCACCCTCTTCAGCCAGGCCGTTACCGAGGTATGTGAATTCCTCGCGCAGGCCATCGTGCGCGATGGTGAGGGGGCCACCAAGCTGATCACCATTGACGTGGTCAATGGCCGGGATGAGGAGGAGTGTGCGCAGGTGGCATTCACCATCGCCCACTCCCCCTTGGTCAAAACTGCCTTTTTTGCCTCGGACCCCAACTGGGGCCGCATCCTGGCTGCAGTGGGAAGGGCAGGAGTGTCGCAGCTGGATCTGGATGCCATTACCATTCATCTGGGGGATGCCTGTATCGTGCGCGAGGGTGGCCGTGCCACCGATTACACCGAGGCACGGGGGGCGGCGGTAATGGCCCAGGCAGAAATCAATATCCGTGTCGATCTGGCGCGCGGCGCAGCGGCGGCGCGGGTCTGGACCTGCGACTTCTCCTACGATTACGTGCGCATCAACGCCGAGTACCGCTCCTGATTCCATCGATCCACGTCGCCGCTGCGGCCATCGTCCAGAGCGATGGCCGCGTCCTTATCGCCCGCCGCCCGGCGCACGTGCATCAAGGCGGCTTGTGGGAGTTTCCCGGCGGGAAACTCGAGCCTGGCGAGGACACCCTCGCTGCGCTTGAGCGGGAGCTGCATGAAGAGCTGGGCATTGATGTGCTCACGGCTCGCCCGCTAATCCGTATTCCCTACCGTTATCCCGATCGACAGGTGCTGCTGGATGTTTGGCGTGTGGATAGCTACGCCGGTTCAGCCCATGGGCGTGAAGGTCAGGAGGTACGCTGGACGACGCTCACGGCACTGGCCGACCTCGATTTTCCACCCCCCAACCGGCCGATCATCACCGCCCTGCGTCTGCCGGACCGCTACCTGATTACCCCGGAGCCGGGAGCCCCTGCCAACTGGCCGCAGTTTCTCGCGACCCTGGAAAAAGCGTTGCAGCGTGGTCTGCGTCTGGTACAGCTGCGTGGCAAGCAACTGGATGACGCCGCGCTGCGACAGCTGGCGCCGTTGGTGCGGGACTTATGCCGGCGCTACGGGGCAGGTTTGCTGTTGAATGGAACGCCGCAACTTGCCGCCTCACTGGGTATGGACGGAGTGCAACTCGGCAGCAGTGCCCTGCTGCGCTATCGCCAGCGCCCGCCCGAGTTGATGGGGCTGATGCTGGGCGCATCCTGCCACACGGCGGAGGAGCTGGCCCATGCCTGCGCCATGGGCGCAGACTTCGCCCTGCTGTCGCCGGTAATGCCTACACGCAGTCATCCCGGCATGCTGCCACTCGGCTGGGAGAAATTTGCGGAGCTCACCGCTGCAAGCACCATCCCGGTCTATGCCTTGGGCGGCATGACGGCTGCCGATATTCCGCTGGCCTGGCGGAAGGGTGGGCAGGGGGTGGCGGCGATCAGCGGCCTGTGGTGAGGTTGACCGGGAGGCCGCGACAGCACGCTGCAGGCTCCCGAAAAATACAGCACGTGCAGGGCATGGAATCAAGCCGGGCGCCGCTTGATCAGTGGGGGATAATGTCTTCGTCCGATCGAAGACCCGGCTGTACTTCAGCCTCTTCACCGGGAATGGCATGGCTGCCATCGGCCCAGGCCCCGAGGTCAATCAGGCGACAGCGCTCGCTGCAGAAGGGACGCCACCGCTCCGCCTCCACCCAGTGAACCGCTTTGCCACAGGTCGGACATTTGACGGTTGCTGGACTCATAATGCGCAACAGGTCAGACGGAAGGCAACGTCTTCGCTTGCCTGCCTGGGGCGTTCATTGGGAAAGGGTTGCAGAAAACGTATGGCGAAGCGGTGTTTGCCGCCGCTGACCTCTGCGTAATAGGGCAACTCGACCGCCAGGCCGATGCGGACCAGTTGAAACGGAATGGCCGGATCGAGGGCGTGCTGGTAGACGCCGGCCTCCGCGACGGCCGTGGCCGGCTCGGCGCTGTTGCGTATCAATTTCAGGATCAATTCCACCGACTGACGTACCGTATCCAGCGAGCTGAGCCAACGCTCCAGATCGGCATGGCGCTGTTCATGCGCCTGATGCAGCCATTGATGGTAGAGCGGCAGATCAAAGTCGCAGGTGCCGCCGGGGATGCTGCTGCGTTGGCGGATGGCGGTGAGAAACTCGTTATCACGCAATTCCTGGCCGAGCGGGCCCTCCATGCCGTGCAGGACACCGCGCAACTTGTTGAGCCAGTGGAGGATGTTCTTCAGCTGGGTGTGATCGACGCCGCTTTTTTCGGTCAGGCGCCCAAGATTGACGGCATTGCGCTCCAGCTCTTTGATGAGTTCGGTCTTCAGGTCACCGCGGCTGAATACCGTCAGGATGTCCATCACGTTGGTGAGTACGGCGCGGGCATCCCATACGGTGCTGCCGGACATGAAATGCTTGATCTGGCGAAAGAGAAACTCCAGACGCAGCAGAGTCCGTACGCGTTCGTTGAGGGGGTGTTCGTAGGTGATGTATTTCTGCACTGTGGCTGGTCAGGTTGGCGTGCTGCGCAGTCTAGGGTGATGTGGCGAGCTGGAGATATTTATGGTGCAGCTCTGCCACCTGTGCGGCCAATTTTGCCTGATCTGCGTCATTTACCACCACATCATCGGCGGCAGCCAGGCGTTTTTCCCGCGAAATCTGCGCCGCAATTATAGCATGGACCTCCTCGGCCGGCCGGTTGTCACGCTGTCGGGTGCGGCTGAGCTGCAGCTCCGGCGGTGCATCCACCACGAGAATACGGTCCACCAGGGACTGCCAGCCTTTTTCCAGCAACAGCGGTACTACCACGATGCAATAGGGACCTTGCGCCTGTGCGAGGAGTTCTGTGGTGCGTTGGTAGATGCGCGGATGCAGCACCGCCTCCAGCTGTTCGCGCTTGGCGCTATCGGAGAAAACAAGGTGACGCAGCTGCGCGCGGTCCAGGGAGCCATCAGCCGCCAGCACGGTATCGCCGAAGATGGCGGCAATCCGGCGCACGGCTTCGGCACCTGACACCGTGAGTTCATGGGCGATGCGATCGGTATCGATGATCGGCACGCCCAGGGCGGCAAACAACGCCGTCACCATGCTCTTGCCGCTACCGATGCCGCCGGTGAGGCCGATGCGCAACATGGTTCAGCCCGAACGCATCATAGATCCGGCTAGGCCGGCAGGGCAGTGCGCAGATACCAGGCGGTGATCTGTTCGCCCCAGAGCAGGGCGATCCAGCCGGCGATGGCCAGATAGGGACCGAACGGGATCGGGATGTTGCGATCGCGGCCGCGAAACAGGATCAGGCTGAGGCCTATGACGGCACCCACGGCCGAGGAGAGCAGAATGACCAGTGGCAGGCTCTGCCAGCCGAGCCAGGCCCCGAACAGCGCGAATAGCTTGAAGTCGCCGTAGCCCATGCCCTCCTTGCCGGTAAGCAGGCGGAACAGCTGATAGATGGACCAGAGTGACAAATAACCGGCCGCTGCGCCGATGATGCTGGCCTGGCTGTCGGTATAGATGCCGAACAGGCTGAGCAGCAACCCCAGCCAGAGCATGGGCAGGGTGATGCTGTCGGGCAGCAGATGCTTGTCGAAGTCGATAAAGCTGAGCGCGATGAGGGCCCAGGCAAGCAGCACGGCAAACAGGCCCTGAGTGGTCGGGCCGAAGTGCAGTGCCGTGGACACCGTCACGACGGCCGTCAGCAATTCCACCATCGGGTAACGCAGGGAAATGTGGGCGCCACAGGCGCGGCAACGACCACGCAGCAGCAAATAGCTGAGTATCGGGATGTTGTCGCGCGCGGTCACCATATGGCCGCAATGAGGGCAGCGCGAGCGCGGCATCACCAGATCGAAGCGTTCCCCCGGCACATGCTCCTTGCCGGAGAATTCGTCGCAGTCGCGGCGCCAGCTCTGTTCCATCATCACCGGCAGGCGAAAGATCACGACGTTGAGAAAACTGCCGACCAGCAGACCCAGAATAGCCGTCAATGTCCCTAAGGCCAGTGGCTCGGACAGAAAATTGATCAGGGGAGTATTCATGCTCGCTAGGCGCTTTAAACCACTTCACCCATTTTGAAGATCGGCAGGTACATGGCGATTACCAGGCCACCGATAAGCACACCGAGTACCGCCATGATGAGCGGTTCCATCAAGCTACTCAGGCCATCGACCAGATTGTCGACCTCCTCTTCATAGAAATCGGCCACCTTGCCCAGCATGGTATCCAGCGAACCCGCCTCCTCACCGATAGCCACCATCTGGCAGACCATATTGGGAAAGACGCCGGCCTGGGTCATGGAGGCCTGCAATGCCTGGCCACCGGAAACCTCATCACGCATTTTCAGCACCGCGTTGCGATAGACGACGTTGCCGACAGCACCGGCGACCGATTCCATGGCCTCGACCAGGGGCACACCGGCGGCAAACATGGTGGAAAGGGTGCGGGCATAACGGGCGATGGCCGCCTTGTTCAAAATATCGCCGACCACGGGGATCTTCAGCGACATCCGCTGCAATGCCTCATCGAATGCACGTGATTTCTTTTTCGCCTGGGCGAACAGGTAACCGAGCAGACCGAGGCCGCCAAAGATCGCCCACCACCATTCGATGAAGAATTCGGACAGCGCGATAACCACCAGCGTCATCGCCGGCAGATCGGCGCCAAAGCCGGTGAATATATTCTTGAACTGCGGGATGACGAAGATCAGCAGAATTGCCGTTACGACAAAGGCGACGACGATAACCGCGATGGGATAGAACAAGGCCTTCTTGATCTTGCCCTTGATCGCCTCGGTTTTTTCCTTGTATATCGCAATCTTGTCCAGCAGGTTGTCGAGAATACCGGCCTGTTCGCCGGCGTGCACCAGGTTGCAGGTCAGCAGATCGAACTGGTTGGGATGCTTGCGCAGGGCCTCGGCCAGCGAGACACCGCCCTCCACGTCGGACTTGATGGCCAGCACGAGGTCACGCATGGAGGGATTTTCGTGGCCGCGACCGATGATCTCAAAGGCCTGTACCAGCGGCACACCGGACGACATCATGGTGGCGAGCTGGCGCGAAAAGATGGCGATGTCCTTCGGCGTGATCTTTTTCTTGCCGCCGCCCAGCAGGGGCTTGGGCTTCTTGCGTGCCTTGAGGGGATTGATGCCCTGGCGCCGCAGCTCCGCCTTGGCCTGCGCCTCGGAGGTGGCCTGTACTTCGCCCTTGACGCGGTTGCCACGCTTGTCCGTTCCTTCCCACAGGAAAACGCTGCTCTTGTCAGCTTGTTTCTTGTCTGTGCTGGCCATGATTAGTCCTTTGTCACGCGGTTGACTTCTTCCAGGCTGGTGATGCCGGCCATAACCTTGAGCAGGCCGGAACGGCGCAGATCATTGATGCCCTCCTTCTTGGCCTGCTCGGCCAGCTCCATGGCATTGGCGCCTTCCAGTATCTTCTTCTGCATGGCCTCGGAGATGGTCATCACCTGATAAATACCCGAGCGGCCCTTGTAGCCCTGGTTGCACTGGTCGCAACCCACGGCCTTGTAGAGGGTGAATCCCTTGGCGATATCCTCGTTGGTGAAGCCCTCTTCCAACAGTACGGCACGGGGCACCTCGTCGATGGTCTTGCAGTTATTGCACAGGCGGCGGGCAAGACGCTGGGCGATGATGAGCAGCAGTGCCGAGGCGACGTTATAGGCGGGCACGCCCATGTTGGCCAGACGGGTAATGGTTTGGGGGGCGTCGTTGGTGTGCAGTGTCGAGAGCACCAAGTGACCGGTCTGAGCGGCCTTGATGGCAATTTCTGCCGTTTCCAGGTCACGGATTTCACCGACCATCACGATGTCCGGGTCCTGACGCAGGAAGGCGCGCAGGGCCGCGGCAAAGGTGAGTCCGACCTTGGGGTTGACGTTGACCTGATTGATGCCGGGCAGGTTGATTTCCGCCGGGTCTTCCGCGGTGGAGATGTTGCGTTCCGCCGTGTTGAGGATGTTGAGACCGGTATACAGCGACACGGTCTTACCGGAGCCGGTTGGGCCGGTAACCAGAATCATGCCGTAGGGCCGATTCAGCGCATCCATATAGGCCTGCTTCTGTTCCGGCTCATAGCCCAGCATATCGATCCCCAGCTTGGCGCTGGAGGGATCGAGGATACGCATTACGATTTTCTCGCCCCACAGAGTCGGGCAGGTGCTGACACGGAAGTCGATGGCACGGGTCTTGGAAATGGTCAGCTTGATACGGCCGTCCTGGGGAATGCGCCGCTCCGAGATATCCATGCGCGACATGACCTTGATACGGGCGGATATCTTGGAGGCCAGGGCAATGGGCGGATTGGTGATTTCACGCAGCATGCCATCCTGGCGGAAGCGCACGCGATAGAATTTTTCGTAGGGCTCGAAGTGAATATCCGATGCGCCACGGTTGATGGCATCGAGCAGAACCTTGTTGACGAAGCGCACGACCGGCGTGTCGTCGGCATCCGAGCTGGTGGCGTCGCTAGCGCCCTCGTCGTCCTCGGAGGAGATTTCCAGCCCCTCCAGGTCTGCGTCGGACAGCTCGGACAGCCCGGTGTCCGCGGCCTCCATGGCCTTTTCGATGATGCGGGCCAGCTTGTCGTCTTCGGCCAGAATGGCTTCGGTCTGGGCGCCGACGTGGAACTTGATCTCATCCAGCGCGGCAAGGTTGGTCGGGTCGGACATGGCCACGAACAGGCGTGCCCCGCGCTTGAACAGCGGCAGCGCGTGGTGGGCACGGACCAGTTTTTCGTCCACCAGCTTGATGACTTCCGGATCGAGTTCCAGGGTACCGATATCGACCACCGGGACGCCGAATTCATGCGAACTTGCCGTGGCAATGTCCCGCGCGCTGACCAGGTGCTGCTCCACCAGGTAACTGACGAAGGGGATACGTTTTTTGGTGGCCTGTTCATAGGCCTTCTCGGCCTCGGCTTCGGCGATCAGGCCGTCACGCACCAGGCGCCGGGCGACGCCGCTCATGGGTAATTTGGCTGTGGTCGAGGCCATCGATGGGAACCCAATATGTGAAAACTGAGCTACTTTAGCACAACTTTAGTGACAGCATTTTCACTGGGGAAGAGGGGCTCAACCTTCCTGTGACGGGGTGCTCACTGAGGGAAGGTATAACCACTCTCGTGGGCACTGGGCCTGCGGTAACCGGTGTTTTGGATGCCTCGCTAATGCGTGGCGGGCCGAGAGCGATGAGGCATCGGGCGGATGGCGGACAGATGCGCTCACTTCGCCCATGGCGATAGCAGTGATTGTGCCGCCATGACCGGGCAACTGCATGTCGGATTCTGGACTGCCCCGCCTGAAAAGAGCCAGCCGCGATGAATGGGGAGGTTCAGTTCACTGCCATCGCGTGCTGCGGGCCGTTGCGCCTGGTATCGAGTAATTATATTTTCTTATTTGCGTATTTTATTTTTCTATGCCAATGCGGTCACATACGTTATTCGGAATCTTTCTTTTCCTCGTGATAATCGTCGCCGATATTGACGGACCAGATGGCGGCCTTGTTGGTTTCGCCGTTGTGGATGCACTCGACGGCCAGTTTTGCCGTTAACATGGAGTGGTCCTGGTTGTTGTAGCGGTGCATGCCATTTCTGCCTATCAGGAACAGATTGGATAGCCCATCAACAAAGCTGCGGACCTTGGGGAAGTCTTGGTAGGCACCAAAATAGGCAGGATAGGCCTTGGGCACGCGTATTACCGTAGCGTCCAGCACATCAGCGGCGCGAATCATGCCGATCTTTTCCAGTTCTGCTGCGGCGAACTGAATCATCTTTTCATCTGCCATGCGCCACAGGTCGTCACCCTCCTGGCAAAAATACTCCAGACCGAGCCAGATCTTGTCCGTTTCGGCCACCAGATAGGGGCTCCAGTTGTTGAATATCTGCAGCCGGCCGATACGCACGTCCTTCTCCTGAATGTATATCCAGTTGTCCGGTGGCATGTTGTTGCTGCTTGTGCTTTGCGACTGCACGTTGGCATGCATGCGTGGGACCAGCAGACCAACGGTCATGAAGTCCCGGTAGGGCAGTTGCCGGGCGATAGCGTCGATCTCTGCCGGTGCTGGTGGCGAGAGTGCCGCCACGAGATCCTTGATCGGCATGGTGGAGATGAAGTAATCGCCGTGGATTTCCTCGGTTTGGCCCGAGCGGGTGTCCGTCACGGTCAGCCTGGCCACCCTGCCGTTTTCATGCGACAGCGCGGTGACCTTCTGGTTGAGACGGACTTCTCCTCCGGCATCGAGCACTTGCTGGGCGACGACCTGCCACAATTGCCCGGGGCCGTACTTGGGATACATGAATTTATCAATCAGGCTGGTATGCGTATTGTGTTGCGCAGCCTTTCCGCCGAGCAGGCTGCGCAAGGCATGGCGCAGTGCATTCCAGATCGACAAGCCCTTGATGCGCTGGGCGCCCCATTCGGCGCTGATTTTGTTGCAGGGAACACCCCAGACCTTTTCGGTATAGTCCTTGAAAAAGGTCAAATACAATTCACGACCGAAACGTGAGACAAAAAACTCTTCCAGGCTGGCAGGTTTCCTCTTTGGCCGTAAGAGCGCGGCCGTATAACTGAAGCCGATACGGAACAGTCTGATCAGGCCGAGATTGGCGATGGTATGGCCGTTGAGCTTGATTGGATAATCGAAATACTTGCGCAGGAAATAGATGCGCGACAGCCGGTTGCGGATCAGCATTACCCGGTTGTCCGGCCGCAAGGGTGCGGCCGGCTGCTGCTGTTCGGGGGACAGCGGCTGGTCTTCCGGTAGCGTCGGCAGGATATCTTTCCACCAGTCCATCACCCATTCCGACTTGGAAAAAAAACGGTGGCCGCCGATATCCATGCGATTGCCATTGTGCACTACGGTGCGTGAAATACCGCCGACATCATGGTGGGCTTCCAAGACCAGCGGTGTAAATCGGCCTCCCCGAATGAGTTCAAGGGCTGCAGTCAACCCTGCAGGACCACCGCCGATGATAACTACGCGAGGTTTGGTGTCATTCGGTGCGGGCATGGCATTTTTCACTAGCGAAATAGCAGCAATTTTCGGAATGCGTAGTTGGAACAAAATACGATGCCTGCCGTGAACAGCTTGGCCGGGAACGGAGATGCTGCCAGATATTCAACAAAAACATATAGCAGGAGCTCGGTGAGTAGCAATCCGAATATGCCAATGGCCGCAAACAGGGTGAATTCGACGCCGGGGTGGTTCACTCGCCGGGTGGCGAATACCAGGCGGACACTCAACAGGTATACGCATATCAGTCCGGCGATGAAGGCGATAGGGGCAGCGACAAGATACGATGCATCGAACAGATAAATAAGTGTTCCATAAAGCGCCAAGTCCACGGCCAGCGCAACACCGCTGGCGGCAAAATACCGCGAAAACTCCAGCAGGTGATGTTTCACTGGGTGACGGCACTCATGGTGTCGCGTATCTGTTGGCAACTGTACAGATGATAGGTCCGATAATCGTGTCCCTGCGGTACGCTGGTGTTCCAGGAGCTCAAAGGCATGAACGCAGGCAACTCCTTCCGTAACACAAAGAACGCCGGTGGGTCATCGGAGTTGCAGAGTTCATACAGCACATCATCGGTGGGATAACAGTCTGCACGGTTCTGTGTCTGCGATTTCCACTCCAGCGTGTCCTGGATGCCGCAAATCGAAAGCTGGAACTCAATATAACGCAACAGCTTCCTGCGATGAGACAAGGCCATGGCGCTCTCACGGTTGAATATCGTCCCGGCAGTCTGATCCTCGTGATAGTAACTGGGGCGCCCCAACACAAACCACGGAACGATCAATTCCACATCCCAGTATACCTCCTGCCCTGGCGCAATATGTTGCAGGAACGGATGGTCTGCCGGCTTTTCCTGCTCGATGTATTGATACCACTGGGTTCGTTGATCGACGCTTGCGGCCAGCGAGAGGCCGATTAGCGCCAAGCCAAGCAGTGGCCACTTCCGACGCACGGGTTGCAGCGCCAAAGGCAACAGCAGCAGGCCAGCCAACAGCGGAATGGGGGCCTGGGCAGCCGAGGTACGGATGAAGCGCCAATAGTCATAACCCGTTTCGCCCAGCACATGCTCCGCAAACTCCGGTGGCGGAGTCCAGCGACCAATAATCGTCAGCACCAGCAGCACGACACCGAACCATAGCGCCTTGTGCACCAGCGGGGTGGAGAGTTGCGGGCACGGTGCCGTACCACGCCGCGCCACCAGGGCGGCAAATCCCGCTGTGAACGGTCCGGCATAGCTGACGCTCGCAAACATGGTCATCAGCCATGCCGGGGCGAGCAGCCGGCCGCAGTCATCGTTGCGCTTCAGCGCCTCGATGATCAGGACGGGGAGGAACAGCATGGCGGTCAGGTGGAGCAGCCACAGACTGCGCCAGGTTTGCAGGCCGGTGAGGAGTACATTCTGCAGCAGCGTAAAGCCAACCTCGGCGAGGATGAGCGAGCCCGCGGCCGTCATCATCAGCGCCTCCAGCAAGCGGCGTATGCGCGGTGAGTCCGACTGGTGCCGGATGGTCAGCAGAATGATGAAGTCGACGGCGATATAACACCAGTCCACCAGCGGCCAGACGCTGGGGAGGACGAAGCCGTTGACCTCCACCACGCGTTCTGCCCAGGCGCTGTCATAGGTGGCGAACAGTTTGTCGAAGGGGGCATGACCGGCCAGGCCCAGGCCGACGGGGATGAGCGCCAACGCGGCGAACCAGTAGAAGCGGCGGTCGCGCAGGGCATTGGCCAGCCACCATACGATCAGGGCCGGCAGGGCCATCAGGGGGTGGCTGAAGGCGCCGACAGCGAGCAGCGCCAGGGACCACCAGCGGCGGTCGGCGACGAGGAGGGCCAGCGCGAAAAGGATGATGGGTTCGGCGAAGCTGCGCGCGGTAAGGAAGTTCTCGGCATAGGAAAAGATATGCCAGCCGCCATACCAGGCGGGCATGGCGGCCACGGCCAGGGCGCCGAACCAGGCGTAGGTGCGGCCCAGCAGGCGGAAGGCCAGGACTACCACGGCGACCGCCGTGGCGGTCTGGGTAAGCAATAACAGCAGCGGTGCCGCAGCAAACACACCGAACACTTGGGTTGCCCAGGTGGCCACGGTGGAGAACAGCGAAAAATTGTCCTGTGAGCCGTAGCGGAAAAACGGGTCGTTGGCGAGGCGGGTGGGGTCCAGGTTGTGCAGCAACTGTCCGAAATACAACACGCCGTCGTGGCGCAGGCGCAGATAGGGATGGGCGATCAGCCAGGTGATGGCGAAGAGCAGGGCCAGCTGGAGCTGGCGGCCGGGTTCAGTGACCGTGAGGCGGTCGGAAAAATTGTTAAAACGGCGAACCAGGGCAGATTCCATCGGGGTATCCAATTGCGGCCGGAAATGGATTTGACGCCAGAAAAAAGAAGCCCCTCGTGAGAGGGGCTTCTGGTCATGCCGGGCGGTGATTAGTTACCGCGGCAGGAACCGGGCAGGTACTTGGCCAGGATGGTGGTGCCGTCACCGGTGTTGCCGCAACGCCAGGCGAACACGCCCTTGCCGTTGTCGGTGCCCCAGGCCATGGCGGTGGTGGCGTTAACCATCGGCACCAGGGTGACTACGTTGCCGTCGATGTCGGTGTCGCCGAAGCCCTGGGCAGTCACGGTGATCGCGCCGTCGCCGTCGACAGCGATGGAGGCTACGTACTTGCTGGCAGCGCCGGTGCTTTCGCAGCCCCAGGCACTGACGGCGCTGTCACCGGTGGAGCTGGCCTGATAGACCTCGGTGATGGTGGTGCGGCAGGCGGAGGCAGCCAGCACGACTTCAGACATCTTGGCGCGCTTGGTGTAATCCTGGTAGGCGGGCAGGGCCACGGCGGCCAGGATACCGATGATCGCGACCACGATCATCAATTCGATCAGGGTAAAACCGGCTTGCTTCTTCATAACTCTCTCCTTTGTA
>JANJXC010000103.1 GCA_024709225.1 Gammaproteobacteria bacterium | reverse complement strand
CCCAGGCGCGTCAGCCGCGCCCTGTCGATGATGCGCAGCAGGCGTCCGCCCGGCTGCATCCAGATGATCTGGTCGCGGGTCATGCGCGACAGCACGCGGCTGACGGTTTCCAGGGTGAGGCCCAGCATCTCCGCCATGTCGGTACGCGACAGCGGCAGGGGGATTTCGTGCACCCCGTCGGATTCGGCGCGCAGGATGGAGAGCAGGAAGGAGGCGACGCGCTCGGTGGAGCTCATCAGGCCGAGATTGCGCACCATGGCGTTGGAATGTTGCAGCTCGCGGTTGAGGGCGCCGATGACCCGCAGTGAAAGCTGCGGATTGGACTCCAGCAGCTTGAGCATGTCCTTGTAGCGCACCATGCACACATCGATGGGGGTGATGGCCTCGGCCGTGTACGGATAACGTTCGTCGCTCAGCGCTTCCAGGCCGATGAACTGCCAGGCGGCGCCGAGGCGCAGGCCCTGGTTGCGGCCGTCGGGCAGGGCGGTGGTGAGTTTTACATAGCCGGATTTGAGCAGAAACAGATGGGTCGTCGGGGTGCCTTCACGGAACAGCACCGCCTTGGGGTCATAGGATTTTTTGTGGATCACGCCGTGCATGCGGCAGACCTGTGTCCCGGTCAGGCCGGAGAACAGCAGGGATTCGCACAACAGGCATTCGTCTTGACGGCAGGGGCAGGCGCTCATGGGTCGTGTCACTGTGGGCTCGGTGTCGTCGGTGCGCAGCGGGTTGGCGACTCCGTTCGAAACTACCTCCTTGGAGGTATCTTCCCTCGACAGATGGGCTCAATGATAAGCGGGAGCCGGTACAAATGCACCTGATTAATTGTTAAAAATTATTACAAAACAAGCGCTTATTGATATATAGCAAAATTCCGTCTGGCGTCGCCGGCAGGGTTGCCGGACACTACGTCGCCCGCCGCGAGTCCGGCACATTCGGGAGCAAGAGGATGGATGCAGCAAACCTGCTGGGCCTGCTGGCCGGCACCCTGACCACGGCGTCGTTCCTGCCCCAGGTGATCAAGACCTGGCGCAGCCGTTCCGCCGCAGACATTTCGCTGGTGATGTTTGCGCTGTTCAGTCTGGGCGTCCTGCTGTGGATCGTTTATGGTTTCATTGTCGGCGCGGTGCCGGTGATTGTGGCCAACGTGATCACCCTGCTGTTGTCGACGACCATCCTGATATTCAAGATCCGCTACAAATGAGGGCGAGGAAAATCATGCCGCAGAACAATGCAGTGAATGAAGAACACATCGCCGAGATGAAGCTGCTGGTGTTGTACAACCTGGCGTCGATGCAGGAAGGTCTGAAGGTGCATCACAGCGCCGGCGAGGCGGCGGTGGCGGCGGCGCAGCGCCTGCATGCCAAGGGCCTGGTGACCCAGGCCGATGGCGGCTACCTCACCGACCTGGGGGTGGAGGCGGCAGAACACCTGCAGGCGGCCCTGACCATTCTGGAAAGCTGAAAAGGCAAAGACCCTCAACGCAAAGGACGCAAAGGTGTCATGAATGTACGCACCGTACAGGTGCGAATGCTGCAATCATGAATAGCCGATTTCTTCTTTGCGGCCCTCGGCGTCCTTTGCGTCTTTGCGTTTAACGTTGTTCGGCCTCACCGTTTGCCGTAATCGAGCCGTACGCGTACGGCCTCTTCCTGATCCTGTTCCTCCAGCCTGAGCGCGATCTCGCTCAGGGCCTGTTCCAGCTCCGGCAGCAGCACGTCTTCCAGGGCGCGGGCGCGCCGCTCGGTATGGCGGTACTCCTCAAACAGACGCTCGAGATTTCCGCTGATGGCGGCGAGCGGCGGGCTGCGCAGGGTGAGTTCATGGAACAGATGGGCGCAACGCCGTGCTTCCGGTGATGGGTCGACGGCCGCCGGCGTGGTGCCATCGTGCAGCGTCAGCGTGCATTCCACCAGCTGTACCCCCAGAAAACGCCGCCGCTGCTGCTGCATCTTGGCCCTCTCCAGTTGCCGCGCGGGGTACACCTGCAGTCCTTGCAGGCCGTGGCGTGCGGCGGCCTGGGCCAGCGCCGTGGCCGCTTCGCGATGCAGCCGCAGATAGTCACGCTGCAGCTGCTCGTAGACAGCAAGCTGGCGCAGGATCTCGGCGGCGAGCAGCAGGCGTTTTTCGTCGAGGAAGCGATAGCCGTCCTTCACCACCTGACGCTCCTCGCGCAGCTCCATCAGCACCGATGCCGTTGCAACCAGCTGCTCAGCCATGATGGTCAGGGCCAGGGTTCGCTGCGCGCACCGGAGGGCAGTGCGGCGGCAGGGGAGTGGCGTGTCGCCGCGCGACGGAGGGCGGCTGTTGGGGCTCGCGCCATCGAGCGGTGGTGCGGCGCGCCGCTCTACCTGCCACTTTACGCATTGGCGGGCTCCGTGATGTGCGCGGCAATTTGCGCGTCGGATAGGCGGTGCAGCTCACTGTGCGGCAGGCGGCGCAGCAGCGTCCAGCCCAGCTGCATGCTTTCCTCCAGCGTACGGCCTTGCCCCTGTTGCAGCAGTTGCTGCTCGAAGGCGGCGCCGAAATCCAGATACTGGCGATCCAGTTCGGGCAGGCCGTCGACGCCGACCACGCTGGCCAGCACGCGCACCTGAATGGCGCGGGCATAGGCGGCGTAGAGCTGGTTGGACAGGGCCGGGTGATCGGCATCGGTATAGCCCGCGCCGATGCCGTCCTTCATCAGGCGCGACAGTGAGGGCAGCACCTTGATGGGGGGATAAACGCCGCTGCGATCGAGGTTGCGGTCCAGTACGATCTGGCCTTCGGTGATGTAGCCGGTGAGGTCGGGGATCGGGTGGCTGATGTCATCCGCGGGCATGGTGAGGATCGGCAGCTGGGTGAGCGAACCGGGGCGGTGCTTGATGCAGCCGGCACGTTCATACAGCGCCGCCAGGTCGGAATACATGTAGCCGGGGTAGCCCTTGCGGCTCGGCACTTCGCCATGACTGGCGGAGACCTCGCGCAGCGCCTCGCAGTAGTTGGTCATGTCGGTGAGGATCACCAGGACGTGGCGCCCCTCGACGAAGGCCAGGTACTCGGCGGCGGTGAGGGCGTAACGCGGCGTGAGCAGGCGCTGGGTGCTGGAGTCGGAGGCCAGGTTGAGGAACATCACCGTATGCGCCAGGGCACCGCTGTTTTCCATGGCGCGGCGGAAATTTTCGGCGGTATGGTAGGGCACGCCGATGCCGACGAAGACGATGGCAAAGTCGCCGCCACCGCCGCCGCGCAGGCGGGCGCGGCGCGCGATCTCGATGGCCAGGCGTTCGTGCGGCATGCCGCCACCGGAGAAGATCGGCAGCTTCTGGCCACGCACCAGGCTGTTCATCAAATCGATGGCGGACACCCCCGTCTCGATGAAGTCCTGCGGCTGGGCGCGCTGGGCCGGATTGATGGCCAGGCCATCGATGCGCAGGCTGTGCTGGGCGGCGATGGGCGGCCCGCCGTCGATCACCTTGCCGACGCCATTGAAGATGCGGCCGAGGATATCCGGCCCCACGGCGAAGTGCAGCGGTTCGCCGAGGAAACGTACCCGGGTTTCGCGCAGGGACAGCCCGTCGGTGCTCTCCAGCACCTCCACCGTCAGGCTGTCGTCGTCCAGCGCGGCGATGCGCCCCTGCCGCGCCTTGCCGTCCGCGCCGTAGACCTCCACCGCCTCGTTGAGGCCGACGTTGACGGTGCGGCGCAGGAACAGCAGCGGGCCGTGGATGCCGGTGATGTTGCCTGTGGTGTAGAGGTTCGGGCGCATGGGCTTAGTGGCTGCGTTGGACATACCACAACGGACAAGATGAACAAGATGCTTCACGATGAACAAGAAGAATCCTGTTCATCTTGTGACATCTTGTAAATCCTGTAGGCGACGTTGCTGGTTTAGTCATTGTGTTTCGCCAGCCGCGCAAAGGCCGACTCCAGTTCAGTGCCGATGGCCTCGTAACCGGCCAGATTGTCCTCGCCCAGTTCCTCGCCCATGCGGTGCAGGCGGCGCAGGATGGGCAGGTCCTGCAGGTCCTCCACCTCGGTACCGGCGGCCAGCGCCTGCTGTGCCAGTTCGATGTAGCGGTGGATCAGGTGCATCATCGCGCTCTGCCGCCGCGGCGAGCAGAAGCGGTCCAGCGGCGACAGCGAGGATTGCCGCAGAAAACCCTCGTTGACCAGTTCGGCGCACAGCAGGGTGAGCTGTTGCGGTGGTGGCAGGGCGTCCTTGCCGACGATGCGCGCCATGCGCTCCAGCTGGGTCTGCTGCTCCAGCAGGGCAAGGAAACGGCGCCGCGTGTCGGCCCATTCCGGATTGCCGGCCGTCTGCCACCACGCCTCCAGTTCGGCGACGTCTTCGGAATAGGATTGCAGCGGATGGACCGCCGGATAAAAGCGCGCATGGGCACGGGCGTAGTCCAGCGCCCACAGGCAGCGCACATAGCGCTTGGTGTGGGTGGTCACCGGCTCGGAGAAATCGCCCGACGGCGGGCTGACCGCGCCGATGATGGTGAGCGAGCCCTCGCTGCCGGCCAGGGTCTTCACCCGCGCGGCACGTTCGTAAAAGCTGGCCAGCCGGCTCGACAGATAGGACGGGTAGCCGCCCTCGCCGGGCAGTTCGCCGAGGCGGCCCGATACCTCGCGCAGTGCCTCGGCCCAGCGGCTGGTGGAGTCGGCCATCAGCGCCACGTGCAGGCCCTGGTCACGGAAATATTCGGCCACCGTTACGCCGGTGTAGATGCTGGCCTCGCGCGCCGCCACCGGCATGTTGGAGGTGTTGGCGATGATCACGGTGCGCTCCATCAGCGGGCGCCCGGTCTGTGGATCCTCGAGCTGGGGGAATTCGTGCAGCACGCCAGCCATTTCGTTGCCGCGTTCGCCGCAGCCGACATAGACGATGATGTCGGCATCGCAGCCCTTGGCCAGGGCCTCCTGCAATACGGTCTTGCCGGTGCCGAAGCCGCCGGGCAGCGCCGCCTTGCCGCCGCGCGCCACCGGGAACAAGGCGTCCAGCACGCGCTGGCCGGTAAGCATCGGCCCGCTCACCGCCAGGCGCTGCGCCACCGGACGGCTCCTGCGCACCGCCCAGCGATGGCTCATGGCGATGTCGCGATGCTGGCCGTCCGGCGTTTCCAGCACGCACAGCGGCACGTTGTCGGCATGTTCACCGGCACCGGCGATGGACAGCACCTTGCCCTGCACATCGGGCGGGATCAGGCACAGCTGGGTGCGGCCCTGCGTCGGTGTGACGCGGCCGAAGGGCGCGCCGGGGCCGAGGCGCTGTCCCGGCTGCACCAGCGGCTCGAAGGGAAACCGCGTGGCCGGCAGCTCGTACATGCCGGGCTGCACATAAACCGTATCATCGTCGTGCGCCAGCGGGCGCAGCAGGCCGTCGAAGATGTTGCCGAGCAGGCCGGGGCCCAGCGGCACCGCCAGCGGCAGGCCGCTGCCGGTGACGTGATCACCGGGCCGCAGGCCGCTGGTATCCTCGTACACCTGCACCACGATCTGCTCCTGCTCGATGCGTATCACCTCGCCGAGCAGGCGGTGTTCGCCCACGGTAACGGCCTCGTTGATATGGAACTGGCCCTCGCTGCGCGCACGCAGCACCGGGCCGCCGATCCAGTTCAGCACGGCGTGGCTCATGGCCTGGCCTCCGCGGGCGGTTGATCGGCATTGAGCAGACGGTGCAGCTGCGCCAGCAGTTGCGCCTCGATGGCCTCGCGGTCTGCCAGTAGCCCTTCCAGCGTGCCGTCGAGGCAGGCGCCATCGGCGTGGATGCGCAGGCCGGCGTGCAGCTGGTCGTTGTCGCGCAGTTGCGGCGCGTCGCCACAGTGCGCCTGGATGGCATCGTGCAGTTGGTGGCATTCCGCGATGTCCCAGCCGGGCGGATGTTCGATCACCCAGCCACAGCGTGGCAGGACCTGCAGTGCCCGGTGCAGGAATACGCCCACCCAGACGTGTCGTTGCGGTGCCGACTTCCAGCGCTGCAGCACCGCCTGTCCGAGCAGCTCCCAGCCGTGTTGCAGCAGCAGCAGGGCGGTGCGGTGCTGTTGCTGGCGGGCGCGGGTTTCCAGCTGGGCGCGGGTGGCGTCCAGCTTGTCCTGGCCGCGGCGCCGCTCACTGAGGATCGCCTCGCGCAGGCGCAGGCGGGCCTCGGCATAGGCCTCGCTCAATACTGCATGGCGGCGCTCCTGTGCCTGTGTCAGCAGTTGGGCACAGCGCTCGGTGCGGTGTTGCTCCACCAGGGTCAGCAGGGTGTCCACCTGGGCATCGAGCACGCTATGCGCTTCGCTCATGGCTTCATTCCCAGTTGTGTGCGGATGCGCAGCGGCAGGTCGCGCATCGGTACCTGCTGCCGGATATCCGGCACGATGAGGATCTGCGGTTGCAGCATACGTCGCGCCTGTACCAGCTCCTCCGCCGGCAACTGCCGCGCCTGTTCGACGCCGAGCAGCACAAGATCCGCTTCAGCGCAGGCCCAGCGGAACACCTCCAGCACCTCCTCGGGGCGCGGGCTGCGCGTGCGCAAGCCGGCGAGGCGGTAGCCTGTTGCGCTGGGTTCGTCACCGATGTAGATGGGGGTCATGGTGAAATCAGGTCCAAGGTTCAACGTTCAACGTTCAACGTTCAACGTTACACCGCATTCAAGTGAGCCGATTGAGGATCAGGATCGAAATGATCAGGCCGTAGATGGCGATACCTTCCGCCAGTCCGACCAGGATCAGGACGCGGCCGAGCAGTTCCGGTTTTTCCGCCAGGGCACCGATGGCGGCGCTGCCGACCATGGCCACGGCGTAGCCGGCGGCCAGTGACGACATGCCGGTGGCGAGGGCGGCGGCAAGAAAGCCCCACTGCAGCACGCCGGGCGGCAGGTCGCCGACGCTGGCTGCCGCCTCGGCGGCGCGGGCCGGTTCGATGCCCAGCAATGCGGTGGCGCCGAGGGCGACGACGGCGGCCAGGGCGACCATGAAGGTGGCGATCTTGGTGCGCGGGGTCATGTGGTTCTCCTTGTCAGTAAAAGCCTTTGTCCACTGCAACGGATGCCGTTGCAGGGTGCGCATCGCGCACCGTGCGGTGTCATGGTGCGCAATGCGCACCCTACGTGCAGCCCCGCCGTGGCGTTCGATTTTCGCATCAGGAATCTTGCGGCCCGTGGCGTTCTTCGCGTTTTGGCATTGAGGTGTCCTCATTCTTGTCTATCCGCCGTGGCGGCGCCGGCAGCGGCCGGAAGCGGCGCCCCTCGCCGCGCAGGAAACGGATGAAGAATTCAAACAGCACCAGGCGGGTGACCTGTATCGATACCACCAGCCCTTCCAGAATAATGATCACCACGTTGCCCAACAACAGGATGAGGGCATACAGCAGCGGATGATGGCCGGCCTCGGCCAGGCCGACCACCGCCACCGACAGGCCGGCGTGGGCCAGGCAGAAGGCGCCGACGCGGGTGAACGACAGGGTGTTGACGATGAGTTGCATGGTGTATTCGAGCAGGCGGCCGGTGGCGCCACCCAGGGCGCGCAGGTCGCCCCGCGCCTGGTGCAGGCGGCCGCCCAGATACCACAGCAGTCCGGCCATGGCGCCGAGCGATGCGTAGGGGGTGAGCAGCAGGCCGAGTAGGCCGAGGTAGGTGAGCAGCAGGGCGGCATCCAGTTCCAGCCACCAGCGCAGCTCGCTGCGCCACCACGCCTCGATGCCGTTGAGCAGCAGGCCGAGCAGCAGCAGCAGCACGCCGCCGAGCAGGGGGATGCCGAGTACCAGCAGCGGCTGGTCGAGGGGATGCAGCCACAGCGCGGGCAGGATGTCCTCGCGGCTGAAGACGCTGCCGAACAGCACGCCGAACAGCATCGAGGCCAGGCCGCCCGGCACCAGCAGGCGCAGGGCGGGGAAGCGGCGCGAGAGCAGCAGGCCGGCGAGAAACAGCACGAAGCCCTGGCCGACATCACCGAACATGTAGCCGAACATCAGCGGCACGATGAGTACCAGCAGCCGGCTCGGGTCGGCCTCGTCTTTGGCCGGCGTGCCGAGCAGGCGGGCGAACAACTCGAAGGGCTGCGCCCACCACGGATTGTGAAACACCATCGGCGGCGTCTTGTCGCGCGGCGGGTCGGGGAAGCGCAGCAGGGCGCGGGCGCGGGCGCGGGTGAGTGCCTGTTGCAGGGTGCTGTCGTCCAGGTCCGAGGTCCAGCCGGTGACCCAGGCAAAGGTCTCGCTCACCGGCAGTGCCTCGACATGGGTGAGAAACCACTCCAGCCGGGCGATGTCGCCCAGCGCCTCGCGCAACCCGTGTTGTTGTTCCAGCGCTGCCAGCTGTGTCTGCAGCGCCTGCTGTTCGGCATGGATGGCATCGGCGCGGCGGTTGAGGGCCGCCAGCGAGGCGGCATGGCCGCGTTCCAGCCAGGGCGGCAGCTGCATCGGCCGCCCCTTGAGCAGGGTCAGCTCCTGTTCCAGTCGTTCGACCTCGGCGGGCGGCCCCACCACCAGCAGGAAGTCATGCACCTTGCCGTGCACGGTGGTGCTGAGGATGGCGGCAGGGAGCTGGGTGAGGCGGGTGCGTGGCGGCAGCACGAACAGCCGCGCCGCCAGCGCCGGGCCGCTGCCGGGCAGCAGGCCGAGGTTGAGCGGCGTGTTGCCCTGGGCCAGCAGCATCTCGCGCAGCATCTCCAGCTCATAGAGTTCGCCGCGCAGCGCCTCGCTGCGGCGCACCACCGCGTCGGCGGCGTCGCGCCAGGCATACAGGTGCAGCAGGGCGTTGTTGAGGGTGTCCACCGGGCGGCCGGGCAGGTCGGAGGGGCGCAGTTCGCCCTGCGGCCAGTAGCGGTGGTAGTGCTGGGCGAGGCGGTTGTATTCCTCCAGCCGGCCGCGCAGGTCGGGCAGCACCAGCGGGGTGGCGGTCTCGCTGTGGGTCTCCAGTTCCACTGCACCGGTGCGTGCCAGGGTCTCCACCGCCAGGGTGAGGTCCTCGCGCGCGGTGAGCAGCTCGAACCAGCGCGCCGGTTGCGGACGCAGGCTGAAGCTCATGAGGCGCGTTCCAGCGGAAACAGGATCAGGCGTGCGAGCAGGCCGCGCAGCCGCTCCAGGCTGAGGCCGGTGAGGGCCAGGTAGTAGAAGGCGGCAGCGGCCTGGTGCGGGTGGCGGCGGAAGCCGGAGCGCAGCCGCTGGTCGAGATGATCGCGGGCGTGCACGCCGTCGCGGGCGAGGTCGCTGCGCAGGGCGGCATAGTGGCTGTCGAACAGGCGGGCCAGTCCGGCCAGGGCGGCATGATCGCCGGCCGCGGCGGCAGGCGGCCACAGGGCGCGCCAGTGTGCGGCCCAGACGGCGGCAAGATCCACGCTGCCGTTGCCGCCGGCCAGCAGCGGCGCATAGGGGGAGTCGCGCAGTGCCTGCAGGCGCAGCGCCTGCAGGTCGTGGGCGTAGGGCTTGAGGCGCTCGTCATCGCGCAGCCAGGCCGGGGCATCGCTGCCGCTGAGCAGATGGTGCAGCGCCGGCAGGTCGGGCAGCAGGCCGCACCAGCGCGCGGCCGGGCGCCAGGGCGGCGGCAACCAGCGCGTGACTTCCTCGATGTGTTGCCGCAGTTGCTGGCGCAGGGATTTTTCCATGGCGTGGCTGTCGCTGTGTGCGCCGATGTTGAGCAGCCAGGTGCGCAGGCCGGTGGTGCGTGCGGTCTGCAGAAGGTGGGACAGGGCGGTGATGCCTTCCAGCCGCTGCCAGACCGCCTGGTCCGGCAGCTGGCCGTAGCGTGCCTGCAGGCGCACCTGGACGTAGGCGAACTGACTGAGCTCAGTCATCGTTGCCGACACCACCGGTGAGGGATTCGGCCAGTCGCGTGACGGCCGCCGCCAGCAGCTCATGCATTTCAGCGCCGAGGCTGGGGATCGCCGCAGTGCCGGTGTCCTGCTGCAGCAATTGTTCCACCTGCTGGCCGAGCGCCAGCGCACAGTGGGCGTGTATCTGACTGAGGCGGTTGTCGGCGCGGGTATGGACGCGGCGTGCCTGTTGCTGCGCCGCTTCGAGCAGCGCTGCCGCCTGGGCCTCACATTCCGCTACGGCGGCATGGGCCGCGCGCTCCGCTTCCAGTACACGGTTCATCGCCTCTTCGGTGGAATTCGGCTGCTCGGCCATGCCGGGGACTCCGTTACAGGTGGATGACGGCCACGGTTGCGAACACTGCGTGTGCAAACTGTCGGTGGCACCTGTCATTCAGCAAATATCCGGGTTAAGCTTAACCCGGTTGTTCGCTGAATGACACGCGCTGGCGAGATTCACGACAAGAATAGAAGGGATGACGTTGATGGCCGAGTACCAGTTTCTTCCGCGTCAGGAATTACAGCGCCTGTTCGACCGATTGCGCACCGCCGGTTTCCACTGCATCGCCCCGCAGGTGCGCGACGGCGCCATTGTCTACGATACCCTGGCCGATGCCGCGGCGTTGCCGCAGGGGCAGCATGATCGGCAGGCGGCGGGCAGCTATCGGCTGGAGCGTGATGACAGCGCGCGCTGCTTTGCCTGGGCCAACGGACCGCAGGCGCTCAAGCCGCTGACCTTCGCGCCGCGCGAAAGCCTGTGGCGGGCAGAGCAGGGGGCCGACTTCACTCCCGCAGCGCTGCATGACCTGCCCACCGCCGTGCTCGGCGTACGCGCCTGTGACCTCGCTGCATTGCAGATCCACGACCTGCATTTCCGCAACAACGACCCGTATTACGCCGCGCGCCGCGAGCGCCTGTTCCTGGTGGCGGTCAACTGCAGCCACCCGGCAGAGACCTGTTTTTGCGTCTCCACCGGCGATGGCCCCGAGGCCCAGTCGGGTTTTGACCTGGTACTGGATGAGCTGGATGACGGTTATATCGTGCGCAGCGGCACGCCGGTCGGCGGTGCCATCCTGCGTGACCTGTATCTGGAGCCGGCCGGTGCGGCGCAGCGCGAGGCGGCGCAGCAGCAGAATGCCGCCGCGGTTGCGCACCAGACGCGCACCCTGCCGGGGCGCAATCTGCGCGACACCCTGTTTGCCCGGCTGGAACACGCACACTGGGACGACGTGGCGGCGCGCTGCCTGTCCTGCGGCAACTGCACCGCGGTCTGCCCCACCTGTTTCTGCCACAGCGAACGCGACGAGCCGGCACTGGACGGCCGCAGCAGCGTGCACTACCGGCAGTGGGATTCCTGCTTCACCGAAGGCCACAGCTATATCCACGGCATCGTCATCCGTGCCGAGACCAAATTCCGTTACCGCCAGTGGCTGACCCACAAGCTGGGCAGCTGGCATGATCAGTACGGCCGTTCCGGCTGCGTCGGCTGCGGCCGCTGCATCAGCTGGTGTCCTGCCGCCATCGACATCACCGCCGAGGCCGCGGCCCTGTGCGGTTCCTGATGCACCATGCCTGAGGCATAAGAATTACAAGAGGAATTATTGCCATGAGATATCTGATTTCCCACGTCATCCAGCAGATCCTGCGCGCCATCGGCATCCGCAGCCTGGACAAGCAGTTTCTGTTCTCCTACACGATGATCTTCATCTTCGCCGCGGTGGTGGCCGCCGACCTGTATTTCTCCTTTGGCAACGATGCCACCGGCATCAACGTGGCTGGCGCGCAGCGCATGCTGAGCCAGAAGCTGGCCAAGGAGGCCTTGCTGGCCGGCCAGGGGGTGGAGAGCAAGGACACCGTACTGGCGACCATCAAGCAGTTCGAGGATGCCCATCGTGCCCTGCTGGAGGGCAACGTGGAACGCGGCATTACGGCGGTGGGAGACAAGAAAACCCGCGAACAGCTGCAGAAGGTCGAGCAGCTGTGGCAGGTCTACAAGGCGGATATCGTCAGCTACGTGGACAACCGCAGCCCGGAGCAGATGCGCGCCATCCAGCAGCGCTCGCCCGTGGTGCTCAAGGAAATGAATGCTGCCGTCCTGATGATGGAGGCCCAGGCCCAGGCCGAGGCCGATGAGCAGTTGTATGTGGCCCTGGGTTCCACCCTCGGGATCCTGCTGCTGGTGACCTTCGGCCGCATGTTCGGCATGACCGTGCTGATGCAGCAGATCGACCGCCTGCGTGAGCATCTCAAATCCGTCGGCTCCGGTGATTTTTCCCATTCGTTGACGGTGGAAAACAAGGAAAACGAAATCGGTCAGATGTTCACCGCCTACAACGACATGGTGGCGCACATGGGCCAGATCGTCGGCGGCGTGACCCAGGGGACGGCACAGGTCAGCAGCACCATCGACGGCGTGGCGCAGCGTCTGGAAGAAACCATGCGCGGCGTCAAGCATCAGCATTCCGAGATCGATCAGATTGCCACGGCGATGAATGAAATGGCCGCCACGGTGCAGGAAGTGGCGCGCAACACCGCCCATACCGCCGAGGCGGCGAGCCAGGCCAAGGACGAGGCGGAGAGCGGCCGCCGTGTGGTCAGCCAGACCATCGACAGCATCGACAGCCTGGCCCAGCAGGTAGAGCAGGGTGCAACCGTGATGGCGCAGCTGCAGGAGGACAGCCGTGAAGTGGGCCAGGTGCTGGAGGTGATCAACGGCATCGCCGAACAGACCAATCTGCTGGCGCTCAACGCCGCCATCGAAGCGGCGCGCGCCGGCGAGCAGGGCCGCGGTTTCGCCGTTGTCGCCGATGAGGTGCGCACCCTGGCGCAGCGTACGCAGAAATCCACCGAAGAAATCCGCGCCATCATCGAGCGTCTGCAGACCCAGTCGCGCAAGGCCGCCGAGATGATGGAACAGAGCCGCACGCGCGCCCGGGACACGGTGTCCGCGACCTCCGAGGCCGGCGCCGTGCTGGAGCGCATCGTGCGCTCGGTGGCGACCATCACCGACATGAGCAGCCAGATCGCCACCGCCGCCGAGGAGCAGAGCCACGTGGCCGAGGAGATGGATCGCTCCATCACCAACATCGCCGGTGTCGCCGAGCAGACCACGCGTACTGCCGCCGATACGGTGGCCTCGACGGAAGAAATTCACGAACACATGGACAGGCTGCGCGCCCTGGTGGCCCGTTTCCGCACCAATGTCCATGGTGCCGATCTGTCCGCCGCCAAGACCGCACACCTGGCCTGGAAGGGCAAGCTGCGCGCCTATCTCGACGGCAAGGGCAGCCTGACGCGCGAGCAGGCCGTGTCGCACAAGGACTGCGTGCTGGGCAAGTGGTATTTCAGCGAGGGCCTGCAGAAGTACGGTGACATGCCGGAGATGCGCCAGCTGGACAAGCCGCACGAGGAACTGCACAAGCTGATCCGCAGCATCATCGACCTGCGCGAGTCCGGCAAGAAGGCGGAGGCGGAGCAGCAGTATCTCAAGGTCGAGCCGCTGTCGCGTCAGATTGTGCAGATGCTGGAAGTCATCGAGCAGAAGAGCGCCGCCTCCTGAACCCAAAGCAAGGTATTGCCATGAACGCACCGCAGACCACGTCGCCGGCCATGCTGCCGCATGCCGCGGAGATCGTCGAACGCATCGAGGAGTCGCCGACGATCTTTACCCTGCGGCTGCGCTTCACCGATCCGGCCGTGCATCAGGCCTACGGCTTCGTGCCGGGCCAGTTCAACATGCTGTATCTGCATGGCGTGGGCGAAGTGCCCATCTCCATCGTCTCCGACCCGGAAGACGAGCACATGTACGACCACACCATCCGCAGCGTCGGCCGCGTCACCCGTGGCCTCGCTGCACTGAAGGTGGGTGATCGCATCGGCGTGCGCGGTCCCTTCGGCCGCGGCTGGCCGGTCAAGGAGGCGGAGGGGCGCGACGTGATCATCGCCACCGGCGGCCTGGGCTGTGCCCCGGTGGTGTCGGTGATCAACTACGTGCTGCGCCGCCGCGAACGCTATGGCCGCCTGGTGATCATGCAGGGCGTCAAGCATGCCGCGGACCTCATCTGGCGCAAACGCTATGAGGAGTGGGCCGCGCTGCCCGACACCCAGGTTCTGCTCACCGCCGATCAGGGCGGCCACGGCTGGCCGTTCCGTGTCGGCCACATTCCCGTCCTGTTCGACGAAGCCCACATCGACCCGCAGAAGAGCATCGTCATGATGTGCGGCCCGGAAGGCATGATGCGTGCCGTCATCGCCGATATGGTCAAGCGCAAAGTGCCGGAGGAATCGCTCTGGCTGTCCATGGAGCGCAACATGCAGTGCGGTGCCGGCCGTTGCGGCCACTGCCAGCACGGCGGCAATTTCGTCTGTCAGGACGGCCCGGTATTCTGTTATCCGGAAGTAAAGGAATTACTCGGCGTAAAGGGATTCTGATCATGAAACCAAAAGTCGCCGTACATAAATTTTCGTCCTGCGACGGCTGCCAGCTCGCTTTTTTGAATCTTGGCGAGGGGCTGCTGCAGCTCAATGCGCTGGTGGACATCGTCCACTTCGCCGAGGCCGGCTACCTGAACGAGAACGCCAAGGTGGACCTGGCCTTTGTCGAAGGCAGCATCTCCACGCCGCACGAGCTGGAGCGCATCAAGCACGTACGCGAGAACAGCAAGTATCTGGTGACGCTGGGCGCCTGCGCCACCGCCGGCGGCTTGCAGGCACTGCGCAACATGGCCGACGGCAATGCCTGGCTGGCCGGGGTGTATGCCGGTCCGGAACATATTCCCTTCCTGCCCACCTCCACCGCCGTGGCGCAGCACGTGCGCGTCGATCTGGAACTGTGGGGCTGCCCGGTGAACAGCCGCCAGGTGGTGCTGGCGGTGCGCGACCTGCTGTTCGGTGTGGCGCCGCGCGAGGAAACGGAAAAGGTTTGCCTGGAATGCAAGCGCAAGGGTACGGTCTGCGTAATGGTGACGAAGAACGAACCGTGCATGGGCCCGGTGACGCGCACCGGCTGCGGCGCGCTGTGCCCGAGCTTCGGCCGCGACTGCTATGCCTGTTTCGGTCCGGCGGAGAATGCCGAGACCGCGGCGCTGGCACGGCGCTTCGAGGGTTTCGGCCTGTTGCCCGAGGCCATCGCCCACCGCTTCCTGTTCATCAACAACGGCGCGCCGGCCTTCCATGCCGAAGGCGTGCGCTGGCAGGAGAAGAGTCATGAGTGAACGGCGCGACATCAGTATCAACGTGCCGGTCCTGGCCCGCGTCGAGGGTGAGGGCGCCATGGAGATCGAAGTGCGCGATGGCCGCATCAGCGACCTCAAGCTGCGCATCTTCGAGCCGCCGCGCCTGTTCGAAAAATTCCTCGAAGGACGCAGCTATGCCGAGGTGCCGGATATCGTGGCGCGCATCTGCGGCATCTGTCCGGTGGCCTACCAGATGAGCGCGGCCCACGCCATCGAGTCGATCTTCGGCGCGAGGACCACGCCGTGGGTACGCGAGATGCGCCGCCTGTTCTACTGCGGCGAGTGGATCGAAAGCCACGCCCTGCACATCCACCTGTTGGCGCTGCCCGATTTTCTCGGCTATGAATCCGCCATCGCCATGGCGGCGGATCATCCGGAAGAAGTGAAGCGCGGCCTGCGCCTGCAGGAGCTGGGCAACAGCCTGGTGCGCCTGCTCGGCGCCCGTTCCGTGCATCCGGTCGGCGTCCGCGCCGGGGGCTTCTTCCACGCCCCGCGTGCCGCCGATATGGCCGCCAAGCTGGAGGAGTGCCGTGCCGCCCTGCCCGAGATGGAGGCGCTGGTGCGCTGGGTCGCCGCGCTGGATCTGCCCGATGACCCGCAGAGCTTCACCTCCGTCGCCCTGCGCCATCCCGACGAATACGCCTTCAACGAAGGCCGCATCGTTTCCGACGACGGCCTCGACATCGACATCAGCGAATTCCACCAGCACTTCCAGGAGAGCCACATCCCGCACGCCAACGCGCTGCACTGCCACCTGCACGGCAAGCCCTACCTGGTCGGTCCGCTGGCGCGCGTCAATCTGAACTACATGCAACTGCCCGAGGCGGTGCGCAGCAATCTGGAAGCCACCCCGGTGCGTTTCCCCAGCAACAACATGTTCCACAGCGCCCTGGCCCGCGCGGTGGAGCTGCACTTTGCGCTGCTGGAGGCGATCCGCATCCTGGAAAACTACACGGTTCCCGAATCGCCCTATGTGGAGGTTACCCCGCGCGCCGGCGTCGGCTACGGCTGCACCGAGGCACCGCGCGGCATCCTCTGGCACCGCTACGAACTGGACGCGCAGGGCCGCGTGGTGCAGGCCACCATCGTGCCGCCCACCAGCCAGAACCAGGCGCGCATCGAGGAAGACCTGCGCCGCTCGCTGGAGGCGATGGGGCTGGACCAGCCGGACGATGCCATCCGCCTGCGCGGCGAGACGGTGATCCGCAACTACGACCCGTGCATCTCCTGCGCCACGCACTTCCTCAAGGTGGATATCAAACGGGAATGATCACTGTAGGAACCCACCCCGCGGGCGAACGGACGCGTAGCGTAGCCATGCATGCGCCGAGCGGACTCGGCTCCCACGCTACCGTGATTTGCAGGGTGCACATCGCGCACCACAACGGCACTGGAACAGGCCCCTGACGGTGCGCATTGCGCACCCTGCAGCGATGCCACACAAGACCGTCCTCATCCTCGGCGTCGGCTCCCCCTTCGGGGCCGACCGTCTCGGCTGGCTTGCCGTCGAGGCGCTGACACGGCAGCCGCCCGCCGCAGAGTTTTCCCATCTCGAGATCCGTTTTGAGCAAAGCGATCGCCCCGGCAGCCGCCTGCTGGCGCTGCTGGCCGAGGCCGATGCGGCGATCATCATCGATGCGATGTGTGCCGGATTGCCGGCCGGCAGTGTGCGCCGCTTTGCTGCGGCGGAGCTGGGCGCCGATTCCGGCCTGATGTCCAGCCACGGCTTCGGCATCGCCGAAAGCCTGGCCCTCGGCCATGCGCTGGCCGGCAGCGGCGTGCTGCGCCTGCCGCCGCAGCTTGCTGTCCTCGGCATCGAAATGGCTGACGCCGTCGACCCCGAGCACACGCTCGACCAGTGGTTTCCCGCACTGCATCGGCAGGTGGCGGCGCTGCTGGAGGAATGGGGGTGATGAGGCTCAAGGCAGGGGGCCGGCAGCCAAGCAGGTGTTCCGCACTGGCCGCCAGGCCTAGGGCGCCCCATGGGCGCCGTGGTGCGGCGGGAGCGGCCCGCCCTATGCCGCGCTGGAGAGAAGATGGATACCCATTCGGAACACGCCAAGGTTGCGAAGTTCGTTGCCTGAAGCCCATGGGCGATCGTAACCGCACACCAATGCAGGAATATCTTTGCGTTCTTTGCGAACCTGGCGTCTTTGTGTTGCAAGGCTATTTTTTCTCTTCCGAAGGGGGCGAGCGGTCAGCAATGATTGACCGTTGAATTCTGCAATCCATTCAGGACGCGCGCATGCCGATACTGGAAATCCGCAATGTCACCCGGCGCTTCGGTGGACTGGCCGCGGTGCACGATGTCAGCCTGAGCATCGAGGCCGGCGAATTCTTCACCCTGCTGGGGCCGTCCGGCTGCGGCAAGACCACCCTGCTGCGCATGATTGCCGGTTTCGACCTGCCGGATGCGGGCCAGATCCTGCTCGACGGCAAGGACCTCGCCGATACCGCGCCCGAGCGGCGCCCCATCCATACCGTGTTTCAGAGCTACGCGCTGTTTCCGCACATGACGGTGTGGCAGAACATCGCCTTTCCGCTGGAGATGGCCAGGCGTCCGCCGGCCGAGATCCGCCAGCGCGTGGCCGAGGCGCTGGAGCAGGTGCACCTCGCCGACAAGAGCGGCCACTTTCCCCACGAGCTGTCCGGCGGCCAGAAGCAGCGTGTGGCGCTGGCGCGGGGCCTGGTCAACAAGCCGCGCCTGCTGCTGCTGGATGAACCGCTCGGCGCACTGGATGCCAAGCTGCGCGAGGAGATGCGCAACGAGCTGATCGAACTGCAACGGGAGATCGGCGTGACCTTCATCTTCGTCACCCATTCGCAGCAGGAGGCCTTGGCACTGTCGCACCGCATCGCGGTGATGCGCGAAGGGCGCGTCGAGCAGGTGGATGAACCGGCGAAGCTCTATGGCCTGCCGCGTAACCGCTTCGTGGCCGATTTCATCGGCGACATCAACATGATGGAGGCGGAGGTCAGCGCCGTGGCGCACGGCCAGCTGCACCTGCACATTCCGGTGCTGGGCGTGGTGCAGGCACCGCCCGCGGCCAATGCGAAGGTGGGCGACCGTGGCGTGCTGGCCCTGCGTCCCGAGCAGGTACGTCTGACGCCGCAGGGGCAGCACCACGAGCTGGCCAATCATTTCCACGGCAAGGTGCAGAGCTTCATCTATCTGGGCGACGTCACGGTATATACCGTGATGCTGGACAACGGCGCCAGCATCGAGGCCTTGGCTGCCAACAATGCACCGGGTCGTGCCACCTTCTTCAAGGTCGGTGATGACGTGGCAGTCGCCTGGCGCCATGATGCGGGGCTGTTCCTCGATGAATAGGGCGACGCGCCTGGCCGCCTGGGCGGTGAGTCTGCCGCCGACGCTGTTTCTGTTGCTGTTCTTTCTGGCGCCGAGCGTGATCATGGTGCTCGCCTCGCTGCGCTACCCCGGTGAATTCGGCGGCCTCGCGGCCCTGCTGCCGCTGTTTCCGGCAGATGGCGTGGAAACCGGCCTCACCGGCGAGGCCTATGCCTTCATCTTCAGCGACCTCACCTATCTGGAGATCTTCGGCCGCTCCTTCATCGTCGCCGCGCTGACCACCTTCATCTGCATCCTGCTGGCCTATCCGCTCGCCGCGCTCATTGCACGCAGCCCGAAGCGCCACCGCGACCTGATGGTACTGCTGGTGATCCTGCCCTTCGCCAGCAATTTCCTGGTGCGGGTGTATGCCTGGATCATCATCCTCGGCCCGCTCAACCTGCTCTACACCTCGTCGGCGGTGCTGATCGGCATGGTGTACGTGCACCTGCCGTTCATGGTGCTGCCGCTGTACACCAATCTGGAAAAACACGACCCGGCCCTGCTGGAGGCGGCGCAGGACCTCGGTGCCAACGCCTGGACCCGCTTCTGGCGCATCACCTTTCCGCTGTCGCTGCCCGGCATCTATTCCGGCTCGGCCCTGGTGTTCATCCCGGTACTCGGCATGTTCGCCATCCCGGAGCTGCTCGGCGGCACCGGCGACATCCTCATCGGCAACCTGATCAAGGAACAGTTCCTCGACAACCGCGACTGGCCGCTGGGCTCGGCGGTGTCGATCATGCTCACCCTCGCCGTGCTGCTGCTGGCGGCATTCACCGTGTGGGCAGGCCGCACCCGACGGAGACAGGCATGAGGCGCGGCAAGCTCTGGCTGTGGGGCCTGTCCCTGCTGGTATACGCCTTCCTTTACATTCCACTGGCGGTGGTGGTGCTGTTCTCCTTCAACGATTCGCAGCTCAATGCCGAGTGGGTCGGCTTCACCACGCACTGGTACACCGTGCTGTTCAACGACCGCGACATGCTGCAGGCCGCCGCCAACTCGCTGCTCATCGCCGTGGTCGCCAGCAGCGCCGCCACCCTGCTCGGCACCATGGCCGGCATCGCCATGCACCGCTACCGCCTGCGCTTCCTGCCGCTGCTCGCCATCACGCCGGTGGCGATGCCCGAGATCCTGCTCGGCGTGTCGCTGCTGCTGTTCTTCCGTCAGGTGCTGGACCTGACGCTGGGCTTTGTCTCCATCATCACCGCCCACATCACCTTCTCCATCGGCTTCGTCGCCATCATCATCCGCGCCCGCCTTGCCGGCATGGACGAGAGCATCTTCGAGGCCGCGCGCGACCTCGGCGCCACGCCCTGGCAGACCTTCCGCCGCGTCACCTTGCCGCTGATCCTGCCGGCGGTGGTGGCCGGCTTCCTGATGTCGTTCACCCTGTCCATCGACGACTTCGTGATCACCTTCTTCACCGCCGGTGTCGGTGTCGCCACCCTGCCGCTGCAGATCTATTCCATGATCAAGGTGGCGGTGACGCCGGAGGTCAACGCCGTGTCCACCCTGCTGATGACGCTGACCCTGACCATGATCGTGCTGGCGGCGCGCTTCGCCCCCGACGCGCTGAAGGGGAGGGGATGATGCGCTGCATGCTGTACATCGTATTGTCGCTGCTTGCAGCACCGCTGTGTGCCGCCGATGAACTGTACCTGTATAACTGGAACAACTACATCTCCGATGCGACCGTAGCGCGCTTCGAGCAGTACTGCGGCTGCCGCCTGGTGCAGGACTACTACTCCGACAACGAGGAGATGCTGGCCAAGCTGGAGGCGGGCGCCGCCGGTTACGACCTGCTGGTGCCCACCGGCAACGCGGTGGAGTCATTGATCCGCCGCGGCGCGCTGCGTGCGCTGGACCATGCACAGTTGCCGCACCTCGGCAACGTCAAGCCCGAATACCTGAACACCTGGTTCGATCCGGGCAACCGCTATTCGGTGCCCTATGCCTATACCGTGACCCTGCTCGGCTACAACGAGGAAAAGATGCGCGAGCTGCAGCTGCCCACCGACAGCTGGGCGCTGATCTTCGAGCCGAAGTATCTGGAGAAAATCCGGGGCAAGGTGACGGTGCTGAACAGCCAGCGCGAGTTGATGGGCGCGGCGATGATCTACCTGGGCCATTCGGCGCAGGACAAGGACCCGGCCAAATGGCAGCAAGCCAAGGACCTGATCATCCGCGCCAAGCCCTACTGGGCGACCTTCTCCAACAGCACCTACATCAAGGACCTCGCCATCGGCAACATCTGGGTGGCGCAGGGTTACTCCAGTGACATGTACCGCGCCCAGCAGGATGCCCTGGACGCCGGCCGGCCGTTCCATGTCGGCTTCAGCACACCGCAGGAAGGCGCGGTGATCGCGCTGGACAATTTCGTGCTGCACAAGTCCGGCCGCCGCCCCGATCTGGCGCACAAGTTCATCAACTTCATGCTCGACGGCCGCAATGCCGCCGACATCTCCAACCACATCGGTGCCGGCAATCCCAATGCGGCGGCGATGCCGTACATCGTGCCGGAGATCGCCGGCAACGAGGCGATCTTTCCGACGCCGACGCAGATGGGGGAGATGGAAATGCTGCGGGATTTCGATGCGCGGAGTCGGCGGGTGCTAACGAGGTTGTGGACGGAGATTAAATTGCGCTAGGGCGCGCCTTCCCGCCCCCATTGGATGGGGAGGGCCGGGGACTGGTGTGCGCTGTCGCGCAGGTTAATTGGGTCGGGGTTCCGCCCCCGCACGACCTTTGTTCGACCAAAGAAAACTAACGAAAAGAAAGGCCGCCCGACTCCCGCGCCCTGCGGGTCCCGCGCGTCTCGCCCGAATCGGCGCTCGCCTACGCGTCTTCCTGACGCGAAGGCGAGGACAGGCCATCCATGGCCTGTCCCCTGCGGGCTTGATCCGATTCGGGCTGCGATGCTCGGCGCGGCAGACGGGACTTCAAACCCGGCTCGCCTGCGGCATCGCGCGGGTGGCGTGCGCTGCGCGCACGCGGAAGAACGGAAACCGTGGTCTGTCCCTGA
>JANJXC010000096.1 GCA_024709225.1 Gammaproteobacteria bacterium | reverse complement strand
GAACTCGGAAGTGAAACCACTCAGCGCCGATGATAGTGTGGGGCTTCCCCATGCGAAAGTAGGTCACTGCCAGGCTCTAATCCAAACCCCCTGCAGGTCTTCCTGCAGGGGGTTTTTCATTTGTGCTACCGACGACCCCGCGCTATCGTGTGGACTGGATTCGACAGACAGCTTGGGGGCGGATATGAGCGCGTACAAACACATTATGCTGGCCGTGGATTTTTCCAATGCGACAGAAATTCTGGTGCAGCGTGCACTGACCCTGCAGCAATTTTGTGGCGCCGATTTGTCTTTGGTTCATGTCATCGAGCCAGTGGTTATCGATCCGTCTTATGATGTTTTTCCCGCTGTGCCGCTTGGCCTGGAGCAAGAGGTCGCGGACAGGGCGCAACAGGAGCTGGAGCGTCTCGCTGCGCGGTTGGGTGTAGCGACTGAGCGCTGTCACGTTGTTGTTGGTTCGACCAAAAATGAAATCTTGCGCTGCGCCGGCGAACAAGCGGCGGATTTGATTGTGGTCGGCAGTCATGGCCGTCACGGCGTTGCCTTGCTGCTGGGATCAACAGCCAATGCGGTATTGCACGGCGCTCCTTGCGATGTCCTTGCCGTGCGTATCAAATAACGGGTGTTTCCCTTACGATGGTTGCCGCATGACCTCATTGCAGTACACGTTATGGCAGCTCCTCGCGGATGGGCGGTTTCACTCGGGTGAGCAGATGGCGCGCCATGCCGGCGTTACCCGCGCGGCGGTGTGGAAGGCATTGCAGGGACTGCGCGAGCTCGGGATGGAGCTACATGCCGTCAGTGGTCGTGGCTACAGTTTGGGCCAGGCATTCGAACCTTTGCAGAGGGAGGCCATACTGACGCAGATCGCTGCACGGTTCCGTGCGCGACTGCAGTCATTTGACGTGCTGCATAGCGTTGACTCCACCAATGCCTGGTTGATGCGCCAAGAGGCAGACTGTGCCGTGGCGGCTTGTATTGCCGAACATCAGACTGCTGGCCGGGGGCGACGCGGACGCCAGTGGTGCTCACCGTTTGGTCGTAACCTATATCTTTCGCTACGCTGCCGTTTCGATGAAGGCATGGGGCGGCTGTCAGGGTTGAGCCTTGCTGTCGCTGTGGTAATGATCCGCGCCCTGCGCGAGGCAGGAATACATCAGGCGGCGGTGAAATGGCCGAATGATATTTACTGGCAGGGGCGGAAGCTCGGCGGCATTCTGCTGGAGGTTGTCGGGGAACCTGCAGGCCCCTGCGTGGTAGTCATTGGTATAGGTCTTAATATGGCGATGCCGGCGGCAGCAGGAAAAGACATCGATCAGCCATGGATTGATCTGGCATCCATACAGGACGGGTTGTCACGCAATCGCCTGGCTGGTCGACTGTTGCACCACTTGTTGGACGCGATGGACGCATTTCAACACAGCGGGCTGGCATCGTTTGAGCAGGAGTGGTGTGCTGCTGATCTGCTGGCGGGAAATACAGTGATCCTGCTGCAACCAGGGGCCGAGATCGTAGGAATCGGTCGTGGTATAGCGCGAGATGGTTCGTTGTTGCTCGAGGTGGGAGGGCAGTTGCAGCGGCATAGCTTCGGCGAGGTATCCGTCCGCCTGCTGGAGCCGGAACGATGATGTTGCTGTTGGATATCGGCAACACTCGGGTCAAGTGGGCCCGATTGCACAATGGGCATCTGTCCATTGGCGCACCGGCTGTGCACCGTGAGCAGCCGTTGGCCGCGTTGTGGCCCAGCTTATGGGGTGCTTTGCCATCGCCCGCGCGGGTAGTCGTGGCCTGCGTGGCCAGGGGGGAGGTTGCGGCCAGCCTTACGGCATGGAGCCTTGTCCACTGGGGCATACATCCGGAGTTCGTCTCCGCCAGCGCAGTGGCTTGCGGTGTCAGCAGCGGCTATCGGACGCCGGTGGAATTGGGCGTGGATCGTTGGCTGGCTATGATTGCAGCACGGCAGTTACCGACGTTCGCCGGTCGTTCCCTGTGTGTAGTGGGCTGCGGTACGGCACTGACAGTCGACGTAGTGACCGCGGATGGTCGTCACCTGGGGGGGTGGATTGCGCCCGGGCTGACGCTGATGCGCCAGCAACTGACGCAGGGTACTGCGCTACGCACGACCGATATAGTGAATACGGTGAACCGTAGTGAGTTCGGACATGGGACGGCGGAAGCGGTGACTGCCGGAACCCGGCAGGCTGCTGCTGGGCTGGTGCTGCAGGCGATGGCTTTGGCCCAGCAGCAGCTAAATGCCCTCCCGATCGGGGTGCTGACGGGGGGAGACGCGGATGCCTTGTTGCCCTCGCTTCCGGGGGAGACGTGTGTGGTACCTGACCTGGTGTTGCAGGGGCTGGCGCAACTGGTAGGGCAACGGGGGTTAGGTTAGTGCAATGAGAGGTTTCTTGGTGGGCTTATTCCTGCTCAATCTTGCCGTGCTGGCGTGGAGTTGGCAGCAGGCCGGGCAGAAGGATCATGCGGATATTGCGCCGATGGCGGCCGTGGCCGCCGGGCCGGGATTGGTGCTGTTGCAGGAACTGGAAACCCCCTTGGCCACACGGCGTGACACAGTCGCTGTCGCGTCGCCCAGCGCGCCCGTGATGGAGCTGCCATCAGCTGTCGTGAAACCCGTGCTTGATATGGCGACTACCATGCCGGAAGCGACAGCCTTGCCGGCTGCCGCCTGTGTGCGCGCAGGGGGATTTGAATCAGAAGCTGCCGCGGAGCGCATCGCCAAGGGGCTGCGGGACGAGGGCAGTACTGTACGGCGTCTCGGCGAGGAGGTTGGGGTGACCACCCGTTACTGGGTGATGTTGCCACCGGCGAAGTCCGCTGCCGCGGCGGCCCCCCTGCTGGAGCGGCTGCAGCGTGCCGGCGTGAAGGATTTCTACCTGATTCGCAATGGAGAGAATGTAAACGCCATTTCACTTGGTGTTTACTCGGCGAAGGGGTCGGCACAACGCCGGGTAGAGCAGTTACGCGGGTTGAAGCTCACCCCTCGCATCGAAGAGATCACCTTGCCGCGTAGTCGTTGGTGGGTGGAGTTTGAATGGCCCGCAGACAAAACCGAAGACGCATGGCGCCGTTTGCTGCCGACCGAAATGCGCAATCTTGCTTCCCGTCCATGCCAGTGAAATGGCCGCCCGCGGCGCCTGCCCGCCAGGGCGTTGGCGCGTACATGACTCTTTTGCCGAGTTATTGGGCGGCGGTCGCGAACATCGCGTGAATTTATGAAACGTTCGGGCTAGAATACGCCGCTTGTCGCGACAGGTGACGTGGCTGGCGTAGCTCAGTTGGTAGAGCAGCTGATTTGTAATCAGCCGGTCGGGGGTTCAAATCCTCTCGCCAGCTCCAAACATATGGGGGTATGAACGGTGATTCGTCCCTCTACTGTATCGGTAGCCGGATTGCCGTTACAGATGGGGATTGGTGTTGACAGAAACCCGCGCCTCGATCAGAATAGCGGGCTCGTTTTCCGGAGGGGTTCCCGAGCGGCCAAAGGGAGCAGACTGTAAATCTGCCGGCTCAGCCTTCGAAGGTTCGAATCCTTCCCCCTCCACCAAATAGAATTTAGTAGTGGCCGTTAGGCTGGGCTGGTGGCCTTGCCGGGCATTGCGGGTGTAGTTCAATGGTAGAACCTCAGCCTTCCAAGCTGATGGCGTGGGTTCGATTCCCATCACCCGCTCCAATAGCTGGCTGAGAAGATTTCAGGCCCATATAGCTCAGTGGTAGAGCACTCCCTTGGTAAGGGAGAGGTCCCCAGTTCAAGTCTGGGTATGGGCTCCAATTTTGGTTTTATTTAGCGTTCCAACGTGGGGAGTTTGTCCGATGTCCAAGGAAAAATTCGAGCGTAAAAAGCCGCACGTAAACGTCGGTACGATTGGTCACGTGGACCATGGCAAGACGACGCTGACCGCGGCTCTGACGGTAGTGCAGGCGAAGAAGTTTGGTGGTGAGGCGAAGGCCTACG
>JANJXC010000050.1 GCA_024709225.1 Gammaproteobacteria bacterium | reverse complement strand
GCGCACGCAGTGTGTATTAAATAAATCTGCCCCGTTTTTTCTTGTTCTAACGTGAAGCTCAGGCGCGCCGAAAAGGCGTTAGCCTTTTTGGCGTCGACTGCAGCGACTTGTTATGAGTAATTTGCCTTGAATTCACCCGCCATGGCCTCAGCAGCGCCCATGAGGTCGGTATTGTTTGCGAGTTCGGCAATTTGAAAGACCGCCAGCACCGCAAACGCGCTTGCCATCCTCTCTATCTGCAAGATTTCCTCTTGCGCGTAGTTGGCCTTCATCTCCATACCAACGAACCTTCGCGAAACCGGCCTCATTCCTCCATGGGTGTAGCTATTCAGCCCTGTCCACGCTGTCTTCTTCACCGTTATCAACCCGCCGTGAGCTACTGCGTTGATCTTCTCGATTTCTATCAGCCGCTCTTCGAATGTCCCCTCTTTCGATTTGTCTTTCTGAAAGTCTGCAATATCCTTCGCGGTCGCGCACTTCATGAACCAAACACCACGAACATAGGACTCGAAGATGCTCCTCATTAGCGCGCTCGCCGAGCCAAATAGACGCTTTCCAAGCAAAATCACAATTGCCTGGTGGTGCTCGTGGACGATATCAAACAGGGCGCCAGCAATCCGCGAGCGGTCATCGGATGGAATCTCCATTCCATTGATGGCATTCACAATGTCAGATACGAGCTTCTTGGAATAGTCACTGACGTCAATCATGGGGGTTACTCATAACGTTTCGGTTCACGGGCGGCGGCGCGTTAGCGACGCCGTTCCGTGGAACCGATTGTTGGGCGTACTACGCGCAGGCATCGGCGTTCTCGAAATACGGCGGATTCTTTATCCAGCCTGTCTGGCCTTTGTTATTCTTGACCCTAACCCACCAATCTGCCACCGGGCGAGAGATTACCTGCGCACTGAATTCAGGAGGCGGTGGCGTAGGGGTAGGTTCATCGGAGGCGATTTGGTCTGTGTATTTCTTCCCCTTAAACCAGAATAGATCGAAACCTTCACCGGCATAGTGGAGTGTATACAGGATGTCACCGGGTTTGGCATCGAGGGAAGGTTCAGTCTGTCCCTCTTGGTACCCCAGTTTCAATGGTTTGAGAATCTTTGTGATGCCGGCTCTGGTAGTGATTACAACACCGGTTTCTGCTGTAACCCATTCATCTTTCTGTATTGCGAAAGCCACCGAAGCGCCATCTTTGTAATCTGTGTAGGCAACAACGACTTCATTGGCTTTCCACTCGCGGTAAGTACAACACTCGAAAGGGCATGCACCCCAATCGTAGTGGGGCAAGGGAGGTTTGCCCTGTGCCAATACCTGTCCGTTATCGAAGAGCATTATTCCGGCAAGAAGCAAAAGTGGTTTCTTCATCTTGATTACGCCCAACGATAAATGAACGGCCCATCGCCAGATATGACGGGCCGAGAACGATTCCATTGGATACAACTTGTTGTTTTCACGGGTCAAGGCGTCCTGCGCTGTGGGGAACCCATGGGGAGATAGACTGCAACTCTGCCGCATATCGCAATATCTGGCAAGACGCCGTTCAACATTGATATCTGAGTACTGGTGCACTGCGGGAAATCTACAGAAAATCGTGAGCTTGCGTGACAACAATGGTGGGTCGCGCCAGTCAGGCGGGGTGTGATGATCAATTGCTCAATTCGATAGACTTGTTGCGTGAGTGGGGAGAGGTCGGGTCGTAGCGTACCCTCAGATATGATTCCGCAACATCAACTCCCTCGGATGCGGCGCCAGATAGATCTGCTGCGCGGCGTACTCGTTGGGATGGCGGCGGAAGTGGTGGTTGAGCAGGGTGATGGGGACGATGAGGGGGACTTCGCCCAGGCGGTAGGCTTCGATGATCTCCAGCAGTTCGACCTTGTCGGCGCTGTCGAGCTGTTTCTTCAGGTAGCCCATCAGGTGTTGCAGGACGTTGGTGTGGCGCTTGCGCGTGGCAGGGTGGGCCAGGGCGGCCATGAAGCCGTGGATGTAGTCCTGCGCCAGTGTCTTGATGTCGGCGCTGCCGGCATTGGCGACCAGGCGGCCGAGGGCGCGGTAGTATTCGGCGCCGTGGCTCATCAGCACCAGCTTGTGGCGGGCGTGGAAGTCCACCAGCCGCGCCGGGGTGAGGCCCTGTGCCTCCAGTTGCTGCCAGCGGTGATAGCAGAACACGCGCTCGATGAAGTTCTCGCGCAGCACCGGGTCGCCGAGGCGGCCTTCCTCTTCCACCGGCAGGAGCGGGCGGCCGGCCATCAGTTCGCGCGCATAGAGGCCGCGGCCCATCTTGGGCACGCCCTTGTCCTGGTACACCTTGACCCGCTCCATGCCGCAGGAGGGCGACTTGCTCTTCAGCAGGTAGCCGGCGAGGGGCGGCAGCTCCCGGGCCATGCGGCGGCCGTACTGTTCCATGGGGGCGGTGACGTCCAGGCTCGGGTCGAGCACGCCGACCACACGCGGCTGCGCCGGGTCGCCCACCAGGCGGATGGTGGGGCGCGGCACGCCGAGGCCGATGGCCACCTCCGGGCAGATCGGCACGAAGTCGAAGTACTGGCCGAGGGTGTCGCGGATGTAGGTGTCGAGCTTGTGGTTGGCGTCGAAGCGTACCTTCTCGCCCAGCAGGCAGGCGCTGATGCCCAGGCGGATGACCGGGTTATCGGGTGATTTTTTGATAATTGTCATTGGCGGACCCCTGTTCAGGCGCTAACGTAGCGCCCATCGTATTCAGGAGCCTCCTTTCATGTCCAATCCCATTGTCAGCGGAACGCTGTTTTCCGATCTGGTCGAAACCCTGCCCGACGGCACCACCCGCCTGCCAGCGGCCGTCCATCCGATGCCCGACCTGCTGGAGCTGTCCGCCGAGGAGGTGCTGGCCCGTTTCAAGGCGAGCCAGCAGCAGGACTTCACTGCGGTGATCCGCGCGCTGGAGGACCCGGCCAATCCGCTGCACCAGATGTTGCACGAGCTGCACGCCATCGCCGCGCAACAGCCGGGCAATCCCTTTGCGCAGCACCGCCTGTTCGAGCCCGGCGCTCTGCAGGCGATGTTCCTCGACCTGCACAACCATGTGATGGACCATCCGGTGTGGCGCCACCCGTTCTTCGTGCGCGTGTTCGAGGGGCGCATCAGCCAGCCGCAACTGGCCGCCTTCGCGCTGCACTACTTCAACCAGATCAAGAACACACGCCAGTGCGTGGCGCTGGCGCTGGGGCGTTTCTCCAGCGTGATGCCCTTGCCCTATGGCGTGCTCAACGAGCGCGTGTCGGAGCTGACGCAGATCGTGCTGGCGCAGCTGGTGGCCGACGAATACGGCGTCGGCAGCCACGCGGTGGAGGACTACCCGACCATGGGCGGGCTGTTCCAGTCCACCACCCACATCGTCATGTACCGCCAGTTGTTCGAGGGGCTGGGGATTCCGTTCGAGCAGCAGGATGTGGCGCTGCTGCCGGGCGTGGCCGACAACGTGCTGACCCAGCGCCTGGTGGCGGGCAGCGAGGAATTCACGCCGCTGGAATCGCTGGCCTCGGTGGGCCTCGGCATGGAGTGGGGCGTGCCGGAATTCTTCAGCCTGCTGCTCGGCGGCATGATCCGTTTCGCCAGGGACAATGACGTGCCGCTGACGCAGCGCCATCTGCTGGTGTTCATCGCCCACGTGCGCTACGACGTGCTGCACGCCATCGCGGTGATGCTGGTGACCAGCTTCTTCGCGCGCGAGGAGCGCGACATTGACGCCATCAAGAACGCCACCAATACCCTGATGGCCGGGCGCTACGGCATGATGACCGAGCTGTACCGCCATGTGTTCGGCGAGGCCTGCCCGGCGCTGGCCGAGATCGGCCTGGACCCGCGCTACCATCTGCGCGACCGCCGCATCGAGACCGCCCTGCGCCGCGCGCGTGCCCAGGTGGCCGAGGGTACGGTGCAGGATGCTGCGGCCTATCGGGCGCGGCAGGACACGCCCTACGTGTTTGCCGCCGGGGTGTAACGCCGGGCCATAGGGCGGGCCGTGCCCGTCGCCCGGCGCCCGCGGGGCGCCCTATGGCCAGGCACGGTTTGGGCGGGTTTCTGCCGAGGTGATCGCGGTTTTTCCTGCCTTCCTGGGCTATATATTTCCCTGCGGCGTCCGCCGTATCCATACAACAAGCAACAGGGAGATAGAACATGCGGATGATTTCTTGGGTATTGTCGCTGGGTTTGCTGACCGCCGCGGTACCGGTCCTCGCCGAGGAGGCTGCCGCCCCCGCGGCCGCGCAGTGGGAGGTGGCGCGCGCCATCGTCACCAGCGGGATCAGCGAGCGCGAGCCGGTGGACGAGATGAGCCAGGTTGCCGGCGATGCGGCGCAGGTGAATTTCTTCACCGAGCTGCGCGGCATGCAGGGGCAGCGCGTGGTGCACCGCTGGGTACACAACGACACGGTGATGGCCGAGGTGGGTTTTGATGTGAACGGGCCGCGCTGGCGCGTCTGGTCGAGCAAGAAGATGGTGCCGGAGTGGAAGGGCGCCTGGCAGGTCAGCGTGGTGGACGGCAACGGCGAGGTGCTGGTCACCCGCGAGTTCACCTACGGTCAGTAGGCCGGCAAGATTCCTCTGCCGTAGTTGTGGGAGCCCGGCTTTGCCGGGCGAGGGCGGCGCTGGGGCCGCGTCGCCCGATAAATCGGGCTCTCACATTGATATCCCTTCCTGCAGCATACCCTTCGGGTCAACCCCGCCTGTCTGCTCAATGCGTGGTCGGCAGGTCCGGGGCCGGGGCATCGTGCTCCGGGGCCTGTTGATATCCCTGGCAGTAGTCACTTGTCGCCAGCCACTTCGCCAGTTCTGCCGCCGGCAGCGGGCGGCTGATGAAATAACCCTGGGCGGCGTCGCAGTTGAGGATGTGCAGCAGCTCCAGCGCCGCGGCGCTCTCCACCCCTTCCGCCACTACTTCCAGACCCAGGTTGTGCGCCAGATCGATGGTGGAGCGCACGATCATCGCGTCGTTGTCGTCCTCGTTCATGTGCATGACGAAGGACTTGTCGATCTTCAGCTTGTCCACCGGCAGCTGCTTCAGATAGGACAGTGAGGAGAAGCCGGTACCGAAATCGTCGATGGCGATCTGCACGCCGATGTCGTTGAGTTTTTCCAGGGTGGCCAGCGCGCGCGCCGGATTGGCCATCATCGAACTTTCCGTGATCTCCAGCACCAGCCGCCAGGGCTGTACCCCCCACTTCTTCAGCAGCCGCGCCACCTCCAGCGCCAGCCCCGCATCCTGCAGGTTGTAGGCGGACAGGTTGACGGCGATGGAGCCGCGCGGCAGCGCCTGGTGTTGCCAGGCGGCGATCTGCGCCAGCGAGTGATCCAGCACCCAGTAGGTGAGGTGGCGGATCAGGCCGGTCTGCTCCGCCACCGGGATGAAGTCGTCGGGGGAGATGTAGCCCAGCTGCGGGTGGTGCCAGCGCAGCAGGGCCTCGACCCCGCTGTACTTGCCGGTATGCAGGTCGATCTGCGGCTGGAAGTGCAGCAGCAGATTTTCGTTGCTGATGGCGCTGCGCAGATCGCTGGCCTGGGCCAGGCGTTGCAGGGTGTAGTGGTCCTGCGCGGGGTCGTACAGGGCGATACCGTTTTTCTCCCGCTTGGCCACGTACATGGCCACGTCGGCGCGGCGCGACAGCTCCTGCGGCGTGTGGGCGTGCTGCGGGTAGAGGGCAAGGCCGATGCTGCCGGCCACATACAGGCTCTGCCCGGCCACCTCGAAGGGCTGGTCCAGCAGGTGCAGGATGCGGCCGGCCATATGGCGGGCCTCCTTCTCGTCCACCTGTTCCAGCAGCACGGCGAACTCGTCGCCGCCGAGGCGGGCCACGGTGTCGCTGTCGCCGACCTCCTGGCGCAGCCGCTCGCCCAGTTGCTGCAGCAGGCCGTCGCCGATGGGGTGGCCCAGGGTGTCGTTGATCTCCTTGAAGCCGTCGAGGTCCATGATCAGCAGCGCCAGCCCGCCGTGGCCGAGGCGGCGCAGGTGGTGGATGGCGTGCTGCACCCGGTCCTGCAGCAGCACGCGGTTGGGCAGTCCGGTGAGGGCGTCGTGCAGGGCCTGGTGCTCCAGCGCCTGCTGCCGTTCCGCCACCTGGCGGCGCATCTCCTTGAAGGCATCCACCAGGTGTTGCGTCTCTGCCGTGGCCGGGAGCGGCAGCAGCAGTTCATGTTTGCCGTGGGCCTCGTCGCGCAGGGCGTGCGCCACCACGGAGATGGGGCCGAGCACGTAGCGCTGGAACAGGAAGAAGCCGAGCAGCATCAGCAGCAGGGCGCCCAGGGCCAGCAGCCAGATGCTGCCGATGATGTTGTTGGAGGCGTTGAGCAGATAGCCGACCTCGATGGTGGCCGAGTCGTCCAGGCGCTGCTCGAGCACATGCAGCGGCTGCCACAGGCGGGCGAACAGCTCATGAGGGAATTCCCGGCTGCCGGCCGCGCGTGGCATCAGCCACTGGTCCAGGCTGCCGTGCAGAGCACGCAGATCCTGCGCCAGCGATGCGAATTCCGTGTGGTATTCCCCATGCTGCATCCAGGGCAGGGCAAACAGCTGTTGCTGTCGTTCGCGTGCGGTGTCGACGGCGGCGAACACGGCCTGGCGCTGCTGCGCCGAGGGCGAGCGCAAATAGCCGTTGAGGGCGCGCTCGGCCTCCAGCAGGGCCTCGCGCAACAGGCGGCTGTGCTGGCCGGCCTGCTGCCGCATCTCGATGCTGGCGGTGCGTTCGCTGCGTACGCCGGTCACATAGTGTTGCAGCAGCACGGCGCTGGTGGTGAACAGCGCGGTCAGCACCAGCATCGCCGCCAGATAGCGGTTGCGCAGGCTGGCGAGCCGGCAGAGGCGTAGCGGATTGATGGGGGTTTCCGTGCGCTTCATCAAATTTCTAGATTTGAGTCGTATCTGTATGATTTTCTGTGACGTTAAAGAAAAATCAGCGCGCTAGCATAGGCACGTGATGTGGCCCAAGTCAAAGGCAAATGCCGGGTCAATGGCGGGGATGGCGCCACCACGGTTATCGGTCGCGGCACAATGGGACTACTATAGGCGTGTATGCATGCAGTGGAGGTATGACATGGCTACGGCAATCAACCCCGAAATTGGTGCGTGGTACAAGAATCTGGAAGGCGAATCCTTCGAGGTCATCGCCCTGGACGAGCAGGAGGGCATCGTCGAGATTCAGTATTTCGACGGCGCGGTGGAAGAGCTGGACACCGATACCTGGTACGACATGGAACTGATCCGCCGCGAGGCGCCGGAGGACTGGTCCGGCCCGTTCGACGACCTGGAGAAGGACGATTTCGGCGACACCGAAATGGTGCGCCATCCCGAAGACTGGTCCGGCCCGCTGGATACGCTGGAGTGGGAGGAATAGACCGCAGCCGCGATACGCCCGACCCGCAGGGGTTGCGGCGCATGCTGATCGATATCGATCGTGAACTGCGTTATACCCGCGACCAGATCGGGCAGGATGCCTTCAGTGAGCGCGTGCTGACGGCGCTGGCGGCGGTGCCGCGCCACTGCTTCGTGCCGGACGATATGCAGGCGGCGGCCTACGACAACGGCCCGCTGCCCATCGGTCACGGCCAGACCATCTCGCAGCCCTATATCGTCGCGCTGATGACGGACCTGCTGCGGACCACGCCGGATGATGTGATCCTCGAGGTGGGCACCGGCTCCGGTTACCAGACCGCGGTGCTGGCCCGGCTGGTGCGCCGGGTCTACAGCCTGGAGGTCGTCGCCGCGCTGGCCTCCGCCGCCAGCGCGCGCCTGCAGCAGCTTGGCTGCGGCAATGTGGCAGTGCGTCACGGCGACGGCTATGCCGGCTGGCCCGAACACGCCCCCTACGACGGCATCATCGTCACCGCCGCCGCGCCCTATGTTCCCGCCGCACTCATCGCCCAATTGAAGCCGGGCGCCCGCCTGGTGATCCCGGTGGGTGAACCCGGCAATGTGCAACAGTTGCTGGTGGTGGAAAAGGATGCCGAAGGTGCGGTGCGCGAATGGCCGGTCTTGCCGGTGGCGTTCGTGCCGTTGGTTGCAGGCAGTGACAAGTGACAAGCAAGAGTGTTTGGGGTCCTCTTGCAACGTGCAACGTGCAACGTGCAACGTGCAACTTGTCACTTGTCACTTGTCACTTGTCACTGATATCTCCCGCGTGATGCCGATGGCCTGGAGAAGGTGCTCGTCGTGGGAGATCACCAGCAGCGTGCCGCGATAGTCGTTGAGCGCCGCCTCCAGTGCGGCGATGGCGTCGAGGTCGAGGTTGTTGGTGGGCTCGTCGAGCAGCAGCAGGGGTGTCGGCGCCGGGCCGAGCAGGGCGCAGGCCAGGGCCGTCTTCAGGCGCTCGCCGCCGCTCAGGTTTTGTACCTCTACCGCGGCACAGGCGGCGTCCAGGCCCAGCCGTGCCAGGCGGTGGCGATAGTCGCTTTCGGCAAGCCCCGGTGCGAGGCGGCGGAAATTCTCCAGCGGCGTCTGTGCCGCGTCGAGCATCGACGTGTGCTGGTCGATGAGCACCCACGGCCGGTGCAGACGCACCTTGCCGCGCCGCGGCTGCAGCGCACCGGTGATGAGCTGCAGCAGCGTGGACTTGCCGCTGCCATTGGCGCCGCGCAGTGCGCAGCGTTCACCCTGCATGATGCACAGGCTGAAGTTATGGAACAGCGGCGCGGCATAGGCAAAATCCAATCCTTCCACCGCGATGACCGTGCGGGTTCCGCCGGCCTGCGGTTGCGGCAGCGCAAGGCGCAGTCCAATCGGTATCTCCCGTCGCTGTTCCAGCGCTTGTAGCGTCTCGGCCTGACGCTGTACCCCGGCCGCCTGCGTCGCGGCCAGGCGCCCGCTGCTGTGGTCGCTGCGTTCCTTCTGCCGATCCAGCAATACCTTGGCCTGATTGGCCGTGTGCCGTTCGCGTTTGCCGCGTGCCAGCCGCTGCTGTTGCCGTTCCAGCGCGGCGCGCTGTTCCCGCTGTTCGCGGCGCAGCGCCGTCTTGCCTTGTGCGATTCTGGTGGCGAGCGCCTCCTGCTCCTGCCGGCGCGCTGCGGCATAGAACCGGTAATTGCCGCCGTAGCGGTGCAGGCCCATACCGTCGAGGTGGTGGATCTCCTGCACCCCGTCCAGCAGGGCGCGATCATGGCTGATGAGCAGCAGGCCGCCGGGCCATTGGGCGATGAACTCGGCCAGTTGCCGGCGGGCGCCGCGGTCGAGATGGTTGCTCGGTTCGTCGAGGATCAGATGATCCGGTGCGTGCCACAGCGCGGCGATGAGGTCGAGCCGCGCCAGCTCGCCGCCGCTCAGCCGTGCCGCAGCGGTGTCCGGTGCGAGATGCGCGAGGCCAAAGCGGCTGAACCATTGATGCAGGCGTTGCGGCAGGTCCCAGTCGTTGCCGACGGCCGCGAAATCCTCCGCGGCGCAACTGCCGTTCTCGATACGGTGCAGTGCATCCAGGATCGGGGCGCAACCGAGCAGGTCCGCGACGCGGCCGGTGGCGGCGGTGGCGCGTTGCGCGACATAGGCGATGCTGCCATGCCGCTCCACTTGTCCCTGTGTCGGCGACAGAACGCCGGCCAGGATGCGCGCCAGCAGTGATTTGCCGGCACCGTTGCGCCCTACCAGCGCGGAGATGCCGTGGTGCAGCACCAGTTCGAGATCGGAAAACGGCGTGCGGCCATCGGGCAGGGTGTGGCCGAGATGGCGGGCGTGCAGCCAGAGCGTGGAAGTGGAACGTGACGACATGAAAGCCCCCTGTGGTGTGGACGGATGGAACCAGGGAAACCGGCAGCGGGCCGGCGGGGGCTTAGTTGTTCATGTCGTTGATGGACTCCTGGTGGGGCAAGCGGTTGTAGTGTAGGCCAGCTGTCATCGGAGGCCAAGTAGCGGTATCGCCGCCACCACATGGGCCTATTCTCTTGTCACTTGTATCTTGCAACTTTATCTCTTGTATCTGCCGTTACGGCACCACCGCCACCGGGCAGCTGGAACGCCGCATGTGCGGCAGCAGCCGGGCGGGGTCGCCGGCCATGACCAGCATGCGGCAGTGGTGACGCCGGCCGGCGGCGATGAGGTGCGCCGGCGTCAGGTCGGGGAGGGGCAGATAACTGGCGCGCAGACCGCGCGCAGCGAGTTGACTGGCGGCAGCGGTACGCAGTTCCGCTGCCTGGGCGGCGGGCAGCAGCACCAGCAGATCGCCCTGGGCGATGTCGGCGGCGGTGTCGAGGGCGCGGCCAGCGGCGGCGCTGCCGTCATAGACGGCGAGGATCGGCGCAGCGCCGCTGCGCTGCTCATGCGCGCTGACGCCGGAGCGGCCCAGCATCACGATGTCGGTGGTGCCGCTGGTGGCCAGTGTTGCGGTGAGGGCGCCGCGTTCGATGCGGAAGCTCCATTCCACACTGTGGCGCAGGGCATGATTTTCCAGCAGGCGGCGCACCTGTTCGGCCTGGGCACGCAGGTCACGTTCCAGTTGTGCCGTATCCAGCCGGCGCGGCCGCGCCGAGGTGAGTGTTACTTCGTGGGCGAAGGGGAGCTGGGCGAGGCGCAGCAGATCGCTGTTTTCCACGAACACCCCCTGCAGCGTGCCCTGCAGCAGCGCGGCCAGTTGTGCCGCCAGTTCCAGTGCGCTCGCATCCTGCGTCGAGTCGAGGGCGAGCAGGATGTGGCGCACGGTGCGGCGGGTGGCATCAGTCGACATGGCGCGGTGGTGCGTCGATGTCGCTGCCGTCGGGGGACGGATGGTCCTCGGCCTTGTCCTTGCCGTGATCGCCGAAGCTGGCGCGGATGTGCGCCATCTCGGACAGGCGATGCTGCACCCGGCCGTTGACGCTGTCCTCCGGCCAGTTGCCTTCGGCGTCCTGCGTGCCGGCCTCGGTGTCGAGCAGCAGGCTGAGGGCCTGGTCCACCGTTTCCATGGCGTAGATGCGGAACTGGCCGTCGGCCACCGCCTGCACCACATCCTGGCGCAGCATCAGGTGTTTGACGTTGCTGGCGGGGATCAGTACACCCTGTCGCCCGGTGAGGCCGTGCAGACGGCACACGTCGAAGAAACCCTCGATCTTTTCGTTCACCCCGCCGATGGGCTGTACCTGGCCGTGCTGGTTGACCGAACCGGTGACGGCGTAGGACTGCAGCACCGGCAGCTCGGCCAGCGCCGAGAGCAGGGCGCACAGCTCCGCCAGCGAGGCGGAGTCGCCGTCCACCATGCCGTAGTTCTGTTCGAACACCAGGCTGGCGGAGAGCGCCAGGGGGTGATGGGTGGCATAGCGCGCGGCGAGGAACGAGGACAGGATCAGCACCCCCTTGGAATGGATGGCGCCGCCCAGTTCCACCTCGCGTTCGATATCGACCACGCCCCCTTCGCCGATGTGCACGCTGGCGGTGATGCGCGAGGGCTGGCCGAAGGCGAAGTCGCCCATGGACAGCACCGACAGGCCGTTGATCTGGCCGACCCGGGTGCCGTCGGTGTCGATCATGATGGTGCCGCGGCGGATCTCCTCCAGCAGGTGTTCGCGTACCCGGGACGAACGATGCACCTGATGGTCGATGGCCTGCTGGATATCGACGGCGCCGACCACCTCGTGGCCGGCCTCGCCGGCCCAGTAATCCGCCTCGCGCAGCACGTCGGCAATGGAACGCATGTGGGCGGTGAGGTGCTCGGTGTCCTCCACCAGGCGCGAGCCGTGTTCGATGACGCGCGCCACCGCGGCGGCGTCGAAGGGACGCAACTGTTCCTTGCGCGCCAGGGTGGCGATGAGCTGGGCGTAGATGCGCTTGTTGTCGTCGTTGCGCGGGATGCGGCCCTCGAAGTCGGCGGCGACCTTGAACAGCTCGGCGAAATCCGGGTCGTATTCGTGCAGCAGGTAATAGGTCATGCGGTCGCCGACGATCACCACCTTCACATCGAGCGGGATCGCCTCCGGCTCCAGCGACACGGTGCTGACCAGGGACAGCATCTTCTCCAGCGACTCGATGCGGATCTCGCTGGAGTATAGCGCGCGCTTCAGGCCTTCCCAGGCAAAGGAGTGGGTGAGCAGCTTGTAGGCGTCCACCAGCAGATAACCGCCGCTCGCTTCGTGCAGGGCGCCGGGCTTGATCAGGGTGAAGTCGGTGATCAGGGTGCCGAACTGGGCGATGTGTTCGGCGCGGCCCACCAGGTTGAGATAGGTGGGATTGTCCAGGTAGACGATGGGCGCGCCCTCGGTGTCCTTGTTGTCCACCAGCACGTTGACCTGATAGCGGTGCAGCGATTCGCCCTTGCCGTCGGGCATGCCCTCGCTGCCCTCGTCGCTGTGCACGAAGTTGCGCACGTTGTCGACGACATCCTGCTCCACCGCCGCCAGATACTCCGCCACGCGCGGCAGATCGGCATAGCGCTGTTTCACCTCGTCGATGAGGTGATTCACCGCGGCCATGGAGGTCTCGCGGTTGAGCGCCTTCACCTTCTCGCGCGTGTCCTTGCGCCACAGCGGAATCTGCCGAATCAGGATCTGCAGTTTTTCCTGCAGCACGGCGACGATTTCCTCGATGCGCGTCTGCTCTTCCTTGGGCAGCTTCTCGAATTCGTCCGGCCCCAGCACCTCGTCGTCTTTCATCGGGGCGAAGGCAAAGCCCGACGGGGTGCGGAACAGCTTGATGTTGTGGGTGGCGGCCTCCTCGGCCAGACCGCTGAAACCGTGTTCCTGATGTTCCTTCAGTTCCTCTTCCAGCGCCTGGAGGCGGCTGCGGTATTCCTCACCCTCGAAGGTGGCGGGCAGGACCACGCCCAGTTCTTCCACCAGCTTTTCCATGTCGCGCTTGAGCGCGGTACCGCGACCGGGCGGCAGGCGCAGGGCATGGGGCTTGTGCGCCTGCTCGAAATTGTTGACGTAGCACCAGTCGTCCGGCGTGGCGCGGCCGGCGGCCTTCTGCTCGAGGAACTGGCGCACCAGGGTGTGCTTGCCGATGCCCGGCGGCCCCATCACATACAGGTTGTAGCCTTCGCGCTGGATATTGACGCCGAAGCGTACCGCACCGATGGCGCGGTTCTGGCCGATGATCTCGGCCAGATCGGGCAGCTCGGCGGTGGTCTGGAAACTGAACAGGCCGGGGTCACAGCGCTTGTACAGCGCATCGGGCGCCAGCGCTTCGGGTTTGCTCATGACGATCCTTTATTCAATGAGTTTCAACATTCTGGCGCGCAGGCGCAGAGACGCAGAGCGGATGCATTTGATGTGTCATCGCGGTGCCTTGGCCACTACCGCATCCGATAGGGCCGGTTATCTGAGTTACCGGCTGATTACCTCTGCGTCTCTGCGCCTCTGCGGCGACGAGGTGTTACCCCACCTTGGGCAGGTGATCCAGCGCCTGGCGGATGGCCTCTTCCGGATAAGCATAGTCTTCCAGCTCGCCGGCGAAGTACTTGTCGTAGGAGGCCATGTCGAAGTGGCCGTGGCCGGAGAGATTGAAGAACAGGGTCTTGGCCTCGCCCGACTCCTTGCAGCGCAAGGCCTCGTCGATGCAGGCACGGATGGCATGACAGGATTCCGGCGCCGGGATGATGCCCTCGGTGCGGGCGAACTGCACGCCGGCCTCGAAGGTCGCCACCTGCGGCACGGCCACCGCCTCGATCAGGCCCTCGTTGTAGAGCTGCGACACCAGGGCGTTGTCGCCGTGATAGCGCAGGCCGCCGGCATGGATCGACGGCGGCATGAAGTCATGGCCCAGGGTGTACATCTTGAGCAGCGGCGTCATGCCGACGGAATCACCGAAGTCATAGGCGTAGTGGCCGCGGGTCAGCGTCGGGCAAGAGGAGGGCTCCACCGCCACCAGGCGCACGTTCTTGCCGGCGGCCTTGTCGGCGAAGAAGGGGAAGGCCGCGCCGCCGAAGTTGGAGCCGCCGCCGCAGGGGGCGAAGATCATGTCCGGGTAGTCGCCCACCTTCTCGAACTGCTTCGTCGCCTCCAGGCCGATGACGGACTGGTGCAGGATCACGTGATTGAGTACCGAGCCCAGCGCGGAGTTGGTGTCGGCGCGCGAGGCGGCCTCTTCCACCGCCTCGGAGCTGGCGCTGCCCAGCGAACCGGGATTGGTCGGGTCCTTCTCCAGCACGCTGCGGCCGGCATTGGTCATGTTGGTGGGGCTGGCGAACACCTCGGCGCCCCAGGTCTGCATCATGGAGCGGCGGAACGGCTTCTGCTCGTAGCTCACCTTCACCATATAGATGCGCACCTCCATGTCGAACATCTGGCCGGCCAGGGCCAGCGACGAGCCCCACTGGCCGGCACCGGTCTCGGTGACCAGGCGGCGGATGCCGGCCTCCTTGTTGTAATAGGCCTGGGCGATGGCGGAGTTGGGCTTGTGCGAGCCGGCGGGGCTGACACCCTCGTACTTGTAATAGATCTTCGCCGGGGTGCCGAGCATCTGTTCCAGGCGGTGGGCGCGGAACATGGGGGAGGGGCGCCACAATTGATAAATCTCGCGCACCTTGTCCGGGATCGGAATCCAGCGCTCGGCGGAAACCTCCTGCTCGATGAGCGACATGGGGAAGATGGCCGCCAGGGCATCCGGGGTGATCGGCTTGCCGTCCGGGCCGAGTACCGCAGCCGGGGCATTGGGCATGTCGGCAACGACGTTGTACCAGTGGGTGGGGATTTCGTTCTCGTCGAGCAGGATCTTGGTCTGGGCCACGGTGTTACCTCGTTATTATGGCAGGCGGCTGTTCAGCACCGCGCGGGGCGCTGGTCGTGGGGTTTTAGCCCATGCGGGCGGGCGGCGTCAAATGGTTGGGTCAATGATGGCGCACAAGACGCGGCACGGGCACAATGTCGCAGGTCGTCATGACTACTGGAGACGTTGCGTGATCCTCGACACCCTGGATAATTCCCACCGTTACACGGCCCTGCACCCGATGTTCGAGCGGGCCTTCGCCTACCTGCACCATCTGCCGGTGCAGCCGCCGCAGAGCGGGCGGATCAATCTCGTCGGTGAGCACCTGGTGGCCATCTACTCGGCGGTGCACGGACGGGCGCGCGAGGCGGCACAGCTGGAGTGCCATCGCCGCTACATCGACATCCAGTACGTCATCGCCGGCAGCGACGAAATGGGCTGGGCACCACTGCAGGCCTGCCGCCAGCCGGTGGCCGCCTTCAACAGCGAAAAAGACATCCAGTTCTTCCACGACACGCCGCACAGCTGGGTGACCGCCCGTGCCGGCAGCTTCTGCGTCTTCTTCCCCGAGGATGCCCATGCCCCGCTGGTAAGCGACGGGCTGATCCACAAGGTGGTGCTGAAGATCGAGGTGTAGATAAAAACGCCGCGTGCCCTTGCGGGGACGCGGCGTTGTTCCCTGTGCCGATGCCGGCGGGACCGCCTAGCGGCTGATCGGCTTGTAGCGGATGCGCTTGGGCTTGGCGCCTTCCTCGCCGAGGCGGCGTTTCTTGTCGGCCTCGTATTCCTGGTAGTTGCCGGCGAAGAATTCCCAGTGCGAGTCCCCCTCGCAGGCGAGGATGTGGGTGGCGATGCGATCGAGGAACCAGCGGTCGTGGCTGATCACCAGCACGCAGCCGGCGAATTCCAGCAGGGCATCTTCCAGTGCGCGCAGGGTCTCCACGTCGAGGTCGTTGGAGGGTTCGTCGAGCAGCAGCACGTTGCCGCCCTGGATCAGGGTGGTGGCCAGGTGCAGGCGGCCGCGCTCGCCGCCGGACAGGTTGCCCACGATCTTCTGCTGATCGCCGCCCTTGAAGTTGAAGCGGCCGAGGTAGGCGCGGCTCGGCATCTCGAAGCGGCCGACGGTGAGGATGTCGGCGCCGCCGGAGACGGCCTCGAACACGGTCTTGTCGTTGGCCAGGCCTTCGCGGCTCTGGTCGACCGAGGAGATCTTCACCGTGGAGCCGATGTCGATGCTGCCCGAGTCCGGCTGTTCCTTGCCCTGCAGCATCTTGAACAGGGTCGATTTGCCGGCGCCGTTGGGGCCGATGATGCCGACGATGGCGCCGGGCGGGATCTGGAAGCTGAGGTCGTCGATGAGCAGGCGCTCGCCGAAGCTCTTGCTGACGTTCTTGAACTCGATGACCTTCTCGCCCAGGCGCTCGCCGGGCGGGATGAAGATCTCCTGGGTTTCGTTGCGGCGCTGGTATTCGACGGAATTGAGTTCCTCGAAGCGGGCGATGCGCGCCTTGGACTTGGCCTGACGCGCCTTGGGATTGGAGCGCACCCATTCCAGTTCCTGCTTCATCGCCTTCATGTGGGCGTCGATCTGCTTCTGTTCCTTCTCCAGCCGCTCTTCCTTCTGTTCCAGCCAGGAGGAGTAGTTGCCCTTCCAGGGGATGCCGTGGCCGCGGTCCAGTTCCAGGATCCACTCGGCGGCGTTGTCGAGGAAGTAGCGGTCGTGGGTGACGGCCACCACGGTGCCGGGGAAGCGGGTGAGGAACTGTTCCAGCCATTCCACCGATTCGGCATCGAGGTGGTTGGTGGGCTCGTCCAGCAGCAGCATGTCGGGCTTGGACATGAGCAGCTTGCACAGCGCCACGCGCCGCTTCTCGCCGCCGGACAGGTGTTCGATCTTCGCCTCCCAGGGCGGCAGGCGCAGCGCATCGGCGGCGATCTCCATCTGGTGTTCCACGTCGTTGCCGGCGGCGGCGAGGATCGCCTCATACTTGGCCTGCTGTTCGGCCAGCTTGTCGAAGTCGGCGTCGGGTTCGGCGTAGGCGGCGTAGATCTCTTCCAGTTTGACGCGCGCCTCGGCGATCTCGCCCATGCCGGCTTCCACTTCTTCCTTCACCGTCTTGGCCGGATCAAGTTGCGGCTCCTGCGGCAGGTAGCCGATGCGCACGCCGGATTGCCACTGCACCTCGCCGTCGAATTCCTTGTCGGCACCGGCCATGATGCGCAGCACGGTGGACTTGCCCGAACCGTTGAGGCCGAGCAGGCCGATCTTGGCGCCGGGGAAGAAGGACAGGGAGATGTCCTTGATGATCTGCCGCTTGGGCGGGACGACTTTGCTCACACGGAGCATGGACATTACGTATTGGGCCATGGCTGTCTGCTGTCGGGGTGGGGTGCGAAGTGGCGCATTATAGCCGCCGCGTAATTTGCCGGGCAAAGCGCCGCGGAAAAAGGCTTGTGCCGGCGTGATGGCGGTCATAGGATGGCAGACAGCAGCGTTCCTGCCCAGGTGTATGCAGCGCGATGGACGACTCCCGAAATCACTTGCCGGCGCCCGCCGGCGCAGCCGATGGCCTTCAGCAGTTTGCCGATGCCATCGACGAGGCCTTCTGGCTGGCCGATTGCGCCAGTGGACGCCTGCTGCACGTCAATCCCGCCGGCGAGCGCCTGTGGGCGCGGCCGGCGCGGCTCATGTTCCGTGATATTCCCGCGTTTGTGGCCACGGTGCATCCCGAGGATGTGCCGCGCGTGGAGACATGGCTGGCGGCAGGCTGGTCCGGTCTCAACGGCGACTATCGCATCCAGCAGCCGGACGGCGCGGTGCGCTGGGTGCGCAGCCGCACCTTTCCCATCCCGGACGATGCCGGCCGCGTCTACCGCAGCGCCACCCTGTCCAGCGACATCACCGAGGCGCGCCAGCTGGAGGCGCAGAGCAAGCAGATGTCGCGCGCCCTGGAGCAGACCGCCGACGCGGTGATGATTACCGACCGTGACGGGGTGATCGAATACGTCAACGCCGCCTTCGAGGACATCAGCGGTTATACCAAGGCGGAGGTCATCGGCCGTACCCCGGCACTGCTGCGTTCCGGGTTTCAGGAGCCGGGGTTTTACAGCCAGATGTGGCAGTTGCTGCTCAACGGCCTGCCCTTCAGCGACGTGTTCATCAACCGGCGCAGGGACGGCGAGCTGTATTACGAGGAAAAGACCATCACCCCGGTGCGCGACGAGCAGGGCAACATCACCCACTTCGTCTCCACCGGCAAGGACATCACCCGGCGCCTGCTGGCGCAGCAGCGCCTGCACCGGGTGCTGCACTACGATGCCATGACCGGCCTGGCCAACCGCATCCTGTTCGTCGATCGCCTCGGTCAGGCGCTGCTGCAGGCGCGCCGCCTGGGGCTGGCGGTCGGCGTGCTGCACGTGGGCTTCGACCTGGCCGCCCTGTTCGGCGAGGAGCTGGGCCGGGTGACCGAGGAGCGCTTCCAGGGACTGCTGGCCCAGCACCTGCGCGAGGCGGTGGCCGAGGGGGATACGGTGGCGCGGCTCGGGCGCGACGAGTTTGTCATTCTGCACAAGCAGGCCCTGCAGGCCCAGGAGATGGAGCCGCTGGCGCAGCGCATCATGCTGGAGTTTGCCCAGCCCCTGCGCCTGGAGGGCTATGAGCTGTTCCTGACCCCGGCCATCGGCATCAGCCGCTACCCCGGTGACGGCACGGAAACCGAGGAACTGCTGCACAAGGCGCTGCTGGCCATGCGCCAGGCGCGCGAGGGCGGCGCGCATTATGCCTTTTATCGCCCCGAAGGCGCCGCCGGCGGGCATTACACCAACGGCTGAGTGCCCATCCTGCGATGCCCGGAGTATGATGGGCGTCACACTTCCGGTGCGCCGGACCCACCCTTCAGAAGGGGGCGGGCCTGCCGATAGGGGAGCCAAGGAGCACCGGATGATGGCTCCGGCTCGGGGCGGAATAAGGACTTTGCCGATATTTTTGCCAGATGGTGGCCTATGGCCACAGCGTGATCGAGGTATTTCATGAACAAGCCGTCCGCCACCCGACAGATGTCCGTGCAGGCAAAGATCAACCTGGCCCTGGTGCTGGTCTTCGCTGCGGTGATGACCGCCTCGCTGATGTTTGCCGCCGGCACGGAAAAGCGGCTGGTGCTCGAGGTGGTGGAGCAGCAGACCAAGGACGCCGCGGATTCCTACTTCGACAGCATCAACACCATGATGCTGACCGGCACCATGGCGCAGCGCGATGTGCTGCGCAACAAGATCCTCTCCCGCCCCGGCATCATCGATGCGCGCATCGTGCGCGGCGAGGCTGTCGCCAAGATGTACGGCCCCGGCTATGACCACCAGGCCCCAGCCGATGATTTCGACCGCCGCGCCCTGGCCGGCGAGGCCATCATCGATGTCAGCGACAAGGGTGACGGCCGCGTGCTGACCGTCATCAATCCCATCCTGGCGGAGAAGGACTACCGCGGCACCAACTGCCTGATGTGCCACCCGGTGGCGGAAGACACCGTGGTCGGCGCGGTGCGCATCAGCTACTCGCTGAAGGAGCTGGACGATGAGGTCAACCGCAACATCGCCATCTCCGCCGGTATCCAGTTGCTGCTGCTGGTCGTGGGACTGCTGGTGATGGTCTATACCGTGCGCCGGGTGGTGATCAGCCGTATCAACGCCATGCGCAATACCATGGAAACCATGGCGCGAGACGAGGATCTCAGCCGCAGTGTCGCCATCGAGGCGGAAGACGAGGTGGGTGCCATGGGCCACGCCTTCAACCGCATGATCGGCAAGTTCCGCCAGAGTCTGACCTCCGTGTCCCAGGCCACCCATCGCCTCACCGAGGTCTCCGACCGCGTGTCCAACGTGGCCGAGGAGACCCTGCGGGTGGTGATGGAGCAGCGCAGTGAAACCGACATGGTGGCCTCGGCGATGAATGAAATGGCGGCCACGGTGCATGAAGTGGCACGCAACGCCAGCCAGACGGCGGCCGCCTCGCGCGGGGCCGATGACGAGGCGAAGAACGGCGCCTACGTGGCCACCGAGGCGCTGGGCGGTATCGACGTGCTGATCCGCGATATCGAGAATGCGGCGAAGGTGATCCGGCAGGTGGAGGGCGACAGCGCCAATATCGGCATGGTGCTGGATGTCATCCGGGGGATCGCCGAACAGACCAATCTGCTGGCCCTCAATGCCGCCATCGAGGCGGCGCGTGCCGGCGAGCAGGGCCGCGGTTTCGCCGTGGTGGCCGATGAGGTGCGCACCCTGGCCTCGCGCACGCAGAAGTCCACCGAGGAAATTCAGACCATGATCGAACGCCTGCAGGGCGGTGTGCGCGATGCGGTGCGCGCCATGGAGGCGGCGCAGGGGCGGGCGCAGTCCGGTTCCGAGCACGTGGAGAAGGCGGCCGAGAGCCTGGGCATGATCGCCGGCGAGGTGTCCACCATCACCGACATGAACACCCAGATCGCCACCGCGGCGGAGGAGCAGAGCGCCGTTGCCGAGGAGATCAACCGCAATATCGCCAGCATCAGCCACCTGGCGGACATGACCTCGGAGGGGGCCAAGCAGACCTCGCAGATCAGCGAGGAGCTGGTGCGGCTCGCCAGCGAGCTGAACCGCCTCATCGACGAATTCAAGCTCTGAAGAAACCAGAAATTCAAGATTCAAAATTCAAAACACCAGCGCACCATGTTGTTGAATCTTGAATCTTGAATCTTGAATCTTGAATCTTGAATCTTGAATCTTGAATCTTGAATCTTGAATCTTGAATTCATCCCCGGCCCCGCTTGAATTTCCCCACGGCCGCACCATATTTTCTCTGGTATATAAGAAAACGCTAATATACAATGCCTGCCGGTTGGAATGGCAGTATTCGCGTTGTCTGCGCGACTTCACTATAGTTAGCCAAGTTTCGGTTTGATAAAGATTTTCTGCGGAGGAAAGGAATGCGCATGAGGCGTCTGTTGATCGGTGGCGTGATCGGCCTGGCCGGCCTGGGGGCGGCGGTGGCGGAGTCCAATCTGCCCTTTGCGGTGGCCACGGCCGAGTCGCATACGGTGGTGCGCGAGGCGGTGGTGCATGCCGTCATCGAGGCGGTGCAGCGCGCCACGGTGTCGGCGCAGACCTCCGGCCGGGTGATCGAGGTCAAGTTCGACATCGACGACTACGTCACCAAGGGTGATGTCCTGATCCGCTTCCGTGACACCGAGCAGCGTGCCGCCCTCAGGGCCGCCGAGGCCCGCCATGCCGAGGCCGCAGCCGAGTTCCAGCGCATCAGGGACATCTTCGAGAAGCAGCTGGTGGCCAAGTCCGCCTTTGACCGCGCCGAGGCCGCCTTCAAGGCCGCCCGCGCCGGCCTGGAGCAGGCGCAGGAGCAGCTGGAGCACACCGTGGTGCGCGCCCCCTACAGCGGCATCGTGGTCAAGCGCCACATCGAGGTGGGCGAGGTGGCCAACCCGGGGCAGGCCCTGATGACCGGCCTGTCGCTGGAGAAGCTGCGGGCGGTGGCCGACGTGCCGCAGGCCCATATCGACACCCTGCGCACCCTGTCGCGGGCCCGCGTGCTGGTGCCGGACGGCGCCGGCAGCGTCGAGGGCAGCAAGCTCACCATCAGTCCCTATGCCGATACCGTGTCGCATACCTTCAAGGTGCGCGTCGACCTGCCGCCCGGCCAGCACGGCGTCTATCCCGGCATGTTCGCCAAGGTGGCCTTTGCGGTGGGCGAAGAGGTGCGTCTGCTGGTGCCGGCGGCGGCGGTGGTGCACCGCTCCGAGGTGACCGCGGTGTATGTGGTGGGGGCGGACAACCGTGTGGCGCTGCGCCAGATCCGCGCCGGCCGCACCCTGCCCGATGGCCATGTCGAAGTGCTGGCCGGCCTCGCTGCCGGTGAGCGCGTGGCGCTGGACCCGATCCGTGCCGGCATCCATCTCAAGGGCAAGCGTGAGGGCGCCGGCACATGAGCATGAAGCTGGGCATCTCGGGCAACATCGCCCAGCGCTTCCTCACCACCGAGATCACGCCGCTGCTGGCGCTGGTGGGATTTCTGCTCGGCGTGTTTGCGGTCTTCATCACGCCGCGCGAGGAAGAACCGCAGATCAACGTCACCTTCGCCAACGTATTCATCGCCTACCCCGGCGCCTCGGCGCGAGAGGTGGAGAGTGTGGTGAGCATGCCGGCGGAACAGATCCTCTCCGAGATCGAGGGCGTCAAGCACGTTTACTCGGTGTCGCAGCCGGGCATGGCCGTGCTCACGGTGCAGTACGAGGTAGGCGAGGACCGCACGGCGGCCATCGTGCGCCTGTACAACGCGATGTATTCCAAGGGCGACTGGCTGCCGCGCAATCTCGGCGTCGGTCAGCCGCTGATCAAGCCGAAGGGCATCGACGACGTGCCCATCGTGGCGCTGACCCTGTGGAGCGACGACCCCATGGTGGGCGGCTACGAGCTGCAGCAGGTGGCGCATGCGCTGGAGACCGAGCTGAAGCGGGTCAAGGGGACGCGCGACATCTACACCCTCGGCGGCCCCGATCAGGTGGTGCATGTGCAGTTTGACGCCGCGCGTCTGGCCGGCTACGGCCTGGCGCTGGATGACCTGCGCAATGCCCTGCAATTGTCCAACGTGACGCAGCCGGCCGGTGCCGTCGTGAATGACAACCAGGAGATCCTGGTGCAGGCCGGCAGCTTCCTGTCCAGCGTGGATGAAGTGGCCGATCTGGTGGTGGGGGTGGCCAATGGCGCACCGGTATTCCTGCGCGATGTGGCCAGCGTCACGCGCGGCGCCGATCAGCCGGAACAGTATGTCTGGTTCGGCACCGGCCCGGCGGCGGAGGCCAAGGGCATCACCCGGCAGGGGATACACCCGGCGGTGACCGTCGCGGTGGCCAAGCAGCCGGGCACCAACGCGGTGGAGATCGCCAACCAGGTGGTCGACCGCTTCGAGCAGCTGAAGGGCATCTTCGTGCCCGAGGGCGTGCACGCCACGGTGACGCGCAACTACGGCGAGACCGCCAACGACAAGGCGCAGAAGCTGATCTCCAAGCTGGTCTTCGCCACCGCCTCGGTGGTGGCGCTGGTGTTCTTCGCCCTCGGCTGGCGCGAGGCCTTCATCGTCGGCATGGCGGTGGTGATCACCCTGGCGGTGACCCTGTTCGCCTCCTGGGCCTGGGGCTTCACCCTCAACCGCGTGTCGCTGTTCGCGCTGATCTTCTCCATTGGCATCCTGGTGGACGACGCCATCGTGGTGGTGGAAAACATCCACCGCCACATGCAGCTGGGCAACAAGAGCCTGCTGGAGGCGATCCCGCTGGCGGTGGACGAGGTGGGTGGCCCGACGATTCTGGCTACCTTCACCGTCATCGCCGCGCTGCTGCCGATGGCCTTCGTCACCGGCCTGATGGGGCCGTACATGAGCCCGATCCCGATCAACGCCTCCATCGGCATGCTGATCTCCCTGGGGGTGGCCTTCATCTTCACGCCGTGGCTGTCGCAGGTGATGTTCAAGAACCATCACATCGCGCAGCACGATGAGCAGCAGGAAACCTGGCTGTATCGCCTGTTCAAGGACTATGTCGGCCGCTTCCTGTGCGGCGACACGGGCGCCGGGCGCCGGCGCAAGCTGACCCTGGCGATCCTCGGCCTGATCGTGATCTCGGTCGGTCTCGCCGGCGTCAAGCTGGTGGTGCTCAAGATGCTGCCGTTCGACAACAAGTCGGAGTTCCAGGTGGTGCTCGACATGCCGGAAGGCACCAGCGTGGAACAGACCGCACGCGTGCTGTCGGAGCTGGGTGGCTATCTCGCCACCGTGCCGGAGGTGAGCGACTATCAGGTCTATGCCGGCACCGCCGCGCCGATCAATTTCAACGGCCTGGTGCGGCAGTACTACCTGCGCGAGGGCGCCAACGTCGGCGACATCCAGGTCAATCTGGTGGCCGCCGGCGAGCGCGAACGCAAGAGCCATGAGGTGGCGCTGGCGGTGCGCGCGCCGCTGCAGGAGCTCGGCAAGCGTCACAACGCCAACGTCAAGGTGGTGGAGGTTCCGCCCGGACCGCCGGTGATGGCGCCGCTGGTGGCGGAGATCTATGGCCTGGATTACGCTGGTCAGATCCGCGTCGCCAAGGAGGTACGCGGCGTGTTCGAGGCCACGCCCGACATCATCGACGTGGACGACAGCGTCGAGGCCGCGCAGTCCAAGCTGATCGTCAAGGTTGATCAGCAGAAGGCGGCGCTGCTCGGCGTGGCGCAGCAGAGCGTAGTGGCCGCACTGGGTACGGCGCTGTCCGGCGAGGATGCCTCCTACCTGCACGGCGAGCACTTCAAGTACCCGGTGCCGATCCGCGTGGAATTGCCGGTGGCGGACAAGGCCGACGTCGCCGCGCTGCTGGCGCTGCGCGTGCGCAGCCAGAGCGGCCAGCTGGTGCCGTTGTCCGACATCGTCACGGTAGAGCAGGACGTGCGCGAGTATGCCATCTACCACAAGGACATGCTGCCGGTGGTATTCGTCAACGGCGACATGGCCGGCGCTCTCGACAGCCCGCTGTACGGCATGTTCGACATCCTCGGCCAGCTGGCTGATCGCGCGGTGGATAACGGCGAAACGCTCAAGCAGTATCTGATCAATCCGCCGGTGAACCCCTACGAGTACAGCCTGAAGTGGGACGGCGAGTGGCAGGTCACTTACGAAACCTTCCGCGATATGGGCCTGGCCTACTCGGTCGGTCTGCTGCTCATCTACCTGCTGGTGGTGGGCCAGTTCCGCTCCTATCTGGTGCCGCTGATCATCATGGTGCCGATTCCGCTCACCGTGATCGGCGTGATGCCGGGCCATGCCCTGCTCGGCATGCAATTCACCGCTACCTCGATGATCGGCATGATCGCCCTGGCCGGCATCATCGTGCGCAACTCGATTCTGCTGGTGGATTTCATCAACCAGCAGGTGCGTGAGGGCATCGACTTCGAGGAGGCCGTGATCCGCTCCGGTGCGGTGCGTGCCAAGCCCATCGTGCTCACCGGCCTCGCCGCCATGCTGGGTGCGTTCTTCATCCTCGACGACCCGATCTTCAGCGGTCTCGCGGTGTCGCTGATCTTCGGCATCCTGGTCTCCACCGTGCTGACCCTGGTGGTGATCCCGGTGATGTATTACGCCTTCATGCGCCGGCGGCTGGACAGCATCATCAACAGTCCGGTGTGAATGCTGTGACGCCTCGCCCATGGCGGGGCGGGCCGGCCTCCTGTACATCGCCGGTCGATTTGCTCAAACTATCTCCGGCCTGTGCGGACCGGGCAGAGAACGAAGTGTCCTGACATGTGTGACTATGCGGGGAGTAAACAATGAAAAAAATCGAGGCGATCATCAAGCCGTTCAAACTGGATGATGTGCGCGAGGCACTGTCGGATATCGGTGTGGCCGGCATGACGGCAACCGAGGTAAAGGGATTCGGGCGCCAGAAGGGGCATACCGAGCTGTATCGCGGCGCCGAGTATGTGGTGGATTTCCTGCCCAAGGTGAAGATTGAGCTGGTGGTCAACGACGATCAGGTGGAACCCTGTATCGAGGCGATCACCAAGGCGGCGCGCACCGGCAAGATCGGCGACGGCAAGATCTTCGTTACCAGCGTCGAGCGCGTGGTGCGCATCCGTACCGGCGAAGAAGGCCCGGATGCGGTTTAAGGCAGATACAAGATAAAAGAGCAAAGATACAAGGGAATGAGCGCGCTGCGCGCGCAACTACATTTTTGAATCAAGCGTGCGCGTAGCGCACACCATCCCTTGTATCTTGTAACTTTCCTCTTGTATCTGCCTCAGCGATAGCTGACCACTTCGGTGAGGTGGCGGCGCGGGGTCGGCTCGGGCAGTTCCGCCGGGTAGCCGATGGTGAGCAGGGCGATGGGCTGCAGGCCGGGGCCGAGCTTGAGCTGGCGGGTGATGGCGGCCTCGTCGAACTGGCCGACCCAGGTGGAGCCGAGGCCGGCGGCGGCGGCGGCGAGCTGGGCGTAGGTGGCGGCGATGGTGGCATCCTGCAGGGCGTAAAGCTGGCGGCCGCGGTCACCGTACTTGGCGGCGGCGCGCTCGCCGTGGCTGCTGAACACCAGGATCACCGGGGCCTCGGCGAGGAAGGCCTGTCCGGCGGCTGCCTCCACCAGGCTGTGGCGCAGCGCCGGGTCGGTGACCACATCGATGTGGTAGGACTGCAGGTCGCCGGCGGAGGGGGCGGCGCTGGCCATTTCCAGGATGGCGTGCAGCTTTTCCGGCTCGACGGCCATATCGGTGCGGTATTTGCGCACCGAGTGACGGTGGCGCACGGTTTCGAAGAAGTCCCACATGACAGCTGCCCCTCTTGTTGTGTCCGCTGTGTCGTCGCAGGAGCGAAGCGCATTCGCGCCCGGATGCGCTTATCGCGGATCCGCTCCTGCTACGGGAATTTCCAATTACGGCGCCAGTTGCGCCGCACGTTCCGGATGATTCTGCTCCAGTACGCGGTAGGCCGCATCGGCCAGGTCGTTCATCTGCATCGCGCGGTAGGCGCGTACCATCACCTCCAGCGCGTCGGGCACTGAGGGGGTGCGCTCGTAGTTCTCCAGCACGTATTTGCCGCGATTGGCGGCGGCGAGATGGGCGCCGCGGCGCATGTAGTAGTCGGCCACCTGGATTTCGTAGCGCGCCAGGCTGTTGCGCAGGTAGGTCATGCGCTGGATGGCGTCCTGGCTGTAACGGCTGTCGGGGTAGCGCTGAACCAGTTCGCTGAAGTAGCGGAAGGCCTCGCGGGCGGTGCTGGGGTCGCGCTGGGCGCCGTCCTGGGGGAAAAAACGCTCCAGGAAGCTTTTGCCGGGTTCGAAGCTGGCCAGGCCGCGCATGTAATAGGCATAATCCACGTTTGGATGGCGCGGATGCAGCTTGATGAAGCGGTCGGCGGCGGCGATGGCGGCGGCGGATTCGCCGGCCTTGTAGTGGGCATAGGCGGTTTCCAGCTGGGCCTGCTGGGTATAGCGGCCGTAGGGGAAGCGCGCCTCCAGCTTGCTGTAGAGCTTGATGGCCTTTTCGTAGTCGCTGTTACCGAGCGCTTCCTTGGCGGCGTTGTACAACTGGCCGGCATCCCAGCCTGCGGTTTCATCGTACTCCTTGAATATGGAGCAGCCCGTGCCGGTGAGCACGAACAGCATCAGCGCCAAAAGACTACCTGCTACACGCATTTACATCGATTCCTGCAACGGCCAAGTGCCGGGCAGTATATCCCGAATACGCGCCGACGCGAAAACGAGCCTGTCATGACACATAAAAGTTACCTCCTGGAAGTGCCGCCGGAACTGGCGGGGCAACGCCTGGATCAGGCCCTGGCCGCGATGCTGCCGGACTTTTCCCGTGCCCGTCTGACCCAGTGGGTCAAGGAGGGCAAGGCGCTGGTGGACGGGCGCGTATGCAAGCCCAAGGACAAGGTGGTGGGCGGCGAGCGCATCACCCTGGAGGCGGTGGTGGAGGCGGACGAGCGCCATCAGGGCGAGGCGATCCCGCTGGATATCGTCTATGAGGACGCGGCCCTCATCGTGCTCAACAAGCCCGCCGGGCTGGTGGTGCACCCGGCGGCCGGCAACCCGGCCGGCACCATGCTCAATGCCCTGCTGCACCACGCGCCGGAACTGGCCCAGGTGCCGCGTGCCGGTATCGTGCACCGCCTCGACAAGGAGACCTCGGGCCTGCTGGTGGTGGCGCGCACCCTGGAGGCGCAGAACGCCCTGGTGCAGGCCCTGCAGGCGCGTGAATTCACCCGTGAATACGACACGGTGGTGATGGGCGAGATGACCGGCGGCGGCACGGTGGACGCGCCCATCGGCCGCCACCCGGTGGACCGCAAGCGCCAGGCCATCGTCGCCTCGGGCAAGCCGGCGGTCACCCATTACCGGCTGGTGGAGCGCTTTCGCGCCCATACCCGCCTGGCCGTCAGGCTGGAGACCGGCCGCACCCACCAGATCCGCGTCCACATGGCCCACATCCACCATCCCATCGTCGGCGATCAGGTCTACGGCGGTCGCCTGCGCCTGCCGGCGGGATGCAGCGAGGCGCTGCGCACCATGCTGCACGGCTTCAGGCGCCAGGCCCTGCATGCCATGCGCCTCGGCCTGGTGCATCCCACCAGCGGCGAGTATATGGAGTGGAGCGTTCCGGCGCCCGACGACATGCAGGCACTGATCGCGGTGCTGCGCGAGGATGCGGCGCAACAGTAATGCAAAACTCAAGATTCAAAATTGAAACGAACCGCGCCGCCCCGCATCTGAACGTTGAACGTTGAACGTTGAACCATTGAAACAATGGATCTGATCCTCCCAACCTGGCCCGCCCCCCGCAACGTCCGCGCCTGCACCACCACGCGCGACGGCGGCGTGAGCCTGGCGCCGTATGCCAGCCTCAATCTGGGCGACCATGTGGGTGACGACCCGGCGGCGGTGAGTGAGAACCGTGCCCGCCTGCGCCGTGAGCTGGAGCTTCCGGCGGAGCCGCTGTGGCTCACCCAGGTACATGGCATTGCGGTGGCGGCGGGGCAGGGCGGCTGCGCCGATGCCAGCGTGGCCTTCGGTCCCGGCACCGTCTGCACGGTGATGACCGCGGACTGCCTGCCGCTCTTGCTGTGCGACCGCGCCGGCACCGTCGTGGCGGCGGTGCACGCCGGCTGGCGCGGCCTGCTGGCCGGGGTCATCGAGGCGGCGGTGAGCCGCCTGCATGTGCCCGGCGCGGAGTTGCTGGCATGGCTCGGGCCGGCCATCGGGCCGCTGGCCTTCGAGGTGGGCGAGGAGGTGCGCGCGGCGTTTGTGGCGGAGGATGCCGCCGCCGCCGCGGCCTTCCAGCCTGCGCCGGGCGGGCGCTGGCTGGCCGACATCTACGCCCTGGCGCGCCTGCGCCTGGCGCGCTGCGGCGTGACCGCGGTGTATGGCGGCGAGCTGTGTACCTTCAGCGATCCGCGTTTCTACTCCTATCGCCGCGACGGCGTCACCGGGCGCATGGCCAGCCTGATCTGGCTTGCGGTATGATGCCCCTCCCTTTCTGGCGTGTATGGACAGCATGACCCTACTGGTCTGGATTATCGTTTTTTCCCTCATCGGCGGCGTGCTCAGCGTGCTCGCGGCCGGTCTGTTCCTGTTGCTGCCGGAGCGGCAGCGCGCCCGTCTGCTGCCCCATGCGGTGAGCTTTGCCATCGGCGCCCTGCTGGGCGCCGCCTTTCTCGCCCTGCTGCCCCACGCCATCGAGGGCGAGGGGGTGACCGATGTACATCACATCACCATGACCGTGCTGTTCGGCATCCTGGGGTTCTTTCTGCTGGAGAAGATGGTGCTGTGGCGCCATTGCCACAGCAGTCATTGCGAGGCGCACGGCATCGAGCATGTGCATGACCGCAACGCCGCCGCCGGCCATCTGATCCTCATCGGCGACGGCATCCACAACTTTGTCGACGGCATCCTCATCGCTGCCGCGTTTCTGACCGACATCCATCTCGGCGTCGTCACCGCGCTGGCGGTGGCGGCCCACGAGATCCCGCAGGAGGTGGGCGACTTCGCCATCCTGCTGCACAGCGGCTTCAGCCGCGCCCGCGCCCTGATGTTCAATCTGCTGTCCAGCCTGACCACGGTGATCGGTGCCTTGCTGGCCTATTTCAGCCTGAGCGGCCTGGAGCAGGTGGTGCCCTTTATTTTGGCCATCGCCGCCGCCAGCTTCATCTATATCGCCGTGGCCGATCTGATCCCCGGCCTGCACCGGCGCCTGCACATCGAGGCCACGGCGCAGCAGATGGCGCTCATCGGCGCCGGTATCGCCGTGATCTTTTTCGCCCATTCCACCCTGCACTGACGGAGTTCAACCATGAATCACTGGTACATGCTGACCCTGGTGGGCAAGGACCGCCCCGGTATCGTGGCCAAGGTGACGGCGGCGCTGTTCGACGGCGGCTGCAATCTGGGCGAGGCCTCCATGATGCGTCTGGGCGGCAATTTCGCCATCATGCTGATGGTGGATTTCGAGCGCTCCAGCAAGGCGCTCACCGACCTGATCAGCCCGGTGGCCGAGTCGCTCGACCTGCACCTGCACCTGGACCGCATCGAGGGCAAACTGCACCAGCATGTGGAACCGGACGTGCGCGTCACCGTCTACGGTGCCGATCGTGCCGGTATTGTCGCCAAGGTCACCGGCGCCCTGGCCGAGGCCGGCCTCAACATCACCGACCTGGAGTCCATGGTCGGCGGCAGCGAGGACAAGCCCATCTACGTGATGCAGATCGAAGGCACCGCCGCGGAAGGCATCGAGTCGCTGCAGGCGGCGGTGGACGTGATCCGCCAGGAAGGCGTGGAGGCCCACCTGGAACCGATCGAAACGATGATCGGTTGATTGGACATTCCATGGCGATCCTTGAAATCCTCACCTATCCCGACGAGCGCCTGAAGCAGGAGTCACAGCCGGTCGAGAACTTCGACGACGAGCTGCGCGCCTTCCTCGCCGATCTCGAAGAAACCATGCTGGCCGGTCCCGGCGGCGTCGGCATCGCCGCGCCCCAGGTGGGCCGCTTCCAGCGCATCGTCATCGTCGACTGCTCGCGCACGCGCAAGCCGGTACCCAACCACGGCCGGCTGTTCATCATCAACCCGGAGATCACCGCCTGGGACGGCATGGCCAGCGGCCGCGAGGGCTGCATGTCGGTGCCCGACTACACCGGCAATGTGATCCGCGCCGAGAAGATCTCGCTGCATTACTACGACCCGGACGGCAACCCGCAGCAGCTCGATGCCGAGGGCTATGAGGCGCGCGCCATCCAGCACGAAATCGATCACCTCGACGGCCTGCTGTTCCTCGACCGCCTGGTGAGCCGGCGCAATGACCTGTTCCGGCGCAAGGTCTACCAATAAAAGACAGACACGAGATGCAAGGGGCGAGGGACAAGGAATGAGTTCGCTGCGCTCACGGTTGCTTGTAAAAATGACAGTGTGCGCAGCGCACACTTCCCCGCGTCCCTTGTCCCTTGTCCCTCGTACCTGCGCATGAGCCCCTGGAGCCTCATCGGCCTCATGTTTGGAGTGCTGCTGCTAGGCTGGCTGGGGCACCGCGCGTTGCGCGCGCTGGATCGCGCCCATATCGCCGACTGGGGCGGGCGCTGGGTGAATCGCATCGACGGTTTCAATCGCCTGTTCTGTCACCGCTACCACCGTCTTTCCGCCGCCTGCCTGCCGCTGCCCGAATCCGGCCCAGCGCTGGTGGTATCCAACCATGTCTCCGGCCTCGACCCGCTGCTGCTCATCGCCGCCAGCCGCCGCCCGCTGCGCTTCATCATCGCCGCCGAGCAGTACCACCGTTTCGGTCTCAACTGGCTGTTCCGCGCCGCCGGCTGCATCCCGGTGGACCGCAGTGGCCGGCCCGAGCGGGCGTTCCGCGAGGCGCTCAAGGCCCTGGCGGCCGGCGAGGTGGTGGCACTGTTCCCTCACGGCGCGATCCATCTCGACTCCGAGCCGCCGCGGCCGCTCAAGCGCGGTGTGGCACGGCTGGCGCAGCTGGCCGACTGTCCGGTCTATCCGGTGCGGCTGGAGGGGGTCAAGGGCGAGGGGCAGGTGGTACTGGCCGCCTTCCGCCGCGGCGAGCCGCGCCTCACCAGTCATGCCCCCATCAATTGCCACCAGCTCGGCGACGGCGACTGCCTGCGCTACATTTCCGAATACATCGAACCGCATCGTAAACAACCTGCAGTCCGCAAATGAACGCGAATGGACGCAAATCAGGCAGTAATACGTAGGCCGGACATGGCGACAGCGGTGCCAGGCCTACGGAACTCCGCGTATATCGAGCCGGGCCGCTTCACTCAACGGAGGGGCAGGCCACCCTTCATATGATTATGAATATTTGCGTCCATTCGCGTTCATTTGCGGACTGAAGGTGATTTTGGATTTTTGTGGCTGAATGGAGTCCTTCGCTTGATACCCTCTTGAAGCGTGGGTGTACAGGCCCCATTTCTGGAGCCAATCGAAACTTGAAACTGACAAGAGGTTTCTTCCCATGCGCATGGACAAACTGACCACCAAGTTCCAGACCGCCCTGCAGGACGCGCAGAGCCTGGCGGTGGGCCGTGACCACCAGTTTATCGAACCGCTGCACCTGCTCACCGCGCTGCTCGACCAGCAGGGCGGCACGGTGCGCCAGCTGCTGTCCCAGGCCGGCGTCAACGTCAATCCGCTGCGCTCCGCCCTGGGCGAGGGGCTGGACCGCCTGCCCTCGGTACAGGGGGCGGGCGGCGACGTGCAGGTGTCCAACGCGCTGGTGAAGCTGCTCAACCTCACCGACAAGCTGGCGCAGCAGCGCAAGGACGCCTACATCTCCTCCGAGCTGTTCGTGCTGGCGGCGGTGGAGGAGCAGGGCGAGCTGGGCAACCTGCTGCGCAAGCACGGCGCCAGCAAGGGCGCGCTGGAGCAGGCCATCGACAAGATGCGCGGCGGGCAGAAGGTGGACGACCCCAATGCCGAGGAGCAGCGCCAGGCACTGGAGAAATACACCATCGATCTCACCGAGCGTGCCGAGCAGGGCAAGCTCGATCCGGTGATCGGCCGCGACGACGAGATCCGCCGTACCGTGCAGATCCTGCAGCGCCGCACCAAGAACAATCCGGTGCTCATCGGCGAACCCGGCGTGGGCAAGACCGCCATCGTCGAGGGCCTCGCCCTGCGCATCGTCAACGGCGAGGTGCCGGAGGGCATCAAGGGCAAGCGCCTGCTGTCGCTGGACATGGGCGCGCTCATCGCCGGCGCCAAGTTCCGCGGCGAATTCGAGGAGCGTCTCAAGGCGGTGCTCAACGACCTCACCAAGCAGGAAGGGCAGATCATCCTGTTCATCGACGAGCTGCACACCATGGTCGGCGCCGGCAAGGCGGAGGGCGCCATGGATGCCGGCAACATGCTCAAGCCGGCGCTGGCGCGCGGTGAACTGCACTGCATCGGCGCCACCACCCTGGACGAATACCGCAAATACATCGAGAAGGACGCCGCGCTGGAACGCCGTTTCCAGAAGGTGCTGGTGGATGAGCCTTCCGTGGAGGACACCATCGCCATCCTGCGCGGCCTGAAGGAAAAGTACGAGGTGCACCACGGCGTCGAGATCACCGACCCGGCCATCGTTGCCGCCGCCATGCTGTCGCATCGCTACATCACCGATCGTCAGTTGCCGGACAAGGCCATCGACCTGGTGGACGAGGCGGCCTCGCGCATCCGTATGGAGATCGACTCCAAGCCGGAGGCCATGGACCGCATGGACCGCCGCCTGATCCAGCTCAAGATCGAGCGCGAGGCGCTGAAAAAGGAGAGCGACGAGGCGTCGAAGAAACGCCTGTCTGATCTGGAACACGAGATCGGCAAGCTGGAAAAGGAATACGCCGACCTGGACGAGGTGTGGAAGTCGGAGAAGCTGGCGGTGCAGGGCGCGCAGCACATCAAGGAGGAACTGGACCGCGCACGCATGGAGCTGGAGACGGCGCGCCGCGCCGGTGACCTCGGCCGCATGTCCGAGTTGCAGTACGGCCGCATCCCCGACTTGGAGAAATCCTTGCAGATGGCCCAGCAGGTCGAGTTGCAGGAGACCAAGCTGCTGCGCAACAAGGTCACCGACGAGGAGATCGCCGAAGTCGTGTCCAAGTGGACCGGCATCCCGGTGAGCAAGATGCTGGAAGGCGAGCGCGACAAACTGCTGCGCATGGAACAGGCGCTGCACCAGCGCGTCGTCGGCCAGGACGAGGCGGTGAAGGCGGTGTCCGACGCCATCCGCCGCTCGCGCGCCGGCCTGTCCGATCCCAACCGCCCCAACGGTTCCTTCCTGTTCCTCGGCCCCACCGGCGTGGGCAAGACCGAGCTGTGCAAGGCGCTGGCCTCCTTCCTGTTCGACACCGACGAGGCGATGGTGCGCATCGATATGTCGGAGTTCATGGAGAAGCACTCCGTCGCCCGTCTCATCGGCGCACCGCCGGGCTACGTCGGTTACGAGGAGGGCGGTTATCTCACCGAACACGTACGGCGCAAGCCCTACTCGGTGGTGCTGATGGACGAGGTGGAGAAGGCGCACCCCGACGTATTCAACGTGCTGTTGCAGGTGCTGGACGACGGCCGCCTCACCGACGGCCAGGGCCGCACCGTGGACTTCCGCAACACGGTGATCGTGATGACCTCCAACCTGGGCTCGCAGCTGATCCAGGAGATGGCCGGCGACGAGCATTACCAGGAAATGAAGGCGGCGGTGATGGAGGTGGTGGGACGGCACTTCCGCCCCGAGTTCATCAACCGCGTCGACGAGGTGGTGGTGTTCCATCCGCTGCTGCGCGAGCAGATCCACAGCATCGCCAACATCCAGATCAGCTACCTGCGCCAGCGCCTGGTCGAGCGCGACATGCAGCTGGAGCTTTCCGAGGCGGCGCTGGACAAGCTGGGCGAGGCCGGTTTCGATCCGGTGTATGGTGCACGGCCGCTGAAGCGCGCCATCCAGCAGCAGATCGAGAATCCGCTGGCGCAGGCGATCCTGTCCGGCCGTTTCCTGCCCGGCGACACCATCCGTGTCGACGTGCAGGACGGCGCGATGAGTTTCGACAAGGGATAAATACTTGCAACTTGTCACCTGCAACTTGTAACTTTCCTGCCATGCAACTGATTCAACCATGGTGGGGTGAGTTCGAGCTGGCGGAAGGGACGGCGGGATGCTGGACCATCGGCCCGGCGCAGCTGTGGATCGCGCATCAGGCGCGTGAGTGGCGCATCGGCTATCTGCTGGGCGATGAACTCAACGAAGAACGCAGTGAAGTTGCCTTGGGGTTGGCGCCGGAGCAGATGCCGGAGCAGGTCAAACTCAGCCGCTACAGCTTCCAGTCTTCAACGGAGCAGTTGTCGCTCATGCCGTTGCTGGCAGATCGGCCAGTGATCTCACGGCCCGAGGTGGCACTGTTCATCCCGCCGGCACAATCCATCCAGTTGTATGTCAGCACGCAGTTATGGCTGCAGGTACGTGCGCAGGGTGCGTTGTTGCAGGAGCAGCCGGTGGTGCGCCCCTCCGACACCTGGGCCGGGCCGACCACCCGTGCAGGCGGTTTGTCCTACGCCGCCTCGACCATGGCGCGTATCAGCCTGGACGATTTCCCCTACAGTTCCTGGCGGGCGGTGACGCCGATCCGCATCACTAATACCGGCACTGACATGGCGGCGGTGGAGCGCCTGCATCTGCCCGTACCCTTCCTTTCCCTGTATCAGGCAGCGAATGGTGCCTTGTGGACCGAGGCGGTGGAGCTGACGCGTGGCGATGACAATGCGCTGGATCTGGAGCGCCTGGGTACCACGGCGCCACCCGAGGCCGGCAGCAGCAATCTGCTCAGCGGGCCGCGGCGTCGAGCCGATCGCGGTCTGTTGACCAAGGCCTTCGGCACCCTGTTCGGACGCGGAGGCAACGACGATGGAATCGCTTAGCGGTATCGATTGGGGGGCCTGGCTGCGAGCAGGCCTGATCCTGGTCATAGGCTGGGGCCTGGCCAAGGGAGCGAGTCTGGCAGCGGGTCGTGCGGCCAATCGCTATACGGCTGCCCAGGAGACCATGCTGGTGCAGCGCGTGGTGTTCTATGGCGTGCTGGCCCTCAGCGTGGTCACGGCGTTGCAACAGATGGGCTTCAATCTTGGGGTGCTGCTCGGTGCAGCGGGTATCCTCACCGTGGCGGTGGGGTTCGCCTCACAGACCTCCGCCTCCAACCTGATCAGCGGTCTGTTTCTCATCGGCGAGCGCGCCTTCGTGGTGGGTGACACGATCAAGGTAGGCAATACCATTGGTGAGGTGTTGTCCATCGATCTGTTGTCGGTAAAGCTGCGGACGCCGGACAACCTGTTCGTGCGCGTGCCCAACGAGATGATGATCAAGGCCGAGATCACCAATCTCACGCGCTTCCCGATCCGCCGCCTGGACCTGCAAATCGGCGTCAACTACAAGGAAGACATGGGCAAGGTGCAGCGCGTGTTGCAGGAGGTGGCGGAGCGCAATCCGCTGTGCCTGGCGGAACCTGCGCCGCTGTTCATCTTCACCGGCTTCGGCGATTCGGCCATGAATCTGCAATTCTCGGTATGGGCGGTGCGAGAGAACTTCCTGGATCTGCGCAATACCATCCAGCGCGAGATCAAGCAGGCCTTCGATGCCCACGGCATCGACATCCCCTATCCGCAGCGCGTGCTGCACCTGGCCGAGCCGGTTACGCTGCGCCAGGAGGGCCAGGGCAGCAGGTAGACGTGGTGGGGCAGTGATACGGGCCGACAGGTCCGCCTGAGCAGAATGCGTGGAACCATCCATCGCCGCCCTGCGGGCCAGGGAATGACGGGCTGTGCCTGCGCGCCATCCGTGCGATGCACCGTCGCTTGCGTGGCAGCGCCAGTATTTCGGAACAGCTAGTTAGCAGATGCGCGGCAGTGGATCGTCTTCCAGTTCATCCAGCAGGCGTTCGCCGCCCAGCGGCGTTTCCAGCACCACATGCTGGTGGCCGCCTTCCACCATGCCGATGATCGCGGCATCACCACCCTGCGGCAGCGCGCGCCAGCGTTGCAGTGCCGCATCTGCCGCTCCGGCCGCTGTCACCGCCACCACGCGGCCTTCGCAGGCCAGGTAATAGGGGTCATAGCCCAGCATCTCGCACACCGCGCGCACCGGGTCACGCACCGGAATATGTTGCTCCTGCAGGCGCACGCCGAGATGGCAGGCACGCGTGATCTCGTGCGCCACGGTGGCGAGGCCGCCGCGGGTGGGGTCGCGCATGAAGCGCAGACCGGGCAGGTCGTGCAGCGCCGCGGTGAGCGGATAGACGCAGGCGGCATCCGATTGCAGATCGCCGCGCAGGCCGAACTGTTCGCGCGCCAGCATCACTGCCGTGCCGTGATCGCCCACCGGACCGCTGACCAGCAGCACGTCGCCGGCACGGATCTGATCCATGCCCAGCACCATGCCGCCGCGGCGTACGCCGACACCGGTGGTGGCGAGATACAGGCCGCTGCCCTCGCCGCGCGGCACCACCTTGGTGTCGCCGGCCACCACGCGCACCTGGGCCTCGCGTGCGGCCGCGGCCATCGAGGCCACCAGACGGTCCAGCGTGGTGAAGGCGAGGCCCTCTTCGATGAAGGCGTTGACGGTGAGATACAGCGGGGTGGCCCCCGCCACTGCCAGGTCGTTGACGGTGCCGTGCACGGCCAGTGCGCCGATGTCGCCGCCGGGAAACTCCAGCGGCTTGACGGTGAAACCGTCGGTGGTGATGAACAGGTCGCCAGGGGGCACCACGATGTGGGCGGCATCCACCTGTACGTTGAGCGCCGGGTCGGCCAGATGGCGGGCAAACACCCCTTCGATCAGTTCGCGCATGTGGCGCCCGCCGTTGCCGTGGGCCAGGGTGATGTGTTCGCTCATCGGGATACTCGTTTGGCGCAGGAGATTTCGTGTAGGCTAACCCGTATGCATGCTGCGGGAAAGTACCACCCATGGTCTATGACCTGCTTGCCGATCTGGTTCTGTTGCTGCACGCCGCCTTTATCCTGTTCGTGGTGCTGGGCGGCCTGCTGGTGCTGCGCTGGCCGCGTCTGGCGTGGCTGCACCTGCCCGCCGCGGCATGGGGCGTACTGATCGCCTTGTATGGCTGGTACTGTCCGCTGACGCCGCTGGAGAATCACTGGCGCCGCCTGGCGGGACAACAGGGCTATGACACCGGCTTCATCCAGCATTACCTGCTGTCGTTCATCTATCCCGAGGGCCTGAGCCGCCCGCTGCAGATCATGATGGGGCTCGGCGTGATCGTCATCACCGTCACGGTATACGGTGTGCTGTGGCGGCGTCGGAGCAGCCGATGAATCTGCCCAACCTGTTGAGCCTGCTGCGCCTGCTGGCGACCCCGCTGATGCTGTGGTTCGCCTGGCGCGGACAGCATGACGCCTTTCTGTGGCTGATGCTGGCCGCCTGGCTCACCGATGCCCTGGATGGCTGGCTGGCGCGACGCCTCCAGCAGTGCACCCCGCTGGGGGCGCAGCTCGACAGCTGGGGCGATCTGGCCTTCTACATCGCGCTCAGCCTCGGTGCCTGGTGGCTGTGGCCGGAACGGTTGCGGGTCGAGGGCGTCGCCATCGTGCTCATCGTCGTCAGCTATCTGCTGCCGGCCGTCATCGGCCTGCTCAAGTTCCGCCGCCTGCCCAGCTATCACACCCGGGCGGTCAAGATAGCGGCGGTGGTTACCGCCGGCGGCGTGATCGGCCTGCTGCTGTTCGAAATGGGCTGGTTGCTGCGCATTGCCGCCGTCGTGTGCGCCTATGCGGCCGCAGAAGAGATCGCTATCACCCTGAGGTTGCACCAACTGCGTTCGAATATCCGCAGCTACCGGGAGTTGTGACCAGGAGGGGCGCAACGAAGTCAGTGCAGCAGGAGCGAGATATTGATGGCGCCATAGTGGGTATTGACCTGCTGCGTGTCGAATTCCTTGGTGCGCAGCATGTTGCTGTAGGAGATGCGCATGTCGTCGAACAGATAGACAAAGCCGAACTGCATGTCGCCGACCAGATGTTCCTTGTCCACGCTGTGGCTGTCGCGGTAGGTGTTGCCGTCGAGAAAAATGTCCCGTGCCACCACCCGGCTTTCAAAGCCGAGAAAGAAATACCAGCTGGGCTGCGCATAGGCGCGGAAGTAACCGACACCGGGGAATCCCGGCGGGATATTGGGCGGGGCCAGGTCGCGGCGGAGATGGGTTCCCAGGCGGAACATCATGCCGCCCGCGCCATAGGTATAGGCGGTGCCCAGGCTGAAGCCGATATTGGGCGCAACGCCCAGCTCCAGCGTTTCGCCGGCCGGCAGCACCAGGCTCCAGATCCTAGAGTAGGACACGCCAAACACCAGTTCGTCATGCAGCTGATTGTCCCAGCCCTGGGCATTCTCGCTGTCGAACAGCTTGTGTGACCCGATATGCACGGCCTCGCCCAGCGCGCTGGGTCCGACGAGCCCCACGGTCACATCGAAGGTGTTGCCGTAGCTCACCACGCCGCTGCTGCCGTATTGCGACAGGATGGCCATGTTGGCATACAGATAACCGGCATAGGGACGATCCGCGGGGATGAGCGCCGTGGCCTGGAGGTCGTCCGGAGTGAAGATCTTGTGCCCCACGGTATAGCTGACCAGATTCAGCTGCTCACCGCGCTGGTAGAAGGGGAGCCATGCCGCCAGGCCGTCCAGCCATGCCGGTGGTTCCTCCTCACGCAGGATGGACAGCTCGAAACCGTGGGTGTAATAGCGGTCGCCGCTGGCGGCGAACAAATCGTTCTCCAGCTGTACGCTGATGATCGCTGGAGAGGATTCTGCAGCCAGCGCCGTGGCCGGCAGGAGCAGGCACAGCCAGACGGGGAACGCCGGCAACCTCATTCCAGCGGCATCGCCGCACCGGCCTCTTCGTGGGTACGGCCGTCACGAATGTGATAGATGCGCTTGAAGGTGGGAATGATCTTTTCGTCGTGGGTGACGACGATGATGGCGGTGTCGAACTGGCGCGCCATCTGGTTGAGGATGCGGATCACCGCCAGGGCGCGTTCGCTGTCCAGCGGCGCGGTGGGTTCGTCGGCGAGGATCACCGGCGGACGGTTGACCAGGGCGCGGGCGATGGCCACGCGCTGCTGCTCGCCGCCGGACAGCTGTGCCGGCATGGCGCGGGCACGGTGCGCCACATCCAGTGCCTCCAGCAGTTCGCGGGCGCGCTGACGGGCAATGGCGTTGGATTCTCCGGCGAGCATGGGCAGCAGGGCGACGTTGTCCGTGACATCAAGGAACGGGATGAGATACGGGGCCTGGAACACGAAGCCGATTTTGTCGCGGCGCAGTGCGCGCAGGTCAGCGATCTCCCAGCGGTCATTGTAGATGAGATCCTGGCCCAGGGTCATGCGCCCGGCGCTGGGTTCGATCACCGCGCCCAGGCACTTGAGCAGGGTGCTCTTGCCCGAGCCGGAGGGACCGATGAGGCCGACCACCTCGCCGGGCGCCACCTGCATGTCCACGCCCTTGAGCGCGTCCACCGCGGTGTCGCCCTCGCCGTAGCGCTTGCGCAGGCCTTCGATGCGGATACCTGTTTTTTCCATGTCAGCCACCAATGGCCTCCGCCGGGTCGACCTTCAGCGCGGCGCGGATCGCCAGCACGCTGGCGAGGATGCAGATCACCACCACGGCAACAAAGCCGCGCAATGCATCACCGGTTTCCAGCAGCACGTATTTGGGGAAGAACGGCGCCCAGAAGGTGGCGGCGATCTTGCCCACCACGAAGCCGATCAGGCCGAGGCCGACGGCCTGCTGCATGATCATGCCGGCGATGGTGCGGTTGCGCGTGCCGATCAATTTCAGCACCGCGATCTCGCGGATCTTGCCCAGGGTCAGCGTGTAGATGATGAACGCCACGATGGCCGCGCTGACGATGGCGAGGATCACCAGGAACATGCCGATCTGCTTCGACGAGGTGGCGATCAGCTTGCCGATGAGGATTTCCTCCATCTGCGCGCGGGTGTAGACGGTAAGGCGTTTCCAGCGGCGTATCGGTTCGGCCACCTGCTCGGGGTCGCGGCCCGCCTCGATCTGCACCAGTACGGCGTTGACGTAGGGATTGCTGCTCTGCGAGGCGAGCACGGCGTCAAGTACGTTGGGAGTACTGAAAGCGGGATTGGCTGCGGTGCGCGCGCGCTGGCGCACGATGGCGTCGTTGTCCTTGAGGAACTGCGCCGCCTGGGCGTCCTTCAGCGGGATGAAGATCATCGGGTCGCCACCGGAGGAGACCATGCGCCGGGTCAGTCCCACCACGGTGTAGTGGTGGCGGCGGATCTGGATGCGATCGCCGAGCCGGAAGCCGCTGGCCAGATCCGCCACCGCCTCGTAGTGGCTGCGGCTCAGGTGGCGACCGGCGACGAGAAATCCAGGCTGGCCGGGGAGGCCGGGTTCGCCGCCCACCACGCCCACCACCATGGCGCGCACGTCGCGTTCGCCGCGGCGCACCTGCATGGTGAGATAGGTGACGTTGGCGGCGCGCGCCACCCCGGCCATGCTGAGGATGCCGCGCCAGGTGTCGTCGTACAGGCTGGAGGCCTCGGCGTAGGGGCCGAGGGTGTCCTGCTGCACCACCCACAGGTCGGCACCGCTGTTGTCGAGCAGCACCTTGGCATCGTCCACCATGCCGCGGTAGACGCCGGCCATGGTGAGGGTGACGCCGATGAGCAGGCCGAGTCCGACGCCGGTGAAGACGAACTTGCCCCAGGCATGCAGGATGTCGCGCCCGGCCAGGCTGATCACGGCGTCACTCCGGGTAGACGCTCGACCAGCGTGATGCGGTGGCGCGCGGCGAGGGCGCGCTGGCTGTAGGCCACCACGCGCTCGCCCGCCTGCAGGCCGCTGCGGATCTGCACCCGGCCGTCGAGGTCGCTGGCGCCCAGCTCCACCGTGGCGAATTCCAGCGCGTCGTTGACGATGCGCCACACCCCGAGACGGCCGTCGACGCGCTGCACGCTGGCGGTCGGCACCACCGGCGCCGGCGGCAGGGCCGGCTGCGCCACGGTGACCTCGGCCAGTTCGCCGATGGGCGGCAGGGTGTCCGGCAGGGTGTCGAACACCACCTTGGCGAGAAATTCCTCGGTCTGCGCGTCGGCCAGCGGCTCGATGCGCAACACCTTGCCGGCCAGCGGCTGCATGGCCTGCGAGCGCAGCACGATCTGCGCCGGCAGTCCGGCGCGCAGGCCGGCGGCGCGCAGCTGATCGAAACGCACGTGAACCCACAGGCTGGCCGGGTCGACCATCTCCACCACCGGCTGGCCGGCGAGCACCGTGGTGCCGGGGTCGGCGGCGCGCGCCGTCACCAGGCCGTCCACCGGCGCCAGCAGGCGCAGGTTGTCACGCTGCTGCACCAGGGCGGCCTGCTCGGCCTGCACCCGCCCCAGTTCCTGCCGCGCCGCCTCCAGGTTGGCGCGGGCGGCATTCAGGCCGGCCTCGGCCACCTGCAACTCCTGGCGCTTCGCCTCCACCGCATCGGCGCTGACGGTGTTGGCGCGCAGCAACTGCTCATAGCGCTCGGCCTGGGCGGCGGCGTAGGCGCGCCGTGCGCTCACATCCGCCACCTGGGCCTGGGCGGCGGCGACATTGGCCCGGGCGCGCCGCTGTGCCGCCTGCTGGGCGGCGAGGCGTTCATCCAGGTCCACCGGGTCCATCTCACCCAGCACCTGACCGGCGCGGACGCGTTCGCCCACCTCCACGCTCACCTGTTGCACCCGCCCGGCCACGGTGGGGCCGATGCGGTAGGTGTGGCGCGCCGCCACCGTGCCGATGCCGAACAGGGCCGGGGTGAGCGCCCGCTCCTCCACCGTGGCCGCCACCACCGGCACCGGCGCCAGCGGACCGGCGCGCAGCACCACGAAGACGAACAGGCCGAGGAGGGGCAGCAGCACGGCCAGCAGGACCAGGCGGCGGCCGTTGAGGGAAAGACGCTGTTTCATGATTTAACTCCCGATGCCGCGGCGGTAGATGGCGAAGGCGCCCAGCGCCTCGGCATGGATGCGCTCCACGTCGCCGGCCAGCAGCGACTGCATCACCAGGCCCTGGATGGTGCCGATGAACAGGGTGGCGGCGGCGGCGATGTCCAGTTCCGCGTCCAGCTCGCCCTGCGCCTTGCCTTCCGCGAGGACCGCGGCGAGGCGCTCGCCGTAGCGGCGCACCAGGGTCTGCGCCATCTGTTTGGCGGGGGAGGTGCCGGCGCGCTGCAGCTCGCCGAACAGCATGCGCGGCACGCCGGGGTGCTCGGCGACGAAGTCGATGTGGGCCATGAACATGGCCTCCAGCCGCGCCAGCGGACTGTCGGCGGACTGCGCCGCCCGCTCCAGCCGCGCCAGCAGGCGCTCGGCCACCCACTCCATCACCGCCTGCCAGATGGCCTCCTTGCTGGGGAAGTGGCGGAACAGGGCGCCCTGGGTCAGGTTCATGTGTTTGGCGATGGCGGCGGTGGTGATCTCGCTGGGGTTCTGCCGGGCCGCCAGCTCGACGACCGCCTCGACGGTGACGGCGCGGCGCTCGTCCGCCGGCAGGTGCTTGGGATGGTCTTCCATGGACGCCTCCTGAGAAAGATAGTATTCGATTACTATCTTCCTGGGGCCGGCCGATGTCAAGGTGGTGATGTCGGTTATCTGGGGTTAGGGGAGGGTGTCAGCGGCCGCCGCACGCGCACTCGCCGATGTCCTCGTTCCAGATCTCCGGCGACTGCCGGATGAAGCGGCGCATCAGTTCGATGCATTCGGCGTTGTTCAGCTCAATCACCTTCACCCCGGCCTCGCGCAGCCAGTCCAGGTGACCCGCGAAGTTTTCCGCCTCGCCCACCACCACGGTGCCGATGCGGAACTGGCGGATGAGGCCCGAGCAGTACCAGCAGGGGGCCAGGGTGGTGACCAGGATGGTGTCGCGGTAGCTGGTCTGGCGGCCGGCCTTGCGGAAGGCGTCGGTCTCGCCGTGCACCGACGGGTCGTTGTCCTGCACGCGGCGGTTGCGGCCGCGGCCGAGCAGTCTGCCTTGCGCGTCGAACAGGGCGGCGCCCACCGGCACGCCGCCCTCGGCAAAGCCGAGGCGGGCCTCTTCCAGCGCGGGGACGAGCAGGGCGGCGTAGTCGAGGGTGTCGGTCATGGTACGTGTCCTTGGTCGTGGGCGGCGGCCTCGATGACCTGGCCGTAGCACAGGCCGCCGTCGTTGCAGGGGAGTCGGGTGGCGAGGCGCACGGTGAAGCCGGCGGCCTCCAGCGCAGCGCCGGCCAGTTCGGCGAGCAGGCGGTTCTGGAATACGCCGCCGCCGAGGGCGACGGTGCTGAAGTCATGGGTCCGGCGCAGGGCAACCGCCTGGGCGGCGATGGCGGCGGCGAGGCTGGCGTGGAAGCAGCCGGCACGCGCGGCCTCGCTCAGCTTGGTGTCGGTCAGCATCGGCAGCAGCGGTGCCCAGTCGAGGCGCAGCACGCCGTTGTCGTCATAGAGCGGAAGGGCGATGGGTTCTGCATCGCTCTGGGCGATGGCCTCCAGCTGCATCGGTCCCTGACCCTCGAAGCTGGCATTTGTGCATATACCGCCGAGCGCGGCGGCGGCGTCGAACAGGCGGCCGGCGGCGGAGCTCTGCGGTGTGTTGAGATGCTGTTGCCAGGCGCGGTGCAGCAGCGGCTGGCCAGAATGAAACTCGGGCGCCTCCAGCCCGCACTCCCACAGCAGGGCCACAGCCGCGCGCCACGGTTCGCGGCCGGCCTTGTCGCCGCCGGGCAGATGGAAGGGTCGCAGCGAGCCGACCCGTCGCCAGCGGCCGGGTTGGCCCCACAGGGTTTCGCCGCCCCACAGGGTGCCGTCGTCACCCAGGCCGGTGCCGTCCCAGGTGAACACCAGCCAGTCGCCGCGGCCTGCGTGTTCACCGTAAAGCGCGCCGGCATGGGCGTGATGGTGCAGCACCGCCTGCACGGGCAGGGCGCTGTGCCGGGCCCACCGGCTGCTGGCGTAACCGGGATGGGCATCGCACACCAGGCGTTGCGCCTGCACGCCATACAACTCTTGCAGATCGGCGATCACCTGCGTGAATACATCGAGCGAGCGCGGCGCATCCAGGTCGCCGATGTGCGGCGAGACCACGATGCGATCGTCCCAGGCCAGGGCGATGCTGTTCTTCATGTGGCCGCCGACGGCAAGCAGCGGCGCGGCCAATGTGCATGGCAGTTGCAGTTCCAGCGGCGCATTGCCGCGGCCGAGGCGCAGCGGGCGCGGTGCGCCGGCCGTGGTGCGCCAGACCGGGTCATCGGCGGGACGCAGGATCGGGCGGTCGTGGTGCAGAAAGGCATCGGCGATGCCGGCCAGACGGCGCGTTGCTTCCTCATGGTCGGTGAGCACCGGCTCGCCGCTGATGTTGCCCGAGGTGGCCACCAGCGGGCCGCCGAAATCGTCCAGCAACAGGTGATGCAGAGGCGCATAGGGCAGCATGGCGCCGATCTCGTTGAGGCCGGGGGCGAGCGCGGGCGCCAGCGTGCTGTCGGCACGGCGGCGGCACAGCACGATGGGGCGTTGCGGCGAGCGCAACAGCGTTTCCTCCGCGGCATCCGGTTGCAGTTGGGTCCGCAGCGTGGCGAGGCCGTCGTCACCCTGCGCCGGGAACATCACCGCCAGCGGCTTGTGCGGGCGCCGCTTGCGTGCACGCAGGCGCTGCACAGTGTTGTCATTGGTCGCATCGCACAGCAGGTGGTAGCCGCCCACGCCCTTCACCGCCACGATGGCGCCGCCACGCAACGCGTTCACGGCGGCGTGCAGCGCGGCCTCGTTGTCGGTAATGGTCTCGTCTCCCTGCACGAACTCCAGCCGCGGCCCACACTGCGGGCAGGCCACCGGCTCGGCATGGAAACGGCGGTCGGCGGGGGCTTCATACTCGGCGCGGCAGGCGGGGCAGAGGGGAAAGGCCGCCATCGAGGTGTTGGGGCGGTCGTAGGGCAGGTGCGCGATCAGGGTGTAGCGCGGGCCGCACTGGGTACAGTTGATGAAGGGATAGCGGTAACGCCGGTCCTGCGGGTCGCGCATCTCGCGCAGGCAGTCGGGACAGGCGAAATAATCGGGCGGGACATGGATCTGCGGCGCATCGTTGCTGTCGCTGGCCAGGATGGTGAAGCCGTCGTGCAGGGGGGCGCCATGTTCTGCACTGCGGGATATGAGGTGCGGCCGGGCCAGCGGCGGTGCCTGATCGAGCAGTGCCGCAGCGAAGGCATCAAGGGCGGGCGTATCACCCTGCGCCAGAACCTCCACCACGCCGCTACGATTGCGCACCCAGCCGCTGATGCCGTGTGCCACCGCCTGGCGGTAGACGAAGGGACGGTAGCCGACGCCTTGGACGCGGCCGCCGATGGTCAGACGGAGGGTAAACATGTTTCGAGTTTCGGGTTTCGGGTTTCCAGTTGCAAGCACGCCGGAACCATTTCGAAACTCGAAACCCGAAACTCGCAACTATGTGATATGACGGTCGAGAAACTCGCGCACAAACGGCGCCGGTCGCGCCGAGGAGAAGCGATCCACCTCTTCGCCGTTCTTGAACAGGATCACCGTGGGGAAGCCGCGTGCCTTGTAGTGGCCGGCGATCTTCATATTCTCGCCCTCGTCGGCGTCCAGCTTGGCCAGCAGCACCTTACCCTCGTACTCGCGCAGCACCTTGTCCAGCACCGGTGCCAGGGCCAGGCAGGGGGAGCACCAGTCGGCCCAGATGTCGAGCAGGATCGGCTGCCGGTGCGAGGCCTCCAGCACCTTGTCCTTGAAGTCTTCCTGCATCACCTCGAAGATGTACGGATTATGTTCGCTCATGATTTTCTTTCAGTTGCCGGGGAAATTGGACCGCGCGCCATTCTGCGCATCCCCCGGCGGCATTGCAACCGGATGCGGCCATGGGGCTGACGCCGCTGCTCAACCACGACTGGGCGGTGAGCCCGGCGGCGGCGCGGGCCCTGCAGGAGGCCTTGCGCGGACGGGTGGTGTTGCGCGACCAGTTGGGCGAGGTGCGCTGCGTCGCCGGGGTCGACGTCGGTTTCGAGCAGGACAACAGCATCACCCGCGCCGCCGTCGCCCTGCTGTCCTTTCCGGCACTGGAGCTCATCGAATACGCCATTGCGCGCCGCCCCACCAGCTTTCCCTACGTACCCGGCCTGCTGTCCTTTCGCGAGATCCCGGCGGTACTGGAGGCGCTGGCGCAGCTGTCGGGGCGCCCCGATCTGCTGCTGTGCGACGGCCAGGGCATCGCCCATCCGCGCCGTTTCGGCATCGCCGCCCACCTCGGCGTGCTGTGCGACATTCCCGCCATCGGCGTCGCCAAGAGCCGTCTCGTCGGCAGCCACGGCACCCTGCCCGAGCAGCGCGGCGCCTGGATACCGCTGCGCGACGGTGATGAAATCATCGGTGCCGTGCTGCGCACCCGGCGCGGCGTGAACCCGCTGTTCATCTCGCCCGGCCATCGCATCAGTCTGCCCACTGCGGTGTACTACGCCCTGGCCTGCACCACGCGCTACCGCCTGCCGGAGACCACGCGGTGGGCACACCGTCTGGCGTCGGAAACATAATTCAAGATTCAAGATTAAAAATTGGAAGATTGGGATGACGATTTGTTTCGAGTTTTTGGCTCTGGGTTTCAATTTTGAATTTTGAACCCTGAATTTTGAATTCATAGTTGATTCGTGCCTACAATCACTGCCATCACGTCCTGAGGAAAAACAATCCATGAACCTGGAAAAGGTCGTCTTCGGTTTCTTCATCATCCTCGCGCTCACCCTGAACTTCGGCTTCTTCGTCGGCGAGTTCGACAATCCCGCCCACCACAACGTCTATGAGCTGTTTGCGGTGATCGTGGTGAATCTGATCGCCACCGTGCTCAAGTTCGGCGACCGCACGCAAATGGGGGCGCTGCTGCTGGCGGCCTCGCTGGTAGCGGACCTGCAGTTGCTGGCCGCGGCCGTGGTCTGGGCCTATGCCCAGCATGTCAGCGGCACCGGGCTGGACCCCATGGTGATGGGCAGCATCGTCTCCCTCGCCGGCGGCGCCATGCTGGCCAACATCGTCTCGGTGGTACTGTTGATTATCGAGACAGTCAACCTGCGCCGCTGATGGACAAGGTCATCTTCCTGTTTCTGCGGCGCATGCGTGCGCCGCTGCTGGTGCTGATCGCCGCCTACACCATCGCGGTGCTCGGCCTGGTGCTGATCCCCGGCGTGGACGCCGCGGGCCGGCCCTGGCATATGGGCTTTTTCCATGCCTTTTATGTCGTCAGCTACACCGCGACCACCATCGGCTTCGGCGAGGTGCCCCATGCCTTTACCGATGCCCAGCGCATGTGGACCATCTTATCCATCTACCTGTCGGTGATCGCCTGGCTGTATGCCATCGGCAAGATCCTCACCCTGTTGCAGGAACCGGCCTTCAAGCGCGCGGTGGTGGAGCAGGGGTTTGCACGCAGCATCCGCCGCCTGCATGAGCCGTTCTACATCGTCTGCGGTTACGGCGACACCGGCAGTCTGCTGGTGCGCGCGCTGGCGCGGCGCGATATCCGCGCCGTGGTCATCGACCGCAATCCGGAACGCATCGACGACCTGGAGCTGGAGGATATGGGCATGTACGTGCCCGGGCTGTGCGCCGATGCCAGCGTCTCCGCCTACCTCACCCTGGCCGGCCTGCTCAACCGTCACTGCCGCGGCGTGGTGGCCCTCACCGACGACGACGAGGCCAACCTCAAGATCGCCATCACCAGCAAGCTGCTGCGCCGTGAGCTGCCGGTGATCTGCCGTGCCGAGACCCGTGATGTGCAGAACAACATGGCCTCCTTCGGCACCGATCACATCATCAATCCCTTCGACACCTTCGGCGATCGCCTGGGGCTCGCGCTGCACTCGCCCGGCACCCATCTGCTCTACGAGTGGCTGACCTCGGTGCCCAACATGCCGCTGTCGGAACCGCTGTATCCGCCGCACGGCAAGTGGGTGCTGTGCGGCTATGGCCGCTTCGGCAAGGCGGTGCATGAAAGCCTGGCCGGCGAAGGCGTCGAGGCGGTGATCGTCGAGGCTGATCCGCAGCGTACCGGTTGCGCCGACCGCTGCGTCGTCGGCCGCGGCACCGAGGCCATCACCCTGCAGGCCGCCGGCATCGAGGATGCGGTGGGCATCGTGGCCGGCACCGACAACGATGCCAACAACCTGTCCATCGTGATGACCGCGGCCGAACTGAACCCGAAGCTGTTCATGGTGGCGCGGCAGAACCGCCACGACAATGACGCCATCTTCAAGGCGGCACGGCTCAACCTGGTGATGCACCGCAGCGAGATCATCGCCGAGGACATTCTGGCGCAGCTCACCACGCCGCTGCTGCCGTTGTTTCTGCAGCAGGCCCGCGGCCAGAGCAACGACTGGGCCAACGAGGTGATCAGCCGTATCAGCGCCGTTACCGGCGAGGTCGTTCCGGAGGTGTGGACGCTGACGCTGGATGCGCACGAGGCGCCGGCGCTGCGGCAGGCGCTGGCGGCGCAGGATGTACGCCTTGGCGAGGTGATGCGCGACCCGCGCGAACGCGAGCAGCTGCTGCCCTGCATCCCGTTGCTGCTGCAGCGCGGCAGCGATGTCCGCCTGATGCCGGGCGAGGATGTGGTCTTGCGCAGCGGCGATCGCCTGCTGTTCTGCGGTCGCCACGGGGTGGCAGACCACATGGGCCGCGTCATGTACAACGGCAATGTGCTGCGCTACGTGCTGAGCGGCGAGGAACGGCCTGACGGCTGGGTCTGGCGCGCACTGAAGAGCGGGGAATAGCGGCTCGGTTGTTCGAGTGGGTTACCGGTTCTGCGCCAGCGCAGAACCGGTAAACGTTTTCTCTCTTGTATCTTGTAATTTGTATCTGCTTTTAATATTGCGGCATATACAGCGGATACAGCACTTCCTCTTCCTTCTTGATGCGTGCGCCGAGCACCTGGCCGATAGTGGCGAAGTCCTTGGCGAAGGCGCCGGCCAGTTCCTTGTCGACGCCGATGGCCTCGTACTTCTTCAGGAAGTTCATCGCCACTTTGGCGATGCCGTCCATCTCGCGCCGGAAACCGCGGATCAGTTCCGAATTGGTTTCATCATTGGCGAGGCAGCGGTCCAGATAGATGTACAGGCGCACGTTCTCGGTAAGCAGGTGGCCCTGCAGGCCGGTGCGGAAGGCATCGAGCTTTTCTGATACCGTGGCGTAGTCGCCGGCGTCGAAGGCGGCCTGGATCTCGCCATAGAGGCCGAGCAGGGTCTGGTGGTCGGACTTCAGCTGGCCGATGAGTTCCGGGTGGTAGCGGATCTCGGTGCCGGGGGCGGTATTGTATTGCGGCTGGGCCGGGGCGGCGGGTTCGGCCTGGGCTTCACCCTTCTTCTTGAAAAAATCGAACATGGTCCTTCCTTCCTTGTTTTAGTTTTGCATGTGCGGTGGATCTAAGACCCGATAGCTTGTGAGTGTAATTGATACAAGTCAAGTACTGGGTCTTTAGCGGGTGCCGGCCGACCACCAGATGCGGCAGGCGCCTTCATCGGAGACCATGCAGGGGCCGATGGGACTGCGCGGGGTGCAGGGATTGCCGTACAGCTTGCAGGCGGTGGGCGGGATCTTGCCCAGCACCACGCGGGCGCAGTCGCAGCCGGGCGGCATCTCGCCGGCGCGGCGGCGCTGTTCGGCGCCGTGGTCGGGCAGCTGTTCACGGGCATCATGGCGGCGCAGCGCGCCCTTGAGGTGGTAGCCGGAGGCGGGGATGCTGCCGACGCCACGCCAGGGGGCGTCGCCGATGGCGAAGCTGGCTTCCAGCAGGCGGCGCGCCGCCGGGTTGCCCTGCGGCCTGACCACCTCCGGATAGCAGTTGGTCAGGTCGGCCTCGCCATCCAGCGTCTGCCGGATTACGGCGTAGAAGGCGGCGAGCAGGCTCTCCGGGCTGAAACCGGCCACCGCCGCCGGCAGGCCGTGTTTTTCCGGCACGAAGCGCCATTCGTCGGAGCCCATCACTGCGGACACATGGCCGGGGGCGATGAGCGCGTCGAAGCCCGGCTGCTCGGAGTCGAGCAGCATGGCCACCGCCGGCCAGGTGAGGCGGCCGGCCATCACCAGCAGCAGATTATCCGGCGCACCTTCCTGCAACAGGGCGGCAAGCGGCGCGGTGGTGGTCTCGAAGCCGGCGGCGAGAAACACTACCTGGCGCTCCGGGTTGTCGCGGGCGATCCGTGCCGCCTCCAGCGGCGAGGCGATGGGGCGGATGTCGGCGCCAAGGGCGCGCGCCTGTTCCAGCGAACGCGCCTCATCCTTCGGCACATTCACCGGCACGCGCAACATGTCGCCGTAGGCCACCACGATGGCACCGTCGCGCAGGCCGTGCTGGATGGCGGCGTAGATGGCCTCCTCCGGACACACGCACACCGGGCAGCCAGGGCCGGGGATCAGCTCGATCTGCGGCGGCAGCACGCCGCGCAGTCCGGCCGTGGTGATGGAGCGCTCGTGGCCACCGCACACATTCATGATGCGCACCGGCTCCCGCAGGGGCAGGGCGCGGATCAGGTCGAGCCAGTCGCGCGCGCTACGCGGCACGGTTTTTAACCTCAAAGATCCAACGCAAAGGTGCAAAGACGCAAAGGTCGCAAAGATCGATCAATGCACGGTGATCACCAGCGTGGGTTGTCGACTGGCGGATTTGAATGGTTTGCATACGAGCCTTTGCGTTCTTTGCGTCTTTGCGCCATTGCGTTGGATTTGGCATTTCACACCCGTAATACGCCACTGAGTTTGGGCGCGGCACGGAATTTCTGTCGCGCCGCGCGCCGTGCCGCGATTTCGCCGCGCAGCCAGGCCAGCCAGGCGTCGAGGCCCTGGCCCTTGCGGGCGGAGAGTTGCAGCAGTGGGGCCGCGTTGGCCAGCTGGCGCAGGTGCTGTTCGGCACGTGCCGGCTCGAAGTCGTCCAGCACCGCGAGCAGGTCGGACTTGGTGAGCAGCAGCAGATCGGCGGCGCGGAACATCACCGGATATTTGGCCGGCTTGTCGTCGCCCTCGGTGGTGGAGAGCAGCACCACGTTGCGGTGCTGGCCGAGGTCGAAGCTGGCGGGGCAGACCAGGTTGCCGACATTTTCGATGAACAGCAGGTCGAGCTGCGACAGGTCGAGGTGGTGCAGGGCATCGTGCACCATGTGGGCATCGAGATGGCAGGCGCTGCCGGTGGTGATCTGGATCGCCGGTACGCCCTGGGCGCGGATGCGTTCGGCATCGTTCTCGGTTTCCAGGTCGCCCTCGATGACGGCGATGCGCAGTTCGTCCTTCAGCGCCGCGATGGTCGCTTCCAGCAGCGCGGTCTTGCCGGCGCCGGGGGAGGACATCAGATTGACGGCGAGTACGCCGTGTTTTTCCAGGTGCGCGCGGTTGTGCGCCGCCTGCCGGTCGTTCTCGCCCAGCAGGCCGTGCAGCACATCCACCGCCGCCTTGCCGTCGGCGCTGTGGGACAGTTTGCCGCCGGCCTCGTTGAGGTGCTTGTTGCCGGGAGTGATGTTGCAGCCGCAGGTGTCGCACATAGAATCACATACAAGTTACAAGTGGAAAGATACAAGTTAACAACGTCAAGATTTCCTCAGCTCGACGCTGGCCAATAATAGTTCATCGCCGCTGACCAGTTGCGTGTGCCAGTCGCCGCAGGCGCCGCAGAGGAGGCGGTTGGGTACGGCGGCGGTTTCGGCGCCGCAGCTTTGGCAGCGCACGGTGAGCGGCAGCGTCTCGATCACCAGTTCGGCCGCGGCGGCCACGGTGCCGGCGCGGGCGATGGGGAAGGCGTCCTGCAACAGGCGCGGCTCTACGCCCGCCAGCGGGCCGATACGCAGCACGACCTTCTCTACGCTGCGCGCGGCGTTGTCCCGCGCGACCTGTGCCACCTGCGCCAGCAAGGCCTGGCACACCGACAGCTCATGCATCGCTTTCCGCCAGGATCTGATCGAACAGCTCCCATGACTGGCGCGCGTCATCCTCGCTAATCCGTTGAATGGCATAGCCCACGTGCACGATGACGAAGTCGCCGATGGCCGGTAATTCGTCCTGCAGCATGAACAGGCTGATGTCACGCTCCACGCCTTTGGCGCTGGCGCGTGCATTGTAGCCGTCGATGCCGATGATCTGCATGGGAATGCCGAGACACATGGTGGGATATCCGCTCGCTAGGTCTCTGCGAGTATAGCCATATCACCGGGGCAACCCAACACACTCGCCAAATGTCACAAACTGTGTCTATAGTTACTCGGTCGCAACAATAACCAAAACAACGATGAGGAGATCATGACCACAGTCGTGCTGGGCGTGGGCAATACCCTGTTGAGCGATGAGGGGGTGGGGGTGCATGTGGTGGAGCGTCTGCGCCGCGACCATCCCGATCTCGATGCCGTTGAATACGTGGATGGCGGTACCCTCAGCTTTACCCTGGCCGGTCCCATGGCCGAGGCCGATCAGCTCATCATCATCGATGCCGCCGAACTCAAGGCAGTCCCCGGCACCGTGACCCTGTTCGAGAACGAGGCCATGGACGATTATCTGGGGCGCGGCAAGCGCCGCAGCGTGCATGAGGTCAGCCTCCTCGACCTGTTGTCCATCGCTCATCTCACCGACTCCCTGCCGGCGCGGCGGGCCCTCATCGGCATCCAGCCGCAGGAGCTGGGCTGGGGGGATGGCCCCAGTCCGGCAGTAGCGGCGGCAATCCCCGCGGCCTGCGGCATGACCCTCGAACTGATCCGGAAATGGCGGCAATGAGCAGCTTGAAAGACATCGGTGTGCACGTGGTGCACGTGGGCGGCAACGGCAATGCCCGGGCAGTGCTGCGGGAGGTGGAGAACCTGCTGCAGAAACTGGTGGAAAAGGGGGAGGAGAGCAGCATCGACCTGTCCGGCCTGCCCTTGAGCGCCGAGGACTATGACCTGCTGGAGGAAACCCTGGGCGAGGGCGAGGTGGTGGCCGAGGTGCACAGCCTGGGACCGACCCGCATCCATGAGACCGGCGTCCCCGGTGTGTGGTGGGTGACCCACTACAATGACGAGGACGAGGTGCTGGCCGAGTTCATCGAGGTGGCCTGGTGTCCCGAGATCCTGCTGGCGCCGGAAGATGATGTGAAGGACGGGCTGGAGGCCTTGCGGGCTCGCTTATTCGAACTGAAACAGGAGAGTAATCATGGCTGATGAGACTCTGTTGGAGATATTGAAGCGGCGCGGCATCAGCCGGCGCGGCTTCCTCAAATTCTGCGCGGCGACCACCTCATTGCTGGCCTTGCCGCCGTCCATGGCCGTGGCGGTGGCGGATTCCCTGGGCAGGCTGAAGCGCCCGGCAGTGATCTGGCTGTCGTTCCAGGAGTGCACCGGCTGCACCGAGTCGCTCACCCGCGCCCACTCGCCCAGCATCGAAAGCCTGATCTTCGATGCCATCTCCCTCGATTATCATCACACCCTGCAGGCCGCCTCCGGCCACGCGGCCGAAGAGGCGCGCGAGCACTCCATGAAGGCGGACTGGGGCAAGTATCTGCTCATTGTCGACGGCTCCATCCCGCTCAAGGACGGCGGCGCGTATTCCACCATCGCCGGCATCAGCAACCTGCAGATGCTGCAGGAGGCCGCCGCCGGCGCCGCGGCCATCGTCGCCATCGGCACCTGCGCCGCGTTCGGCGGCCTGCCCCATGCCCAACCCAATCCCACCGGTGCGGTGGCGGTGTCCGACATCATCAAGGACAAGCCGATCATCAACGTGCCGGGCTGCCCGCCGGTGCCGGCGGTGATGGTGGGCGTGCTGGCCCACTATCTCACCTTCGGTTCGCTGCCCGACCTCGATGACCTGGGCCGGCCGCGCGCCTTCTACGGCGAGTCGATCCACGACCGCTGTTACCGCCGCCCGTTCTACGACCAGGGCAAGTTCGCCAAGACCTTCGACGATGCCGGCGCACGCGACGGCTGGTGCCTGTTCGAGCTGGGCTGCAAGGGACCGACCACCCACAACGCCTGCGCCACCACCAAGTGGAACGGCGGCACCAGCTGGCCGGTGCAGTCCGGCCACGGCTGCATCGGCTGTTCCGAGCCGGACTTCTGGGATGCCGGCGGCTTCTACAAGGCGCTGTCCACGCCGGTGGATTCCGTGACCGGTGCGGCGGCGGCGGCGGTGGCCGTGGGCGCCGCAGCGGGTGTCGCCATCGGCATCGCCAACCGCCAGCGCAAGGCGCAGGCCAGGGCCGAGCACCAGACCGTCACCATCGAAGATCTGGAGAAGTGACATGAGCGCGATGGAATTGTTGTTGTGGGCACGCGGGCCGGGACTCGGCATCGCCGTCGCCATCTTTCTGTTCGGCATGACGCTGCGCCTGTTCGAGATCTACAGCCTGGGCCGCAAGACGGACCTGGCCGCGCCGCGCAGTCCGACGCCCGGTTCCGGCTGGCGCACCGTATTCAGCCGCTCGCTGCCGTATCAGGGCACCTGGCACCGGTCCGGGCTCACGGTGATCACCGGCTTTGTGTTCCACATCGGGCTGTTCATCGTGCTGTTGTTCCTGCTGCCGCACATCAAGCTGATCCACAGCCTCACCGGCCTGAGCTGGCCGGCACTGCCGACCTCGCTGGTGGACCTGGTGACGGTGCTGACGCTGATCGCCCTGCTGGTGGTGCTGGTGCATCGCCTGATGGACCCGGTGAAGCGCCTGCTGTCCGGTTTCGGCGACTACCTGGCTTGGGCGGTGACCTTCCTGCCGCTGCTCACCGGCTACATGGCCTACCACCACCTGCTGCTCGATTACACCCTGCTGCTGGCGCTGCACATCCTGTCGGCCGAGCTGCTGCTGGTGGTGTTCCCGTTCACCAAGCTGACCCACACCTTCACCCTGTTCATCGCCCGCTGGTACAACGGCGATATTGCGGCACGGAAAGGAGTCGCATCATGAGCGCGAGTCTGGAAAAAGGACTGAATGCGTTGCGCGAGGTGATGGATGCACCCATCGCCAGTTTCTTCTCCAGCTGTGTGCACTGCGGCATGTGCGCCGATGCCTGTCTGTTCTACACCGAGACCGGCGATGCGAAATACACGCCGATCTACAAGCTCGAACCGCTGCGCCGGGTGTGGCAGCAGGAATATACCCTGACCGGCCGCCTCAGCCGTATGCTCGGTCTGAGCAAGCCGGTGAGCGACGCTGACCTCCGGAACTGGAGCGAACTGGTGTATGACAGCTGCACCCTGTGCGGTCGCTGTTCGATGGTGTGTCCGGTAGGCAACGACATTACCTACATGGTGCGCAAGCTGCGCGAAGGCATGTCTGCCGCCGGCCATGCACCGGAGGGCGTCATCGGTGCCACCAAGCGCACCATCGAGCTGGGCAGCCCGATGGGCGTGAAGCTGCCGGCCCTGCAGGCGCAGATCCGCGGCCAGGAGGCGGAGACCGGGCTGAGCATTCCCATCGATGTGCAGGGCGCCGATTACATGGCGCTGTTGTCGTCCATGGAGATCATCAATTTCCCCGAATACCTCGGCGCCCTGGCGCGGATCTTCCATCAGGCCGGGGTGAGCTGGACGTTGTCGTCGGAGGCCTTCGAGGCGACCAACAGCGGCATCCAGATCGGTGCCTCGGATATCGCCCGCGAGATCGTCGGCCGCATCGTCACGGCGGCGGAGAAATTGCAGGTCAAGCACGTGATCAGCCCGGAGTGTGGTCATGCCTTCACCGCCCTGCGCTGGGAAGGCCCCAACCTCATCGGCCGGCCCTATCCGTTCAAGGTGGTGCATATCCTCGAACTGCTCGATGAATTGCGCACCAGCGGCCGGCTCCAGACCGTCGGCAAAGAAGATGCGCCGCTGACCTTCCATGACCCGTGCCAGATCGTGCGCCGCGGCGGCGTGGTGCGGCAACCGCGTGCCTTGCTGGGTGAGGTGGCGAGTGATTTCCGCGAGATGTCCGACCCTGGCGTGTGGAACTGGTGCTGCGGCGGCGGCGGCGGCGTCAGCGCCAATGAACGTGCCGAGCATCTGCGCCTGACCGCCTTCAAGCGCAAGAAGTCGCAGCTCGATGAACTGGGTGTGCACACCATGGTCACCGCCTGCGCCAACTGCCGCATCGTGCTGGAAGAGGGATTGGAACACTACAACATGAACGTCAAGGTGGTCGGCCTGACCGAGCTGGTGGCCGAGCATCTGGTGGAACAGGAGGCCGGTAAATGAATCAGCGCGTCGTAGTCGACCCCATCACCCGCATCGAGGGCCATCTGCGCATCGAGGCGGAGACCGAGGGCGGGATCATTACCCAGGCCTCCAGTTCGGGCACCATGGTGCGCGGCATCGAGATCATCCTGCGCGGCCGAGACCCGCGCGATGCCTGGGCCTTCGCGCAGCGCATCTGTGGTGTGTGTACGCTGGTGCACGGCATTGCCTCGGTACGTGCGGTGGAGAATGCGCTCAACTACCCGATCCCGCCCAACGCCCAGCTGATCCGCAACCTGATGATCGCCGCGCAGTATGTGCATGACCACGTGATGCACTTTTATCATCTGCACGCGCTGGACTGGGTCGATGTGGTGTCGGCGCTCAAGGCCGACCCCAAGGCCACTTCGGAACTGGCGCAATCGATCAGCAACTATTCGAAATCCTCGCCCGGCTATTTCGCCGACATGCAGAAAAAGCTGAAGGACTTCGTCGAGGGCGGCCAGCTCGGCATCTTTACCAACGGCTACTGGGGCCATCCGGCCTACAAGCTGCCGCCGGAGGCCAACCTGATGGCGGTGGCGCATTATCTGGAGGCATTGTCCTGGCAGCGTGAAGTGGCCAAGCTGCATGCCATCTTCGGCGGCAAGAATCCGCACCCCAACTTCCTGGTGGGCGGCGTGCCCTGCGCCATCAGCGTGCATCCGGACCATCCGGGCCGCGGTAAGGGACCGCACTTTCGCGGCGGCGCCGGCGCCACCGCCGTGGACCTCACCGGCCTGCAGAAGGTGAAGGACATCATCGGCCAGATGCGCGACTTCGTCGATCAAGTGTATGTCCCCGATACCCTGGCCATCGCCTCGTTCTACAAGGACTGGACACAGTACGGCGAGGGCGTCGGCAACTTCATGACCTTCGGCGATTTTCCTGCCAATGGCATGGATGACCCGAGCAGCTTCATGATTCCCTCCGGCGTGATCCTCAACCGCGACCTGTCCACCATTCACGAACTGGATATGAACGCCGCCGATCAGATTCAGGAGTATGTCGCGCATTCCTGGTACGACTACAGCGTCGGCAAGGAGCAGGGCCTGCATCCCTACGACGGCGAGACCAACCTCAATTACACCGGCCCCAAGCCGCCCTACGAGCATCTCGACGTCGACCAGAGCTATTCCTGGCTCAAGTCGCCGCGCTGGAAGGGCAAGCCGATGGAGGTGGGACCGCTGGCGCGCGTGCTGATGCTGCACGCCCGCGGCCACGAGCAGACGCAGGAACTGGTGGGCATGACGCTGCGTACGCTGGATATTCCGGTGCAGGGCCTGTTCTCCACCCTGGGCCGCACCGCGGCGCGCACGCTGGAGACCAAGATCATCGTCGATGCCATGTCCGGCTGGTACAACCAGCTCATCGCCAACATCAAGGCCGGCGACCTGCGCACCTTCAACGAGACCCTGTGGGAGCCGTCGAGCTGGCCGCAGCAGGCCAAGGGCGTCGGCTACATGGAGGCGCCGCGCGGCGCGCTGGGCCACTGGATCGTGATCAAGGACGGCAAGATCGACAACTATCAGGCGGTGGTGCCGTCCACCTGGAATGCCGGGCCGCGCGACCCGCAGGGCCAGGACGGTCCCTACGAGGCCGCCCTCAAGGGCCAGCCGTTGCATGACCCCAAGCAGCCCATCGAGATCCTGCGCACCATCCACAGCTTCGATCCCTGCATCGCCTGCGCGGTGCACGTCACCGATCCGGAGGGCGAGGAACTGGTGAAGGTCAAGGTTCGTTGAAATCAGTTACAAGTTGCAAGTGACAAGTTACAAGTGAATGAACTCGCTGCGCTCGTACTGTATTTGAGTTCAAACAACCGTGCGCGCAGCGCACACCTACGCAACTTGTCACTTATAACTTGAAACTTGTATCTGCCGTTAATAAGGAGGACAGTCCAGTGAAGATTCGCCACATTGTTGCCGCCATCGGTCTCATCGTACTGCCCGGCATTGCCGCCGCCCACACCGGTCACGGTAGCGGCGGTTTCAGCGCCGGCGTGTTCCACCCCCTCGGTGGTGCCGATCACCTGCTCGCCATGCTCAGCGTCGGCCTGTGGGCGGCCTTGCAGGGCGGCAGCGCCGGCTGGAAGGTACCGACCGCCTTTGTCGCCATGCTGATCACCGGCGCGGTGCTGGGGCTTGCTGGCGTGCACCTGCCTTTGGTGGAGGCGCTCATCGCCGCCTCGGTGCTGGTGCTGGGGCTGGCGGTGATGCTGGCGGCACGCGTACCCGCTGCGGCCGGTATTGCGCTGGTGGGCTTGTTTGCCCTGTTCCATGGCCATGCCCACGGTGCCGAGGTGCCCGCTGGTGCCGCCAGTTATCTGTATGTGCTCGGCATGGCCATGGCCAGCGCGGCTCTGCACCTCGCCGGGTTCGGTATCGGACGCGCCCTGCAACGCCATGCCTGGCTGCTGCGCAGCGGCGGTGCGCTGGTGGCCGGTGCCGGGGCCTGGCTGGTGGTGTCGCTGTAAACTCATCGGGGTTGTGGCGGTGCGGGATTGATGGGTTGTGCTTCGCTGCACCCATCCTACGGGCGTGTCGGGGCGGGTTTGAGGCATGGGGGGGCAGCTCGAGCGTAACCCATCGGATGTTTGACGTACCGGCTTGATGGGTTACGCGTTCGTTCCACCCATCCTACGAATGTGCTGATATCTGTCAGGGAGTCGACGTGTCGTTCAGGAAGCAACTGGAACAACGCCTGCCGCATTGGGTCGAGCAGGGCTGGGTCAGCGCCGACAACGCCGACCACATCCTGCAGGATGCCGCGGCCGGCGAGCGCCACGGTCCGCGCTATCTGGCCCTGGCCTTCAGCCTGCTCGGCGTGATCCTCATCGGTTCCGGCGTCATCACCTTCTTTGCCGCCAACTGGGCGGCGATGCCCAAACTGCTCAAGCTGGGCGTGCTGTTCTCCGCGCTGTGGGGCAGTTATGTTCTCGCCGGGGTGTTCGAGCGGCGCCAGCTGCCGCTGCTCGCCACCGCCATGCTGCTGCTCGGTGTCATCCTGTTCGGCAGCAACATCATGCTTATCGCGCAAATCTATCACATCAGCGCCCACTACCCCGACGGTGTGCTGGTGTGGGCGCTGGGCGGTGTGCTCACCGGCTGGCTGATGCGCTCGCAGCCGGCCATGGTGGCGGGGCTCGGCCTCGGCGTGCTGTGGACCGGGCTGGAGTCGCAGGGCTTCGGGCGCGAGGTGCACTGGCCGTTCCTGCTGTTTCTGGCCATATCGGCGTGGCCGGTGGTGCAGCTGCGCTGGCGCATCGCCCTCCACGTAGCGCTGGCTGGCCTGCTGCTGTGGAGCTGGTTCGCCTTCATCGCCATGAGTGGTTGGGATTACCACGACAGTGCGGCACTCTATCTGGTGCAGGTGTATTTCCTGACCTATCTCGCCCTGTTCCTTGCCGGCATGCTGCTGCAAGGACGTGGCGATGCACAGGCCCTGGCGCATACCCTGCAGCGCTATGCGGCGTTTGCCGCACTGGGGTGTTTGTATCTGCTCACTTTTCCTGACCTGTTGCGTCATGCCCGCCATGACCATCTGGCCTGGTGGCTGATAACGCTGGTGGCGTTGCTGCTGGTGGTCGCACTGGCGGCCTGGCACTACCGCCGCACTGCCGGTGCGATGCGACCGCCGTTTCTCAACTGGGGCCTGGGACTGCTCGCGGCAGTGCTGGTGCTGCTGTTGGCCAATCTGGCGGCGGAGCGGCACCTGGCCGCCCTGCTGGCCCTGCTGTTCAACCTGTTGTATTTCGCCGGCCTGCTCTGGTTGTTGCAGGCGGCGGTGCATCTGGAGAACCGCGCCCTGGTCAATATGGCGTTCTTTTTCTTCGCCATCACCCTGCTGGCGCGTTATTTCGATACCTTCTGGAGTCTGATGGACCGTTCGCTGTTCTTCATGGGCGGCGGCTTGTTGTTGCTCGGCGGCGGCTATTGGCTGGAACGGCAGCGACGCCGGCTGACGCGGCAGATTGCCGGCCAGCGGGAGGGACGGGCATGACACTGCGCAGCCGACTGCTGGTCATCATCCTGATCCAGACCCTGATCCTGGCCGGGATGATCGCCAAACGCCAATGGACCCTGGCCAGCGGCACGCCGGTGGTGTTGAAAACCCAGCCCATCGACCCACGTTCACTGTTCCGCGGCGACTACGTCACCTTCAACTATGAGATCAGCCGTCTCAAGCTGAATGAGCTGGAGGGGGATGATGAATTCCGCCGGCACGACCACATCTATGTGGTGCTGGAGCCGGGGGAGCCCTATTGGCGTGCGCGCGCCGTACACCGTACGCCGCCGCCGGGTCAGCTGGCGCTGCGCGGCACAGTACAGTATGTGGCCGACTACTGGTGGAATCCGCAAACCGGTGCCAGTGAGGCGATGCCCCACATCAACGTGCGCTACGGCATCGAGGATTATTTCGTGCCGGAGGGCGAGGGACGCGTGCTGGAGCGGCCGGTGGAGGGTGAAGAGATCTCGTTGCGTGTGGCCGTCGATCGTTTCGGCAATGGAGCAATTCAGGCTTTGCTAATAAACGGTGTGGAACGCTACCGTGAAACGCTGTTTTGATGACCTCGTCACACTGTCGTGCCGAGGTTGGATTGCGCCAAAAAACATGGCTATACTTGGGCGCGCTGCAGGTTGAAATATGTCTTTCTGCTTATCCGCCGGAGAACAGGCAGTTCATCTTCAACAGCTGTGGTTGGGACGCATCAGAAATTCATTTTGAGGTGATTTGCATGGCTACAGGTACCGTGAAGTGGTTTAACGAATCCAAGGGTTTTGGTTTCATTGCGCCGTCTGACGGCAGCGAAGATGTGTTTGTGCACTTCTCCGCCATTCAGGGCGGCGGCTTCCGCACCCTGCGTGAAGGTCAGGCAGTGACTTTCGAGACGGAAAAGGGACAGAAAGGCCTGCAGGCCCGGAACGTGGTTCCCGCCTAAGTAAACTTGCAGCGATTAAGCTGATTTG
>JANJXC010000039.1 GCA_024709225.1 Gammaproteobacteria bacterium | reverse complement strand
CATGCGACGCAACGGCTGTGCAGTCGTGTGGTTTGTGCAGCGGCGCGGCGCGAGTTGCGGCAGCAATCCGGCGATGCCGAGACCGAGGGCGATGATGACGACGCCGGCAAGGATGATGAGCTGGCCCTGAAACTTGCCCAGGGCGCCGGTTTGCACCAGTGTCCGTCCCAGCGCCGCGCCGATGACGCCGAGCAGCACGTACACGGCGATGCGGCTGCCGTGATAGGTCAGCAGCGGCAGCGGCCGCCGCCAGTGGTCCTGGTGCGCCGCGAAGCCGCCGGCGAGGCCGCTGCACATACCGAGGCAGTGGCCGGCGCCGAGCAGGCCGGTGATGAAGGCCAGGGCGTAGGTGAATTCGCCGCTCATGGTTTTGCCAGCATCTCGCGCACGAGGCGCTCGGTGACCTCGGGCGTGGACTCGCCGAGGATGCGCGCGTGCAGCCTGCCGCTGCGATCGACGAAGAAGGTCGTCGGCAGGCCCTGCACGCCGTAGCTGCGCGCCACCTCGCCGGACACATCTAGCAGGGTTTCGTAGCTGATACCGAGTTTGGCGACGAATTTTCCGGCAGTCTCCGCATCCTGGCGCACGTTCACGGCAAGGATGTGCAGGCCTTCACCGCGCAACCGCTGATACACCGGTTCCAGCGCCATCATTTCGTCCTTGCAGAACGGACACCAGTCGGCCCAGAAGCGGATCGCCACCACCTTGCCGCGGAAGTCGGTAGGGAAGGTGGCGGTGCCGCCTTCGAGGCGCGGCACGGTGAAGCCGGGCGCGGGGGAACCGTTGGCCAGTTGCGGCGTGTCGCTGCTGCAGGCGGCAAGTAGGAGTGCCAGGATGAGTGTGATGACCGTTTTCATGGCTGTGTAGTGTCAGTTGTGGTGGGCCGGCACCGCCGGGCTGCCACAGGGGATGGGTCTGTGTAGGGGCGAATCGCATTTGCGAGCAGTGGGGCTCCACTCGGCGTTGTGTCGCGGATGCGATCCGCTCCTACGAATATCTGTCTGCGCATCATGGTCACCACCACGTACCGGCCATGGTCAGGTTGGAGCGCACGATGGCCCAGGTGGCGACGGCGTAGAACAGCACGAAGCCGGCGAGTGCAATCGCGGCATAGCGGCGCGCATCGGCGGCGACGGCCGTGCGCAGGCTTTCGATGTGGCGCCACGGTGCCAGCGCGCCGACGCCGAGGGCCAGGGCGGTGGCGGTGAACAGCGGCAGGTACAGCCAGTAGCCGATGTAGTCGTGGCCGCTCTTGAGGATGCAGAACGGGCAGTGGTGGTGCGGGTGTTCGTACACGTACAAGGCGACGCAGGAGACGATGGCGACGATGGCGATGGGAAAGGCGACGGCGGCGCTGGCGGCGAACAGCGTGGCGAGGCGACGCCGCCACAGGTAGATGGCGCCGCTGGCGAACACTAGGGCGCCGCTGCCGTACAGGGCCAGCATGGCCGTGCGCGGTGTTACCGACGAAACCTCGGCCGCCACGCCCTGCGCGTCGGGCGAGAACAGGCTGCCGCAGCAGGAGGTGATCACATCCGGATTGAGGTTGAGGAAATACTGCAGCTGCACGACGGCCGCCGTGGCCACCAGCGGTAGCAGCACCAGCAGCAGGCCGTACTTCAGCCGAATGAGCGGATAGTCGTAGCCCTGGTTGTCCAGGCGGTTGAGCAGCAGCCAGACGCTGCCGGCGAAGAACACGGCGATCTTGAGCAGCAGGGCGGGCCAGCCCCAGGCGTTGACGTTGAGCACGCCGGTGGCGCACATCGCGCCGACGAACTGGGTGTGCATGCCCTCGGCGTTGTAGACGAACAGCAGCAGCGCGACCACTTCTGCCGCAATGGCGAAGGTGACCAGGGTGGAGATGAGGTAGGTGCTGCGCTCCAGGCGCAGCTGCAGTTCGCTGCCGCTGCGGATATCCCAGTGGCGCAGCACGCGCACGGCGAACACGGAGGCCAGCAGCAGCAGGGCCGTGACCACGGCGGAGACGCCGATGAGGGCGAGGATGGCGGGGCTGAGCAGCATCTCAGTCGGCCTGCACCTGGCCGTCGCGCAGGGTGATCACGCGATCCACGCAGGGCGCGTCGGATACCACGGGGTCGTGGCTGGTGAGGATGAGGGTGCGCCCCGCCGCCTTCAGTTCGCCGATGATGGTCATGAATTCCTGCGACAGGCGCGTGTCGAGATTGGCGGTGGGTTCGTCGGCAATGAGGATCTGCGGGTCATTGAGCAGGGCGCGGCAGATGGCGGTACGCTGTGCCTCGCCGCCGGACAGCCACTCGACTTTTGACGCGACCTTGCTGCCCATGCCGAACTGCTCCAGCAGCGCCGTGGCGCGCTGCACCAGTGCGCCGTGATCCGGTGCCAGCGGATAGGCCGGCAGCATCACGTTGTCCAGCACGGTGAGGCCGGCGATCAGGTTGAAGCGCTGGAAGATGAAGCCGAAGGTCTCGCGGCGGATCTGGGTGAGGAAGCGCTCGGGCAGGCCGGAGAGGTTGCGCTCGCCGAGCAGGATGCGCCCACTGGTCGGCCGCGACAGGCAGCCGATCATCGACAGCAAGGTCGTCTTGCCCGAACCGCTCGGCCCGCGCAGCACGGTGATGCGATTGTCCTCGATGTCGAGGGTGACGTCGCGCACCGCCCAGAACTCGTTGGGCTGGCCCTGATTGAAGGCCTTGCTGATGTCGTTCAGGCGGATCATCGCATCACCGCATCGGGGTCGGTGGTGGCGGCGCGCCAGATGGGCACCACGGTGGCCACCGTGTAGGGGAACACGGTGAAGAAGAACAGCGTCGCCACCTGCAGGCCGTCGACAAAGGGCTGCGGGCGGAACTGCGGATAGAGCACGGCCCAGCCCTTGAGCACCGGCGCGAACAGTGCCGCGTCGAAGAAGAACACATGCACGTAGGCGGCGAGGTAGCCGAGCAGGAAGGCGCCAAGCGATACCAGCGCGCCCTCCCAGAATTTCATGCGGATCACATCGGCGGTCTCCCAGCCGATGGCCTTGAGGATGCCGATCTCGCGCTTTTCCTCCGCCGACAGGCCGGAGGCCTTGTCCCAGGCGAAGATGACGAAGGCGAGCAGGCTGCCGGCGAGCAGTACGAAGACGATGCCCTGGCGCCACTGGAACAGCGCATCGTAGGTGCGCAGGATCTCCTCGCGCAGGATCGGGCGCGTGTCCGGCAGCATGACGCTGAGTTTCTCCGCCACCTTGCGAACCTCCTGCGGATTGCGCACCTCCAGTGCCAGGTCGGTATACATCCCCTCGGCGATGCCGAAGAAGGCGCGGTAGTCGGCCTCGTTCACCAGCAGCAGATCGGCACTGACCAGTTCGGCATCGGATGCCAGCACATCGGCGACGCGGAAGGCGAAGGACTGGCCCTGCGCGGAGCGGAAGGTGAGGTAGTCGCCCGCGCCGAGGCCGCGGGTGCGCGCGATGCCGGCGCCGACGATCATCTCGCCGCTTTTGATTTCCTGATCCCGCGGCACCAGCAGCGTGTAGTTGGCCTGCACCGCCGGGTCGTAGAAGTAGCCCCACAGCCGGCCGTATTTGGCGGCCACGCCGCGCACCTTGCCGATGCGCTCCAGATACGCGGCCGGGATCAGGTCATGCCTTCCGGCCACCATGCGCTGCACCACCACCTCCGGTGCATTCTCCAGCAGCAGGCCCGCCTCGCGGCGCAGCGACTGGCTGAACAGCATCACCGAGGCGAGCAGGAATACGATCAGGGTGTAAACCCCGAGCAGGCCGAGATTCTTGCCCTTGCGCCGGCCGAGGGAGGCGAGGGTGAAGTCGATGAGGTAGCGCTGGCGGCGAAGAAAGTGGCTCATGGCTGCCGCAACCTCGCCGGCGGCGGTACCAGCGAGCCGCTGGGGAAGTGGTCCAGGGCCAGGGGATGGTCCTGGAAGGCGGTGTGGCGATCGGCCTGGCTCAGGTGGCGGGTGTAGCGCGCCTCGGTGAACAGGGCCAGGTCGGTGAGACCGAGCCTCGCCACCAGCTGCCGCGAACTGGCCAGGGCGGTGTCATTGCCGCGCCAGGCGGCATCCAGCAGGGTGACGGTAAACAGCAGCAGGCCCGCGCCGAGCAGCAGCAGCGGGACGGTGCCGGCGCGGCCCGGGCGGTGCGGTCTGGCATTGGCGGATGAGCCGTGCATGGGGATCGACGGTAGGGGTGTGAGAGGAAGTTTAGGCGTGGAGCCACGGCGGCGGCATTGAGGATTATCAATGTGCCAGAGATAAATATTTAGTCAATACAATGGGTTGCGTCATTTGACGCGGTGTTGTTGCTCGGGCGCAACAGTGGGGCGGGCGTAGGAGCGAATCGTATTCGCGACAGTGCCGTGGCGCGGCAGGTAATCGCGAATACGATTCGCTCCTACCGGTGTCAGGCGAGGTCCTCCACCAGCGAGGCGCGCACGTTGTCGGGCAGGGGCGCGGTGGCATGGCGGTAGTTGGGTTGGTCGATGCCGAGGGCGATGGCGGCGCCGTCCTTGGCGTCGGCCGCCATGGCCGGGGTGAGCTCGAAGCGCAGGAAGTGCACCGAGGAGGTCTTCTCGGCGTTCTCGCGCTCCAGATCCTCGTCGGCAACGGCGTAGACCCGGTCATGCCCGGCCACCTGCATCCATACCTTGTCCTCGACGCCGATGAGCTGGGCCAGTTCGCGGGCCCGCTCCTCCGGGTCTTCATACTCCATCATGAAGGTGGCCTTCCAGTTGCAGCCGTCGGGGATCAGCGGGTTGTAGGCATCCAGCTCTTCCTGGATGCCGGCGGCCTCGTAGATACGCTCGGCGCGCAGCATCTCCTGCACCTGGTAGTGCATGGTGAGGCGGTCTTCGAAATAGAACGTGGCATGGGGACCGACCTGCACGCGGCGGTTTTTCTTGTGCGCCATCACCCGCTGGCGGAACTCGGGGCGGACCTCGGCATACCTTTCCAGCGAGTACAGGTCGTCGCGCTGCAGTTTTTTCGTGCTCATGGTTATCCGATCCTGATTGTGTCTACAGCCCGTAGGCGATGCGCAGCAGCGTCATCGGGTGTTCCGGCTTGCGCCCTTCCTGCAGGCCGTTCTCGATGTGGTGGCCGGCCATGGGGCAGTCGCTGGAATAGTGATCGCACGCGCCCTCCTGCACCTTCTTCACCACCGGCCGGCAGATCTTCATGGAGATGTCGTGGTACTCGCTCTTCACCGCGTAGGTGCCGTCGTGGCCGGAGCAGCGCTCGATGACGTCCAGCGTGGTGTCCGGCACCAGGCTGAGGATATCGCGCGTCTTCAGGCCGATGTTCTGCACGCGCAGGTGGCAGGGCACGTGATAGCTCACCTTGCCCAGCGATTGCTTGAAGCCGGTGTTGAGCCTGCCCTCCCTGTGGCGCAGGGCGAGGTACTCGAACGGGTCGAACATGTGCTGCTTCACCCGCTGCACACCGGCATCTTCGGGGAACATCAGCGGCAGTTCCTGCTTGAACATCAGCGCGCAGGACGGCACCGGAGCGACGATGTCGTAGCCGGCGTCGATGGCGGCGAGCAGCACCGGGATGTTGGCGTCCTTGGCGCGCTCCACTGCCTCCAGGTCGCCCAGCTCCAGCTTGGGCATGCCGCAGCACTGCTCCTTTTCCACCAGGGTCATCTCGATACCGTTGTGCTCGAACACCTTGAACAGGTCTTCGGCGATGTGCGGCTCGTTGCGGTTGCCGTAGCAGGTGGCGAACAGGGCGACGCGGCCGGTGGTGCGGCCGGCGGCTTCCGGCGTGCTCACCGTGGTGTGATGGCCGGCGAGACGCTTGCGCGCGGTGTTGCTGTGATACTCGGGCAGCAGCGCCTTGGGGTGCACGCCGAGCACGAATTGCAGGCCCTGGCGGAACAGGCCGATCCTGTTCACCGCGTTGACCACGGGAGCGAGGCCCGGCGCACCGGCGAGGGCGCCGACGGCGTCGGTGGAGGTGAGGATCCTGTCGCGGGTCTTGAAGTCGCCCTTTTTGAACTTCACCGCCTTGGCGCGCAGCATGGTGTGCGGGAAGTCGAGGTTCCATTCGTGCGGCGGCACATAGGGGCACTTGGTCATGTAGCACAGGTCGCACAGGTAGCAGTGGTCCACCACCTGCCAGTAGTCCGCCTTGTTCACGCCGTCCACTTCCATGGACTCGGAGTCGTCCACCAGGTCGAACAGGGTGGGGAAGGAGTTGCACAGGCTGATGCAGCGGCGGCAGCCGTGGCAGATGTCGAAGATGCGTTCCAGCTCCTGGAACAGCGCGCCTTCGTCGTAGAACTCGGGATTGCGCCAGTCGAGCGGGTGGCGGGTGGGGGCCTCCAGGTTGCCTTCGCGGCGTGATTCGGTCGGTGCGGACATTGTTGCCTCCCTGTTGTGTCGTTATCGTCTGGCTACAGAGCAGACGGAACGCGGCGTACTCCGTGTGCTATGCGTCCAGCAAAAACGGCCGGCCTTGGCAGGCCGGCCTGTACAGCGAGTGCTTACTGACCGAGGGAGTCCAGGGCCTTCTGGAAGCGGTTGGCGTGGGAGCGTTCCGCCTTGGCCAGGGTCTCGAACCAGTCGGCGATTTCGTCGAAGCCTTCGGCGCGGGCGGTCTTGGCCATGCCCGGGTACATGTCGGTGTACTCGTGGGTTTCACCGGCGATGGAGGTCTTCAGATTCGCCTCGGTGCCGCCGAAGGGCAGGCCGGTGGCCGGGTCGCCGCACTGTTCCAGGTATTCCAGGTGGCCATGGGCATGGCCGGTTTCGCCTTCCGCGGTGGAGCGGAACACGGCGGCCACGTCGTTGTAGCCCTCCACGTCGGCCTTGGCCGCGAAGTAGAGGTAACGGCGGTTGGCCTGGGATTCACCAGCGAAAGCTTCCTTCAGACTGTTTTCGGTCTTGCTGCCTTTGAGGTTTGCCATGTAACAGGCCTCCTTGTTGTGGGGGGAATATTAGTATTTGCTTAGATTTAGTCTAAGTGGTGCAGGCAGAACGTAGACCAAGTCTAAGGCGCAGTCAATGCGGGTTGCCGATGTGACTGCCTGCCGGCGGGCGTCAGTGGCAGAGGCCGCGGAGTTTGTAAGGGTAGTACAGAAAAAACAGTTTCGAGTTCCAAGTTGCGGGTTGCGCCAAAACAAGGGGAAGATTTTGACGAAACTCGAAACTCGAAACTCGAAACTCGAAACTCGAAACTCGAAACTCGAAACTCGAAACTCGAAACTCGAAACTCGAAACTAACTACATCTTCACGCCTTCCACCGACAGGTCCAGATACACCTCACGCGAGGCGGGGCCGAGGTCGTAGTCGATGCCGTAGTCCTTCAACACCAGCTTGGTGGTGCCGAAGAAGCCGCGGCGCTCGCCGCCCCAGGGATCGGGACCGGCGCCGATGTGTTCCACATCGATGCTGACCGGCTTGGTGACACCGTGCAGGGTGAGGTTGCCCTTCAGCACCGCCTTGCCGTTGCCCTTGTCCTCGAAGCCGGTGCTGATGAACTTCGCGCTGGGGAATTTGCCCACGTCGAGGAAGTCCTTGCCGCGCAGGTGCTTGTCGCGTTCGGCGTGGTTGGAGTCGATGCTGGCGGTGCGGATGTTCACCTCCACCTTTGCCGCGGCGGGGTTCTTCTCGTCGTAGCTGAACTTGCCGTCGAAGTCGTTGAAGCGGCCATACAGCCAGGAGTAGCCCAGATGCTGGATGCGGAACTGGATGAAGGCATGGGCGCCCTTGGTGTCGATGGCGTAGTCGGCAGCGTAGGCCGGCGCGGCGGCGCCGAGGATCAGCAGCAACAGCGGGATGATGGTTTTCTTCATGGCAAGGCTCCTTCTGTGGTTGGTTAAGTCGGATTTTGATTCAAAATTCAAAATTCAAAATTCAAAATTCAAGGTTTGAGGCTTGAGTGCTTCAGTGTCCGAGCATGCGTCGCAGTGTGCGGTCGCGGTCGATGAAGTGATGTTTCAGGGCGCCGGCGATGTGCAGCAGCACCAGGGCCATCAGCGTGACGGCAAGGATCAGGTGCACGGCGCCGGCCACGTCTTCCTGCTGCGGGATGGCGGTGAGCGTGGCCGGGATGCTGAACAGCCCGAACACCTCCACGGCGCGGCCGTCGGCAGTGGAGATGAGATAGCCGCTGGCCATGATGGCGAACAGCAGCAGGTACAGCAGGCCATGCACGAGGTGCGCGGCGCGACGCTCCAGCGGCGTGTGGCTGGCCAGCGGCGACGGCGGCGGCGAGTACCCGCGCCAGGCGAGGCGCGCCAGCATCACCAGGAACAGCACCACGCCGATGCCCTTGTGCAACGCCGGCCCCTGGCGGTACCACGGGTCGTAATAGGTCAGGCTGGTCATCCACAGGCCGAGGCCGAACAGGCCGAATACCGTCAGCGCCACCAGCCAGTGCATGGTCACGGCCACCAGGCCGTAGCGTTCCCGGTCGTTACGAATCTGCATGGTATCCTCCGAAGATTCCGCTACAGGATGAACAAGATGTTTCAAGATGAACAAGGCATGCTTGTGCCTTTTTCCTGTCCATCTTGTTCATCCTGTCGCAGGATTTTCCTGTCATCACTTCAAAAGTTTCCGGCGCGGTAGTCGCTGTAGGCCTGGCGCAGCTCGGCCTCGGTGTTCATCACGAACGGCCCGCCGCGCACCACCGGCTCGCGCAGCGGCGCGCCGCTGACCAGCAGCAGGCGGCTGTCGCTCGTGGCCGCGATCTCGACCGCATCGCCCGCGCCGAGCAGGGCGAGGGAAAAGGCCTCGATGCGGCGGCCGCCGATATGCACATCGCCCGCGAAGACATAGACGAAGGCGTTGCGCTCAACAGCGACCGGCTCCTCGAAGGTCGCACCGGCGGGCAGGGTGATGTCGAAATAGCTCGCCGGGGTGATCAGATCGCGCACCGGACCGCGGGTGCCGCGGCTGGTGGTGCCGGCGATCACCTTGACCGCCACACCGTCCTCGCGTGGCTCCAGCGGGATGTTTTCTGCGCCGAACTCCTGATAGCGCGGCGCCATCATCTTGTGTGCCGCCGGCAGGTTGACCCACAGCTGGAAGCCGGCCAGCAGGCCGTCCTCCTGTTCCGGCATCTCGGAGTGGACGATGCCGCGGCCGGCAGTCATCCACTGCACGCCGCCGTGCTCGATGACGCCGCTGTGGCCGGCGTTGTCGCCGTGGCGCATGCGGCCGTGCAGCAGGTAGGTGACGGTCTCGAAGCCGCGGTGCGGATGGGGCGGGAAGCCGCCGATGTAGTCGTCCGGGTCGTCGGAGCGGAAATCGTCCAGCAGCAGGAAGGGGTCGAGCTGCGGCAGCGCCGGGCCGCCGATGAGACGGGTCAGGCGCACGCCGTCGCCGTCGGCGGTTTCGTGGCCGTGCACGACCTGGACGACCGGGCGTATGGTGTGAATGACTTTCTGGTCCATGATGACCTCCGCTGAATCGGAGCGCAGAGGGTGGGGCAACGGGTATATCGTTCCGTCCACCGGCGCCGTGGTGTTGGGAACAAGTTTAGGGTTGCCGAATTAGGAATAAAGGCGATAATCAGCAAAAGACTGTTGCGAATACTGGAACAATGGACCGCTTCGAGACCCTGCAAACCTTTGTCGCCGTGGTGGAGGCGGGCAGCTTCAGTGCCGCCGCCGTGCGCCTCGATCGCGCCAAGTCGGCGGTGAGCCGGCAGGTGGCGGCGCTGGAGACGCGCCTCGATGTGCAGCTGCTCAACCGCACCACCCGCCGCCTGTCGCTCACCGAGGCGGGGCGCGAGTTCCATGAGCGGGCGCAGCGCATCCTCGCCGACCTGGAGGAGGCGGAGCTGTCGGTGGCGGCGGAGCAGACCGCCCTGCGCGGCCGCCTGCGCCTGGCGGCGCCGCTGTCCTTCGGTGTGCTGCACCTGGCGCCGGCACTGGATGAGTTTCTGCTCCGGCACCCGGAGCTGGTGCTGGACCTGGACCTGGACGACCGCCGCATCAATCTGGTGGAGGAAGGCTTCGACCTCGCGCTGCGTATCGGTGAGTTGCCCGATTCGACGCTGGTGGCGCGTCCCCTGGCGCCGATCCGCATGCAGCTGTGCGCCAGCCCCGACTACCTGCGCCGTCACGGCACGCCGCGCACGCCGCAGGACCTGGCCTTTCACGCCGGGCTGGTCTACGGCAACGTGCCCGAGGCGCAGCAGTGGCGCTTCGTCGATGCCGCCGGCAAGGTGCACAGCGTGAAGGTGCCGGCGCGGCTGCGCGCCAACAATGGCGATGTCCTGATCCGTGCCGCCGTGGAAGGCCTCGGCGTGGTGGTGTCGCCCACCTTCATCGCCCATCGCGCCCTGGCAGCGGGCGAGTTGGTGCCGCTGTTGCCTGACCATCAGGCGCCGGGCACCGGCGCCTACGCGGTATATCCCTCGCGCCGCCACCAGCCGCAGCGGGTACGTGCGCTGATCGATTTTCTGGCGCAGCGTTTCGGTGATACGCCGTACTGGGACCAGAACCAAACTCCTGCCGCAGAGACGCAGAGGCGCGGAGACAAATGAACATGAGCCCCCGGCATTTCAGCATCTCTGCGCCGATCAGGTCTTGTCTTTGGTATTGGTGCTGAACGATGACTGAGCCACGGCAGTTGTGGCTGCTGGCCGGCGCGCGGGCGTGGGCGCGCGATGCAGCCCTGCACTACGCCTGTGACAGCATGTTGTGGCTGGGCGAACCGCCGCGCGGTGTGCCGGGCGGCACGGCACGCGAGGCGCACAAGTGGCTGGGGCGCGAACTGGACCTGCTGATCATCGATGCCTGGGCCGGCTTCGATGTGGAGGCCTTCGGCGCGGCCAGTGGCGCGCTGCGCGGTGGCGGCCTCATGTTGCTGCTGACGCCGCCGCTGGCCGAGTGGCCACGCTACGCCGACCCCGAATACGCCCGCATCGCCGTGCATCCGTACGCGCCGGAGCAGGTACGCGGCCGCTTTCTCGCGCGCATGGTGCATCTGTTGCGCAGCCATGAGGTGCGGGTGGTGAGCGAGGGCGAGGCACTGCCGTCGTGGCAGGCGCGGCCAACGGTGCATCCGCACGACTGGCGCACCGTCGACCAGCAGGTGGCGCTGGAGGCAATTGCGCAGATGGCGCAGGCTGCTGTACCGGCGCCGCTGGTGCTCACCTCCGATCGCGGCCGCGGCAAGTCGGCGGCGCTGGGCATGGCGGCGGCACAGTTGTTGCGGGACGGCATGCAGCGCATCGTGGTGACGGCGCCGCGGCTGGCGGCGGTGGAAACCCTGTTTACACATGCGGCGCGTGGTCTGCCGCAGGCGACAGTGGACCGCGGTCGTCTCGTTCTTGGTAAATCCGGATGCCTGGAGTTCTTCGCCCCCGATGAACTGGCGCACACCCTGCCCGCCGCCGACCTGCTGCTGGTGGACGAGGCGGCGGCGATCCCCACACCGCTGCTGGAGCGTCTGCTGGCGCATTATCCGCGCAGCGTGTTTGCCACCACGCTGCACGGCTATGAGGGCACCGGGCGCGGCTTTGCCGTGCGCTTTCAGCGTGTGCTCACCGAACGTGCTCCGGGTTGGCGCAGTGTGCGCCTGGCAGAGCCGATCCGCTGGCCCGACAGGGATCCGCTGGAGCAGTTTGTATTCGACGCGCTGCTGCTGGATGCACAGGCGGCCGATGATGCGCAGGTGCGTAATGCCACGGTGGGGGGATGCCGTACCGAGCGCGTGGAGCGCGATGCACTGCCGGCCGATGAGACGACGCTGCGCCAGCTGTTCGGCCTGCTGGTCCTGGCCCACTATCGCACCAGCCCCCTCGACCTGCGCCATCTGCTCGATGGACCCAATGTCAGCGTGTGGCTGATGCGCTGGCAGGGACAGGTGGTGGCCACGGCGCTCACGGTGCGCGAGGGCGGCTTCGACGCGGCGCTGGCACAGGCCATCTATCGCGGCGAGCGGCGGCCGCGCGGCCATCTCATTCCGCAATCACTGGCGCTGCACAGCGGATTCGTTGCGGCGCCGCTGTTGTCCGGCGAGCGCATCATGCGTATCGCGGTGCACCCCATTGCACAGCAGCGCGGCCTCGGTACACGCCTGCTGCAGGCCATTATCGAACAGGCGCAGCGCGACGGCCTCGATTTCGTTGGTTCCAGTTTTGGTGCTGGCGCAGAATTGCTGGCGTTCTGGCAGCGCCAGGGATTGTTGCCGGTGCGCCTTGGCCTGACCCGCGAGGCCAGCAGCGGCAGCCATTCGGTGATCGTGCTGCGGCCATTATCAGCCGCGGGGGAGCAGTTGTTTACGGCCGTGCGGGCGCGTTTCCTCGGCCATCTGCCGGCGCTGCTAAGTGACGGCATGGAAGAGGTTGATGCCGACGTCGCGGCAACATTGCTGGAAGGGGCGCGCGCCGATGACGTCGCCGCGTTGAGTGCGCAGGACTGGCGCGATGTGGACAGCTTCGTGCAGGGCTGGCGCGGCTATGAGGTATGCCAGGTGGCGGTGCGCAAGCTGGTGCAGGCGACGGTCAGAACGACCGCCCTGGATACAAAACAGCAAGAGTTGCTGCAGCGCAAGGTGTTGCGGCACGAACCCTGGGAGATGGTGATTGCCGCACTGGGCTACAGCGGCCGTGCCCAGGCGCTGGCGGCGCTGCGTAGTGCGGTGAAGCAGTGTCGTAATGCCGCCATGTAGGATGGGTGGGGCGCATCCGGCTACTCGTCCAGTGCCTGCTCGATGCGCGTACACACCGCCTTGAGGATCTCTACCCGCGCCAGGTGCTTGTCGTTGGAGGGGATCATGTTCCAGGGGGCATAGGAGGTGCTGGTGCGGGTGACCATGTCGCTCACCGCCAGCTTGTACGGCTCCCACTTCTCGCGGTTGCGCCAGTCCTCGTCGGTGATCTTGTATTGCTTGTAGGCAATCTTCTCGCGTTCCTGGAAGCGGCGCAGCTGCTCCTCCGGCGAGATGTGCAGCCAGAACTTGCACAGGATGATGCCGTGTTCACTCAGCTGCTGCTCGAAGGAATTGATCTCCATGTAGGCGCGCTGCCATTCGTGCTCTTTGGCGAATTGCTCCACCCGCTCCACCAGCACGCGGCCATACCAGGAGCGGTCGTAGATGGTGATGTAGCCGGCCTGCGGGATGTGGCGCCAGAAGCGCCACAGGTAGTGCTGCGCCAGCTCTTCGTCGGTGGGCGCCGCCACCGAGATGACGCGGTACAGGCGCGCGTCCATGGCGCCGGTCAATCTTCTGATCGCGCCGCCCTTGCCGGCGGCATCCCAGCCCTCGAACATGAAGATGCTGGAGCGGCGCTTCTCGCGCGCCGCCCAGGCGAGGCGGCTGAGGCGTTCCTGATGCTTGGCCAGCTGCTTCTTGTAGTCCTTGTCGCCGATGGTCCGGTCCAGGTCGACGCTGTCCAGCACCAGGCGTTGCGGCGTGGACGCCGCGGCGGCTTCCGGTTTGGCGGCGCTGTGTTTTTCCTTGCCCCTGGCGGCGGCCTGCATCGCCTCCAGCCGTCGGCTGATGGCGTCGAGCACGGTGCTGGCCGCGGTAAAGTCGCGATAGTTCTCGTCGGTCGCCTCGATCAGGTGCCAGGGTGCGATGCCGCTGCTGGTGGCGCGGATCGCCTCTTCCGAAACGGTGATGAAGTCATCGTACTTCTTGAGGAACTTCTTCTGCATCGGCGAGGCCACCATGCCGGTGGCCGGGTGCAGCTTGCCATTCTTGTCCGGGGTGAGGCGGAGTCTTTGCTCCTTCTTGGTGATGTGGAACCACAGCTTGATGACCAGTGCGCCATCGTCGCTCAGCATCTTCTCGAATTCATTGATGCGCTGCAGTTCGAATTCGAATTCGCCGGGTTTGGTGCGGCCGTAGACACGGTCGATGATCGGCCGCGTGTACCACGAGCCGAACATGATGCCGATGGTGCCGCGCGGCGGCAGCTTGCGCCAGAAGCGCCAGTAGCGTGGCCGCTCCTTCTCCTCGTCGCTTTCATCCCAGAAGGCATGGGTCTGGATGCCGCGGGTGTCGAGCCACTCGTTGAGGCGGTTGACCACCTTCGGCTTGCCGGCGCCCTCGACGCCGGAGACGATGACGACCACCGGCATGCGCGTCTCGCGCAGCGCCGCCTGGATCTCCAGCAGACGGGTGCGCAGTTGCGGCAGCTGTTGATTGAAGTCCTTCTTGTCCAGCGTATTGCCCAGCTCCACGGCCTCGAACATGTCCCTATCCTCTGTGTGTGTATGCCGCCATGGAGTAAGTAAACGTCTTCACGATCCGGCCGTCAACTGGTGGCGGGGCATGCCGGGGGCGGCGCGCGTGGCGCCAGCGTCTGTTGCATTGGTACGAAATCGTCGTATAAAGAACGGGTCCCTACTGTGCGGAGCCGGTAATGCCCTCCCTTTCTGACGCCCCGCCCCGCTATAGCCAGCGCTTTGTATTCATCGGCCTGATCGGCGTGGTGATGTTCGCGCTGAGTATCTCCTTTCTCTATGTCATCGAGAATGCGCGCAAGAAACAGGTGGAGCAGGCCCTGGCTACGGTGGCCAGCAAGGTACAACTGGTGGCCCTGGCGCACGATCAGTGGCTGGAGGAGTCGCGCAACCTGCTGGCCACCGTTGCCGTGGCGCTGGAACAGTTGCCGGACCTGGAGCGCGACTGCATGGGCTTGCTGGCCAACCTCGCCGAGGCGACACGGGGGGTGGATACCCTGTTGCTGGCACGTGCCAATGGTGATCTGGTGTGCGCCCCCCAGCCGTTGCCGAGACACATCAACCTGAGCGATCGGCAGTATTTCAAGCGGGCGCTGGCAACCGGCGACTACGTGGTGGGCGAATACATCATCGGCCGCGTCAGCGGTGAGCCTGTGTTGCCGGTGGCGCAGCCGCTGCGCGGTAGCGCCGGCTCCATACAGTACCTGGTGATCGTGGGGCGCCAGCTGGCCTGGGTGGAGAGTACGCTCGCCAGGCAGCGCTATTCCGCGGCTACCACGCTCATGCTTGTGGACAGCAAGGGCGGCGTGCTGGCACGGGCGCCGGCCCTGGCCGAGGCCCCGGAGCAGGCACTGTTGCAGCACATCATGGAGCGGCGGCAGGGTGTGCTGGAGGCGCCGGACAGCAGCGGCCAGCCACGCTATTTCGGCTTCACCACGCTGGGAGACCAGGTGAGCGATGCCTACGTGGTGGTGGGGGTGCCGGCGGAAGAGGTGCTGGAGCCGGTGCGCGGGTTTGTCATCGGCAACCTGCTCCTGTTCGCCGTGGCGGCCGGTCTCATTTTTGCCGTGCTCTGGTTCGGCCTGGGCTACTGGGTGTTGCGCCCCCTGCGCCGGCTGCTGGCCACCATGGAGGCGGTACGCCGGGGCGATCTGACGCGCCGTGTCGGGGTGGCGGCCGGTACGGTGGAGATGGTGAGGATCGCGCAGAGCTTCGACGACATGCTGGCCGAGCTGCAGCAGGCCGACGCCCGGCTCCGGCGCCAATCCGACATCGACGGCCTGCTCGGCATCGCCAACCGTCGTGCCTTCGATGAAACGCTGGCGCAGGAGTGGGCGCGCGCGGTGCGCGATTTCAGCGTCACCTCGCTGCTGATGATCGACGTGGACTATTTCAAGAACTACAACGACAGCTACGGCCACCAGGCGGGTGACCGCTGCCTGAAGCAGATTGCCGACGCCATCGCGGCGGCGGTGAAGCGGCCGGGCGATTTGGTGGCGCGCTATGGCGGCGAGGAGTTCGGCGTGCTGCTGCCACAGACCGATGCCGCTGGCGCTGACGAGGTGGCGCGCGCCATTCAGAGCGAGGTGGCGCAACGGGCCATACCGCATGCCGCTTCCAATGTCAGCGACCAGATCACGGTTAGTATCGGTATCAGTACGGTGACCCCGACGCCCGGCCTCAGGCAGGAGGCGCTGGTGCGCGCTGCGGATCGTGCCCTGTATCGGGCCAAGCAGGACGGCCGCAACCGTTGCGTACATGATGCGGGCGACGGTGTGCAGCGCTGACGCAGCCGCTGGTTGGGCGCACACGGGTTTGTGTGTGCACACCCTGGTGTATCCCTTGATAAGGAGGAAGGAACCGTGACATATCCATCCAGTCGCCGTTGTGCCGTAGCGTCGCTCGTCCTGTGGCTGGCGAGCCTTCCGGCACTGGCCGCAACGCCGCCCGGCGTGGCGCCGCCGGCTGCCACCGTGGCAATGCCGCCGCTGCTGAAAAATGCTCCCGCGCTGGCCACTCTGTTGCGTGATTGGGACCAGGAGTCGGTGCTGGCCATCGAGGTGGCGCGCCAGGCACCGCGCCAGGTACTGGATCGCAAGGCGATGCAGCGCATGAAGGTGGAGACCGGCAGTGGTGAGACGGTGGAGCTGGGCAAGCTGTTCGACCGCACCTTTACCGCGCAGCGCGCGCTGGACCGGCAAATGCAGCGTATCCCCGCCACTGCGCTGGTCGGGCGGCCGCAGATCAACGAGGCGGTGGTGGAATTCCCGGATCGGCTGCTCATGCTGCGTCAGGTGCGGGTGGTGGTGCGCGACCCGCAGCAGGCCGCGGCCGCGGCACCCGAACTGGCCAGCTTCCTGGCACCGGTGGACCAGACGGCCGCGGCACAGGCCCGCGTGGCGGATCTGGAGCCGGACGTACAACAGAGTTTCCGCCGCTACATCGCCGAAGAGTTGCCCTTGCTGGATGCCGACGATCCGTTGCGCCAGGCGCTGGCCGCAGGCGGTGAAGAGGCGGTGTTACGCGCCGTGCTGCGCGGCGCGGGCGAGTTCGATGTCACCGAGCAGGTGGTGGTGGAGCGGAGGCTGTTCAACGACGGCACGCCGCGCCTGACCAATGAATTTCGTGCCCTGGCACAGGTCGGCGGACCGGTGCTGAAGCCGTCCGTGGCGCGGCAGCAGCCAGCGGCGCGAGAGCCATCCAGCCTGGGTGGCCCGGCCGCGCAGGGCCGCGACTATCAGTATCCCGCCGGCGAGCGCCATGAAGGACGGCTGGAGTTCAGCGAGCCCTTCCTGGCCGGCTTCACCCTTGGGCAGGAACTGGCCTGGGAGCGCAAGTGGAAATTCGGCGCCGGTTTCCTGCGCGTCAATTACGGCATGGGCTACGGCTTCGGCCTGCGCATTCCCGTCGCCCTCAACGGCCGCCTGGAGCCGACGCGCAGTCTGCGCAGCACCATCGATGATCCGGGGCGCGATCTGACCCTGCGCCTGCAGGCAGTGACCAGCGACGCGCAGGAAGAATATTACGCGCGCGTGGGGCTGGCGCCGGGACAGCTGTTCGGCGGCGACGAGTTCGTCTTCACCGCCGGGTCCTGGTTCGGTTTCAAGCTGTACGCCCTGGGCAGGACCTGGGCGCAGCTGACACCGGTCAATTCGCCCTGGCACAAGAGCCTCAGTTTCCGCCCGCCGCTGGGCGGCAGCCCGCGCGAGATATTTACCTTCGCCGTGCCGCCGGAACTGACCAATACCGCCATCAATCTCGGCGCATTGAGTGGTGCCCTGGAGGTGGGCGTGGGGCTGAATGGCAGCGGCAAGGTGCTGGCGCCGTATGCCTTGCTGGTGGATGGTCGGCCGGTGGTGGAGCAGCGCATCGCGTTGAACAACGCCAATCAGCACACCGAAACCCTGCGCCTGCCGCCGCTGACGGCAGCACCCGGCACGGTGGTGCAGCAGGGCTACGGCCTGCGCCTCGGTGCACCGACCTATCTGATGGATGTCAGCGCCGCGACGCGCCTGCGCGTGGTAATGCAGGTGAAGGCCGGGCCGCTCAAGCGCCGCGTGGCCACCGACTGGATGGATGTGTTCACCCTGCCGCTGGGACAGATCGCCCTGCTGCCCCACGCCGGCACCCATGGCCGCTACGAGTGGAGCGAGGGCGTGCGCATCTTCGAGGCGCGCGACCCCGCCGACCCGGCCACCATGCAGGCACCGCGCACGGTGCCGCGCCCGGGAGCGGCGGCGCCGTCCGCCGCGCCGGTGCCGGGTACGCCGGCCAGGCCGGCGGCAACGGTACGCCCGTCTGCGGTGCCGGCAGAGCGGCCCCAGGCCACTACCAACCGTGACAAGGCATCGAGTACGGGTTATGGCGAAGACCCGGGCGAGGAAACCCAGGAGCGGCCCAATCCGCTGCACACGCAGCCGGCCCCCATCAGACAGCAGGCGCCGGTGCGGTGAGGCGCAAGGCCGCTGCCCTGACGGCAGCGGCGCGCCGCGCTACAATGACGCCCTTTCCACTCTTACCCCGGGAGCGGGTTTCGTGAAACTGAGCGCCGAGCAGTTCCGTCATTGGGAGCACAAGTGCATCACCCTGCTGGGCATGTCCGGCGTGGGCAAGACGCGCATCTCCAACCTGTTGCGCGCCAGCAACTGGTTCCACTTCTCGGCAGACTACCGCATCGGTACGCGCTACCTGGACGAGGCGATCCTCGACAACATCAAGCAGCAGGCCATGCAGGTGCCGTTCCTGCGCGACCTGCTGCGCTCGGACTCCATCTACATTCGCAACAACATCACGGTGGATCACCTGAAGCCGGTGTCCACCTTCATGGGCAAACTGGGCAATCCCGAGCTGGGCGGCCTGTCGCTCACCGAGTTCAAGCGCCGCCAGGCGCTGCACCGCACCGCCGAGGTGGCCACCTTCCGTGATGTGCCGGAGTTCATCCACAAGGCGCGGGCGCTGTACGGCTATCAGCATTTCATCAACGATGCCGGCGGCTCGCTGTGCGAACTGGATGAGCCAGGTCTGCTGGATGAACTGGCCGAGCACACGCTGTTTCTCTACATCCAGGCCTCGGCCAGCGACGAGCGCGAACTGATTCGTCGTGCCGAGGCCGATCCAAAACCGCTGTACTACCGCGAGGCCTTCCTCGACGAGCAGCTCGCCATCTACATGGGTGAACGCAAGCTGGACTATGTGGCGATGATCGACCCCGATGATTTTGTGCGCTGGGTGTTCTCGCGCCTGTTCCATGCACGCGTGCCGCGTTACGAGGCCATCGCCCGGCAATACGGCTATACCGTCACTACCGCCGAACTGGCGCAGGTGCAGAGCGAAGGCGATTTTCTCGCCCTGATCGAGCGGGCCATTGAAAGGCAGAAATAAAAGCCGTGCAGCCAGGTAGGTTGGGCTGAGGTACGAAGCCCAACATGGTCGTTTTGCTGTTGGGCTTCCTTCGTCAGCCCAACCTGCGCCCTCTGTGGCGGAATACGAATATTGAAGGAAACACACCATGCCGCTGGTCGCCCATACCGAACTCCCCACCTTCGAGCGCATGAAGCAGGAAGGGCAGAATGTGCTGCCGCGCGACTATGCCCTGCAGCAGGATATCCGCGAGTTGCATGTCGGTCTGCTCAACATGATGCCGGATGCCGCGCTGGAGGCCACCGAGCGTCAGTTCTTCCGCCTCATTGGCGAGAGCAACCAGATCGCCCAGTTCTATCTGCATCCGTTCACTCTCAAGGAACTGAAGCGCGGTGAGAAGGGCCAGGAGCACGTCGACAAGTATTACGAGACCTTCGAGCAGGTGAAGGCGCAGGGGCTGGACGCGCTGATCATCACCGGCGCCAACGTGCAGGGCAGCGAACTGTCGGCGCAGCCGTTCTGGCAGCCGCTCATCGAGGTGATCGACTGGGCCTATGAGAACGTGACCTCAACGCTGTGTTCCTGTCTCACCACCCACGCAGTGATGGAGTTCCGCTATGGCCAGAAGCGCCGTCACCTGGGCTTCAAGCGCTGGGGCGTGTACTCGCATCGCGTGATGGACCGCCGTCATCCGCTGGTCACTGGTGTCAACACCCGCTTCGACGTGCCGCACTCGCGCTTCAATCAGATCGACCGTGAACAGTTCGAGGCCGTGGGTTGCCGCGTGCTGGTGGAGAGCGCTCAGGCCGGCGTGCACCTGGCGGTGAGCCCGGACCTGTTTCGCCTGGTGTTCTTCCAGGGCCATCCCGAGTACGACGTGATCTCGCTGCTGAAGGAATACAAGCGCGAGGTGCTGCATTACGTCAACGGCCATCGCCCGGATTACCCGCCCTTCGTGGAGAATTACTTCACCGCGCAGAGCGAGGCGATCCTCGACGAGCACCGCGAGCAGTTGGAGGCGGCCAAGGCCAGGGGTGTGCCCATCCCCGAGATGCCGGAGGAAATCGTGGCCGCGCAACTGGATAACACCTGGCACGACAGTGCCGAGGCCGTGATCAACAACTGGATCGGCATGGTCTACCAGCTCACTCACCACGATCGCCGCCTGCCGTTCAAGGCCGGTGTCAATCCCGACGACCCGCTCGGCCTGCTCCATTCCTGAGGCCAGGCCGTACTGGCCGCCGCAGCCCGGCAGGCACGGCTCTTGCCGCGCTGGCGTGCCAAGCGCGCCGCGCGTCGCGCGGGAGTGCGGACGCGGCACCAAACCTGGCTTTCCAACCTTAGTATGCTTGGTCCTCCCGGCCGGCGCCGCCACGCGTGGAGGGCGGAGGCCGTGCCGATTGCAAAATCCTGTGGCGTGCGGCTCCAGCCGCGGCGGATTGCAATTTGTCTGCAGCGCGGATGCAGCGCATTTCTCCTAACCATCTGATATCAGGTGCAAAACCATGATGGCATGCAAACTGCAAAAGAACCGGTGTCACACCAATGCAAGGCAGTGGCGTAATGCAGTACCGGCAGGAGGCCTTGTCCCATGTCTTGGCTGAAGAGGTTGTGGCAGGGACGCAAGGTGTCGATTACACAGGAGGCGCGCGAGGTCGAACTGCCGGGCGTGGGGCGGGTGCAGGTGGCACGCCGTGTGGACTGTCTGGGCGCGGTTTGCCCGCGGCCACAACTGCTCACCATGCAGATGGTGGAGGAGCTGGCGGAGGGCGACGTATTTGAGTTGCTGTCCGACAACCCGACCTCGGTGGAAACGATACCGTCGCTGGCCATGGTGTTGTGCAGCACCCACCTGGCCACCGTGCGTGATGAACAGGGTTGGCGGATCTACATCCGCAAAGGGTTGTGACGGCAATTCAGGAATCCATTCATTCAAATGACGACTGGCGGGAAAATATGAGCAATGACAACAATGCGGTCGCAGTAGCCGTGGAAAAGGAGGGTTGGCTGGCCCAGAGGAGCAACCAGTATGCCGTGGGCATCATGGCGCTGGTATTGCTGGGCTCGCTGTGGACATTGTCCATCGATACACGTTACATCTACCTGCTGGTGTACGTGTGGTTCGGCATGGTGTACGGCATGTTCCTGCAATATGGTCGCTTCTGCATGGCGGCCGCGGTGCGTGACCTGTTCGCCGTCGGTGTGCCACGCATGGCTGTCGGCATGATGATTGCCGTGGCGCTCTACTCCATCATCGCCGCCACGGTGACGGTAGGCGGATTCAGTACCTTCCATCCCAATGCCATGGGTTGGCACATCATGCTGGGCGGCCTCATCTTCGGCTTTGGCATTGTGTTTACCGGCGGCTGTGCCTCGGGCTCGCTGTACAAGGCCGGTGAGGGCAATGTCGGCTCGATGCTGGTCATCGTCGCCATCTCGTTTTCGCAGGCCATATTCGTCAGTGCCAGCGGCTGGTTTGACCGCCTGATGCCGACGGCCTGGGTGGAGTCTGCCGTGGCCAAGGACATGCCGGAAGAACTGTCGGTGCAGGATGGCTGGTTCGACATCTTCACCGCCGGCTACGTCTGGGATCTGAAGGGCGCGACGCTGGCCGAGACGCTCGGTATCGCCAATCCGTTCGTGGCCAGCTTCCTGGTAAACACCCTGGTGGTGACCATACTTCCCACCATTGCGATTCTGGTGCTGCTGTACGCCGTGTACTACAAGAAGGGCTATATGCGGCGTGTCAAGATCAGCGCACCGCAGTTCGGTGACCATGTGCGCGGCATGTGGTCGATGTTCACGTCATCGAAGAACACCGCCATCGCCGGCATCGGCCTAGGCATCTTTGCCGGCCTGCAGATGTGGGTCACCGGTGCCCTGCGTGACCACTACCAGATCTACAACTTCGGCGAGATGCTGTCGGCGATGGGTCACACCACCGGCCTGTCGATCCAGGATACGGTGTTCGACCCCGGCTACTGGTACATCACCACCCAGGAGGCACAGTGGGGTGGTTGGATTATGCAGCAGATGGGCATCAACATGACCGACAATATCTTCTTCGGTCTGGAGAACGGCCTGCCCAATCCGCTGCTCAATGCCCCGGGCTTCATGTCCATCGGCATCATTCTCGGCGCTGCCGTTCTGGCACTGAGCCGGCGTGAATTCAAATGGAAGCTGCCGAGCCTGGAAACCGCGATGTTTGCGTTGATCGGCGGCACCTTGATGGGCCTGGGCGCACGCATCGGCATGGGCTGCAACATCGGCGCCTTCTTTGCCACGGTGACCAACGGCGATCCGAGCGGCTGGGTGTTCCTGGCGGGCATGACACTCGGCGGCTATCTGGGCGTAAAGGCATTCAACCTGTGGATCGAGCGCCGCTCGGCCAAGCAGGACGAGTGCGAGCTTTGACGACTGAAGACCTATAAGAAAGAGGAGCAGATCATGGCAGTCAAATTTGAACAGACCGGCGAAGGTGAATACAGGCTCGACGTATGCGGCTACAGCTGCCCGCATCCGCAGGTGTATACCAAGAAGGCATTGCAGAAGATGGCGTCGGGCGATGTGCTGACCCTGGTGTTCGACAACCCGTCATCCGGCGAATCCATCATTGCCATGTGTGACAACGAGGGCAACGATCTGTATGAACGCAATAGCGAGGGTGGCCAGTCCATCTGGAAAATACGGAAGGCCTGAACGATGAAACTGGGCGTGGTAATTACTGACGATGCATACGCCACCCAGGCGGTGGGCCTGTTGCAGGCCGCCGTCAAGCGGGGGTGGGAGACGCGCTGCTTTCTCACCGATACCGGTGTGCGCCTGCTCAACAATTCCGCCTTTACCAGCCTGGCCCTGTCCGGTGCGGTTGCCACTGCGCTGTGCGAGCTGAGCGTGGAGCGCTATGAGGGGATCGATGTGGCGCCCATCGCCGACCGCGTAGTGGTGGGCGGGCAATATCAGGATGCGGAGTTGGTGAAGAATTCTGATCAGATACTGGTGTTCTGAGGAGAGCGAAGCGTGGCAGACGGAGACAAGAAGATCCTGGTGGTGGCGCGCTACCGCAAGACCGAGGCGCTGCGCATGGCCAGCGGCCTGACCCTGCTCGACGACCCGGTGTCTGTATTGGTGTGCGGTGAGCTGGAGCCGAGCGAAGAGCTGGATGTGCAGCTGGAATCGCTGGACTTTGCCGATGTGCCGTTGCAGCGGGTGGTGGATGAAGGTGCCGTGACGCAGGCGCTGGCGCACGCCGTAACACAAGCCGACGTGGTGTACATCATATGAGCAAAGCGAAGACGGTATTGGTACTGGTGCCGGCGGTTGCGGCACAGGCGCGTGGCGACGAGCTGGCAGCGGCGCTGGAGTCCATGGGCGAGCCGGTGCAGCGGATGACGATAGAGGGGAATTACGAGCAGGTGTTGGATGCCCTCGCCGGTGCGGTGATTCCCGTGGTGGTGAAGTGACGCCGCCTGGCGTGGTGTGGTTGCAAAATAGCGGTGGTTGGCCGGAGTTGCTGGTTCTGCAATGGCACTGCGTCGTGACGGTATCGGGGCAGTGCATATAACGCACTGAAAACAAAGGAAACAGGCGGGATGTTGTTGTTTGGTATGTAAGTTGCTTTGCAACATTGGGTGATGGTTGCCCGCGGCGTCGCAACGTGCATGCTGGGGTTGAGTCCTGATAATAAACGCTCGATGTGGAGGAGAAGGGTTATGGAAAAACGTAGCAGCAGGTCGCCATTAAAGGGGGGCGGCATGATTCTGGCTGCCGCCTGGACAGTTCTGTTCCTGGCGGGATGTGTCGGTAGCGAAGATACCTCTTCCCCGGCATCGCAGATCACCATCAACTCACCGGCAGCCATCGCGCAGCGTTCGGCCGCCAATTACAACAACAACGTCAATGGCCTGATCACCGGTGCGACGCTGAAGCGCTGGAAGGACGACTGGCTGAATCAGCGCCCGGCCGGCATCAGCGGCAAGCTGGTGATACTCCAGGTCTCGGCCGGCCCCGCCGGCGCGGAATACGTCATGCCCAACGGTACCAATGTACTGACCTATCTTTCGCCGGGGTCGGAGTGGATCCAGACGCGTTCCAACGGGGTCATCTCCACCCAGAGCATGGTGCCGGATGGCGCGAGCATGGATGCGCTGCTGCAGAAATACGCCATCGACCCGCACAACGACATGATCGTGGTGGCGATGGGTACCGGTTCCACTGGCAATGCCATGGGCCAGGGCCGCGTGTGGTACGCCTTGCGCTACTGGGGGGTCGCGGCCAAGAACCTGGCGCTGCTCAACGGCAGCAACGACTGGCAGGTGACCAATGCCAGCATGGTGGCCGGTGACTTCACAGTCACGGCCAGTACGCCGCCCGGTAACGGCACGGCGTCGGTCCGCACCCTGCTGGAGGACAACACCGCGCTTCAGGCCACGGTGGAGGACATGCTGGCCGTGCTGCCGGCTACCGACACCAATGTGCTGAATGATGGCGTGTTCATCTGGGATGCGCGCAGCGTGTCGCAATACAGCGCCGGCGAAGACAACGGTGCCGGCGCCCCGGTGGCGGATTACATGACCACCTTCCAGAATTCCGGTTCGCGGCAGGGGCATCCGCGCGGCGCCTTGCAGCTCGATTTCACCAACATGCTGGTGTCAACGGAAGGCTGGCGTTACAAGAATCGGGCCGATCTGCAGGCGTATCTGGATGGCAATGTGAGCGGAGCCGGATTCATCGATGGCACGTATCAAGGGGTGGGCGCCGGCAACGCCTATCAGCCGGGTGATGTGATCTATACCTACTGCGAGACCACCTTCCGCGCCATGATCACCGGTGTGGCGAGTGCAGTGATCCTGGGCAAGCCGACCCGCTTCTACGACGGCGCCATGGTGGAATGGAATTCGCTGTCGTACCTGCAGGATGCCACCGGCAACTACATCCTGCCCATCGATTCGCCCTGGCGTACCGATAGCGTGTCGTTCTTCCGTGCGGCCGATGATCTGAACAAGATCGGGACCCGCGTGATCACCGATGCCTACGCCGCCCATGCCGATGCCATCGTCAGTGCCGACCGCGCCTACAAGGTGAGCGGCGGCGCATCGTCCGGCGGTGGCGGCAGCGTGCTGCCGCCCAATCCCTGTGGCGGCTGATTCGAGGTAACGCCTCCTTGTTGGCCCACGGCTTGCCGTGGGCCTTTTCTATTTCGAGAACGAATGATGCGACGACCGGGATTGGCGGCGAGCTTTGCAGCACTGGCATTGGTGGCCCTGCTCACTGCCTGTGATCGCGCACCAGCACCGAATGCGGACCAGGCGGTGGAGGCATTTCTGGCCCGCCACTGGGCGGAGCCGATCCCGCCCCAGGGCACGCCGCCGGCAGGTTACACCGCCCTCGAGGCCGCGCTGGGCGTGGCGGACTGCGCCCAGTGCCACGCTGCGCAGTGGGAACAGTGGCGCGGCAGTCTGCACTCCCACACCATGGGCCCCGGCATTCAGTGGCAGTTGCGCCTGATGGGGCAGGAGCAGGGCAACCGGTGCCTGCGTTGCCACGCGCCGCTGGCGGAACAGAAGGCGCTGGTGGCCTTGCAGCAGGGTTGGCCGGGCGCACCGAAGAGCGCACCACCGGATTATGTGCCAGCGGACCTGGCGGACCACGGCCTGGTCTGTGCCGCCTGTCATGTGCGCGGCCACCAGCGCTTTGGCCCGCCCGCCAACAAGGCCGTGCCCCAGCCGGTGCCGCACGGCGGCTTTGTGGCGTCGGCGGCATTCGAAGACAGCCGCTTCTGCGCCACCTGTCACCAGTTTCCGCCGGACGGGCCGCGGGTGAATGGCAAATTGCAAGAAGATACCTATGCGCAGTGGCTGGCCAGCGCGCAGGCGCCGCAGCAGACCTGCCAGACCTGCCATATGCCGGAGCGCCAGCACCTGTTCCGCGGTGTGCATGATCGTGACATGGTGCTGCAGGCACTGGATATCGTGCTGGAGGTGTTGCCCGGCGCTCGGGCCAACGAGGCCTTGGCGCGGGCGGTGCTCCGCAATACCGGTGCCGGTCATCACTTTCCCACCTACATGGTGCCGAAGGTGGACGTGGTGTTGACGCTGGTGGATGCCCAGGGCGCAAGACAGCCGATTGCACATCGCATCATCGGCTGGGGGGTGAATGTGGCGCTGACCACCGAGGCGTTCGACACCCGCATCCCGGCCGGCGGTGAGTTTGTCGTCACGCAGCCGTTTGCCATCCCCGCGGCGGGCGACTGGCGCGTCGAACTGCGGCTGGATGTCGCGCCACGGGAGCACTATGAGCGCATGTTCCGCGACAGCCTGCGCCACGCCGAGGCCTTGTCGCCGGAGGTGCTGGCACTGCTGCGGCAGGCCCTGCAGGAGGCCGAGGCCACCCGTTACGAGGCGGTGCGTCTCACGGCGCAGCTGCCGAGTTGAATTGCAAATTGAGATGCACAGGTGCCGGGGTGTGGTGATGCAATCACCTGGCAACATACGGGCAGCGCTAATACCTTGAAATTACGGGAGATCGCAATGTGGCATGTGCTGTGCTTAGAGAGAGGGGAAGCTTGCCTGGGAGCAGGGGCATGAAGGTTGCGAAATGGCGGGGCGGCAAAGTCATGGTGACAATGCTGTTGCTGCTGTCCGGCGCGGCCGCCGCGCAGGACAACAGCGATGCCGCAGCGTTGCCGCCCATCGAGGCGCAGAGCGCGCCGGCGGGAGAAAAAAAATCCGCGCTCAAATTCCGACGCGGCCCCACCTGCATGTGCGCCACAGGCACCAGTGAGGAAGACATACGCCGGGCGGAGGAAAAGCGGCGTGCCGAAAAACAGAAGTGAATGCGGCAGGACCATGGTCCTTGCCGCTGACGATAGGGCAGCAAGCTAAAAAATGATGCAGCCGATGCGGCAGGAACCACAGGAGAGGAGGAGTTCAATGATGGTAACAACGATGATGGGCAAGGCAGTACGACAGCTGACACGCGCAGCCTTCGTCATGGGCGCACTGACCTTGGGTACCGTGTTGACCGTGATGCTTGTCAACGAGCCGGAAGAAACGGTGGTCGCAACCGAGCTGGTGCCAGCCGCGGCGGGTTGGGGCAATGAGGCGCTTAGCGTGGTTCACGAAGGGGCCAGCCGCATGTCGCCGATTCCCTTGGCAAATGCCTGCGGCATGGGCGCATCGAGCTGCTTCAAGTGTCATAACGGCAAGCGGGCCGCCGCTCCGAGCATGGAGAGTGCCAGCGCACCGTGGCACACCCAGCACAAGACCGTGAACAACTCCTGTGTCGGCTGCCATCAGGGTAACCCGCGGGTGATGAAACAGGATATTTCCCACAAGGGACTCATCGGCAATCCGCGCAGCGACACGGCCAACGCCTGCGCCAGCTGTCACAGCGGTGCCGACATGAACGAACTGAATAAGCACTACATGTCACTGGCTGGGGGAGGTAAATAACAATGAATGGCAATAACCGTAGCGCTCGCGGAGCTCACCAGCTCCCCAAAATGATCCGCACCGTGCTTCTGGCGTCCGGCCTTTCCTGTGCGGCCCTGCCGGGGCTGGTGCAGGCCGGACCGACCATTCAGCACGGCGAGGAGGGGTACGTCACCTTCAGCTATGCCTTGCAGATGTGGATGCAGAATCGCGATTACAGCTCCGCCAGCAACAGCGGCAGCTCGTTCGATACCTTCCTGCGCCGCAACCGTCTGACCTTCATGGGACAGTACAACGATGAGATCGGATTCTACGCCCAGCTGGAGGCCGGCAACGACAGCAAATATGCCAATGACGAACGCAGCGTCTATTATCGCGATGCCTATATCACGCTGGATTTCACCGATGCAACGCGCTTCATCGTCGGCCGTTTCAAGAACACCTTCTCGCGCGAAAATCTCGAGGCCTGCCTCGAGCCGCTGACCCTGGACCGTTCGGTCAATTCCTATACGCCGTTCGGCGGCACGCGGGATACCGGTGTGGCCATGTGGGGCAATCTGGCCGACGCGAAGTTCCAGTATCGCCTGATGGTGGCGGATGGACGTGAAGGTGACGATGTGCCGAAGGATGCCCCGCGCATCACCGCCCGCGCGCACTATTCCGCCTTCGATCCGGAGTTCGACTACGGCTATCTCGGCACCTACCTGGGTACGCGCCAGGTACTCACCATCGGTGTCGGCTATGACTTCCAGCCGGATGTCGCCTACGCCAATTCGACCCTGCGGCGGGACAGCCAGGACTATCAGGGCATGACGGCCGATATCTTCTATGAACAGCCGACCGCCTCCGGTACCTATACCTTGTCGGCCGCCTATTTTGACTACGATGTTGGCGACGCCATCAACAAGGACCCGGACGCCACACTGCCGATCACCACCCAGCTGGAGGCCAACTACATCAAGGCCGGCTATTTGCTCCCCGGCAAGGTAGGCATGGGCCGGCTGCAGCTGTTTGCCCGCCACGACAGCGCCAAGTACAACGTGACCGGCAGCGACCTGGACCAGACCATCACGGGTTTTGGCGCCAACTACTATATCGATGGCCAGAAGGTGAAGCTGACGCTGGAACACGCCATGGTGAAATTTGACAAGGAGCATGCCACGGACCACACGCTGCAGAACAATGCGCAGACCACGCTGGGCCTGCAGGTGATCTTCTAACTGACCTGTTGCATGACCATGCACAGGACCCCATGCGCGCTGAGTTATCGGCATGCACTAAGGGCGTAATGATTATTTGCCGGCCAGTGGGGGATGGCCGCGCTGACAGGATTCCTTGGAACTTGTGTTGTTGTTGAGCAGCGCGTGACGGCTTGCCGCCGTCACGCGTTTTTTTTCGCGCGGCCCCAACCATCACGGCTGGCATCCGTGACCGGCATCCTGATATGGTAAGCGGCATGCAGGCAACATTTTCGCTGGAACGATTCAAGCATGAGCGACGCGTTTAACACATTGCAGCCATGGCTATTGCTCGGCGGCGGCGCCGTTCTGCTGTCGCTGGTGTCCCTGTGGCTGATCACGCGCCTGTATCTGACCCGGCTGCAGCGCCGCATACTGGATGCACGGGGCGGCACCCTGGAGCCGGTCGGCAGCCTGCCCTGGCTGCCGTTGCAGGTGCGCCAGGTGATACAGGACTATGACCAGACCATCAACCGTCTGCGTTCGATGTTCCATACCGTGGAGGAATGCCAGTCCCGGGTGCTGACCGAGCGCAACAAGATCAATGCCATCCTGCAAAGCCTGCCCGGCGTGCTGCTGAACGTGGCTGACGACCTGACGGTTACGACGGTCAACCGCCAGGCCGAAGAACTGTTCGCTCTGAGCGCCGAGCAGATGAAGGGGCGCAACCTGTTCGATCTCATAACGCCCAACGAGCACGACCGCGCCATCATGCGCGATGCCTTTCTCTACAAGCAGCCGATCCGCAATCAGGAGATCACCCTGAACTTTGACGGCAGGCGGCGCTGGTTCTCCCTCAATCTCGGCTTCTTCAGCGAGCATGAATCGGACATGGGCGCGATCATCACCCTGCTGGATATCAGCGAGTATCGCGAACTGCAGGATACCGTGGCCAACCGCGAGAAGCTGGTGGCCATGGGGCAGCTGGCCGCCGGCGTGGCGCATGAACTGAATACCCCGCTGGGCAATATTCTGGGCTATTCGCAACTCATCGAGGCGCAGCCCGCCAACGCGCAGAAGGTGGCCGAATATGCCCGTGTTGTCTCCGACGAAACCAAACGCTGCTCCCGCATCGTGCAGGACCTGCTCAACTACGCGCGCAAGGAGCAGTGCAGCGGCGAGACCTGCGATATCGGCCAGTTGTTGAATGAAGTCATCGAAACCTTCATCAACTGCCGCATGCGGCGCTACGGCATCGAGGTGGCCGTGCTGCTGCCGCGGGAGCCCCTGATCGTCGAGGGCGACTGCGGCCAGCTCGACATCGTATTCACCAATCTGTTGCAGAATGCGATCCATGCCCTGGAAGGGGTCGAGCAGCCGGAGATCACTGTCCGCGCCTTGCCGGGCGACCCGCGCTACATACGCATCGCCGTGGAGGACAATGGGCCGGGGGTGCCGGAGGAATACCGCAGCCGCGTGTTCGATCCCTTCTTCACCACCAAGGAAGTGGGTTCCGGCACCGGGCTCGGACTATCCATCTCCCAGGCGATGCTGGGCAAGCGCGGTGCGAGCATCCGTTATGATGGCGATTATGCAGGCGGCGCCCGATTCGTGGTGTCGTTGCCGACGGTGAACATGAAGAGAGCTGGACATGAGTGATGAACAGGTAATCGCCTCCGCGCAGGGCGGCGTGATTCTTGTCGTTGAAGACGACAGGAACATGCGTGAGCTGATGGTCAATGTCCTGGCCGACATCCATCCCGCGGTGGAGGTGGTGGCCGTGGAAAACGCCCATCTCGCCATGGATTACGTGGAGAACAATCCGGTCAGCGTGGTGGTCACCGATCTGCGCATGCCGGGTGGTGGCGGCATGGATGTGCTTGGCTTCGTCAAGACGCGGAGCGCGAGTACGCAGGTTGTCCTGGTGACCGGCTATGCCACGGTGGAGTCGGCGGTCGATGCGCTGAAGAACGGCGCATTCGACTACCTGCGCAAGCCGTTTGAAACCGTCGAACTGCGCTGCACGGTGGAACGCGCCCTGCAGCACTACCTGCTCAGCACCGAGAACCAGCGCCTGCGCCAGCAGCAGCGCGTCTTGGCGGAGAAGGGCGATCTCATCGGCGAATCGCCGGCCGTCAACAAGGTACGCAAACTGATCGATGCCGCCGCCGCCTATGACTGCAGCGTGCTGATCACCGGAGAAAGCGGCTGCGGCAAGGAGCTGGTGGCGCGGCAGATTCATCTGCAGAGCGCGCGGAACGAACGCCCGTTCATTGCCATCAACTGCGCGGCGATCCCGGAAAATCTCATCGAAAGCGAGCTGTTCGGCTACAAGAAGGGCGCCTTCACCGGCGCCGAACGCAACAAGATCGGCCTGTTCGAAGCGGCCAACGGCGGCACCCTGTTCCTGGATGAAATCAACAATGCCAGTCTGGCGCTGCAGGCCAAGCTGCTGCGCGTGCTGCAGGACGGCAGCTTTTATCCCATGGGGGACACGACGCTGTGCAGCGTCGACGTGCGCATCATCGCCGCCACCAACAAATCCATGGCCAGCCTGATCGAGAAGTCCGAGTTCCGCGAAGACCTGTACTACCGCCTGATGGTGATGGAGGTGCCGGTGCCGGCGCTGCGCGAGCGGCGCGATGACATTCCGCTGCTGACGTATTATTTCCTGAACAAATACTCCACCCGCCTGAACAAGCCCGTCAAAAGCATGGACACCGAGGTACTTGGCGCGCTGCTGCGTTACGACTGGCCGGGCAACGTCCGCGAACTGGAAAACGTGGTGCAGCGCATGATCATTCTCACCGAGGGCGACAAGATCCGCGAGGAGGTGCTGCCGCAGCATATTGCCGACAAGCACGTGACGCCGAACAACTCGCTGGATTATCTGCCGCCGCAGAGCCTGGAGGAGATCGAGGCGTACTTCATCAGGAAGACCCTGCGCGAGACGCAGGGCGACCGCTCCCTGGCAGCGGAGATCCTCGGTATCGACAAGTCGACGCTGTGGCGTAAGATCAAGCGCTACAGCCTCGACGTGTAGTGGCGGCAACGCGGGGTTGCAGCATATTTCCTTGCGCGGGTATCCACGGTTCCTGCACCGGCGCTACCGCCGGATGGCGGCATAGGCCGCCAGCGCCCGCTCGCGGCTGGCCTTGAGGTCCACCCGCGGAGCCGGGTAGTCCGCCGGCGCGATCGGGGCCGCCCAGGGCTGATGGATGTATCTGTCCGGCAGCCCGGCCAGCTCCGGCACCCACTGCCGCACGTAATCACCGTGCGGGTCGAACTTCTCCCCCTGACTGACCGGATTGAAGATGCGGAAATACGGCGCGGCATCGGCGCCGCAACCGGCCACCCATTGCCAGCCCAGGGTGTTGTTGGCGAGGTCCGCGTCCACCAGCGTATCCATGAACCAGCGCGCACCTTCCTGCCAGGGGATGAGCAGATTCTTGGTCAGAAACGAGGCGGTGATCATGCGCACGCGGTTGTGCATCCAGCCCGTATGCCACAGCTCGCGCATGCCGGCGTCGACGATGGGGATGCCGGTATCGCCATGCTGCCAGGCGCTGAGGTCTTCCATGTAGTCGCTGCGCCAGGGAAAACGCGCGAAGCGCGCATCCAGTGGTTCGTTGACGGTGTGCGGGAAGTGGTACAGCAGCTGATGGGAAAATTCGCGCCACACCAGCTGGCGCAGCCAGCTCTCGGCATTTTGTATCAGGCCGGCATCGCGCCGCGTGGTCAGGTGCTGTTGCACGAGCGCCATCAGGCGCTGCGGGCTGACCTCGCCGAAATGCAGGTGCGGCGACAGGCGCGCCGTGCCGGCCTGGCCCGGTCGATCACGGGCCTCGGCATAGTCGGCAACGGCGTGCTCGATGAATGCCGCCAGCCGCGCGGTGGCCTCCGCTTCGCCCGGTCGCCAGGTTGCGGCCAGGCCACTGTCCCAGCGTATCCGCGGCAGCAGCTGCAATGCCGCGAGCGGTTCACTGTGCAAGGCCGTCGGGAGTGGTGGCAGCGCCGCCGGTGCCGCATGCAAGGCGAGATCGAAGCCGCGTTTTTGTGCCGCGTTCCAGTAGGGCGTGAAGACGCGGTAGGGCGTGCCGTCGGCCTTGAGCAGTTGCCAGGGCTCGTTGAGCAACAGGGCGTTGTGGCTTGCCGCCAGCAGGCCGTCGGCGTGCAGCGCCTCCTTGATGGTGCGATCGCGTGCGATGGCCGCCGGCTCGTAGAGACGGTTCCAGTACACCGCGGTGGCACCGCTTTCCCGGGCCACGGCGCGCAATACTTCCAGCGCATCGCCGCGGCGCCGCAGCAGGCGTGAGCCTTTTTGCTGCAGGCTTTCATCCAGGGCGGCGAGGCTGTGATGCAGCCACCAGCGCGCGGCGGCACCATCGTCGCTGGCTTCCGGCGTGTCGATGTAGAGCGGGATCACCCGCTCGCACTGGGCGAGGGCGGTGCGCAGGGCCGGATTGTCGGCCAGGCGCAGGTCGCGGCGGAACCAGAGCAGGGCGGTGGTCATGATGGTTACAGCATACGCGCAGTGGAATGGCCGCGGCAGGAAAAACAAAACCCTGCATGTGCAGGGTTTTGTTCACCACAGGAAGGGATCAATAACCCTTGTAGTACTCCAGCGGCTTGACCCCGCTGGCGGCGGTCAGCTCGGCCATGCGCTTCTTGTACTTCGCCATGAAGCTGCCCGCGGGTGGATTGGTGTATTCCTGGTAGCTGAAGCCGTGCTTGTTGATGTGGGCCAGATATTCGGTTTCCAGCTGGATCATTTCCTGTTTGATGGCGTCGATATTTCCGCTCATGGTAGACACGCTCCGTCAGTGCATACGAATCACGAAAGTTGAAGATGGAACGGCGCGACAAGCGCCGCGCCTAGTTTCAGCAAAGAGAAAATTCCGGTCAATACCGCCCCGGGCGCCGCGCCACCTCTTCCAGTCGCCAGGCAGACGGCTCGACGGCGGCCTCCAGGCGGGCCTGCAGTGCCGGGTCCATCTCGGGAAAAAAGTCAAAGCCGGTGAGTTCTTCCACGTGGTCGACGCTGGTGACGAAGCGGTCCAGCGGCTCGTTGCCATGTACCGCCTGTGGTACCACGAAGGCGAGCAGGCGCGGCGGCGCATCGCCACGGCCAGGGGCGGCGTATATTTTGAAAAAGGCGTCGGGAACCTCCACCCGGGGCGTGCCGGAGAGACGCTCGATGTTCTTATCGAACACCGGGCCGGCAATTACCCACAATTTCTCGTGGCGCGGCGCGAAGAAATCGATCTCCACCTCCTCCAGCCGCTGCCAGAGCTTCTGGTTCAGTGCGCGCGTCTGCGGCGTGATGTTGGTCATCAGGAAGGTCTGCTGCTGTGCCGCTGCACCGTACAGGCGCGAGATGGCGTAGTTGGGCGCGAGGTGGCCGCGGTCGTAGCCGCTGCCGCTGTAGTCGCCGTGGTCGACCGGGTTGAGGGCGCGCCAGTCGCGGCTGAAGCGTTCCGGGCGGCGCAGGCGCGGCGCATCGGCCGGGATGGGCGTGAGCCTGTATTTGACCCACAGCGGATTGCCCCGCAGATCGGACCAGCCCACCAGAAAGGCATCGTTGCGCAGCACGCGGGTCCAGGTGAGGGCGCGCCACTCCATGGCGGTCGGCACGCCCTGCCAGGCCATGGCCGGACGGGCATGCAGGCTTTCATAGGCGTAGACCGCAGCGGCGAGCAGCAGTGCGGCGAGTATCAGCAACCGTGTAACAGGACGGCGGTACGTCATGAGGTGTCCGAGGGAGGCGCGGGTGGCTGATTATAACTGCCTACCGCCCAGGCGCATTGGTGTTTATCATTAAACGGAAAACGGAAAACGGAAAACGGAAAACGGAAAACGGAAAACGGAAAACGTCATATGTCCGATCATGAATTCGAACAGCAGGGCCTGTTGCCGGCGGATCTGCGCGAGAGTTATGCGGTGATCTACGCACCGCGGCGCCAGCGTCAGCGCTATCCAGAGAATACGGTGCAGGTGGTGGAGACGGAGCAGGAGGCGCTGGCGCAGGCCGATACGACAAAGAACCTGTACGCCGCGCGGGTATGCGGCCCGTTCCGTTCCTCCGAGGGATTCAAGCTGTTCTATCTGGTGCGTTGGCTGGGAGGGGAGTGATGAAGGCGGAGTTCTGGCTGGAGCGCTGGCAGCGCAACGAAATCGGTTTCCATCAGGGCGAGATCAACGCCCATCTGCAGGAATTCTGGGGCGGGCTGCAACTGCCGGCCGGCAGCGAGGTGTTCGTGCCCTTGTGCGGCAAGAGCCGTGACCTGCTGTGGCTGCGCGCCCAGGGGCATCGCGTGCTCGGCGTCGAGCTGAGTCCGCTGGCGGTGGAAGATTTCTTCCTGGAGAACGAACTCAAGCCGCAGGTGCGCAGCCACGGCATCTTCGACAGCTGGAGTTGCGACGGCGTGACCCTGCTGTGCGGCGATTTCTTCGAGCTGGAGGCGGCCGACCTCAAGGGTGTGGCCGCTGTCTACGACCGCGCCTCGCTGGTTGCCCTGCCGCCGGAGATGCGCGAGCGCTATGCCCAGCACCTGCACCGGATCCTGCCGGCGCGCGTGCCGATGCTGCTGGTGACCATGGATTATCCCCAGGCGGAAATGAGCGGACCGCCGTTTTCCGTCGGCGCGGCCGAGGTGCACCGGTTGTACGCGGAGCACTACGGCGTCGCGCGGCTCTATACCCATGATGTGCTGGCCGAGAATACCCGCTTTCGCGAGCGTGGCCTGACGCGCCTCGACGAGGTGGTGTTCCATCTGCAACCCTGAGCCCCGCGGCAGCGTCAACGTAGGGTGCGCATTGCGACTGTCTGGTGCGCGGTGCGCACCCTACGGCCTGAGGTTTTCCTGAAGTATATGCCCCGCACCACACCTTGCTTTCCTGTGGCCCAGCCGCATAGTTGGAGTATCCCATAGCAAGAGGTCCGGCCATGCTGACCGATACCCACAAGCTTCACATGCCTACACCCGAAGACGCACTGCCCGGCCGCGTCGTCGCCATGCCGGTGCCGATCAATCATTACGTCAACGGCCATCGCATCATCCCGCCGTTTCCCGCGGGTATGGCGCAGGCCATGTTCGGCCTGGGCTGTTTCTGGGGGGCAGAGCGCCGCTTCTGGCAGCAGCCCGGGGTGTACTCCACCGCCGTGGGTTATGCCGGCGGCTATACCCCCAATCCCACCTACCGCGAGGTGTGCAGCGGGATGACCGGGCACAACGAGGTGGTGCGCGTGGTGTTCGACCCGCAGCAGATCAGCTATGACGCCCTGCTGCGCGTGTTCTGGGAGTCGCACGATCCGACTCAGGGCATGCGCCAGGGCAACGATGTCGGCACCCAGTACCGTTCCGCCATCTACGTCTACGACGCCGCGCAACACGCCGCTGCCGAGGCGACGCGCACGGCGTTCCAGGCGCAGTTGAGCACCGCGGGCTTTGGCGCCATCACCACCGAGATCGTCAATGTGCCGCCGTTCTATTACGCGGAGGAATATCATCAGCAGTATCTGGCGAAAAATCCCGGTGGCTATTGCGGCCTCGGCGGCACCGGCGTGAGCCTGGCCTGACAGCAGGAGCAATGATGCAGAAATTCATGCTGGCCCACGCGGCGGGTGCCGACGGTGCAACGCTGCTGGAGCGCTGTCTGGCGCAATTGGGCAGTGTGCCGCCCGAGGCCAGCATCGGCTTCATCTACGCCAGCGACGGCCTGGCCGCGCAGCTGCCGCCGATACTGCAGCGCCTGCGCGCGGTATTGCCCGGCGTGCAGTGGGTGGGATCGCTGGGCATGGCGGTGTGCGCCAGCGGGCAGGAGTACTACGACACCCCGGCACTGGTGCTGCTGGTGGGCGACCTGCCGACGGAGGCGTTTCGCCTGTTGCCGTCGGTGACGCAGGCCGCCGCCCCCCTGGCCGGGGATCTGCGCGCCTGGAGCGAGCAGCAGGGCTACTGCTTTGCGCTGCTGCACGGCGATCCCTCCAATACGGCCACCCCGGCCCTGGTCGAGGCCATCGGCGCCGCGCTGCCGGCGGCCTTTCTCAACGGCGGGCTGACCTCGTCCAACACCATGAACCACCAGGTTGTCGGTGCGGCGGTCATCAGCGGCGGCGTGTCCGGGGTATTGTTCGGGCCGACGGTGGCGGTGGTGACCGACCACACCCAGGGCTGCACGCCGCTGGGGGCCGCCCATGCGATCACCGAGGCCGAGGACAATATCGCCGTCACCCTGGATCACCGGCCGGCGCTGGAGGTGATGAAGCAGGAGATCGGCGAGGTGCTGGCGCGCGATCTGCAGCGTATTGCCGGCTACATCTTCGTCGGCCTGCCCATCGCCCATTCTGATACCGGCGACTATCTGGTGCGCCATCTGATGGGGCTCGACACCCGCAATGGCAGGATCGCCGTGGGCGACTATCTCGATGGTCATGAGCGGCTGCTGTTCTGCCGCCGCGACGGCAATACGGCGCGGGCGGACATGCGCCAGATGCTGGAACGCATCAAGGCCCGCGTCGGCGGCCGTCCCATTCGCGGTGGCATCTACGTCACCTGCCTGGGCCGCGGCCGCAACCAGTTCGGCGACGATGCCGAGGAACTGCGCCTGATCGGCGAGGTGCTGGGAGAATTTCCCCTGGCCGGTTTCTTCGCCAACGGCGAGCTCTATAATGGCCGCCTGTATGGTTACACCGGCGTGCTGACGCTGTTCTTGTAGTTGCGGCCGGTGCGCACGGCGCACCCGAGATGAGGAAGGGCGATGCAGGAGTTTGTTGCCGTACTGGTGCCGCTGCTGATCATCATGGACCCGCTGGGCAACCTGCCCTTCTTCCTGCTGTTCACCCGCGACAACACCGAGGCCGAACGGCGCCGCATGGCCCTGGTGGCTGCCGTGGCCAGCGCGGTGATCCTGGTGGGATTCGCCTTGAGCGGCGATGCGCTGCTGCGCTTCTTCCACATCAGCATGCCGGCCTTCCAGCTCGCCGGCGGCTTCATCTTCTTCATCTATGCCCTGCAGATGCTGGCGCTGATCCCGAGCGGCATCAAGACCTCGGCCGAAGAGGAGCAGGAAGGCATCCGCAAGGAGAACATCGCCCTGGTGCCGCTGGCCGTGCCGCTGCTGGCCGGGCCGGGCGCCATCACCGCCGTGCTGGTGTGGCGCCAGCAGCTCACCGCGCCGGGGCAGCAGCTGGAATTGCTGGCGGCCATCCTTGCGGCCTGCGCCATCGTCTACCTGGCGCTGTTCTTCGCCGGCACCCTGCGCCGCCTGCTCGGCGTCAGCGGCATCCGCGTCATCACCCGCCTGATGGGGCTGCTGCTGGCGGTGATCGCCGTGCAGTTCATGGTGGATGGATTCAGGGCCTTGTAGGAATTCATGCGCGCCGTGCCCCGGCGCGGCTCTTCAGTGCAGCAACTGATGGATGGCCGAGCTGACGGTGTGGGCTTCGTGCAGTATGGCGAGACCATTGTGCGGATCGAATTCACCCAGGTCGAGCTTGCGATAGGCGGGGGTGGTATCGATGCGCGGCAGGTGTTGCATGCGCGGGGTACCGAGATGGCTGTGCAGCTGCGCGACCACCAGCAGATCGGCGTAATCGGGTGCCGCATGATTGTTGCGCATCCAGTCTTCCGCCTGTTCCGCGGCCGTGATCAGATCGTCCTCGAAGCCCAGCCGGCTCAGCACCAGATGGCAGGTGATACGGCGCAGGCCGGCGATGGTCTTGTCCAGCTCCGCCGCATCATGTTGCAGGTTGCCGTGCCGGGCGGCGTAGGTGAGGATGGGAATGACGCCGATGTCGTGCAGCAGGCCGGCGAGCAAGGCGCGTTCGGCATTGAAGCCATGGCTGTGGCGCGCCAGCACGTAGGCCAGGCTGGCGATCTGGCTGCTGTGGTTGTACAGCGCCTGCATGCGCTGTTGCAGCAGCGGTGCATCGGACTTGAACAGGTGTTTTAGTGCCAGGCTGATGGCGATATCCTGCGCCGCGGACAGGCCGAGCCGGGTGACGGCCTGGTAGACCGTGGTAACAGGTTTGTCGCGACGGTAGGCCGCGCTGTTGGCGACATGGATCAGGCGCGCCGCGAGTACCGGATCGGCCAGCACCATCTTCGCCACATCCTTGATGCCGACGGCGGGGTCACGGATGGCCTCGCGTATGCGCAGCGCGATATCGGGCAGGGTGGGCAGCTCTAGTTCCTCGCGCTGGAAGGCCTTATAGATGCTCTGATAGAGCGGACCGTCGTGCTCCGGGTCCATCATCACGATCTCACCACCCGCACCATCGGTGCCGTGTTCCGCCTGCAGCAGTGTCTGCAGCAAGGTGCGCGGGAAGCGCACGATCATGCTGGCCACGCTGGCTTCGGCGTACAGTCCGGGGGGATGGACGCGAAACAGCGGCAGGCGGGCGCGCGGTGAGTTGGCGTGTACCACCTCTCTCTCCCCCTTGTCGGAGAGCAGTACCACTTCGCCGCGGATGAGGAAGGTCAGCCAGGCAGTGTCGCTGCTGGCCACGATGGGGTGGTTGGGCTTGAGCAAATCGAGGCGGCCGTGCTCGGCGAGGCGGCGGCGCGATTCATTGCCCAGTTCACACACCGGATACACGGCCTGGGCAACGCGGATCAGGACTTTCGGATCATTGCTTTCCATAGCCCACCCCCCTGTGGGTGTCGCACCGCATCAACCAAAACTCCAGCCATTTTTCCGGTCCACTTGGGTGGAAAACTGTGGCAGTCATTGCGTTTTCGCAAAGGCCTGGCCTGATCTTTTGGATAGAATGACGTTGATTGCCGGAAGCATATCACAGCGTCCGACGTACTCATCTTCGCGCCCCCCACTCACGAGGACCGCCATGCTCTACGCCATCGACGATGCCCTGAAGCGCCAGGCGCGCGCCCCGCATGAACTGCTGATGATCAATCTGGCGGCCTTTCATCTTTTGCTGGCGCCGGCCTCCATCGCCCTCGACATCGGCGCCTGGGGCCTGGCCTTGCCGCCGCTGTTTTCCTCGTTGGTGATCACCTACATCTATCTGCGCAGTCATCGCGCTGCCACGCCGTGGTTCGCCCTGATGCACTGGCGCCTGGCCTGGCGCCGCTGTCGTCTGCTGCTGATGGGTTATGCCGCCTCGGCGCTGATCATCGGCGGCGGCTCGTTGCTGGCGCTGTCGGCGCAGAAGCAGAGCATGCGCGAGATCATCTTCACCATCGCCACGCGCGTGGGCGTGATGCCCACCATCGTCATGGTGCTGGTGCTGTTCGTGCTGGCCAACAGCGGCCTGGAGATGGCGGGCAAGGGAGAGGTGCCGGACGGCCTGCTCAAGCGGTATCCGGAGGAGGGCGCGCCGCGCTGATGTCCTGCGCCGGCGGCAGTCTTGCGCTGGCGCCGCGGCAACCCCATGTCTTCCTCTCGCCCAACCGAGCGGGAGCACCCCATGACGCAATCCCATCACCCCACCGAGATCACCCTGCACCGCGAGCGGCGCATGCTGGAGCTGGCCTTTGACGACGGCGCCCGCTTCCAGTTGCCTTGCGAATACCTGCGGGTGTACTCCCCCTCTGCCGATGTGGCCGGCTATCACAACAAGACGCCGACGCTGCAGGTGGGCAAGGAGCAGGTCAACATCAGCGACATCGTCCAGGTCGGCCTGTACGCGGTGAAGCTGTACTTCGATGACCGCCACAAGAGCGGCCTCTACACCTGGAATTATCTCTACGACCTGGGGGTCAACTACGCGCAGAACTGGGCCGACTATCTGGCCCGCCTGGAACAGGCCGGCCACCGTCGCCAGGCTTGAGCCCCTGGCCGGGACCCGGGCGGGACTCCTGTTGACTTGACAATGAGAATCATTATCATTGACGCCTCATGGTATAGCGGGGTGTTTCAATGAACGACAAACGTGTTTCCGGCAGTGCCGCGACCCCGGCCAGCCCCGCGCCCCGGCGCCGGCTGGAGAGCAGCGCGCTGCTGGGACGCGACACCGAGCTGATCATCGCCCACGGCGGGGAGGAGTACCGTCTGCGCCTGACCCGGCAGGGCAAGCTGATCCTGACCAAATGACCGGCACGCCCTGCCGCGTCTTCGCACTTCTTTGCACTCCTTTCGGCCTAAAGTTGTCTAGCCTGGGGCCGGTACGCGTTAAAGTGGTCATGCCGGTGCCCGGCATGGGCCGGGATGTTTTCCGACGACGCACAGATCACAAGGCTGCCACATGAGCATTCAACCATTTCGCCGCCGCCGCTTGCTTGTCTCCCTGCTGCTGCTGGCCGCGCTCAGCGCCGCCGGCCTGCTGGCCTGGCGATTTTTCTTCACCGCCGCGGGCGATGGCGCGGCGCAGAACATCGCCGTGGTACAGCGTGGCGACATCGAGGAGGTGGTGACCGCCACCGGCATGTTGCAGCCACGCGACTACGTCGACGTGGGCGCCCAGGTGTCGGGCCAGCTGCGCAAGATCCATGTCGAGGTGGGCAGCGAGGTAAAGGAAGGCGACCTGCTGGCGGAGATCGACCCGACGCTGTTCATGGCGCGGGTGGATGCCAGCCGCGCCCAGCTGCGCTACCAGCGTGCCCAGTTGCAGGACCGCGAGGCGCAGCTCGCCCTGGCGGAGATCCAGCATCGGCGGCAGAAGAATCTGCTGGCCGAGGAGGCGACCACGGCCGAGGCGCTGCAGAACGCCGAGGCGCAATTGAAATCGGCGCGCGCCCAGATCGAAATGCTCAAGGCCCAGATCGAGCAGACCGATTCCTCGCTGCGCGCCGACGAGGCCAATCTCAATTACGCGCGCATCTACGCGCCGATGGCCGGCACTGTCGTCTCCATCACCGCGCGCCAGGGCCAGACGCTGAATGCCAACCAGCAGGCGCCGATCATCCTGCGCATCGCCGACCTGTCCACCATGACGGTGCAGACTCAGGTGTCGGAGGCGGACGTGTCGCGCCTGCGCCTCGGCATGGAGGCCTACTTCACCACCTTGGGCAGCCAGGAGCGGCGCTGGTACGGCAAGCTGCACCGCATCGAGCCGACGCCGACGGTGCAGAACAACGTGGTGCTGTACAACGCCCTGTTCGATGTCGACAACGCCAACCGCGCCCTGATGACGCAGATGACGGCGCAGGTGTTCTTCGTCGTTGCCGAGGCCAAGGGTGCGCTGCTGCTGCCGATGTCGGCGCTGAGCATGCAGCCGGCGCGTCCCGCCGCCGGCAACGGTGACGGGCGCAGCCGCACGCGCCGCGCCACGGTGCAGGTGGTGGCGGAGGACGGCGGCATCACGCCACGTGAGGTGGAGGTGGGCGTGAGCAACCGCATCCAGGCGCAGATCCTCTCCGGCCTGCAGGAAGGCGAGCGCGTGGTCGCGAAGCCCGTCGGTCTGGGGGCGCCCGGCGCACGGAACGGATCGTCACGGCCGGCGAGACTGCATTGATGAGCACGCCGCTCATCGAGCTGCGCGGCGTCACCAAGACCTTCCGCAGCGGCGAGCTGGCGGTGGAGGTGCTGCACGGCATCGACCTCGCCATCCATCCCGGCGAATTCGTCGCCATCATGGGCGCCTCCGGTTCCGGCAAGTCCACGCTGATGAACATCCTCGGCTGTCTCGACCGGCCGAGCAGCGGCAGCTACCGCTTCATGGGGCGCGATGTCTCGGCGCTGGAAGCGGATGAACTGGCGCGGCTGCGGCGCGAGGAGTTCGGCTTCGTGTTCCAGAGCTACCACCTCATCGGCGGCAGCACGGCCCTGGAAAATGTCGAGGTGCCGGCGGTGTATTCCGGCATGCCGCCGCACGAGCGCCACGAACGCGCCAGCCGCCTGCTCACCGATCTGGGATTGGGCGAGCGCCTGTCCCATCGTCCCAATCAATTGTCCGGCGGCCAGCAGCAGCGCGTGTCCATCGCCCGCGCCTTGATGAACGGCGGCCGCATCATCCTCGCCGACGAGCCCACCGGCGCACTGGACAGCAGGAGCGGCGCCGAGGTGATGCGCCTGCTGTCCGACCTGTCGGCGCAGGGCCACACCATCATCCTCATCACCCACGAGCGCGAGGTGGCGGAACATGCCACTCGCGTCATCGAGATCCGCGACGGCAATATCCTGTCCGATCCGGGACCGCAGCCGCGTGGCACGCCGGCGGCTGATTTCATGCCGCACGTGGACCGCAGTTCGCGCCTCACGGATCTGATCGAGGCGACACGCACCGCACTGCGCGCGCTGCGCGCCAATGTGTTCCGCGCCATCCTGACCCTGCTCGGCATCGTCATCGGCGTCGCCTCGGTGATCGCCATGCTGGCCATCGGCGACGGCGCCAAGCAGGCGGTGGTGAGCAGCATCAGCGCCATGGGCAGCAACCTGCTGATGGTGCGGCCGGGCGCGCCCAACATGCGCGGCTCCGGCGGCATCGCCACCCTGGTGCCGGAGGACGTGACGGCGATCCGTGAGTTGTCCAATGTACTGGCCGCCGTGCCTGAACAGAGCAGCGGCGTCACTGTGCGCTATGGCAATGTCGACCACCGCACCGAGGTCAACGGCACCTCCGCCGACTACACCCTGGCGCGCACCTGGGAGCCGGCGGTGGGCACCTTCTTCACCGCCGATGACGAGCGCAGCTATGCCACCGTCGCCGTGCTCGGCCAGACCGTGGCGCAGGCACTGTTCCCTGACGGCGATGTGCTGGGCAAGTTCATCCTGGTGAAGAACATTCCGTTCCAGGTGATCGGCGTGATGGCGCCGCGCGGCGCCACGCCCTGGGGACAGGACCAGGACGATGTCGTCCTGGTGCCCTACACCACCGGCAGCCTGCGCCTCACCGGCCAGCGCCATCTGCGCAACGTAACCGTGGCGGTGGACGATGTCGCCGGCATCGACGCGGTGCAGGAGTCGGTACACGCGCAGCTGCTGGCGCGCCACGGCACCGAGGATTTCCAGATCCGCAATATGGCGGCGATCATCGAGAGCGTGTCGGAGACGCAGAACACCCTCACCATCCTGCTCGGCTCCATCGCCGCCATCTCGCTGCTGGTGGGCGGCATCGGCGTGATGAACATCATGCTGGTGTCGGTCACCGAGCGCACACGCGAGATCGGCATCCGCATGGCCACCGGCGCGCGCATGCGCAACATCCTGCAGCAGTTCCTCATCGAGGCGCTGGTGGTGTCGGCGCTGGGCGGGCTCATCGGCGTCGGTGTCGGCCTCGGCGCGGCGGCGATCATCGAGGCCTTCGATACGCCGATCGTGTATTCCGTCGCACCGGTGGTGCTGGCCTTCGGCTGCGCCTTCGCCACCGGCCTGGTGTTCGGCTACCTGCCGGCACGCAAGGCGGCGCGGCTCGACCCGGTGGTGGCGCTGGCGTCGGAATGACGTGGCGCCCTGCATGACGTATCTGGAGCGAGGACGGGAGAACCATCGCGAATACCATTCGCTCCTACGGAAAATACCTGGTAGGAGCAAATCGCATTCGCGATACAACGCACCAAGGGGCACGGCCCGTAGGAGCGAATGGTATTCGCGATACAACGCACCAAGGGGCACGGCCCGTAGGGGCGCATGACGTGCGCGATGCAGCATCGCATGCAGTCGGACACACCAATACCAGACATGACATGGAGTGCGCATCGCGCGCCACCGCAACGAGGAGAGGCCACACACAACATGATGCCGTACCGCTGCCAACCAACCCTGCTTGGCCTCGTCCTTGTGACAGTGCTGACCGGCTGCGCCTCCACCGACACCATCCAGCGTCCCGCAGTCGCTCTGCCGACGACCTGGACCGAAGCAGCACCCGCGCAGGCCGAACCGCTGAGCGACGGCTGGTGGCAGCACTTCAACTCGACACAACTGGAGGCGCTGGTGCAGGAGGCGCTCGATGCCAGTCCTGATCTTGCGGCGGCAAAAGAAAAGGTAGTGCAGGCCGAGTTGCAGGTGCGCCAGAGCGGCGCCTCGCTGTTCCCCGCCCTCAGCCTGAGCGGCAGTACCGGTGTGCGCCGCAGCGAGCCGGCGGACGGCCCGGCCACGAACAGCGAATCCACCAGCGTCAGCCTCGGCGCCAGCTACGAGGTGGACCTGTGGGGCCGCATCGATGCCGACGTGCGCGCCGCCGAGGCGACGCTGTCCGCGGCACACTATGATTTTGTCGCCGCGCGCCTCAGTCTGGTGGCGGCAGTGGCCGACGCCTACTTCAACAGCCTCGCCCTGGGCGAGCGACTGCGCATCGCGCGCGAAAATCTCGCCATTGCCGAACGCGTGCTCGGCATCGTCGAGGCGCGCTACCGCAACGGCGCCGCCTCGGCGCTGGACCTGACGCGCCAGCAGACCGCCGTGCTGACCCAGCGCAGCGCGCTGCTGCCGCTGGAGGTGCAGGAACGACAGACCGTACGCGCCCTGGCGATCCTGCTTGGTCGCGCACCGCAGGGCCTCGCGCTGGCACAGGAGGCGTTCGCGCAACTAAATATTCCGGTAGTCGCGACGGGCCTGCCATCAGAATTGCTGCTGCGCCGTCCCGACCTCGCCCGCGCCGAGGCGCAACTGATTGCCGCCGACGCCAACGTCGCCGCCGCGCGCGCCGCGCTGCTGCCGTCGATCTCGCTCTCCGCCTCCGCCGGTGTCGCAACGACGGAACTGCTGTCGCTGGCGAATCCCGTTACCACCATCGGCCTCTCCGCCGGCATCGTGCAGTCGCTGTTCGACGGCGGCCGCCTGCGCGCGCAGGTGGAGAGCAGCGAGTCACGCCGCCGCGAACTGGTGGAGAACTACCGCAAGGCGATCCTCACCGCACTGAAGGAAGTGGAAGACAGCCTTGGCAACGCCGCGCGCAACATCCAGCAGGAGGCGATGCAGGAACAGATCGTCACCCACGCCCAGCGCACCCTGCGCCTCGCCGAACTACGCTACCGCGAAGGGGCCGACGACCTGCTCACCGTACTCGACGCCCAGCGCAGCCTGTTCCAGGCGCAGGATACACGGGTGCAACTGCGCCTCGCCCGCCTCGGCGCCGCGCTGGATCTGTACAAGGTGCTGGGCGGCGGGTGGACGCTGTAATGGCGCACGACAGATCACATAAACGAGGGTGCACACAGGCTGCTAGCCGTCCCTGATTAGCCAGCTTCGCATGTACATCCTGCATGTGAATGGATTCTCGCAACACACCATTCCTTATCTGTTGAGGTGCGAATCAACCAAGGCGCTGCGGCAAGAAAATCGGCACGCAGGGTGCGTGGGCATATCGCGTTGCCGCGCAGGGTGGCCGGCATATTCCGGTACCGAATGAGCCGTTGCCTTTTGCTGTTGACTGAAAAGAAGTTATTCTGTCCATTGATGGCGCTCCGTTAATTTATGTCCTGTTTCCAGGAGACGCGCGTGATGGACCCGCGCAGCGCCCATGAAGTCATGGCGTTATGTCACTTTCAGTGAAAAGAGAGGGTTATGATGAAGGCAGTGACTTTGCTGTTGGTTCTTCTGCTTACCGCGTGTGCAAGCGGGCCGACGTATCATTATCGTGGCGGAGAAATGATCCCCGGCAGGTTGATTTCCCTGGCCGATGGCACGTTGCTGCCCATGCAGCTCGAACTGAGCACCGGTTCCGGACGGATAACCGCCTTCAATCCCGTGACCAACGAGAAGTTCAGTGGCAACTACACGGCAGTCAGCGAGGATAAATACATACAATATTCAAAACCGAGTTTTTGGGGCAGCGAGAACACTGTCCAGGCAGTCGAAATGAGCTCGTCAGTACCCGCTACGGCCATTATCGTGGGGGACCAAGGAACGGTCATCAATATCAGGATCCGTATCAGACCGGGTAATGCCCATGTATTGCCGATCGGATATGGCGATGCCGAGGATAACAAGGGAGTTAAATATAATTTTCAGTTCTAAATAGGTGATCCGCATGGGTGTCCATCTGCTCTGCGGCGCGTCATGGGGCGGGCCGTGTCCGCCGCAATAGGGTGCCCATGGGGCGTCCTAGGCCTGGCTACCCATTCGGAATACTTGTTGAGAGGAAAAGTATGGAACCATCGGATACTGCTCCCTCTAACTGATACCACAACAATAGGGAGGGGCATCGAAAATGGCAGTGCAGTTTCTACCGATCATAAAGGCGCTGGCGCCATACGTGGCTCAAATAGCAACGGCCGCAATTCCTGCCTTTACCTCCAGGCCGGAGGCGGTCAGGGCTGACCCGGTTGTGGCCAAGCAGATAGAGGAGCTTCAGACGGCGGTAACGCAAAATGCCCAATCGATACATGTGCTTGCTGAGAAGATTCAGCAGGCCATGCAAGGTATCGAGAATGCCGCGCAAGAGGCCAGGCAGCAGGTTGCCGCCTACAAGGTATTGTTGTTTGCTTCCCTGGGCCTGTCAGCCGTGTCCTTGGCGGCTTGCATATACCTGCTGGTGCGTTGATAGCATACTAAATGTCCGAACCGTCAGGGGTATCCTGTCCGCTGGATTGATAACACCAGGCCTCATATGAAACTCAAGCAGGTTCTGAATTGGGAATGGGATGCGATCGCGGGAATCATCGCGGCGGTAGTGGCGATCGTTCTGCATATTTTGCATGTGGTGGACGAAGATGTAATTCTGCCCATCGTCCTCGCCCTGTTGGGTCTGTTGTTTATCAATTTCATGCGGCACACGAGAAACAACGAAATTACCGCCGAGCATGTAGAACGCACGGCAGACGCCGTGAACAGCATTCAATCCGCGCTAAAACTCCCGGATGTCACCTTGGTCGGGCCGCGTAACCTACGTTCCGCGAATGAGCAATTCCTTCGGCATATGGGTGGGGAGACAATCTGGTTCAACGTCTGTCTGTCGATGTACAAAACACAGCCGCTGTTTGACACATTGCTGCGTCCCGCCGTGGACAGCCCCCTGACTTCCTCCATTCAGTTTATTCTCGATGAAAGCCAGAAGGACATCTGGCAGCAATTCGTCCAGCCCAAAATCGCGGCCTGTGCCGGCCATGCAAAGGTCAAGGAGCCACGTTGGTGCAACTTGGCCAAGACTGTTTCCTTCATTCTTGCCGATAGCCAGCAGAGTGGAGGAGCCGAGGCGCTGTTGAGCTTCTGGGGCGAGCCTTTCATGGCTCAAACCACTGCGCACGACGTGCCACGCTTCATTTTTCATGTGCAGAAGAATGCCGAACTTCTGCCCCACTTGATGGAACTTGCCCGGAGCAATATGCTGCAAGCGCAATGCGGTAGGTCGGGCTGACGCAAGGAAGCCCAACAATGCAGGCCACGTTGTGGGTCCTGCGTATTTCGTTGCTGCAGGGTGTTGGGTTTCGTACCTCAGCCCAGCCGGCCCGAAGAACTCCCCAGCGATATGGAACCTGTGATTGGCGGGGCGTCCTATGCCCCATCCTGCGGCATGCAAGGCAGCATGTTGCGTTGTCGCTTCATCCATCCTGAGAAATGATCCGTCACGGCCTGCGTGACGGCTGATCAGCCGCGGCCGCGGCCTACCTTCACGACCTTGTCCAGGGCGCGGATGCTGCGCATGATGCGCGCGAGGTGCACGCGATTGCGCACGGCGACGGTGAGGTTGATGGCGGTGTGGATGCCGTCGCGGTCTTCCAGGCTGACGTTGTCGATGTTGGCGTCGGTGTCGGCGATGGCGGCGGCGACGGTGGCGAGGGCACCGCGCTGGTTGGTGACTTCCACGCGCAGGTCGACCTGGAAGGTGGCGTCGATGAGGTCGGCCCACTGCACGGTGATCCACTTTTCCGGCTGCTTGCGGTAGTCGGCGATGTTCTTGCAGTTCTGCGTGTGGATGATGATGCCGCGGCCGGTGGAGAGGAAGCCCATGATGGCGTCGCCGGGGATCGGGCGGCAGCACTTGGCGAAGGACACCACGGCGCCTTCGGTGCCCTTGATGTAGAGCGGGCGGTTGCCGGCATCCTGTTCCGGCGATGGTGTTTCCAGCGGCACCAGCAGGCGCGCCACCAGCGGCGCCATGCGGTTGCCGAGGCCGATCTGTTCCAGCAGGTCGTCGAAGCTGGCGACGTTGATCTCCTTCAGCGCGGTGACGACGCGTTCGTGCGGCACCATCAGCAGGGTTTCTTCCAGGTCGGTCAGGGCCTGTTCCAGCAGGCGGCGGCCGAGGCCGATGGCCTCGTCGCGCTGCAGATTCTTCAGATAGGCGCGGATGTTGGCGCGCGCCTTGGCGGTGACCACGAAGTTGAGCCAGGTGGGATTGGGCCGCGCGCTGGGCGCGGTGATCACTTCCACGGTCTGGCCGTTGCCGAGGCGCGTGGCGAGCGGCATCAGGCGGCGGTCGATCTTTACCGCCACGCAGGAGTTGCCGACGTCGGTGTGCACGTCGTAGGCGAAGTCCACTGCGGTGGCGCCGCGCGGCAGTTCCATGATCTCGCCCTTGGGGGTGAACACGTAGACCTCGTCGGGGAACAGGTCGACCTTGACGTTCTCGAGAAACTCCAGCGAATTGCCGGCGCTCTGCTGCATCTCCAGCAGGCCCTTGAGCCAGTCGCGCGCGCGCGCCTGGGCGCTGACGCCGCCGCCCTCGCCGGTCTTGTACAGCCAGTGGGCGGCGATGCCGGCCTCGGCCACCTTGTCCATCTCCTCGGTGCGGATCTGCACCTCGATGGGCACGCCGTAGGGACCGAACAGCGCGGTGTGCAGCGACTGGTAGCCGTTGGCCTTGGGGATGGCGATGTAGTCCTTGAACTTGCCCGGCACCGGCTTGTACAGGTTGTGTACGGCGCCGAGCACGCGGTAGCAGGTGTCCACCTTGTCGACGATGACGCGGAAGGCGTACACGTCCATCACTTCGTTGAACGACAGGTTCTTGCTGCGCATCTTCTTGTATAGCGACAGCAGATGCTTCTCGCGGCCGATGACGCGGCCTTCCAGCCCCTCCTGACGCAGGCGCTCCTGCAGCGCGATCTCGATCTTGGTGATGATCTCGCGGCGGTTGCCGCGCGCCTTCTTCACCGCCTCGGCCAGCACGCGGGCGCGCAGCGGGTAGTAGGCGGAGAAGCCGAGGTCTTCCAGTTCCAGGCGCAGGCGGTTCATGCCGAGGCGCGAGGCGATGGGGGTGTAGATGTCGAGGGTCTCGCGCGCGATGCGGCGGCGCTTGTCCGGACGCAGGCCGCCCAGGGTGCGCATGTTGTGCAGGCGGTCGGCCAGCTTGATGATGATGACGCGCAGGTCGCGCGCCATGGCCAGCATCATCTTGCGGAAGTTTTCCGCCTGCGCCTCGGCCTTGCTCTCGAACTGGATATTGGTCAGCTTGGAGACGCCGTCCACCAGCTCGGCCACTTCGCCACCGAACTTCTCGGCGATCTGTTCCTTGGCGGTGGGGGTGTCTTCGATGACGTCGTGCAGGATGGCGGCGACGATGCTGGGGGCATCCATGCGCATCTCGGCGAGGATGCGCGCCACGGCGAGGGGATGGTAGATGTAGGGTTCGCCGGAGACGCGTTTCTGTCCTTCGTGCGCCTCGGCGCCGAACAGGTAGGCGCGATAGATCTCGCTGACCTGGTCCGGCTCAAGATAGCCTTCGAGGAGGGCGCACAGGTCGCTGATCAGAAACACTGCGCACCCTCCCGCTTACAAGGTCATCAGTCGTTGTCCATGGAGATCACCACCGGGGCGGCGACCTCTTCTTCGAACTCTTCCTCGGGCTCCTGCTCCACGGCGTCCAGCACCTCGCGGCCCACCAGACCGGCGGCGATTTCGCGCAGGGCGAGCACGGTGGGCTTGTCCTGTTCCCACGGCAGATAGGAGTCCTTGCCCTTCTCCAGCTGACGCGCGCGCTTGGTGGCGACCAGCACCAGCTGGAAGCGGTTGTCGACGTTGTCCAGGCAGTCTTCGACGGTGACACGGGCCATGTT
>JANJXC010000089.1 GCA_024709225.1 Gammaproteobacteria bacterium | reverse complement strand
TCGCTGAGCACCGCCGCGGGCTCGTCACGGAACTGCAGATTGTGCAGCGCCGCATAATGGCCATCGCGCGCCAGCAGCTCGCGGTGCCCGCCCGTCTCAACGATGCGTCCCTGCTCCATCACCACGATGAGGTCGGCCTTTTCGATGGTGGACAGGCGATGCGCGATGACCAGGGTGGTACGGTTCTTCATCAATGCTTCCAGCGCCTGCTGAATGTGGCGCTCGGAATGGGTATCCAGCGCAGAAGTGGCCTCGTCCAGGATCAGGATCGGCGCATCCTTGAGCAGGGCGCGGGCAATGGCGATGCGCTGACGCTGGCCGCCGGACAACAGCACGCCGTTCTCCCCCACCAGGGTATCGAGACCGAGGGGCAGACCACGGATGAACTCCATCGCGTGTGCCGCCTCGGCGGCGCGCTCCACGTCATGACGTGCCGCCCCGCTCATGCGACCGTAGGCAATATTGTGTTCGATGGTGTCGTTGAACAGCACGATGTGCTGGCTCACCAGGGCAATCTGGTCGCGCAGGCTCCCCAGTTCCAGGTCGCGGATATCCACACCGTCGAGCAGGATCTGCCCCTGCTGTACGTCGTAAAAACGCGGCAGCAGACTGGCCATGGTGGACTTGCCGCTGCCGGAACGGCCCACCAGCGCCACCGTCTGGCCCGGTTCGATCTTCAGACGCACATCATGCAGTACCGGCGCCTGGTCACTGTCGTAGTGGAAGGTAACGTTGCGGAACTCCACCGCACCGCGCGCGCGCTCGATGCGCTGCTTGCCCTCGTCCACCTCCAACGGCGTATCGAGAAAACCGAAGATGCTCTCTGCCGCCGCCAGGCCGCGCTGCAGTACCACCGTAACGCGCGTCAGGCGCTTGGTGGGGGCGTACGTCATCATCATCGCGGCCAGGAACGACACAAAGGCACCCGGGGTGATTTTGTCCAGCATGGGATCCATGGTGGCGACATAGATGATGGCGGCGGAACCGAGCGCGGCGATGAACTGCACCAGCGGTGAACTCGCCGCCACATGGGACTCCAGCCGCATGGTCAGACGCCGGTTGCGCTCATTGGCCTCGTCGAAACGCGCGGTTTCATAGGCCTGGCCGCCGAAGGTCTTCACCACCCGCTGCGCCTCGACCGCCTCCTCCGTGACATGGGCGACATCGCCCACCGAATGCTGGATGCGGGAGCTGTAGCGCCGCGCATACCCGCTGATGACCTTGATGACCTTGGCAATCACCGGCGCGCCGATAAACAGGATCAGCGCCAGCTGCCAGTTGAGATACAGCATCCAGCCCAGCAGGGCGATGATCGTCAGCGTGTCGCGGATCAGGACACTGACCGCCTCGGTACTGGCCATGGAGACCTGCTCCACGTCATAGATCAGCTTGGAAATGAGATTGCCCGAGGCGTTGCTGTCGAAATAGGAGACCGGCAACTTGAGCAGATGACGGAACATCTCGCCGCGCAGGGTCTTGATCACCCGTCGCGCCACCCATTGCATGCCCATGGCGGAACCGTAGCTGGCCACGCCGCTGAACATGAACAGCAACACCATCACCACCGGGGCCCACTTGATAACGGCACTGTCCCGCTCGATGAAGGTGCCGTCCATCATCGGCTTGATCAGCGCCGCAAAGGCGGCCTCGCTGCCCGCGACAACGATCAAGGCCAGCGAGCTGATGAGAAAGATGCGCCAATGCGGCAAGGCATAGCGCAACAGACGGCGATACAGGCCCAACGAGCTGAGTGACAGTTTTGCTGCCATCCGCTACTGCCCCTCGGCGGGCTGGCTGGTGGCGAAGGTCAGATGCACGAACCCCAGCTGGCGTGCCGCATCCATTGCCGTGATCACCGCCTGGTGCGGCGTGCGCCGATCGGCGCTCAGGATCACTTGCGGCTTGGCCTCATCACCAGCCGCCAGGGCGATCGCCTGCTTGAGCGTATCCAGCCGGGTGTTGATGACTTCCTCGCGGTTGACGAAGAAACGCCCCTCGCCATCGATACTGATCTCGACCACCGTACGCTCACTTTGGAGGATCTCGCCGCTGGCCTCGGGCAACTCGATATTGATCTCGGTTTCACGGTCGAAGGTGGTCGACACCATGAAGAAGATCAGCAGCAGGAATACCACGTCGATGAGCGGCGTCAGATTGACATCCGGCTCCTCGCGCCGATTGGGCTGAAACTTCATCAGGCCGCGTCCTCGCCCGCCTCGCGCTCACCGTGGATCACCTCCACCAGCTTGAGCGCCTCTTCCTCCATCTTCAGCACCAGGGCATCCACCTTGCCGCGGAAATAGCGGTAGAACATCAGGCTGGGAATGGCCACGGTAAGGCCGGCAGCGGTGGTGATCAGCGCCTCGGAGATGCCGCCGGCCAGCACGCCGGGATTGCCCACCCCCTGGGTGGTGATGGCGGTAAACACCTTGATCATGCCGACCACGGTGCCGAGCAGGCCGAGCAACGGCGAAACGGAGGCGATGGTGCCCAGGGTGTTCAGGTAGCGTTCCAGCTCCAGCACCACCTGGCGCCCTGTCTCCTCCAGGCTTTCCTTCATCACCTCGCGGCTGTGCGCCATGTTGAGCAGGCCGGCGGCCAGTACCCGCCCCAGCGCCGAGCTGTTGCGCAGCGCCAGTACCCGTTCCTGGGTGAGCTGGTTGCTCTTGCGCCAGTTCCATACCTGCGCCACCAGATTCTTCGGCGCGACCTTGTCCTGACGCAGACTCCAGAAACGCTCGGCGATGATGGCCAGAGCAGCGATGGAACACAGGACGATCGGCACCATCAGCCAGCCGCCGGCGACAATAATTTCAAACACCCGTCATTCCCCTTGATTACGGCCACAATTTAAGTGGCGACACTCTACCAAATGTGGCGCCATCCCTGCAGCATCATTCACTGGCTGAACCAATAGCGCCGTGCCTGCCGCCGCCAGGACTCCATCTCGAGTCCATCGGCCTCGAGCCGCACGGTAATGGCGCCCTGCGCCGCAGTGGTATGCACCGCGGCGCCGGCGGCACGATAACGCTCCACCACCCTCGGATGAGGGAACCCCCAGCGGTTGCGATAGCCTATGGCAAACAGGGCATGGCGCGCCGCCACCGCCGTCACGAATGGCACGGTGGACGAGGTCTTGCTGCCGTGATGGGGCGCCACCAGCACATCGGCCGCCAACCGCTCCGGCGCACGGGCCAGCAGCTCGGCCTCCGCTGCGGCCTCGATGTCGCCGCTGAGCAGGAGGACCCCGCCCGCCGTGGCAATCCGCAGCACACAGGAACCATCGTTCCCCTTGCCGCCCGGCCCCCCCTCCGGTGGCGGGTACAGCAATTCGAACGCCACCCCGTCCCAGTGCCACTGCTGACCGCGGTGGCAGGGCTCATGTGGGCGCCAGGGCAACGGCGCGGCGGCGCCGCTGACCAGCCGCCCGACCTCCACCGACTCGAACACGGCGGCGGCACCGCCGGCATGGTCGCTGTCGCCGTGGCTGAGCAGCAACACATCGAGACGGGAGATGCCGTAATGCTGCAGCACCGGCACGATCACCATCGTGCCGGCATCGGCATCCGCCCCATAGCGTGGCCCGGTGTCATACAGCAGGGTATGCCCGGCGGTGCGCACCAGTACCGCCAGCCCCTGCCCCACGTCCAGCAACGTCACCCAGGCCGTCCCCGGAGCCGGCCCCGGTGGCCTCACCAGCAGCAGCGGCAGCAACCACGCCAGCCCCAGCCAGCGGGCCGGCCAGCCGCGCGGCGCCAGCAGCCAGGCCAGACCCGGCAGCGCCGGCAACAGCGTCCAGGGCGCTGCCGCCAGCACATTCCAGCGTGGCGGCAGCAGGCCGGCGCACCACGCCAGCCACCACCACAGGGCATCGAGGGCAAGCACCGCCAGTGACAACACCGCCTCAGCCCCCCAGGGCCACAGCGCGGCCAACCCGGCGCCTGTGAGCACCAGCGGCACCACCAGCAGCGACACCCAGGGCACCGCGAGCAGATTGGCCAGCGGAGAGATCAGCGGCACCTGCTGAAACCACACCGCCAGCACGGGCGCCAGCCCCAGTGCCACCAGTACCTGTACCCGCCCCCAGCGCCACCACCAGCCGCTCGCGCCCAGACGCCCGCCCATGCCATAGAGGATCACCGCCACCGCGCCAAAGGACAGCCAGAAGCCGGGCGACAGCACCGCCAGGGGATCGAGCAGGAGCACCGCCAGCAGGGCCAGGGCCAGAACCCGCGCCGGTCGCAGGGCGTGCTGGCCCAGCACGGCCAGCATCGCCACCGCCACCATGATCAGGGCGCGTTGCGTGGGAATGGAAAAGCCCGCCAGGGCCGCATACAGCGCGGCGGCGGCCAGCGCCGCCAGGGCCGCCGCCTTGGGTGCCGGCAGACGCTCCGGCCAGCGCCACAGGCGGCGTGCCAGGAAAAACACCAGGCCGGCCACGATGCCGATATGCAGCCCGGAGATGGCGACCAGATGATTGGTGCCGGTCGCGCGCAGCAGCTGCCACTGGCCGCGTCCGATATCCTGGCGCTCCCCCAGCGCCAGCGCCGCCACCACGCCGCCGAGCGGATGTTCACCCACGGCACGGCGCAACTGCTGGTACAGGCGCTGTCGCAGGCGCTGCAGGGGAAACGCGCCGCTGTCGTCATCCAGCAGCACGGTATCCGCAGCGGGCCGCACATAGCCGGTGGCGCGAATGCGTTGCTGGTAGAGCCAGCCCTCGTAGTCGAAGGTGCCGGGATTCACCATGCCATGCGGCCGTTTCAGCCGCACCTGCAGGCGCCAGCGCTGTCCGGCCTCCAGCGTCGGATAGTCGCGGTACCAGGACAGGCGCACCAGGCCGGGAGAAGCTACCGGTGTGCCGCGATAACTCAAGCGGCTGACATCGAATAGAAAGCGGCTGCGCTCGCCATCGGCCTCCGGCAGATTGGCGATCACCCCCTCCAGCACCAGGTCTTCGCCCTCCAGCGCGGCCGGCAGTTGCGGGTGCAACGCCAGGGCCGCGTGCCACCAGCCCCAGAGCAACCCCGCAATCACCAGCGCCGGTGGCTGTAGCCACCGGCGCCATGACGATGGCAATAACCAGGGAAGCAGCAATAGCGGCAACAGCAGCGCCAGCCACGCGCTGTCCGGCAACGCGTCCTGGAATTGAAAGATGACAATACCGAGAAGAAAGGCCAGCGTCCCTGCGACCATGTTCCCTGTCCCTGACTGATTGTGGATAATAGGCGCGCTCTCACCCCAGCTTAGGCGCCTTCCTGCCCACCATGCCGAAAAAATTCCTCAAGCGCATCATGCCGGATCATCGCGTGATCCGAGAGCACAGGCATTTGCGCATCTTCGGCAAGCTGCTGCACGACCCGAACCTGTTTCACCTGAACCGGCGCTCGGCCTCCGGCGCCTTCGCCAACGGTCTGTTCTGGGCCTTCGTGCCGATGCCGTTCCAGATGCTGCCGGCGGCGCTGTTCGCCATCCTGTTCCGCGTCAACCTGCCGCTGTCCATCGCCCTGGTATGGGTCACCAATCCGCTCACCATGCCGCCGATCTTCTACTTCTGCTACAAGGTAGGCAGTTGGCTGCTGGATGTACCGGTACACGAAATGGAGGCCGCGTTCAGCATCGAGTGGCTGCAGGCCGAACTGTCCCTGATCTGGCAGCCCTTCCTGCTCGGCTGCTTCGTGGTGGCAACCCTCAGCAGCCTGCTCGGCTACTTCGGGGTGCGCGGCCTGTGGCGTCTGCATCTGATCCGCCACTGGCAGCACAAGAAACGCGAGCGCGATCTGCGCAAGACCTTCGAGAATAAACTGTAGGAGCGAATCGCATTCGCGACCGGTGTGCCGCACACACGGCTAATCGCGAATGCGATTCGCTCCTACATCACGATCCTGCCGTCTTCCAGCCTAAGAGTCCGGTGCATGCGCGCCGCCAGCCCCATGTCGTGGGTAACCACCACGAAACTGGTCTTCAGTTCCTCGTTCAGCTCCAGCATCAAACCATAGACCTGCTCGGCGGTGTGCTGATCCAGATTGCCGGTGGGCTCGTCGGCCAGCACGCATTGCGGCCGCGTGACCAGGGCGCGCGCCAGGGCGGCACGCTGGCGTTCGCCGCCGGACAGCTCACCCGGCTTGTGCGTCTGACGATGGCCCAGACCGACGCGCTGCAGCAGGTCGGCGGCGCGGCGCGAGGCCTCGGCCACGGCGGCACCGCCGATGAGCAGCGGCATGGCCACGTTTTCCAGTGCGGTGAACTCCGGCAACAGGTGATGAAACTGGTAGACAAAGCCCAGCGCGCGGTTGCGCAGGCGGCCGCGGGCCGCCTCGCCCAGTGCGGCCATGTCCTGGCCCGCCACCTCGACGCGGCCGCTGCTGGGCAACTCCAGACCGCCGAGCAGATGCAGCAGCGTGCTCTTGCCGGAGCCGGAGGCGCCCACCACGGCGATGCGTTCGCCGCGCGCCACGCTCAGGCTCACCTCGCGCAACACCTCCACCGCCTGCGGGCCTTCGGTGTAGGTCTTGCCCAAACCGTGACAGGACAGCACCATCTCACTCATAGCGCAGGGCCTCCGCCGGCTGGGTGCGCGCCGCGCTCCAGGCCGGATACAGCGTGGCGACCACGCTGAGCAGGAACGACACCACGGCGATGCGCACCACATCGACGCCGTTGAGCTGCGACGGCAGCTTGCTGATGTAATACACGTCAGCCGGCAGGAACTGCACGGAGAACGCCTGCTCGATGGCCGGCACGATGGTCTCCACGTTGAGGGCCAGCAGCACGCCACCGACAATGCCGAACAACGTACCGACAAAACCGATCACCGTGCCCTGCACCATGAACACCCCCATCACCTCGCGCGGCGCGAGGCCCAGGGTGCGCAGGATGGCGATATCGGTCTTCTTGTCGGTCACCACCATCACCAGGGTGGAGACGATGTTGAAGGCCGCCACCGCCACGATGAGGAACAGGATCACGAACATCACTGTCTTCTCGGTGCGGATGGCGCGGAAGAAATTCGCATGCTGCTGCGTCCAGTCGCTGACCAGATAGCTGCCGGGCAAGGTCTGCGCCAGTTCGCGCGCCACCCAGGGGGCGCGGAACATATCCTCCAGCTTGAGCCGCACACCGCTCACCTCCCCCGGCATGCGGAACAGAAGCGCGGCGTCATCCAGGTGCACCAGGGCCAGGGCGCTGTCGTACTCGTACATGCCCACCTCGAAGATGCCGCTGACGGTGAAGCGCTTCAGGCGCGGCAGCACCCCGGCCGGAGTGACGTTGGCCGACGGCGTTACCAGGGTCACCTTGTCACCGACCATCACGCCGAGGATGCGCGCCAGATCCACGCCGAGCACGATGTTGTAGTCACCGGCGCGCAGATCATCCAGCCGGCCGGTGAGCATCTTCTCGCCCACCTCGGACACCGCCGGTTCTTCCGCCGGCAGCACGCCGCGGATCAGTGCGCCGTTGACGCGCTGGCCTTCGATGAGCATGCCCTCCTTCTGGATATAGGGCGCCGCCCCCAGTACCCGTGCGTCGCGCCGTGCCAGCTCGGCCACCTCCAGCCAGTTGCGCAGTGGCACGCCGTAGCCGCTGATGGTGGCGTGGGAGGTCATGCCCAGGATGCGGGTGCGCAGTTCATTCTCGAAGCCGTTCATCACCGACAGCACGGTGATCAGCGCCGTCACGCCCAGGGCGATGCCGAGCATGGAGATGAGCGAGATGAAGGAAATGAAATGGTTGCGCCGCTTGGCGCGGGTGTAGCGCAAACCGATATAGAGAACGAGGGGTCGGAACATGGGGCGACATTAAACCATAAAAGCGCCAAAAACCATCGTCCCCGCCGCAAAATGCGTCGCCGGCGGAAGGGCGAATCGGCAAACGCCCACGGGTCAGGGCAGCGCCGCCGCGCCAAACCTCAGCGCATACCGCACTGACGTTTTTCCATCACGAAGATACGCTCCACCGGCACACCGTGTTTCAACAGGGATTCGAGCAGGCCAGCACTCAGCGGCGCGGCAGTGGCAAGATAAAAATCACACGCCGCCGGCGCCACAACCGAGGCGGCGATCACCTCCGCCACCGCCGACTCGTGCCCAGTCTCCAGGTACAGCGGCTGGTAGGTGAAATTATCCAGGGCATCCACCCAGGAGCGGCACAGATTGGCCATATAGAAGCCGTCGTCATGGGCACTGGCCCAAAACAGGGTCAGCGGCTGCGGCAGCTCGAGGGCCAGGGCGTGCTCCAGCAGGCCTTTGAGCGGGGCAAACCCGGTATCCTGCGCCACCATCACAATCGGACGGCGTGAACCTTCATCCAGCGTAAAGGTACCGAACGGCCCGTTGACCTCGACAACCTCGTTGCTGCGCAATTGCTCGAACACATGCAGGGTGAACGGCTCATCCGGGCGCAAGGCCAGATGAAACTGGAGAAACATTCCGTTGCACGGACAGCTGGCGATGGCCGCATCGCAGCTCAGCTCGTCGCCGATACGCAGTTCCACATGTTGCCCGGCAAGAAACTGCAAGGTCTGGCTGCGCGGCGTTCGCAACGTCAGCTCCACGTAGTGTTCGCCCAGGCGCTCGATACGCGCCACCCGCGTCACCACATTCTGGCGCGGGATCTGATGGGCGGCGCCAATCTCGTTGACCTCCAGTGTCATATCGCTGCCGGCACTGATGCTGCACAACAGCACCGCCCCCTGCGTCCTCTCCACCTCGGTAAACACAAAATCGTGGAAGCGTGGTGCGGCGATCTCGCCGGACAGCAGGCGTGCCCTGCATGCCCCGCAGCTCCCGCCGCTGCAGTTGTAGGGAATATTCACGCCATTGCGCAACGCGGCCTCCAGCACCGTCTCCTGTGCCTCGGCGTCGAACTCGCGTCCACTGGGGAGCAAACGGATACGATGGGTCATGGCCGGCGGCTACTTTTCCAGCTGTTCCAGCAGCCAGCGATTGATGTCATGCACAACCCGCCGCTGCGTGTCATCACGGCAATCCTGCATCACATCCAGCTTGCGGCAGAGCTGATCGATAATTCCACGATACTTCTTTGCCATGGCGCGCTCGAGCGACAGCTCGGCGTTGCGTTTCTTGAGCTGGATTTCCAGCGCATCCCGCTCCGGGGCCAGGGTACTGCGCACGCGGCGTGAGAAGGCCGTGGTCTTGATCAACTGCACCCGCTCCAGCATGGGCGCGTCGTGCAAGGCAAGGCGGGGATAAAGCTGGCGCAACAGATCGATATCGACCATGCCGTCGGGCGCCGGCAGCTCGCCGTCATGGATAAGACTCTGCAGTTCGGCCCGATTGATACCCAGCAGGCGCACCGCCGTGGCTACTGCGACTTTCTGTCCCACAATTCACCCCTGTCGCAACCATCTTGTGGGGTCTAATGTACCTCTTTTTGCCTGCGCCTGCCTGTCTTGCGACCGGCAATTGGGCTGCTAGGCTTAGCGGGTTGAACGTGCCCTGGTCTGGTTCCCGCGTGAATAGCGTTGCATGAGGGAAGCCAGGCCTAGGGCGCCCCATGGGCGCCGTGTTGCGGCGGGCACGGCCCGCCCTATGACGCGCCGCAGAGAAGATGGATACCATTCGGAGCAGCTATTTAGAGCGGACCTGCCGCCGTCTTGCCGGCGATCTCAACCCGATTGCGTCCGCCCTGCTTGGCCCGATACACCGCCTCGTCCGCCAGGGCCACCAGCCGCTCCGCGCAGGCCGCGATATCACCGGCGCAGTCCTGTGGCAGGAGCACGGCTATCCCCACCGACATGGTCACGCGCAGGTCGTGAGCGCCGCCGAGCCGGAACGGCTCGCCGGCGATGGACGCACGGATCCGCTCGGCGATGTCCGTCGCCTGTTCCAGATCGGTCTGCACCAGCAAGGCGGAAAATTCCTCGCCGCCGTAGCGTCCCAGTGCGTCCGAGAGCCGCAACTGCGCCTTGACGCGCGCGGCCACCTCCTGCAATACCCGATCGCCCACCTGATGGCCGTGGACATCGTTCACCTTTTTGAAGTGGTCCACGTCGAGGAACAGGCAGGTCAACGGCTGTCCGCTGCGCTGTACGCGTTCGACCTCTTCGGTCAGGCGGCGATCGAAATAGCGCCGGTTGTGAACACCGGTCAAGGCGTCGATCAAACCGATATGCTTGAGACGCTCATGATTGATGGCATTCTCCAGACCGATCGCCACCACCGCGCCAAGACGCTCCAGAAAATCAGTGGCACTGCCCGGAATGAAACGGCCGGCGGCCTGGCTACCCAGGTTGAGACTGCCGAGCAAACGGCGTTGCCGCAGCAGCGGCAGGACCGCCACACTGGCCGGAGGCGGCCCGACGTGAAACAGCTCCGCGTGCCGATCGGCGCGAAACTCCCCCAGCCGCGGCATCTGCGCAGAACCGAAAAAGGCGGCCAGCCCGGCGCCGGAGTCCACGAACCGCACCTCAGGAAAGCAATCACTGCAGCCCAGTTCCGCAAGCAGGCGCTGGAACTCGTATTCCGCGTCAATGAGCGTCAGGGTGACGGACTGCAGCTCGAATACCTGACGGTGCCCGACCACGATATGGCGGAGCAGATCCACCAGACCACTGGCACTGAGAAGTTGCAGCTCCTGCTCGTGAAAACGGCGCATGCGTTCTTCATTATGGCGCGCATTGGCAATCACCGCCGTCAGGCGACGGCGTAAATCCTTGTTTTCACTGGAGGGGTCTCTGTCCATGGCAACGTCCGATGTGCGGGCAGCCCATGTATTTACGCGAGACGTGCGAAAAATAACGTGAACAGGACAGCAATACCTTCAATGCTGCCGGAAAACGGCCGCCAACAGGCCCGGCCCGGGATCCGTCAGAGTCGTCCGGGCAAGTACAGACTCAAGGCCGGCCAATAGGTAATCACCAGTACGGCAAGCAGGAGAATGAAGAAAAACGGCAACGTGGCGCGGTAGATCTGCATCACCGGCACCTTGAAGCGGTAGCTTGCAATGAACAGGTTCATGCCCACTGGCGGCGTAAAATAGCCCAGCTGCATGTTGGCGAGGAAGATGATGCCGAGGTGCACCGGATCGATACCGTAGCCCAAGGCTATCGGCACCAGCAATGGCACCATGATGACCAGGGCCGAAAAGATATCCAGCATCATGCCCAGAACCAGCAAAAACACATTGAGCAAAATAAGGAAGGTGAGCGGATCTTTGATATGTTCCCGAATGGCGTCAAACAAGCGCGAGGGAACCTCGGCATCGATGAGATAATTGGTCGACGCCAGAGAGACACCGAGAATCACCAGGATGCCGCCCACCAGCACCATCGATTCGCGGATGATGCGCGGCAAATCACGCACCTTGACCTCACGATGAATCACCACCACGACCACCAGCACATACAAGGCGGTTACGGCGGCGGCCTCTGAAACCGCGAAATATCCACTGTAGATGCCGCCCAGCACGATAAACGGCAGCGGCAACTCCCATAAGGCCTCGCGCAGGGCCCGGCCAATCTTGGTGCCGGCCATGCCATGCAGTGGCTGACCACGATTCACCCACATGCTCCAGGCAGAGAGCGCCGCCAACATCAGCACCCCGGGGAGAATACCGGCCAGGAACAGCTCATCCACGGTGATCGAGATACCGAGGCCAAGCTGCTGCGCTATCACGCCATAAAGGATGAGCGGCAAGGAAGGTGCGAACAACAGACCGAGGCTGCCGGAGGTGGTAATCAAACCCAGGTTGAAGCGGTGATGATACCCCGCCTGAGCCATGGCCGGATAAAGCAAGGCCCCCAACGCAACGATGGTTACGCCGGAGGCCCCGGTAAACGCGGTAAAAATGGCGCAGGCGGTCAAGGCAACCACAGCCAGGCCACCCGGCATCCAGCCCAGCAGCGCGCTGGTCAGATGCACCAGCCGGCGCGGCGCATTGCTTTCACTCAACAGATAGCCGGCAAAGGTGAACAACGGGATCGCCAGAAGAATAGGCATTTCGGCCAGGCGATAGAATTCGATCATCACGACAGACAGGTCAATCTCGGCGGTATGGAAGCCGATCAGCGCACTCGCGGCAATGACGGCAAACAGCGGCGCACCGAGCAGCGCCAACCCCACCAGGAGCAGTGTAATGACGGTGCTCATGCGGCCTCCGCCGCTGGATAGAGGGTGACCAGGGCGAAACGAAGCGCCATCACGGCAAACCCGAACGGGATGATAAGCTCACAACACCAGGCCGGGACACCGGCAAACACTACCACGCCGGCTTCATACTCCATGGCCACGAAACGTGCGCCGTGCCATGCCAGCAGGGCACAGACCAGGGCGGCAAAGCTACCGGTAATGAACCGGCTCATGCGCAACAGCCTCGGCGACAGAAACCGTGACAGCACATCCACGGTAATGTGCTCATTGTTGCGCGTCGCCGCCATCGCGCCGAGCAACCCGACCCACAACACCATGACGCGCAGCAGGGGATCAATCCAAATCACGCCGCTGTCCCAGAAGTTGCGCAGCACAATCTGGCTGGAGGCGAGGAGAATCATCGCCAATACGATGACGACAATCACGCCATCCTCGATGCGACGGACAAAATGAATGGCTGAATCCAGCCTGGGTTTCATCCGCGCCATGCCAGCCGTCGCCCCTCCGCAACAAAAACCACAGCAGCCCACCTCATCTCGGCATCCATGGCAGACCCGATGCCTGGTCACTATTTTCCTGCCCCTGCAGGGTCACTATTGACCCGCCGCAGTGGCCCGGAAATCGGCGATATGACCCTGCAGAATCTGCAACATTTCAACACTGAACACCTTGCGCTCCGACAAACGCCGCGTGGTCTCCTCCACCACCGTGGCCCAACGCTCGTTACCATGATTCAGGCGCACGAACTGTATCCCCTGCTGTTGCAGCACGTCCCGTGCGCGCACATCATCCTGGCGGCTCTGAGTATTCAAACGAGCCAGCACCGCGCCGAACACCTCACGCACGACGGTCTGATCCGATGGCTGCAACTGACTGAATGCCTTGCGGGAAATTATCAGGGTGCCGTAAATGTAAATCAGGGGAGTATCCGTCAGATACTTGACCCGCGTGTGCCATTGCAAGGCAATGGCGCCGACGGCAGACGCCGCCACCGTGTCGATAAGCCCCGTCTGCAGGCCGGTAAGAACATCGGTCAGCGGCAACGACACGGGATGCACCCCCACGGACTGAAAGGCCGTGTGGCTGATGGCATCGCCTTCCGGCACCCACACCTTCATGGCCTTCAAATCATCAACGGCCTGCACCGCCTGATTCGACATCAGATACGCGAAACCACCGTCACTGATGCCGAACCCGATAAAGCCCTCGCGCTCCAAACCCTGCAGCAGCAGGGAGTCCATCTTGGACCGCACATAATCCACTTCCGCCAGCGAACGGAAGATGAACGGCAAACTATAGATCTGCGCATCGGAATAGATTTCCGCCAGTCCACCGCCGGTGATCGCGCCGCCGTGCAACTGACCGATACGAATCTTGCGCAGCACACTCTTGTCGTTCCCCATCACCCCGCCGGGGTAGAAACGCACCTCTACCCGGCCATCGGTGCGCCGCTTGACCTCGTCGGCCCCTTTGCGGAACTCCTCCATCCAGCCAGTGCCATCCGGCGCGGTGGTGGCGAACTTCAAGGTGAGCGCCGCCGCAGATACCGGAAACAGCGCCAGCCACAGTGCCACCAAGGCTATCGTTCTAATCATTGCGTCATTCCAAAAAATAATCGTTCGAGGAGGCGAGCAGCTTTGCCGCCTCCTGTTGGGCCAGCACGTTACTCAGAACCAGACCGGCCACCCGCGACTTTTCCGCCAGCACCTCGTGCAACAGCGAGTCGTGCAATTTTTTATCAAAGGTCATCCGCGCATAGCGGCGCGCAAACTCCACCTTGGCCATCAAATCCCGCCCCTGCGATATCTCTATCGCCTTTTCGAAATATCCGCGGCCCACTTCGGGCCGGCCGCCAAGAGACGGCGGCACTAGCGTATTCAATACCGCCAAATACAGCTGCGCCCGGCCATTGTCATAGGCAGGGTCCATCGCCACCACCCGACGCATCACCGCCTCGACCTTGGGCAGATCGGCCACTGCCGCCCAGTCGGAACTGTCCGCCTGAATCCGCCCGGCCCAGGCGGTGCCGTAGACATACAGGGCGTCGAGGCCGTCGGTCTGCACCTCATGCAAGGCCGGCACGAATTGATCATACGGCGCGGACTCCACCGCGCATATCTGCGGATAATCCGCGCACAGACCACGCCTGGCGTAATCGCGCGCCTTGAGCGCCATCTGCAGCGCCCGCTTGTCATCATCGACAAAAATCGCGGCATAACTTCCATACAGACGGGAGCCGGCCAGCAGCGTGCTCTTGTCGTTGGGGCTGTCGGCGATCAGGCCATCGACGAGCAACAGATAGGCGGGGGCGCCGGCACGAACCGTCTCCGGATCATCCTGATTGGCAATGGCACCGGAAAGGGCACTACCCAGACGCTGGGTGACCATTCCGGCACACCCGTGCAAGGCAAGGGCGACGAAACACAAGGCGACTATCAGGCCGTAGCGTGCCCACCGTGAAACACCAAGAAGACCACCAGGATGATATGTCATGCGCCTACTCCGCCAACCTTGACCTGTATCAACTCCGAACATTCTTGTCACCGCATCCCGCAGGAAAATCCAACAAACAACGTGGGTTGGTCACCCCATAATCGGCGCGCCCTAAATAACCGTTCCGAAATCGTACTCACCCATAGGGCGCCCCGTGGGCGCCGTGAAACGGCGGGCACAGCCCGCCCTATCAGATGCCTGTCTTGCAGTGGACAACAATTCGGAACAGCTATTTAGCACAATGTCCATACGTTTCCTATTCCCGACCATCATTCAAGAATAGTGAATTTAGTACGCATTTTCGTTATTTATACCTTTAAATATGGTCAACGCGATAATCTTCAGGTCCAACCAGATAGACCAATGCTCGATATAATACAGGTCATGCTCGATACGCTTGTTTAGATCGGTGTCCCCGCGCCAGCCGTTCACCTGCGCCCAACCGGTAATTCCAGCCTTCACCAGGTGTTTCTTCATATATCCCGGCACTTCATCCTTGAACTGCTCGACGAATACCGTACGCTCGGGGCGTGGCCCGACAATGGACATATCCCCCTTTAGCACATTGATGAACTGCGGCAGTTCATCGAGGCTGGTGCGGCGGATGAAGGCGCCAAAGCTGGTCGTGGTCTTTTCCTTGCCGCCGCCCCATTGCACGCCGTGCTGTTCCACATCGACCGGCATCGAGCGAAACTTCAGCATCATGAATGGCCGACCATTCCACCCCACCCGCTCTTGCCGATAAAATACGGGACCGGGCGAAGTCAGCTTTACGCCCAAGGCCAGTATCACCATCACGGGACTGATAAGAAGCAGGATCAAACACGCCAGCACACGATCTTCCAACGCCTTGAGCAATCGATTCATGCCTGCCATGGGCGTGACAGACAACTCCAGCACCGGAAACCCGGCGATCTCCGATACTGAATGATTAAGCAGGCGCATACCAAACATGTCCGGAATGTAACGTATATCCACGGTAGTGTTGCGCAATTCATGCAGCACCGACTTAACGGCATCCTCCGCCTTCAGCGGTAGCGCAATCCAGACCTGGTCGATGGACTCCCTTTGCACCAGTTCCGCAATATCAGCCAGCCCGGTGACGGTCGGCACATCGTCGCCGCCCAACTCCGCCGTATCATCGTCGATTTTGTAAAATGCGCGAATCTTAATCCCCATCCAGGACGCGGCCGCCAGGCGCTCGGATATCTCGCGCGCCATGGCCACAGACCCAACCAGGACAATGTGGCGGAGATTGAAGCCTTTGCGTCGCAACATGCGCATCGCCACGCGCAACAACAGCCGCAGCGCCAGTATCGACAGCCACCCGAGCGCTAGCCACACGAGCATCCACCCGCGCGAGAACATCGGTCCCTGCTTGATGAGAAAGATAAATGCCAGCAATCCCAGCGCCACACCGCTCCATGCGAAAGTGACTACGCGCATCTCTTCGATATAGGAAATTCCGCGCCAGGGACGATAGAGATGAAACACAGGAAAGATCAATGCCGTAAGAAGCACGGCAACACCGATAACTGCCGGATAACCGTCCCGGATGATCCATTCATCCAGATACAGCCGGTGCGCGATCCAGGCGGACAGCACCACTCCCGCCGCATCGACCACACGCAGCACAGCATTCAGCAGCGTAGCATGTTCGCGGACAACACCCTGCCTATACATAGCCTATTTTTCCTTCGTTACCGGCCCGTTACCTGTCACCAAGCTGAGGTATCTGCCGGCCCCATCCGCCCGCGCAGACCATCAACCACACCGCGCAAGATGGCACGCAGCTTCGCAAGCCGCTCACTCTCAAAGAACATCACCGCCAGCGTCTCGTGAACAAGCCGCGCAAGAGACAAAAATACAAATGACGGATAAGACACGCCATACTCCAGCATTACGCGAATGCCATTCCGGGTAATGTAATAACGCCGCAGCGGAGAATGATTGTTTGGCTTGATGGTCACTCCCAGCAATTTTCTGACGGTGCGGTTACCAATGGCATGCTGCAGCAGCAGACCGCAATTGATGATCACTGGAATCCCGCTGCGGGCGGCTCGCAGACAATATTCCGAATCGACATGATCGATAAAATAATCATCGCGAAAGCGACCCAACCGCTCCCACACCTCGCGACCAAACAGCGTCCCTGAGGTGATCGCAAAATTCACCCGCAAAGGCGGTTTCCCCTCCCCCTCGCACCAAACGCTGCGATAGCGCCAACGGCCCAGTTGCGCAAACCAGGCCTGGGTATTGCTGTTGACATCGACAAAATTTGGCGCGCAGATGCTGGCGCCAACATGGCTCAGGCGGTTGCGAAAGCGGCACATACCCTCGGCAAAGCCGTCGGGAATCACGGAATCCTGATCAAACAGAAGGACATCATCGATGTTGTGCTCGAACAGCATACTCACCCCCTGATTGAGGGCGCACGCAATACCGAGATTCGCCGCGTTACTGATTACTGTGATATTTTTGCCGTCCAGGCCACCCCAGTCATACGGCCTCTCGGAATTATCGACCACGCAGACATGATTTACCTGCGCGGCGATACGCAAAATATTGCTGCCGACTTCGTCGCCCGGCCTATATGTGACGACAACGGCTCCCAACCTGGTCACATCGCACGGCCGATCATCCCCATGATTATGATTCATTCAGCTTTATCCATCCGCCGCCAATAATTCTTGTTCATACTGAGACGTCGATTGATTCCATTCGGAAAATGCCTGCTCAGCAAGCCTAGCCGATATGCCGTGAGCTTCAACAAGGTTCGCCATAGCATCAGTGGAATCAGCCACGGCGCCCTGGGCAGAAGATACTTGATTTCCGAACGCAAAAACCGCGCCCCCTCACCCGACACACGCCCGAAATCCTCGATTAGCCAGTGTTCCGTGGCATGAAATACGCCAATATCGAAGTAACGTGAGAACTCCTGGCTAGCGGTGTATCCGTGCGAGTGAACAACACTGGCCTCGGCGCAATAACACAGCGACCACCCCGCCTTAAGAATCCGTGCCGCCACCCACATATCCTCGCCAAAAATCACGTTACGAGGAAACCCGCCCACAGCCTCGAGCGCGCTGCGGCGATAGGCCGCGAAAGAATTCGAACAGAACGCGGCACGCAGACCGAGCCGCTCCCTATCCGCAAAGCGACGGACAGCCGATACCGCCGAATAGTTGAATAAACGCGCATGCGCCTCAATGGCATTCGCGCCATGCCGCGGCAATTGCCGCCCACAGGCCACGCCAACGTGGTCGTCATCAAAACATCTGACCAGCAACGCCAACGCATCAGCGTCCGCCAGGATGGCGTCTTGCGTAAGAAAACAAACAATATCGATATCTGCCAGCGCATCGACACCGGATTGCCGTGTGCCACCATGATCGAAGTGCCGCTGCTCGATTTCCCGTACCGTAAACCCATGCTGCCTGGCGAGCAGTACAGTATCGTCACTTGATCCGGAGTCGATGACAAGCACGACATCCGGGACGCATGTCTGTCCTTTCATCGCAGCCAACCATGCGCCCCACAGCGCACCGGCATTGAACGTCGGAACCACGACTGCTATCCGTTGCGACCTAGCCGCCATAATCCGACACCCCTGCCAACACCGATGTAACCGTCATGTCCACCACCAACTCAACAGCCACGCACACACCCCACAATCGACACCAGGCGATTGCGCGCGTACAAGACAGCGTCATACGCTAGCGGCGCATAGGCAATCAGAAGGCGCTTAAACATATACTTTTTACGCCGTTCCACCTCACCCGCCAACTCAGGAACACGTTGCCAAATCATTTCCCGGCACACCTGCTCATATGCCGGGAAATGCCGCAAACAAAGCAGCAGCGTCATCCCCAGATAATCGATCAGGCCAATATTTCGCACATAATCTCGCACGACCGGGGAATCCGCCCCCAGCTTTGCCGCCGCCATGAGGTATGGCTCAATCACGAAATCCAGGTTTCCCAGCAAGAATGTCACATCCTTCACGACGCGGTCGATAAGATTGGCGCCATGAACCCTGTAGACCGCGACCGGATCGTCTATCACACCAACGTCGCCACACAGCGTCATTTTGAGCAACAGCTCTGAATCACAGGACAGATTGTCCGCATTGGTGAAAGGATTAAGCGACAACGCCGTATCACGATGAAACAACACGTTACACAACATAAATTCCTGGGTCTTTGTCGCACCCCAGTTGGAAAACACCTGCGTACCAGACATCACGCCACGGTAGGAAACCGGCATTTTCCGACATGTCCCGCTCGATTCATTCAGGATATATCCGGCCGCATAAACCAGCCGTATAGCAGGATGCTCCTTCACCAACGCCATCGCACGTGACACATAAGTCGAATCGAGCAACCAGTCATCATCCGACAGCAACATAAACCAGTCTGCCGTCGTATGTTTCGCAATAGCCTGGCGCCAGTTATTTACCATGCCGATATTTTCCTGATTTCTTATGTACCGTACGCGCTTATCCTCGGCGTACCTGGCCATAAGGCTGGCGGTAGCGTCAGTCGACGCATTATCGGCAATCAGCACCTCCAGCCCGGGATAGTCTTGCAGCAACGCCGATGCTATCGCCTGCCCCAGCATGTCCGACCGATTGTAGGTGGGTATGACGACACATACCCTCGCCCCGGCTACAGAATTCATTTACTCCGTCCTGTCATCACGCCAGCATTACGCCCAAGGCTTTCAGTCGCTATTCGCCGATACAGATACCAGCTCAATATCTGGGCCATGGCTGCAGACACCGGAATAATCTCAGGTCCAAACTGCCTCGTGCCGGCATAGGCGACTAGAGAAAACACAGCAATGAATATCGAATTGACAATCATGAATGCCTTTGCATCCTTGGCTGCCACCAGCACCGCGACATAGGGCGCTTCAAATGCTATGATCAATGTCCACCCCGCAAACAACAACACCATGAATGCTATCGCTGTCACGACATCACCGGTAAGATTTGGCGCGACAATTTCCAGCATATAGGGAAGAGCGATATAGGCCACCATGATCACCGCCACAAACAACGGCCCCGAGATGGCCAAGAATTTACGGCGCAATGGTGCGATATCCAGATATCTACCCTGCGACCAAAACTCGGAAGTTTTTGCTGCAAGTACCGTCTGCGGCGCACCGAACACTGCCCCACTTACCGCTTCCACAGCGCGCTTCGCATAGTGATAGGTTGACAGGGCGCCTTGCGGATAGCTGGCCAACAGATTATTTATGACGATACTCGACATAACGTTATGCACATTGTGCGATACACGAATCGATGTGCTATTCCGCAGCATGGCGGCAATCTTCTCATGCCAGACATACACCCCAAGCAACAGCCCCTTGCGCCGGGAAATCAGCACCAGAACGGCCGCCTGAAGCAATGCCCCGGCGCTAAACGCCATGGCAACGTGATGAATATCAACCAGTACAATACCGAACACCATGAGCAGCAACAGGCCAAATACCGTCAATCCTGGAAACAATTGCGCCACAAAACTGTGCACAAAATATCCCTCGGCGTTCAGGCAGGAGCGCAACACATGACTGAGCGGAAAAAGGAGAACCATCAGCAGCATTTCCTTGAGCAGGACGCCCGCCTCGGTCAACGTCACCGCCGCGATAGACCAGGCGAACAGCTGAATGCTTGGCTCTGCAAATAAAAACAGCAGCACACCGATGCCGCCGCCGGACACCAGGCTCAGCGCAGTCACTGCCCCGACAAAATGCGCACGTTCCTGCCGTTGGCCTGCATCGATGTCGTTATAAAACACCAGAAACTGCTCCACCAGCAGCAGTTGAACGAGAGACATTGCGCTTACCACCGCCCCCGTCAGGAAATAGGCATCGGTGGTGGCACCATTACCAAAGATATGGAGAATCAGCAGAATATTGAACAACCCCAGCGCGGTCTGGGTCATTACCAGCAGATAGAGCGAAACCTTGTGCATGGGCGATTACAGACGCGGGCGACGATATGGCGACGACTGGTACGTTTATTGTCGAGAGGTTCCGGCCACATGAACTCCCTCCATGCGGCACAACCCCTCTTCCAGCGGCACTGCCGCCGCCCAGCCAGGCAACCCTGCGACACCAGACCAAGGACGAAACATCTCGCGCCCCCGATATGGCCGTCCGCCCCATTTCACATTGGGCGTCAACCCGGTGACTTGCGCATACTTAGCGACCAAATCACGCAATGGCATGGCGCATCCGGACGACACACCGAAATACTCCATACCAGAGCCAGAGCCTCCCAGCATACGGTCGACAGCCATCATGTAGGCCTTTACCACATCATCGATGTAGACCAGGTCGATGAATTGTTCCCCGGGAGACATGGACAGCTCACGCCCCGTATGTGCTGAATCGCGCAATGCCCAGAACAATTTCTTGCGCGGATCGTCCGGACCGTAAGTGTCCGTAAGGACAAGGTTGGTGACGGTGATGCGCCGCACCTCGACATAATAGCGCGCCAGCGACTCGAAGGCCTGCTTGGTCGCCGCATACAGGCACACCGGGTTATATGCCTCATTATTGTAGTGTTGCCACGATGTCCCGGTATTAATGAGGTGGCGAATTTCATTGGCGGCCATCGCTTCGAGCAACTGGGTCCCAAACAGGATATTGCTGCGAATCAACTCATCCACATCATCCGATGTATGCTCCGCAATAAAACGTGCGGCAAGGTGAATAACCACCTGCGGACGGATCGCCGCCATGATGGCAATCAAGCCTCTGGTATCGCCGTCATGGAGATGCCATTGGACGGCAGCGAGGCTTGTACGGCGTTCCGCAGCCGAAGATGGCCTGGCAACCGCATGCACCTGCCAGCCCTCAGCCAGCATATGCCTGGCCAGGTGCTGACCTACGAATCCCGTAGCCCCTGTGAGCAGGACAACCTTTGCCGAACTCATGACTGGCCGCCGGCTAGCGTAAACGGGCTGGTGAATTGCGCCAATGGAGGCAAGCCCTGGTCACGCAGCGAAACCAGCGGTTCTGCATCCGGCCACTGAATGCCGGCCGAATCCCAACGGATGCCCGCGTCGGCATCCGGCGCATAGACCGTAGAGACTTTGTACACCAGAGTTGCCGATTCACTTAACACGTAGAATCCGTGCGCGACACCGCGCGGCATATAAACCATATTGGCCGCCTCGGCGGACAGCTCGAAGGCGGCATGCTGGCCATAGGTCTGCGAATCGGTACGCAAATCCACGACCACATCGAGCACCGTCCCCGCGACACAATAAACCAGCTTGGCGTGATCGTGTGGCGGCAACTGAAAGTGCAAGCCACGCAACACACCCTTTTTGGATACGCTGTAATACTCCTCGCTGAATTCCGCCTCCAATCCCAGCGCCTGGAACGCAGGCTTGTGAAACACCTTCACAAACCTGCCGCGCGCGTCATGCATGACACGCGGGCGCAACTCAAAGCATCCGGCGATGCAACTGGGATTTTTTTCGAACATCAGAAGCCCAGTCCGAAATAGATCTCGAGCCGGGACGCCACATAGTCAAGCGCAGACTCGGACAGCCCAGGGTAAATTCCGATCCAGAAGGTGTCCGTCATTACACGATCGGTATTGATCAGCTCGCCGTGAACCCGGTAGTTTCTCCCCAGCATATAAGGCTGGCGGATCAAATTCCCACCGAACAATAGCCGCGTGCCGATACGCTCCTGATCAAGATAACGCAGGAGTGTGACACGATCCGTGCCGCTCGATTCGCTCAGAGTGATAGGAAAGCCGAACCAACTGGGGTCGGCATGTTCCGTAGCCGCCGGCAGGATCAGGAACTTTTCCAGCTTTTCAAGTCGCTGCCGCAGGTACGCGAAATTATGCTTGCGGACGGCAATAAACTCCGGCAGCCGATCCATCTGTGCGAGCCCGCAGGCCGCCTGCATATCCGATATCTTTAAATTGTATCCCAGGTGTGAATAGGTATATTTGTGATCATAACCAGCCGGCAGATCGCCCATTTTCCGGCCATATCTGTTCTTGCAGGTATTGTCCTTGCCCGGTGCGCAATAACAGTCGCGCCCCCAGTCACGGAACGATTCGGCGATTCGTCTCAGTTCGTCACTACGGGTGAATACCGCGCCGCCCTCGCCCATGGTCACATGATGGGCCGGATAGAAACTCAACGTACCAATATGGCCGAAGGTGCCTACCAGCTGCCCATGATAGGTCGAGCCGAGCGCATCACAGCAATCCTCAATCACCCACAAACCATGCTTCTCCGCGATGCGCATGACCTCATCCAGATCAAACGGATTGCCCAGGGTATGGGCCAGCATGATGGCGCGGGTCTTCGGCGTGATCGCCGCCTCGATTTTCGAGGCATCAATATTGTAGGTGGGTAGCTGCACATCAACGAATACCGGCACCATGTCGTACAACAGGATCGGGTTGACCGTGGTAGGAAATGCCGCAGCCACGGCAATGACCTCATCACCGGGTTTCAACGCGCGCTCACCCAGTTTCGGTGAGGTCAGCGTAGCAAAAGCCAACAAATTCGCGGACGAGCCGGAATTGGTGGTCAACACATGTTTCACGCCAAGAAACTCTGCCAAGCGGCGCTCGAATGCGTCATTGAAACGGCCGGTAGTCAGCCAGCCATCCAGTGCCGCCTCTACCATATTGGTGATTTCAGGCGCACCGATCACCTTGCCCGAGGGCGGCACACTGCTGGCGCCCGCCACAAATGGCTTGGCCTGGAAGGCACTGTCGGCATAACGCGTCACCAACTCGATAATCTGACGACGTAGTTCTTGCTCTGTCACGGCAAATTTCTCCAAAACGATAATACGACTCTAGTGCTGAGAGGCGGCAGCCTGATACGCTTCGATTTGCGATAGCGAGCAGGCGCGCAAGTCGTCCCCTGCCAGATAGGCGCGATGCCAGGCGACGATCCATTCCAGGGCCTGTTCGAGATCCAGTGCCGGCTGCCACCGCAGGCGCGATGCCGCTTTCGAACAATCCAGTTTCAGATAGTTGGCTTCATGCGGAAAGGTGCCCGCATCCAGCGCCCACTGCGCCTCCTGCCCCCAGAACATCGCCAGACGTTCAACTATCCATTGCACCGAACGCGCATCCTTCTCCGCCGGTCCAAAATTCCAGCTGTCACTGTATGCCGGCCCGTCCGTCCACAGCCGCTCTGCCAACATGAGATAACCGCGTAGCGGCTCGAGAACGTGTTGCCATGGGCGCACGGCGTTAGGACTGCGCAGGGTCACTTTCTCGCCCATGGAAAAGGCATGCAACACATCGGGGACCAGCCGGTTCCTGGCCCAGTCACCGCCGCCAATCACGTTACCTGTACGCACCGAGGCCAATGCCAAGCCATGGCGGTCATAATCTGCCGGATTGAAAAATGACTGCCGATAGGCCGATGTCACCAGTTCGGCGCAGCCCTTGCTGCTGCTGTAGGGGTCATAGCCCCCCATCGGGTCATTTTCGCGATAGCCCCAGATCCATTCGCGGTTCTCATAACATTTGTCGCTGGTGATGTTGACAAACGCTCGCACTCCGCCAACCTGCCGCGCCGCTTCCAGGACGTTGACCGTGCCCATTACATTGGTGGCATAGGTCTCTACCGGTTGTTCATACGAATACAGCACCAGCGGCTGTGCCGCCATGTGGAATACAATCTCGGGCCGGGTTTGCTCGAAGACACGAATCAAGTGCTCGAGGTCGCGGATATCTCCCAGGTGCGAGGCATCCATCTCCTGTTCTACCTGCGCCCGCTCAAACAGGCTCGGCGTTGTCGGTGGCGCCAGCGAATAGCCCACCACCTGCGCCCCCCAAGACTGCAACCACAGACTGAGCCAGCTTCCCTTGAAACCGGTATGGCCGGTAATCAGGACCTTTTTTCCCTGCCAGAACAGGCGATTCATGGCCAGACCTTCCACGGCGCCTTACCGGTCGCCCACAGTTCCTCGAGGTGGGTCTTGTCGCGCAGGGTGTCCATAGGCTGCCAGAAACCGCTGTGGGTGAAAGCCGATACCTGCTGCGCATGCACCAGCCGCTCCATCGGTTCGCGTTCCCATACGGAATCGTCGCCATCGATGTAGTCGAGGGCTTGCGGCGACATCACGAAGAAGCCGCCATTGATCCAGCCACCGTCACCGTGCGGCTTTTCGAAGAAACCGCTCACCTTCCCGTCATTGAATTCCAGAGCGCCAAAGCGCCCCGGCGGTTGCACCGTGGTTATGGTCACGAGGCGGTCCTGCTGACGGTGAAAATTTATCAATCCGGTGATATCCACATCACTCACGCCATCGCCATAGGTGCAGCAGAAAGGTTCTTCGTCCAGGTAGGGGCGGATGCGCCGGATACGTCCACCGGTCATGGTGTGCTCCCCCGTATCAACCAGCGTCACCCGCCAGGGCTCGGCATTGTTCTGGTGTACGTCGATACGATTCTGCGCAAGGTCAATGGTGACATCCGACAAGTGCAGGAAGTAGTTGGCGAAATACTCCTTGATCATGTACCCCTTGTAACCGAGGCAAATGATGAAGTCATGAATGCCATGGGCAGAGTAGATTTTCATGATATGCCAGAGGATCGGCTTGCCGCCGATCTCGACCATGGGCTTGGGGCGCAGCACCGTTTCCTCGCTCAACCGCGTACCCAATCCACCTGCCAATATCACTGCTTTCATCGCAATATTCTCTCACTCACTTTTCACGTCCAACCCGCGATCTCTGTGCTCCCGAATGGCTCGTGTTTGCCGCCGCGTACCCATCGCCACGCAATCCCCATGGGCCGCACCAATCCTGGTCACGACTTCAGAGCAGTGAATCAATGGCGCCACTCAAGAAATGCAAAATAGGCCTCTGCCGTCCCCAGCTGCAGATCCGGACCATCCAGGTTATTGCCCTGTTCCTGATCAACCGGGCCATTGATGTAGCCCAGACCGGCCCAGATATTTTTCGCCACCGGCGTCAACACCTGCCAGCCACTTTGGCGGCCATACGCCGGCTTGTTTTCATAGGCTTTGACCACCCCGAAATTGCCGCGCAATGCCAGCCAGGAGACCGGTTGGTATTCAATGATCACCAGGTCCACCGCCCAGATGGCATTGCTTTTACTCAGCGGCCAATCGCCCGCAATGAGCCGGGTACCGATACCCAGGGCCCATTCTTCGTTGATGGCACGCAAGGCGGACAGTGCAACATAACCGTCCCCGGCATTGACCGGTTCAGGCGCCTCGCCCACTTCCGTAAGACTGTATTTCTGATAACCCTCTGTGCTGATGTTATAGGCATACCCTACCTGGGCGGCCAGCGTAGTCTCGGCTCGAGCGCCCCCCGCTATGAGAACGCCAAGCACGAGAAACAGAAAGAGCCTGTTACCAGCCATAGCCTGCTCCAACGCGCCAGTAGGTATCTCCCGTCCCGGTTTCACCCAGGTCCAGGGTAGCGTTCCACTCACCGGCGCCCATATCTCCCGGCATCCAGCGCCAGCCGATGCGCAGGTGGTTTGCATACTGCCAGCCAGTGACGGCATGGCTGCCGGTACGGCGCAGAATGAGGTCCCAGCGCTGCGAGCGGGAGCGGTCATAGCCAATCTGCACCTGCAGGGCGTTACCCGGCTGGCCCAGCTCGCTCCCCTGCATATCGCCCCACGAGCCGCCCAATACCCGGCCGTCATTCACGTAGCCATCGCGGTAAACATGATGGGTATACCATTTGTTTTCGAATTCACTGTATTCAACGCGCAGATCGTTCTTTTCGGTAAGCCAGGGAAAATAGCCGCCCATGGTCATCAACACATTGCCCGGATACAGATTGCTGCTGCGTGCGGAGTCCTCGGTGCCTAGAGCGCCATAAAGGTGGGCCGGCATGCCGGCAAAGTCGAATTTGAGCGCCCCACTCAGGGCCAGCTGCTGATTGCCGAACTCGCAATTGGGGTCTGCTGTGGTGCAACCCGCCACGTTGAGATTGTCCTCCGTCGGGCTCATGAGCACTTTAAAGAAGTCGCTGACAGATACCTTGCGCTGCCCGCCGCCAAACATGAAGGTGCGACTCAGGCCGAACTCAAACCAGTCAACCGGCATGATGGAAACCTGCATGCCCGCCAGATAGGGCCGTCCCGGACTGGCCACGGGGCCGAGCATGATGCGGCGATGGCTCTGCAATTGCCCGACAAAGAACTCATAGTGCAGGCCAAGAAAGGAAAAGGGTTCCGGATTGGATAACGTCAGGGCCGGGAAGCTCTCGGCATTGTTACTGATGAGCGGTGAATCGCCGTGTCCAGGGGCAAACCAGTGATCGCGATAGCCCACATCCAGCTGCGCCCACCCGGCACCGATGGCCAGATAGCCCAGATCCGCCACCAGCTCGGCCTTGCCGTCCTGGTCATAGAGGCGCAGCTGCGCCAATCCCTTCACTGCGCCGTCATTGTTCCATATCCCGGCGGCCCGCAGCGTGTAGGCGCGGCTGGTGGCGTCGCCATAGTTATTGGGTAATGGCTGGCCGCTGTCGTCATTGGACAGCGACAGCTCGACGCCGGCATGGGTCAGGTGCAGCCCGGCACCATACACGGCATCCAGATACGACAGGATGCGCTGGCTCAGTTCAGGGTAGCGCTCGGCGACACGCAGCGCCTCGCTCCTTACCCGCGCAAGGGGATACGGCCGCCCCATGGTCGCCAGACCGGATACCACGGCCAGACGCTCGACCGCGGGGGTAATGGGGGCATTCAGGGGCAAATAGAGCGTACTGCCGAAGGCGGGCGCCACGAGGAAAACGATGCCGCACAGCCATCCCCAGCGCATGACCGCCCCAGCCTGCCGTAACGATAAATCACTCCAGATATGCATCCCGTACCCTGCAACCTCTCCAACGCCAAAATTACTGCCACCATCGCAAACCGGCATGGCCCCGTGGGCACCAGTCCGGGACGGACACGCACCGACCGAACCCGCTGCTGGCGTCTTCTCCCTCACCCGGCCTCACTGCCGCGGGAGAGCAAGATAGGCGGCGGCTATCATTTGGGAGCAGCGATTTGACTAGGGCGCAGAGCCCCCGATAAAAGGGCATATTTTGCCCGCCCAGGGTGGCGATAGCCAGACGAAATTTGTGACCCGAGGGGAAATTCGAAGAGTAGCGCGCACAGAACACACGGCCTGCGACACAAAGACCTGTCAGGCCATGACAAACAAGCCCCTCACGCGATACATACTCGCCGAGAACCCGCACTATTCCCGCCACTTCGGTTAAAATGGCCGGCCTCAAATCCTGCGGGTCCTGGAAGCAATGCAGATTCTGGTCGTCGGCGGCGCCGGTTACATCGGCTCGCATATGGTACTGGCGCTGAGCGAAGGCGGCCACGAGGTTACCACGCTCGACAACCTCTCCGGGGGCTACCGCGACGCCGTCCTGGCCGGGAGATTCGTGCAGGGCGACCTGGGGAATACCCAGCTCCTTGATGAGCTGTTCGCCGCACAGCGGTTCGACGCGGTAATGCACTTCGCCTCCTACATCCAGGTCGGCGAATCGGTCATCCACCCCGCCAAGTACTACGACAACAACGTCAGCAACACCCTGCACCTGCTCGACGCCATGGTGCGCCATGACATCAGCCGTTTCGTGTTCTCCTCCACCGCGGCGGTCTTCGGCGAGCCGGATTACAGCCCCATCGATGAAAAGCATCCCACCCGTCCCATCAACCCCTATGGCCGCTCCAAGCTGATGATCGAGGAGGTCCTGCGGGACTACGACCGCGCCTACGGCCTGCGCTCCATCGCCCTGCGCTACTTCAACGCCGCCGGCGCCGACCCCGGCGGACGCCTGGGCGAACGCCACCAGCCGGAAACCCACCTCATCCCGCTGGTACTCCAGGCCGCCTCAGGCCGCCGCCCGGCGATCACCGTCTACGGCCGCGACTACGCCACCCCGGACGGAACCTGCATCCGCGACTACATCCACGTCAACGACCTCTGCCAGGCCCACCTGCTCGCCCTCGAGCACCTGCTCCAGGGCGAACCCGCCACCGCCTACAACCTGGGCAACGGCAACGGCTTCTCGGTTCAGGAGGTCATCGACACCGCCCGCCGCGTCACCGGCAAGGCCATCAACGTGCAGGAAGGCGAACGCCGCGGCGGCGATGCCGCCCGCCTGGTCGCCGACGCCACCCGCGCCCGACGCGAACTCGGCTGGACCCCGACCTATCCCGACCTCGGCGACATCATCGCCCATGCTTGGGGATGGGAAGGAAAATAACGTTAAACGTTTTCCGTTTTCCGTTTTCCGTTTTCCGTTTTCCGTTTTCCGTAAAAAACGTAACTCCTCACCCAGCTCGCGAATACGATTCGCTCCTACCAGGGGCAGCGTAGGAGCGGATGGCATCCGCGATACAACGCCGGGCGAAGCCACACAGCTCGCGAATACGATTCGCTCCTACCAAAAGGCAGCGTAGGAGCGGATGGCATCCGCGATACAACGCCGGGCGAAGCCACACAGATCGCGAATACGATGCAACAAAACAACGTTTACCGTTTACCGTTTTCCGTTAACGGTCAACGGTCAACGATCAACGGTCAACGGTCAACGGCCAACGGCCAACGGCCAACGGCCAACGGTCAACGGCCAACGGCCAACGGCCAACGGCCAACGGCCAACGGCCAACGGTAGATGGAAAACGTTTTTTCCCCGCTCAACTGAAAACTGAAAACTGAAAACGTTTAACGTTTAACGTTTAACATTATTTCCCGCCATCAACACCGCCATCGTCACCACATAGCTGTTCACGAACGGATTACGCGCCCACAGCGCCTCGCTGACGCCAAACACCGCAAACGCCGTCACTGCCACCAGCCCCCCGAGGGCGTAGAACCGGCCCCAGCCGGGCTCGGCCACCCGCCAGTGGCGATAGAAATACACGAACGGCAACACCAGGTAGGCCGCCACCATGGCCACCAGGCCCAGCAGCCCGGAGGTGGCCAGGGAGTGGAAATAGATGCTGTGGGCATGGCCGTAGTCCGCCACCCCGGGGCTCCAGGACGTACCATCGGCCGCCATGCGCTTCATGTCGGCATGAAAATCGCCCAGACCGGTGCCCAGCAGAGGATGCTCGGCGGCGAGCAGCAGGGAATTACGCCACAGATTCAGCCGGATGCCCCAGGACGTTGCCGCCTCCGGCTGCTGCATGAACACCTCGATATCGTGCATCCCCTCGCCGATCCCGCGCTGCACCCGCTCCGACTGCCAGGCCAGCCAGCCGCCCGCCAGCACCGCCACCAGCAGCGCCACTGCCACCCGGCGGTCGGCCCACAAGGTCTTGCCGTAGAGCACCAGCAGCAGCCCCAGAAATACCGGCAGGAACAGCCAGGCCCCCCGCGTCATGGTCAACAGGCTGGCATACCCCGCCGCCGCCAGCGCCGCCGCCGTGGCCAGCGTGTTCCAGCGGGTCTTCGCCGCCGTGAGCCAATACACCAGGGCAATGGCGCCCCACAGCACCACCAAATCCCCGAAGACTATCCAGTGGTAGAAACCCGAGGCCCGATCCTGGTTGCCGATGGCCACCTGATACCAGCCCTGCCCCATCATCACCACCGTAGCCAGCATGGCGCCCGCCACCAGTTCGCGCCCCAGCGCCCAGCCATAGCGCCGCAGCATCAGATACAAGGGGATCATCAGGGCAATGCGCAGATAGCGCTCGACCCAGCGCCACCCCTCCCGCAGATCGGCGCTGTTCACCAGGCTCAACGCATTGACCGCCACCACCAGGACAAACCCCAGCATCAGGGCCTTCTCCCAGCCATCCAGCCCGCGCCAGCCCCGCCCCAGCCAGAATCCCAGCAACAGCAACAGCGTATAGACGATACTGCCCCCGCCATTGGTGGTCGCCACCACGATCGGAAACAGGAA
>JANJXC010000085.1 GCA_024709225.1 Gammaproteobacteria bacterium | reverse complement strand
TCGAAGCGTTCGTAGGCGCTCACCACGCGCTGCACCAGCGGGTGGCGCACCACGTCCTTGGCGAGGAAGAAGGTGAAGCTGATGCCTTCCACGTCCTTCAGCACTTCGACCACCTGGCGCAGGCCGGACTGGGTGCCGCGCGGCAGGTCGATCTGGGTGACGTCGCCGGTGATCACCGCGGTGGAGCCGAAGCCGATGCGGGTGAGGAACATCTTCATCTGTTCGGTGGTGGTGTTCTGCGCCTCGTCGAGGATGATGAAGGCGTCGTTGAGGGTGCGGCCGCGCATGTAGGCCAGCGGCGCCACTTCGATCACCTGCTTCTCCATCAGGCGTGCCACCTGCTCGAAGCCGAGCATTTCATACAGCGCGTCGTACAGCGGACGCAGGTAGGGGTCCACCTTCTGCGCCAGGTCGCCGGGCAGGAAACCGAGCCGTTCGCCCGCCTCCACCGCCGGCCGCGTCAGCACCAGCTTGCGCACCTGCTCGCGCTCCAGCGCCTCCACCGCGCAGGCCACGGCGAGATAGGTCTTGCCGGTGCCGGCGGGGCCGATGCCGAAGTTGATGTCATGGCTGATGATGTTGCGCAGGTAGCGCTTCTGATTGGGGCCGCGGCCCTGGATGGCGCCGCGGCGGGTGCGGATGGTGACATCCACCTCTTCCGCCTCGCGCTGCTCCAGCAGGGCCTCGACACCGGACTCCTGCAGGAACAGGTGCACCCGCGCCGGGGTCAGTGTCTCGGTGGCGGTGGCGACATACAGGCCCTTCAGCACCTCCGCCGCCGCCCGCACCGACTCGCGCTCGCCGATGATGCGGAAGGCGCTGCCGCGGTTGTTCACCTCGACGCCGAGACGGCGCTCGATCTGGCGCAGGTGCTCGTCGAACGGCCCGCCCAGATTGGACAGCCGCGCGTTGTCGGCGGGCTCCAGGACAAGGTCGACGGATTCAGGCGTGGCATTCACAGGCTGTACTCCAAAAGAAAACCATTTGTCGCGGAGACGCAGAGCCGCAGAGGAAGCTCTGACTGCGCAAGAATAATCTCTGCGCCTCTGCGTCTCCGCGGCAGGTGTCTAGCCGTCACGCCGCCGCCGCGCGGACCAGCTCGCCGCGCAGGGAGTTGGGCAGGGCCTCGGTGATGCGCACGTCGGCAAACTGGCCGGCAAGGGCGGCATCGCCGGGGAAGTTGACCGCACGGTTGTTCTCGGTGCGGCCGGTCAGCTCCAGCGGGTTCTTGCGGGAAGGTCCGTCCACCAGCACGCGCTGCACCGTGCCGACCATCTGCCGGCTGATGCGCTGGGCGTTGCTGTTGATGAGCTGCTGCAGGCGCGCCAGGCGCGCCTTCTTGGTCTCCAGCGCCACATCGTCCGGCAGGTCGGCCGCCGGGGTGCCGGGGCGCTGGCTGTAGATGAAGCTGAAGCTGTGGTCGAAACCGATCTCCTCCACCATGCGCAGGGTGGCCTGGAAATCCTCCTCGGTCTCGCCGGGAAAGCCGACGATGAAATCGGACGAGATGCAGATATCGGGGCGCACCTCGCGCAGACGGCGGATGATGCCCTTGTACTCCAGCGTGGTGTGGCCGCGCTTCATCAGGGCCAGGATGCGATCGGAGCCGCTCTGCAGCGGCAGGTGCAGGAAGCTGACCAGCTTGGGCACCTCGGCATAGGCCTGGATCAGCGAATCGCTCATTTCCACCGGGTGCGAGGTGGTGTAGCGGATGCGCTCGATGCCGTCGATGGCGGCGACATAGTGGATCAGCAGCGCCAGGTCGGCGACCTCGCCATCGTGCATCCGGCCGCGGTAGGCATTGACGTTCTGCCCCAGCAGGTTCACCTCGCGCACGCCCTGGGCGGCGAGGCCCGCCACCTCGGCGATGACGTCGTCGAACGGCCGGCTCACCTCGGCGCCGCGGGTGTAGGGCACGATGCAGAAGGTACAGAACTTGGAGCAGCCCTCCATCACCGACACATAGGCCATCGGCCCTTCGGCGCGCGGCTCGGGCAGACGGTCGAACTTCTCGATCTCGGGGAAGGACACGTCCACCACGGCATGGTGTTCCGCCCACACCTCCTTGAGCATGGCCGGCAGGCGGTGCAGGGTCTGCGGACCGAATACCAGGTCGACATAGGGCGCGCGCTGGCGGATGGCATCGCCCTCCTGGCTGGCGACGCAGCCGCCGACGCCGATCACCAGGGCGGGATTCCTCTCCTTCAGCGGCCGCCACACGCCGAGTTGGGAGAACACCTTCTCCTGCGCCTTCTCGCGCACCGAGCAGGTATTGAGCAAGAGCACGTCGGCCTGCTCCGGGTCGTCCACCGGCACCAGGTCGCACTCGACGCGCAGGGCGTCCACCAGACGCGCCGAGTCATACTCGTTCATCTGGCAACCGAAGGTCTTGATGTATACGGAACGTGTCATGGGCCAGGCCGTGGGAAAGGGCCGGTCATTTTATAGCCAAGCCGGGCCGGTGTCATTGGGGAAAACCAGGGCTGGGGACTGAGGGCTGAGGACTGAGGCCGGGCAGGGCCCGCAGTCCTCAGTCCTCAGTCCTCCGTCCTCCGTCCCCAGTCCCCAGTCCTGACGCTACTGCGGCAGGACTTCCTGCTGCAGCGCGGCCCAGTCGACGGGACCGGCGCCGGCGACGATCTCGGCCCAGCGCCGCTGTGCCGCGGCCCGCTGCGGCTGGCCGCGCGCCTCGCTGACGGCGGCGAGGCGGCGCAGGTCCGCCACGGTATCGCGCCGCGCCAGCAGCCACAGGCGGATATGCAGGGCACGCTGGAGGCGGTCTTCGGCCTCGTCCCAGTGCTGCCCGTCCATCAGCAGGACCGCCCACTGCTCCAGGGTCGCCGCGGTGCCGGGGCGGTCGGGAATGGCCTTGTAGGCCGCCAGCGCCTGCTGCAGTGCCGCCGCCGCCGCGGCCGCGTCACCGCTGCGGCGGGCCAGTTCGGCGCGGAACCGGTGCAGGCGGCCGACCAGGGCGCCGCCCTCGACACCGTGCAGGGCGGCCGCGTAACGCTCCACCCAGGCGGCGGCATCCGCATCGTTGCGCGCCAGGGCGGCCGCACTGCGATTGGCCAGGGCGCTGCGATGGAGGCCCGTGCCAGGCGGCACCCGCTCCAGCAGCGGGGCGAGCAGCTCCACCGCCTGGTCCGGACGCCCCTGCCACAGCGCGACGGACGAATGCAGCAGCTGCAGCCGGTCCGCCTCCGCCGCCCCGGCCAGCGGCCGGGCGGCGCGCAGATGGCGCTCGGCCGCCGCCCCGTTGCCCACCGCCAGCGCCGTCTCCGCCAGATTGATGCGGCTGTGCAGGATACCCGGCTGATGGTCCAGTCCCAGATAATGGTCCAGCGCACGGGTGAAGTGGGTGGCGGCATTGGCGTAATCGTCGGCGCGGAAGGACTGCACCCCCATTTCCAGGAAGCGCTCCCCCTGCAACAGGGCCGCCGGGCGCTGCTCCGGCGCGCTGACGCAGGCACCGAGCAGAACGGCGGCGAGGGTGATCAGGACAGGCTTAATCATGGAGCGGCTGCGCCTCGAGCAGGATGTCGTCGCGCACGGCCGGCACCGCGGCGGACAGCGGCCAGATACGCTGCAGGCCCTGCAGCGTGCGATCGGTGGAGTCCATCAGCAGCTTCATGCGGCTGACCAGTTCCGGCATCTGCTGCAGCTCGACATTGACCGTGCCCATGGCGGTATTCATCTGGTTCACCAGCTGCTTGGTCTCCACCACCAGGGCCGACAGTTCCTGCGTGGTGGTGCGCCCCTCGTCGGTGATGGCGCTGGCATTGGCCAGCAGCGGCCGCATCTCGCTCAGGCGCTGATCGGCCTTGTGCAGCACCGTTTCCAAGCTGGACAGCGAACTGGTCACCTTGTGTTCCGCCTCGGCGCTGAACACCGCCTGCCCCAGGGCCCCCTTGCCGGAGGCGATCTGCGCGCTGACCAGGCGCAGGCTTTCCAGGGTGCGCGCCATTTCGCGCGAGGTCGTGGCGACGTCCGCCGGGTCCACGGCCTGCACCAGGGTGGCGACACCGTCGACGATCTGCCGCACCTTCTCCAGCACCGGCGCCAGGTCGGCCATCAGTTCATCCAGCGACTTGGGTTCCTCGATGCTCAGCGTCGCCCCTTCCGGCAGCAGCGGCGCGCTCACCGAGCCGGCGCTGATGTCGATCACCGCCTTGCCCAGCACCGACAGCTTGGACAGGGACCCGCGCGAGTCGGCGCGCAGCAGGTTGTGAAAACGCTGGTAGACGAACAGCTCCAGGTGCACGCGGTTGTCCGGCGCGATATCGATGCTGGAGACGCGCCCTACCTCGATGCCGGACACCTTGACGATGGACTCGGTGCTGACACCCTGGGCGTTCTTCAGATAGACGTGATAGGTGATGCGCTCCTCGAGCAGATGGGAGGTGCGGCTGTTGATGAAGATGAGGCCGAAGATCACCGCCAGCGCCACCAGCACGAACACACCCACCAGGCGCTCGCGCGCGCTGTAGCTCAGGTGATGAATGTAGTGGACGCGTTGTTCAGCCATGACTCGTTAAACCAAAAAAATCTATCCGCAAATAAACGCCAATGGACGCCAATACTCCAGAACCCGGGCGTGATGGTTCACCTGCACTTCGCGCAAAAGCGCCGAGAAATTCAAATCGTTCACCTCAGATCCTTGACATGTAGGGTGATATGGCTCCCGGCATCCTGCCTCCCGCCCAAATACCGTCCATCCATGGACATAAGCGGAGCGCATCCACCCTACGATCCTACCGGCATATTTGCGTCCATTCGCGTTCATTCGCGGATTCATTTACGGTGACTCCAGCGCCGCACACGGCCGGCGTTCCATTGCCAGATAGCGCTGCACCTCGTCAGCCGGGCTGGCCAGCAGGGCTGCCCAGCTGTCGAACAGGCGCACGCTCTGCCGGCTGACGAACAGCACCGCATCGGCCTGGTGCGCCAGCAGGGCGTCGTTGGCCGCCACCAGCAGCAGGCCGACGCGTGGCCGCACCGCGCCAACGATATAGTCGCGCAACAGCTCCGCCGCCGGGAGGTCCAGCCCGGCCAGGGGCTGCTCCAGCAGCAACACCCGCGGCTCCAGCATCAGGGCCCGGGCGATCAGCAGGTGGTGACGTTGCAGGTCGCTCATGTGGGCGGGGAGGACGCCGTGATCCGCATCATAGGCGATCTCCCCCAGCAGCGTCTGCGCGCGCCGCTCCACCTCGCGCTCCGGGGCCAGGCGATGATACAGGGCCGGCAGCATCACATTGCGCAGGCCGCTCATGATGGACAGCAGCGGCGCCTCCGGGGTGACAAAGCCGACGCGCCGGCGCAGCTGCTGCCAGCGATGCGCGCCGGGCCCCTGCAACGGCCGTCCCAGCAGGTGCAGCGTGCCGGCGGCCGACGGCCTCAGGCCGGCCAGGGTGTGCAGCCAGGCCCCGAGCCGCGCCCGCCCCGGCCCGGCCAGCACCACCAGCCCGCCCGCCAGCGCCAGGTCCAGCGCCGGCGCGTCGTCCAGTCCGGACGGCACCAGGCCCTCGGCCCGCAGCAAGATCTCGCCGCTCATAACAGGGTCACCGCCATCATGCCGTCGAGCAGGAAGATCAGCACCAGGCTGTTGACGATGGCGCGCTGCGTCTCCTGCGGCACCTCGGTGGGCGAGACGCCGACGCGCAGGCCGTGATAGCAGGCGCTGCCGCCGATGATCAGGCCGAACAACAGATTCTTGACGACAAACCCGAGCAGGGCGACGGGGTCGAAGGCCAGCGGGATCGCCACCAGGTACTTGAGATAGCTGAACGACACCAGCAGGGCGCTGAAGAACACGCCGCTGACCACGGCGATGACCGCAAAATACACCGCCAGGATCAGTTGCGACAGTCCGACACCGACCAGGCGCGGACTGATGAAGAAATCCTGCACGTCGATACCGAGCAGGGCCAGCCCCTCCACCTCGCGGTGCAGCTTCATGTTGCCGAGGTCGACCGCCACCGCCGAGCCGGTGCGGCCGATGACGATGATGGCGGTGAGCAGCGGCGCCAGCTCCAGCGCCACCACGCTGGTCAGCACGTTGACGACATCCGCCTCGGTGCCCACCACCTGGAACAGCAGGATCAGCTGGGCGGTGATGCCGGCCCCCACCGCCAGCCCCAGCAGGGTGACCGACAGCAGGGCATCGATGCCGGTGAAGATCATCTGCGCGATGACCGCCTGATAGCTGGCGCGGTTGAACAGGCCGCGGCGGCCGCCCCAACTGCGCATGGCGTACAGCACGAACACCGTCAGGTCCACCACGTAGAGCAGCGACTGCGTGATGCGGCGGCCGATGGCGCCGGCCAGAACGGCGGGGGTCAGGTGGGATTTGACAGTCATGGTCCAGGGTCGGGGGCGTGTGCCTGCTGCCGCACACTATACCCATCCCGGATGCAGAAACGGAACGGGCCGCAACGCGGCCCATTCACACCGCTGCTGCTGCATGACCGCTCAGGGCAAGGTCAGCACCAGGCGCAAGCCCAGGTTGTTGTTGAAATTCACCGGGGTAAGCGAGGTGCGGTAGAACGAGGTGAGGTATTTGGGGAAATTGAGCACCGAGCCGCCGCGGATGACGCGATAGCAGAAATTCTCGCGCTCGCGGGCAAAGTCCACCGGCAGGGTGGCGGCGTAGGTGCTGCCGTAACAATCGGCGATCCACTCCCACACATTGCCGTGCATGTCATACAGGCCGAAGGCATTGGGCTGCAGCTGCCCGACCGGTTTTGTCTCGCCGCCGGCATTGCCCTCGTACCAGGCATGGCGTCCCAGCTGCGCCTTGTCCTCGCCGAAATGATAGGTGGCGCCGCTGCCGGCACGGGCGGCATATTCCCATTCCGCCTCGGAGGGCAGCCGGTACTGCTTGCCGGTCCGGGCGTTGAGGCGCTGCAGATACTCCTGCACGTCGCGCCAGGTCACCATCTCCACCGGGCGGTCCGGCCCCTTGAAATGGGAGGGGTTGCTGCCCATCACGGCCTGCCACTGCGCCTGGGTCACCTCGTATTTGCCGATGGCAAAGGGCTGCGCGATGGTGATCCCGGGACGGGGGCCGTCCTCCTCGTCCTCATAGTCGAGCGGATCACCCACCGGCACGCTGCCGGCCGGTATCACCACCATCTCGGGACAGTGATCGCAGTCGCGAAAACTGTGTCCCGGCGCCAGTTCACGCGCCTGGAGCGGCAGCCCCACCAGCAGCAGCAAACCCGCCATCGCGGTAACACGCCGTATATACGCCATCTTGCACGAGTCCCGGGCTGGAAAATGATGCCCAACTGTAATGCTCGGGTGTTGCTGCGTCAACGCGCGCAAAACGACACGGGCCGCAACGCGGCCCGTGTCGTGCTGCTGTGCCATGGCCGCTCAGCGGTCGTATTCCGGCTCCGCCATGATCTTGTGGATCGACAGATCGGCGCCGCGGAACTCCTCCTCCTCGGACAGGCGGATACCCACGGCGAGCTTCAGGGCGCCGTACACCAGCAGACCGCCGGCGAAGGCGATGGCGATGCCGAGCAGGGTGCCGATGAGCTGGGAAACCACGCTCACCCCGCCCATGCCGCCCAGGGCCTCCAGGCCGAAGATGCCGGCGGCGATGCCGCCCCAGGCGCCGCACAGGCCGTGCAGCGGCCACACGCCGAGCACGTCGTCGATCTTCCAGCGGTTCTGCGCCAGGGTGAACAGCCAGACGAACAGGGCGCCGGCGATGCCGCCGGTGATGAGCGCCCCCAGCGGGTGCATCAGGTCGGAGCCGGCACACACCGCCACCAGGCCGGCGAGCGGGCCGTTGTGGACGAAGCCGGGGTCGTTCCGGCCCACCAGCAGGGCGGTCAGGGTGCCGCCGACCATGGCCATCAGCGAGTTCACCGCCACCAGGCCGGAGATGCCGGCGATGGCCTGGGCCGACATCACGTTGAAGCCGAACCAGCCCACGGTGAGGATCCAGGCGCCCAGCGCCAGGAACGGGATGCTGGAGGGCGGGTGGGCATAGATTTCGCCATTCTTGCCATAGCGGCCCTTGCGATGGCCGAGCTGCAGCACCGCGGCGAGGCCGATCCAGCCGCCCACCGCATGCACCACCACCGAGCCGGCGAAGTCGTGGAAGGTGGCGCCGAAACTGGCCTCCAGCCAGCCCTGCAGGCCATAGCGG
>JANJXC010000082.1 GCA_024709225.1 Gammaproteobacteria bacterium | reverse complement strand
ACGGTGGAGCTGGCCGAGCAGGTGGTGGGTTGCGGCAATACCAGCGGGGCGGAGGTGGACAAGTTCGCCCGCTTCGGCCTGACGGCCAAACCGGCGCGGCAGGTCGGGGCGCCGCTCATCGCCGAGTGCTATGCCAATCTGGAGTGCCGGGTAGTGGATACCCGCGTGGTCAACGCGTACTGCTTCTTCGTGCTGGAGGTGGTGCAGGCCTGGCGCGATACGGCGGTGAAGAACCCGCGCACGCTGCACCACGAGGGGCGCGGGCAGTTCATGGTGGCGGGGGAGCGGATCCGGCTGCGTTCGCGCATGAAATAAAGCCATGCCGCCCTGCGCTCCGGTCGGCGGGAACTGGCTATACTGGCTCGCAAGAACACCCAACCCGTCCCGCACCACTTCCCAATCGGAGGGAACCCGATGTCCAGCAAACCGCAAGCCGATGCCGCTGTGCAGCAGTGGCAGTTTTTTCGTGCCGGGGATTTCGATCAGGTATTGATCCGCAACGGCGCCGACCTGGCGGCGCTGGGCCAACTGGACAAGAAGCTGTGGGCCACGCTCAGTTGTCCGGTGCATGGCCTGGAGTTCGACACCCGCACCCTGCAGCTCATCGACGGCGACAACGATGACCGCATCCGCGTGCCTGAGATCCTGGCCGCCATCGACTTCTGTAAACATCTGCTCAAGAGCCTCGACATCATGGTGGAGGGCGGGCAGGCGCTGCCGCTGGAGCTCATCGACGACAGCCATGACGACGGCAGACACATCCTGGCCTCGGCGCGGCGCATCCTGGCGAGCCTGGGCAAGGAGGCGGCGACCACCATTTCCGTCGATGACCTGATGGCGGCGCATGACGTGATGGCCAAGCTGCCCTGCAACGGTGACGGCATCATGCCGCCGTCGGCGGTGGACGATGCGGCGCTGAGCGCGGTGGTGGCGGACATCGTCGCCTGCGTCGGCGGCGAGGCGGATCGTAGTGGCGAGGCCGGTGTTTCGGCGGACAGTCTGGCGCAGTTTTTCGAGGCGGCGCAGGCGCGTCTGGCCTGGTTGCAGGCGGCGCAGGCCGGGGGCGAGATCCTGCCCCTCGGCGAGGGCACTGCCGCGGCCCATGCGGCAGTGCTCGCCGTGCGCGAGAAGATCGACGACTTCTTCGTGCGCTGCCGCCTGGCGGCCTACGATGCACGCGCCGCCGCGCCGCTCAACCGCGCCGAGGCGGATTACGCCGCGCTGGCGGCACGCCGTTTGAGCAGCAGCGATGAGGAGCTGGCCGGTTTCCCGCTGGCGGCGGTCAAGGCGGACGGCGTGCTGCCGCTGGAGCAGGGCATGAATCCGGCCTGGCGCGCGGCGCTGGCGCAGTTCCGCTCCGCCGTGGTGGTGCCGCTGCTGGGTGAGCGGGCGACACTGAACGAAGAGGACTGGCAGGCGGTGCAGGCACGGCTGGCGCCCTATGCCGCCTGGCTGGCGGCGCAGCAGGGCGCGGCGCTGGAGCGGTTCGACACAGCGCAGTTGCAGGCGCTGTTGGCGGGCGATGCCCGCGCGCGCATCGCCTCCCTGATCGAGCAGGACCTGAGCCTCAAGCCCGAGGTCGAGGCGATGGAGCAGGTGGAGCGGCTGGTGCGTTATGTGCGCGACCTGTGCGTGCTGCTGCGCAACTACATCTCCTTCGCTGATTTCTACAGCGGCAGGCGCAAGGCCATCTTCCAGGCCGGCACGCTGTATCTGGATCAGCGCAGCTGCGATCTGTGCCTGCGCGTCGACGATGCCGGCAAGCACGCGGCGCTCGCCAGCCTCAGCCGCACCTATCTGGTCTATTGCGACTGCCGCCGCCGCGGCGGCGACAAGATGACCATCGCCGCGGCGGTGACCGCCGGCGACGCCGACGGCCTGATGGCCGGGCGCAACGGCCTGTTTATCGATCGCCAGGGCCATGACTGGGATGCCACGGTCAGCAAGGTGATCGAGCACCCCATCAGCATCCGTCAGGCCTTCAGCGATCCGTACAAGAAGCTGGTGCGCTTCATCGGCGCGCAGGTGGAGAAGATGGCCGCCGCCAAGGCCAAGGCGGTGGATGACTCCATGGCGGCCGGCGTCGAGGGCACGGCCAAGGTGGCGGAGGCGGGCAAGGCTGCGCCGGCACCCTTCGACGTCGCCAAGTTCGCCGGCATCTTCGCCGCCATCGGCCTCGCCATCGGCGCCATCGGCACCGCGCTGGCGGCGCTGGTCACCGGCCTGCTGTCGCTGGCCTGGTGGCAGATGCCGCTGGTCTTCGCCGGCATCATCCTTGCCATCTCCGGACCGTCCATGCTCATCGCCTGGATGAAGCTGCGCCAGCGCAATCTGGCGCCGCTGCTCGATGCCAACGGCTGGGCGGTGAACACCCGCGCCCGCATCAACATTCCCTTCGGCACCTCGCTCACCGCCCTGGCCAAGCTGCCGCCGGGCTCGGCCCATACCCTGCGCGACCCCTTCGCCGAGCGGCGCACGCCGTGGGGCTGGTATCTGCTGTTGCTGGTGATCGCAGGTGGCGCGCTGTACTGGCTGTGGCAGCGTGGTGTGTTCGGTTGAACTTTGCGCATCGCCGATGGTTGGCTAAAATTTGGCCAACCATCCCTGCCGCGTATCTGAACCATGGAAATTTCCGCTGCCAGCCGTATCGCCGTGTTCCCGCCTTCGGCGGGGGAGCGGCGTGCTGCGGCCAACAATGCCGCCCCGGAGGACGCCGCGCAGGTAGAGCGCGGGACTGCGGCACAGCAGGCAGCACCGGCGCAGTCGCCGGAAGAGCAGCGCATGTTGCAGCAGTTGCAGGCGCGGGACCGCGAGGTGCGTGCCCATGAGCTGGCCCATGTGGCGGCCGGCGCCGGGCTGGTGCGCAGCGGAGCCATGTTCAGCTACCAGCGCGGCCCCGACGGCCGTTACTACGCGGTGGGCGGCGAGGTGAGCATCGACACCTCGGCGGTGCCGGGCGATCCGCTGGCGACCCAGCGCAAGGCCGAGCAGATCCAGCGTGCGGCGCTGGCGCCGGCGCAGCCCTCCGGCCAGGACCGTGCCGTGGCCGCACAGGCGGCACGCATGGCCGCCGAGGCCCGCCTGCAGCAGGCGCTGGAGGCAAGCACCTCCAATGCGCCGGGAGACAACTCCCGTACCCCGCAACTCGATCTCTACGCCTGAACACGCCGCGGTTGAACCCTGGGGCGAAAACCCCGAAACTGCACACCATACTGATACCAACCACAGGGAGTGCAGCATGAGCATCGGCGGTTTCATCACCTTGGGCATCCTCGCAGTCGTACTCATCTACGTCATCGCCATCTACAACAACCTGGTGACGCTCAAGCATGCCGTGGCCAAGGCCTGGTCCAACATCGACGTGCTGCTCAAACAGCGCCACGACGAGCTGCCCAAGCTGGTCGAGGTGTGCAAGCAGTACATGAAGTTCGAGCAGGAGACGCTGGAAAAGGTGATGCTGGCCCGATCCTCGGTATCGTCGGCGCGCGAGCGCGGCGATGTAGGCGCCCTCGGCCAGGCGGAAACCCAGCTGCGTCTCGGCCTGGGCAACCTGTTCGCCGTGGCCGAGGCCTATCCGGATCTGAAGGCCAACGAAAACTTCCAGCATCTGCAGCACCGCATCTCCGGCCTGGAGAATGCCATCGCCGATCGGCGCGAGTTCTACAACGAGAGCGTCAACGTCAACAACGTGCGCATCGAGCAGTTCCCCGACGTGATCATCGCGCGCCTGTTCAACTTCGGCCCGAAGCCGTTGCTGGAGTTCAGTGAGGAAGAGAAGAAGGACGTGGACATCAAGGCGTTGTTCGGCTGATGTTTCTCTTGTAGGAGCGAATGGTATTCGCGACACGGCCCGCCCATGTCCGATTTTGTCGCGGATACCATCCGCTCCTACGGTTCCAAAGACGAACCCCTGAAAGCCTGAACCGTGTTTGAATCCCTCATCCCGCCCGATTGGGCCGTGCGTGTACAGCAGCTCAGCCCGGCCGAGTTCTGGATCGGCACGGGTGTGCTCATCGCGCTGGCGGCCGGCGCCTTCTACGCCATCTTCCGCTTCATCCATCGCTATCACATCATCGAAGGCACGCCGACCTCCAGGGTGCGCTCCGCGGCCCAGGGCTATGTGGAACTGGACGGCATCGGCTACCTGATGCCGGGGACGCCGATCATTGCCCCGCTGTCCGGTATTACCTGTACCTGGTACAGCTACAAGGTGGAGGAGAAGACCGACGCCGCGGGTGATCAGCGTGAACGCTGGCGGACCCTGCGCAATGAAACCAGCGATGATCTGTTCCTGCTCAAGGATGACACCGGTGAGTGCGTCATCGATCCCGAGGGCGCCGAGGTGATGCCATCCATCAGCGAGGTATGGTATGGCGATACGCCGAGCTGGAATGGCCAGTTGCTGCGCCGCAGCAGCGGCCGTTACCGCTATACCGAGAAGCGGATGCATCCGGGGGATGCCCTGTACGCCATTGGCCAGTTCCGCAGCATCGGCGGTTCGCAGGAACTGCCCAACACCCATGAAGAGGTGCGCGAACTGCTGGCGGAGTGGAAGCGCGATCAGGTGGCGCTGCATGCGCGTTTCGACCGCAACAATGACGGCGTGCTCAGCCTCGACGAATGGGAGGCGGTGCGCAAGGCGGCTTGGAAAGATGTCATTGCGGCGCAGGCCCGGCGCGCGCGCGGCCCGGTGCATCACCTGCTGACGCGACCCGATGACAGCCGTCGTCCCTTCATTCTGTCGGTGTTGCCGCAGGAGTTGCTGATCAGCCGCTATCGCAACTATGCCGGCCTGTCACTGCTGGTGTTTCTGCTGGCAGGAAGTGCGGCGACGTGGATGCTGACGGCGCGGTTTGCTGGGTGAAGGTGTTGCCCGTCCGGACGTTTATAGGGGGGAAGAATAGGGGCAACCGCGGGGTTGGCAAAATTTTTTTGGCAAACGAATAAAGCTTTAAAGGGCGGGGACGCGGGGGGGGGATATTAAAAAAGCCAACCCCCAAAAACAAACGGG
>JANJXC010000063.1 GCA_024709225.1 Gammaproteobacteria bacterium | reverse complement strand
TAGCGGCCCTTGCGATGGCCGAGCTGCAGCACCGCGGCGAGGCCGATCCAGCCGCCCACCGCATGCACCACCACCGAGCCGGCGAAGTCGTGGAAGGTGGCGCCGAAACTGGCCTCCAGCCAGCCCTGCAGGCCATAGCGGGCGTTCCACACCATGCCCTCGAAGAAGGGATACACCAGGGCCACCAGCACGAAGGTGGCGGCCAGCTGCGGCTGGAACTTGGCGCGCTCGGCGATGCCGCCGGAGACGATGGCCGGGATCGCCGCGGCGAAGGTGAGCAGGAAGAAGAACTTCACCAGGTCGTAGCCGCTCTTGTCGGCCAGGGTCGGCGCGGCGCTGTAGAAGCTGACGCCGTAGGCCACGGCATAACCGATGAAGAAATAGGCGATGGTGGAGACAGCGAAGTCGGCGATGATCTTCACCAGGGCGTTGACCTGGTTCTTGCGCCTCACCGTACCCACCTCCAGGAAGGCGAAGCCGGCATGCATGGCGAGCACCATAATGGCGCCGAGCAGGACGAACAGGACATCGTTTGGTGCAGTGTTGGGTTCCATCTTGGCTCCTCGTAGCGGCAATCTGCCGCAGCCTGGAGCAAGAACCGCACCACCGTTGTGCCTTGATGGAAAATCAAAGGGTTAACACCAGGAACAAGGCGCCCCCGCACAGGCGTTGCACCAACACGGTGCCCCGCCGCGGTGCAACGATCCATCTCGGGGCAGGGGTCGTCCGCTCACTCCGCCCGCTTCACCGCCTCCCACTGCGCATCCATCTCCGCCAGGCTCGCCTCGTGGAGCGGCTTGCCCAGACCGGCCTCCACGGCGCGGAAACGGCGCTCGAACTTGAGCGTGGCCTCGCGCAGCGCCGTCTCGGCGTCGACCCCGGCGTGGCGCGCCAGATTCACCGCGGCGAACAGCAGGTCGCCGACCTCGGCGGCCACCCGGTCCGGCGGCGCCCCGGCCTGCAGCTCCGCCGCCACCTCGTCCACCTCCTCGCGAACCTTGGCCAGCGGTCCCGCAATGTCGGGCCAGTCGAAGCCGGCGCGCGCGGCGCGCTTCTGGATCTTTTCGGCGCGCACCAGGGCCGGCAGGGCCACCGCCACCCCGTCCAGCGCGCTGTGCGCCTGCTGTTCCGCCTTGGCAGCGCGCTCGGCGGCCTTCTGCACCTCCCAGCGCGCCGTCTGCTCGGCGGCATCGGCCACCTGCGCATCGGCAAACACATGGGGGTGACGGCGCACCATCTTGTCGACGATGGCCTGCACCACGTCATCGAACTGGAAATGCCCCGCCTCGCGCGCCATCTGGGCGTGGAACACCACCTGGAACAGCAGGTCACCCAGCTCCTCGCGCAGCTCCGCCATGTCCTGCCGCGCAATGGCGTCGGCCACCTCGTAGGCCTCCTCCAGCGTATACGGCGCGATAGTGGCAAAGGTCTGCTCGCAGTCCCAAGGACAGCCCTGCTCCGGGTCGCGCAGCCGCGCCATCACCTGGAGCAATTCATCAATGTTCATTGCATAACACCTTTGTCGCAGAGACGCAGAGGCGCGGAGCCACGGAATACCGTTCGGGGATGCAGTCCCAATCAGTCATCTCTGCGGCTCCGCGTCTCTGCGACAGATATGTTACTGGTCGGTACGCGGCATCGGATTCTGCCGCCAGCGCTGGAAAGACTGGCCGCGCTGGTGCGCGCCGCTCAGCACGTAGTCCAGCACGCTGCGCAGGCGGTAGAAGTTGACCACCGAGTCGACGCGGATGATCTCCTGGCCGCGCTGGTCGAAGAAGATCAGGGTTGGCGCGTAGAACAGGCCCAGCGCGTCGGCCCAGCGCCGCGCCGTGGTGCGCTCGCCGGCAGGCGTCACCACCTTGATATCCGACCACATGTCCAGCTGCACCGCGTCGAGCATGGCGAGCTGGCCGGTGATCACCTCGCTCTGCAGCGGCCCGCTGTGCAGCACATCGCAGGCGTGGCAGTCGCCCTGTTCGAAGAATACTGCCAGCGGCCGCTGCCCGGCGATGCGGCTGCGATCCAGCACATAGGGCGGCGGAATGAAGAACGGTTGCTCGTTGAGGTCGTCCGGCTCGAAGCGCGGCAACGGTTCGGCCCGTTCCAGATACTCGCGGAAGGTTTCCTTCTGGTAGTGGCCGTCGGCCACGTACTCCAGCGCGGCACGAAAGCGGTAGGGCGGGTAGTAGCCGCGCAGACGCAGCGCCTCCCTGCCGTCGGCATCGAAGAACAGCAGGGTCGGCGTGAAGGTGGCCTGCTGCTGCTCGGCAAACTCCTTTTCCGTAAATGTCGCCCCGGAAAAATCCGTCACGGTGCGATCGCCCCAGATGTCGGTGGCGATGAAATCGAAATGGGTGCGGGTATAGGTGGCGATGTCACTCTTGGCGAAATTCACCGTCATCAGCATCTTGCAGTAGGGACAGTGCTTCTGCCCGAAATAGACGATGAGTCCGCGCTTGCCGCCCTGCACCGCCTCCTGCAGATCATCGCGCAGGTTGAGAAAGCTGAGCTTGAACCACTCCGGATGCTCGAAAGCCTCTTCCAGCGGGGCATCGTCGAAGGACAGGGTGGCGAAATCATCCTCCGCCGCCGCATGCAGCGGCGCGGCAGCAAAGACGCCGCACGCCAACAGGGCCAGAATGACATTGAATTTCCTCACACACGCGCTCCGCAACCGTCGAACAAGGCAGGGTGCGCACCGCGCACCCTGCATTTGTTTTGAACCTTGATGTTACCCGAAGCCCCTGACTGATGCACATTAACACCGACGCTCCGCAAGGTTACACTGCACGACAGCACAACCGCCTCACAGGACGCATCATGACAGCCAGCAGGATTGGTCTCGTACTCGGCAGCGGCTCGGCGCGCGGCTGGGCCCACATCGGCGTGATCCGCGCCCTCGCCGACGCCGGCATCAAGCCGGACATCGTCTGCGGCAGCTCCATCGGCGCCCTGGTCGGCGCCGCCCATGCCAGCGGCAATCTGGAGGTGCTGGAGCGGTGGGTGCGCGCCCTCTCCTTCTGGGATGTGGTGCGCCTGCTCGACATCAAGATGCAGGGCGGCCTCATCGAGGGCGTCACCCTGATGGATTCCTTCCGCGACAAGATCAGCGACATCAATATCGAACAGCTGGACCTGCCCTTCGCCGCCGTCGCCACCGACCTCGGCAACGGCCACGAAATCTGGCTGCAGCAGGGACCGCTGCTGCCGGCGGTGCGCGCCGCCATCGCCCTGCCCGGCCTGTTCTCCCCCACCCGCATCGACGAGCGCTGGCTGGTGGACGGCGGCCTGGTCAATCCGGTGCCGATCTCGCTGTGCCGCGCCATGGGCGCCGACCTCATCATCGCCGTCAACCTCAACAGCGACATCGTCGGCCGCCACCTGGCGCCGAAAGGCAAGCGCAAAAAGGAAATCGTCGCCGCAGAGGAAGGCCGCCGCGACCTGTTCGATCAATTGCTCAAGCAGCTCAACAGCGGTCTGCGCGAGCGCGCCATCAATGCCTGGCGGCGCGAGCGCGGTGACGCCGACGCGCCGCCGGGCCTGTTCGAGGTCCTGGCCAGTTCCATCAACATCATGCAGGACCGCATCACCAAGAGCCGCATGGCCGGCGATCCGGCCGATGTGCTGCTGTCACCGCAACTGGGGCAATTGGGCCTGCTGGAGTTCGACCGCGGCGCCGAGGCCATCGACGAAGGCGCGGCCTGCGTCAAGCGCCAGTTGCCGCAGCTGCAACAGGCGCTGGAGCGCCTGCACCGCTGAATGGCTGTTCGAAGAGACAGGGTGCCCCTCGGGCGCCGCGCCATGCGTGAATGCGGAACACCCCGTCGGGGATCACACGCGGCGCAGGGCGACGAACTTGTGGTTGGCGTCGAACTCCAGCTCGAACTCGCCGCGCACGCCGTCATGGCTGACGAAGGGACGCAGGCGCTCGGCGGGAAACTGCACCCGGCGCCCATCCAGGCCGGTGGCAATGACGCTGCGCGCCATACCCTGATAATGGGCCAGATAGAGTTCGGGGGAGATATCGAGGCGAAAGCGGATCGACGGCATGTTAAGCTCCTGCGACTACACAGGCATACAGCGCTCGGGCGCCGGGCGGTCTCCGGGGATCATCATGGGACGAGTTTCACGCACACTGTTCAAGCTCTTGCTGTTGCTGCTGGTGCTCGCCAGCCTGCTCTTCATCACGCCGCTGCATGAGGGCAAGCCCTTGCTGAACTGGAGCCAGGTCGCCTGGCCTACCCTGCCCACACCAGCGCTGCCGGCCGCCCCCATCCAGGCAGAACCCACCGCGCCAGTAACCGTCTATCGCTGGCGCGACGCGCACGGTGTCTGGCAATACGGCTCGACCCCGCCGACGGACGGCAGCGCCTACGAGTCGCGCACCGTCGAGACCACGGCCAACGCCGCGCTGTTTCCCCCGGTCGCGCCGCGCACCGCGGGCAAGACCGAAGCGGCAGCGCCGGCGCCCGCCCCGTCCGCCGCACCCTCGCCCTACTCGCTCGATGCCGTCAAACAACTGTTCGACGATGCACGCAAACTGCGTGATCAGGGCAACGCGCGGCAGCAGGCCGCGGACGAACTGTAGTCCGGCTATTCCTTCTTGCCGCGCCCGATCTGGTGCAGCGGCACCACCACCTCGGCCTTGGGCTTCACATCGCCCGGCATCTGCGGGCGCATGTCCATGGCGCGGCCGGACTCGGTGGCCAGCTCCTGCTCGCGCGCGCTGATCAGCGACAGGCACTGGCGCAGGTCTTCGATGGTGCGGTCGGACAGCGGATGCTTCATGCCCGGCTGGGTGGCGGTGTCCTTGATCACGCCGGTCAGCGTCATCTTCACGGCGCGCAGGATCTGTTCTTCTTTGCTGCGGACTTCGTTGCTCATCATGTTCTCCGGCGGGAGACGTCCCGCGTCAATGTCCCGCAGTGTACCCCACAAGCGGCCGCCGTCCCAAAGCCTTATACTCGGGAATCAACACCGCTAACCCGCAATGATTTTGCGTCTATTCACTCGACCCGGAACCGCACCATGCCCGCCACGCCCCCCGACGCCCTGCTGTTCATCGCCCCCGGCTGCCCGCACTGCCCGGTCGTGCTGCAGGCCCTGAGCGAAATGGTGAAACAGGGCGCCATCGGCCGCCTCGAGGTCATCAACGTCGCCGCCCACCCCGAGGCCGCGGCAGAACACGGCGTGCGCGCCGCCCCCTGGACCCGCCTCGGCCCCTTCGTACTGGAAGGCGCACAAACGCCGCAGGAATTGCGCCGCTGGCTGGAACTCGCCGGCAAGCCCGACGGCATCACCCGCTACCTGGAACAACTCCTGCGCGACGGCCAGCTCGCCCGCGCGGAACAGCAACTCGCCCGCCACCCCGACTGGCTGGCACAGCTGCTGCCCCTGCTCACCCAGGCCGACACGCCGATGCAGGTGCGCGTCGGTGTCGGCGCATTGATCGAAGGGCAGGCCGGCAGCGCGCAGTTGCAGGCGCTGGTGCCGGCGCTGGGTGAACTCAGCCGCGCTGCCGATCACAGCGTGCGTGCCGATGCCTGTCATTACCTCGGGCTCAGCGGCAGTGCGGAGGCGGTGGCGTTCTTGCGGGCGCGGTTGGAGGATGAGAGTGGGGAGGTGAGGGAGATTGCAGGGGAGGCGTTGGAGATGTTGGGGGTATAGGCCTGCGTAGGAGCGGCTATGCCGCGATGAGACGCGTAGCCTGCCCGTGCGCTGAATCGCGCCGGAGGCGCTCCTACAGGAATGCAGGGTGGATATGACACCAGCATCCTGCCTCCCGCCAAATACCGTCGTTCCATGGACATAAGCGCAGCGCATGCACCAGCCATTTAGTCCAGGGACATAGGTAACACCGGCGGGGTGGTGCGCTGTCGCGCGCTGGTTTTAACGGGGGTTCCGTCCCCCTGCGCCGTGTTACTTTCTTTTGCTCGGCCAAAAAGAAAGTAACCAAAGAAAAGGCCGCCCGACTCCCGCGCCCTGCGGGTCCCCTGCGCTTCTCGCCCGAATCGGCGCTCGCCTACGCGTCTTCCTGACGCGAAGGCGAGGACCCGCCATCCCTGGCGGGTCCCCTGCGGGCTTGTCCCGATTCGGGCTGCGATGCTCGGCGCGGCAGACGGGGTTTCAACCCGGCTCGCCTGCGGCATCGCGCGGGAGGTGTGCGCAAGCGCACACGGTATCCGTTTGGATTGGATTTAAGGATACAGCCCCCTTTAGACTACTGGTAAAAATTATAGACTGATGGTGTAGGCTTCCATTTCATTAAAACACGCAACAAATTTGGTCTGAAGGTCCGTGCTATTACGCAAATCCGCAAGATAACCTGAGGCGCCGAGGACTCCAGTGCGAAGGTCATGACAAATTGCGTAACAGTCGAACTGAAGTTCGTATTCATGCGGCGCCGTTACCAGAGTAAGCTCCATGTGGCCAGGGAGGCCCACTCCAATTCTCCAGTGGTATCGCTCCATTGAGTTCTTGGCACGAAGAGCTCTTGGCTCACCGGTATGCATCAGCTTGTGACGCAGAATATTGACAGCAATCTTTGATTCTTTCTCTTCGTATCTAAGATACTTCTTAATGAACTCAACCAACCGTAGTGTTTGTTTCTTGTTTTTGTCACCGCCTGAATCGTTCCAACCTGCCCAATAGCTTGAAAAGTAGTCGATGGTAGCAAGTGCATACAGAACTGCAGGAAAATAAGCTTCCCCAGGACCTCCGGGCAATCTGCAGAAACAACGGCTCGTGTCCTCCTCCAGACTTCGGATTCTCTGCTCAAACTGTCGCTCGGCTAGATGAGCGTCAAAGCTGCTCAGCGTGCCCACTTTCACCCCTCACTTTCTTATCAGCTCAACGATAAATAAACGGCCCATTGCCAGATATGGCGGGCCGAAAAGTTATCCACTTCAGGAGACTTGTTGTTTTCACGGTTCGATGCTTCCTGCGCTGGGAGATCCCATGGGGAAATATACGGCAACTTTGCCGTATAACACCAATGTCTGGCAAATCGTTGTTCAACACGGCTGAAACGTGTGTTTGCTGCCTGTGGCATCGCGCGGGGGGATGGTGCGCGGCGCGCACCCTGCGAGGTTTGGTAGGTTGGGCTGACACAGGAAGCCCAACAGTGTGGGCACGGCGGCTGTTTTGTTGGGCTTCGTACCTCAGCCCAACCTACATTTCGGGGTT
>JANJXC010000099.1 GCA_024709225.1 Gammaproteobacteria bacterium | reverse complement strand
CCAGGCGCTGGGGACTATTCATGGTTTCAGTATATCACGCCTTTCGGGTCGTCGTGTTGCGCCAAGAGGACACATCCCCCGTAGGTGCGAATCGTATTCGCTATTTGTACGGAGGCAGCGGCTGGTCGCGAATACGATTCGCTCCTACGGGTCGAACGGCTCCAGGCCGGCAGAGTCACATTGCTCAAGCAACTCCGCCAGCGTACGGCCGTCGGGCAGCACCAGGTCCGGGTCCAGCTCGGCCAGGGGATAGAGCACGAAATTGCGCACACCAAGACCCGGATGGGGCAAGGTGAGGCGCGGCGTGGACAGCACCTCATGGCCGTAGAGCAGCAGGTCCAGGTCCAGGGTACGCGGCCCCCAGCGGCGCAGGCGCACACGGCCCTGGGCGGTCTCGATGGCCTGCAGGGCATCGAGCAGCGCCGCAGGGGCCAGGGTGGTATCGAGTGCCGCCACGGCATTGACGTAATCGGGCTGATCCTGCGGGCCGAGCGGCGCGCTGCGGTAAAAGCGGGAACAGGCGACCCGTTGGGTCTGCGGCACGTGCGCCAGTGCCGCCCACGCCCGCTGCAGCTGCCGCACCGGGTCGTCCAGGTTGCTGCCCAGCCCGATGTAAGCGCGTACTACGGTCAAGGTCAGCCTTCGGTGGGGGCGGGCTGGCCCGGCTTGCGGCGGCGGCCGCCGCGGGAGCGGCGCTTCTTCCCGCTGCCGCCGCCGCTACCGCTGCTGCGCTGGCCGGAGGAAAGCTCCAGCCGCCCGGCCTCGTCGGCGGCGATGAACTGCGTCCACCACGCGGCCAGCTCGCCGATATCCTCGCCGCTTTCGGCGCGCAGCAACAGGAAGTCGTAGGCGGCGCGGAAGCGCGGATGTTCCAGCAGGCGGAACGGCCGCCGCCCGCCGGTGGCGGTGAGGCGCTCCTGCATCTCCCAGATCTCACGTGATTGCAGGGTGAAGCGTTTGGGAAAGGCCACACGCTGCACCTGGCGCGCGACGACGATGTCGCCCGCCTGCTGCATGGCCTGCAGTCCGCCCTCGCCCTTCCCGGCCAGGCGCGCGGCCTCCTTGCGCGCCGGCTCCCACAGCAGGGCGGCGAACAGGAAGGCGGGGGTCACGGCTTTGCCGTCCTGCAGACGCTGGTCGGTATTTTCCAGCGCCCGTGCGACAAAGGTGCGCGGATAGTGGTGGTCCTCATAGCGCAGCCACTTCTCGGTGTCCGGGAACAGGTGGCCGAACAGGCGGTAGTGGCGCAGCAGCTCGTAGGTTTCCACCGCATAGCCGCTCATGAACATCTTCAGCGCCTCGTCGAACAGACGCGCCGCCGGCACCTCCTCCAGCAGCCCGCCCAGTTCCTGAATGGCCCGCTCGCTCGGCTCGTCGATACGGAAACCCAGTTTGCCGGCAAAACGCACTGCGCGCAGCATGCGTACCGGGTCCTCGCGGTAGCGTGCCAGCGGGTCGCCGATCATGCGCAGGCGGCCGGACTTGATATCCTCCATGCCGCCGGTGTGATCGACCACCGAGAAGTCGGCGATGTTGTAATAGAGGGCATTGACGGTAAAGTCGCGGCGCCAGGCATCGTCTTCCAGGGTACCGTAGACGTTGTCGCGCAGGATGCGGCCGTTTTCCATCACCCCCTCACCTTCCTCGCCCGCCTCATGATGGGCGCGGAAGGTGGCGACTTCGATCACCTCCTGGCCATAGCGCACGTGGGCCAGACGGAAGCGGCGGCCGATGAGGATGCAGTTGCGAAACAACTGCTTCACCTCTTCGGGGGTGGCATTGGTGCTGATGTCGAAATCCTTGGGTTCGCGCCCCAGCAGCATGTCGCGCACGCCGCCGCCCACCAGGTAGGCCTCGTAGCCGGCCTTGTGCAGGCGGTACAGCACCTTGAGGGCGCTTTCGCTGATGTTGGAGCGGGACAGGCCGTGTTCGCCGCGCGGGATGATGCGGGGGGCGGGACGGGCGGCGGGGGGAGTTTCCTTGCGGTTACCCAGTCCCAATTTTTTCGCTAAAGATTGCTTGAGCCGTGAGAGCATCTGGGTATAATACCACGCGCTTTTCACTGCCTGACAGCCACAATTCGCCCGCAGCGAATTGTGGTGACGCCCCGCAGGGGCTCGGCAGCGGAAAACGTCGAGCAATCATTACGCTCCCATCGTCTAGCGGTCTAGGACGTCGCCCTCTCACGGCGAAAACAGGGGTTCGATTCCCCTTGGGAGTACCACACGCAAAGGCCGCTCATCACGCGATGAGCGGCCTTTTCATTTTCAGCGCCCCCCTTCACGCGAAACAAAAGGCCCTGGCAGTTGCAACTGCCAGGGCCTTTTTGTCGGCGGTGCGAGGAGAACTACGCCACCGTCCGGCTCTTCAGTGCGGCGATACGCTCCTCCAGCGGTGGATGCGACATAAACAGGCGCTTGAGACCGCTACCCAGTCCACCGGCAATGCCGAAGGCGGCCATCTGGTCCGGCAACTGACCGGCACCGTGATTCATCTGCAGGCGCTCCAGCGCGGCGATCATCTTGCGTGAACCGGCCAGGCTGGCGCCGCCGGCGTCGGCACGGTACTCGCGCTGGCGCGAGAACCACATGACGATGATGCTGGCCAGGATGCCCAGTACCAGTTCGGCGATGATGGCGGTAATCCAAAACGCCGGGCCGTGGCCGCGCTCGGTCTTGAACACCACGCGGTCGACCAGATGACCGATGACACGCGACAGGAAGATGACGAAGGTGTTGACCACACCCTGGATCAGGGCCAGGGTCACCATGTCGCCATTGGCCACGTGACTCACCTCGTGGGCCAGCACTGCCTCCGCCTCGTCCTGGTTCATCTTCTGCAGCAGGCCGCTGCTCACCGCCACCAGCGAATTGTTGCGGCTCGGACCGGTGGCAAAGGCATTGATCTCCGGCGCCTCGTAGATGGCCACCTCGGGCATGGCGATACCGGCCAGCTGGGCCTGACGCCGTACCGTCGCCACCAACCACTGCTCGGTGGCGGTGCGCGGCTGTTCGATGACCTGGGCACCGGTCATGTGCTTCGCTGTCCACTTGGAGATCATCAGGGAGATGAGCGAGCCGCCGAAGCCGAATACTGCGGCGAACACCAGCAGGGCATTGAGGTTGAGATCCACCCCTTCGGCATCGAGGATGCGTTCCACACCGAGCAGGCGCAGGGTGATACTGAGTACCACGATGATGGCCAGGTTGGTGACCAGGAACAGAAAAATGCGCTTCATGGCAGCTTGTTCACTCCTTAAAAGGGCTGTCAACGGATAGGGGATATTACCGGATGGAAGATGAGGGCATGTTCCTGCCGCTTCAAGAGCCGTCCGGTGCCGGATGATAGACCCATCCCGGCCCAGGCAGTTCCTTGCGCAGGATCAATTTTGGCCAACAAAGCATCAGAGTTTCATTATATAATCGCCGCACTCGACTATTACTGCCGCCGCAACATGGCGGTGCCCCATGCTGAAGGCTCTCCGCACATGAATGCCCTCGCGCAATGCAATCTGTTCTGGGTCAAGCTGTTTCCCTTTCTGCGCTGGTGGCCACGCGTCAACCGTGACAGCGCCCGCGCCGACCTCCTGGCCGGCCTGACCGGTGCCGTCATCGTCCTGC
>JANJXC010000053.1 GCA_024709225.1 Gammaproteobacteria bacterium | reverse complement strand
CCGACGCTGGCGCGCACGGTAAGTATGCTGTTCATGCCCTGATCGACATCGGCGAGAAAGCTGTTGATGTTGTTGTTGAGCTGGGCCTGCTCGGCGGCCGAGGTGACATCGGTCTCCAGGGTATCGACGAAGTCACTCAGGGTCTGGAAGATATCCTGATATTCGCTGGAACGAACGGAAAATGTGTCGCCGTCTGCGGGGGTACCGGTCACTCGCACCAGGGCACCCTGGAAGGTGATTGGTTCGCCATCGACATAGGTGCCCGTGGCCACCGGGGTCGGATGGGGCGCGGGTTGCGGGTCGCCGGACTCGAACACCTCGTAGGTGATGGGGTCCGTGGGGGCTGCCTGGATAAAACGCAGGGTGTAGCCGTTGACGCCACCGGTGAGTGTCGGAATGAAGTTGCCTTGCACGCTGCCGCCGTCAATGACGCCCGTGCCGGTGTTCGCGGTACTCACCTCGGTCACGAAGCTGCCATTGCCGTTGCGTACCCGCTGGAACACCTCCGAGCCGGGGTTGCCGTCGGCCACCTGGCGCCCGGCGCCGATCTGCAGGAAGCGCTGGCTGTCATCACCGTTGTAGTCGTAACCGCCGGCGGCATTGGGCACGAAGGGTTCGGTGAACCCCTTGCTGCCGGAAAAGAGATATTCGCCATTGCCGTCACGGGTATTGGCCAGGCCGACCAGTTCTTCCAGCCTTTGGCGTATCTCGGAGGCGATGAAGCCGCGGGTATCGTTGGTCTGGGTGGCATTGGCCGCCTGGATCGCCAGTTCGCGCACACGCTGCAGCAGGTTGGTCACACTGCTCAGCACCCCCTCCTCCGTCGACAGGCGGTTCACCGCCGCATCGGCGTTGGCCTGAAACTGGCCGACGGTGTTTTCCGTCTGCCGCAGCTGCATCAACTGGCTGGTGGCTACCGGGTCATCCGACGGCGTCAGGATGCGCTTGCCGCTGGCAAGCTGGTTCTGGGTCTTGCTCAGCTTGACCTGCTGTTCAAGGATCGAATTGACCCCCATGGTCTGGAAAAAACGGCTGGAAATGCGCATGACTATCTCCTTACCGCATTGAGCAGGGTATCGAACAGCGACTGGGCGATGTTGATGACCTGGGCGTTGGCCTGATAGGCCTGCTGGAAACGCAGCATGTTGGCGGCCTCCTCGTCCAGGTTCACACCGGAGACCGACTCCAGCGCCTGCTGGGCCTGGGTCACCATGGTCTGCTGCGCCCCAAGGTCGATGCTGGCCTGATGGGTGCGCGCGCCCACGTTGGAGACCATCTGGCCATAGGCGGTCTGAAAGGTGGAGGTGCCGCCGGCGAGGATGGGCGTACCGTCGATAGCCGCCAGTTTGAGGGCGTTGCCATTGTCACCCACACCATCGTAATTGGCGCTGATGGTGAAGCTGTCGCCGTCCAGCGGCACACCGGAGAGGCGGAAGGTGATGCCGGCATAGTCGGGGTCGATGGCACCGAGGTCGAAGGACTTGCCTGCGCTGTCGGTGGCCGGGTTGTAGGCCAGATTGCCGGCCAGCGCGCCGCCCAGGACATAGCCGGGAACGGTGCTGTCGTAGGTCATGGTCACGGCCCCGCCGGCCAGCACCGTGGCCAGGTCGGTGGTGGCCCCGGCCGTGGTGTCCAGCGCGCTGATCTGCGCACTGCCCAGATTGGCAATGGACTCGGTGGCCCGCAGCGGTGCGGCAGCCGCGATGGCCTTGGTATCGCTGATCAGCAGATTGATGTCGCGCGCCGCCGAGCGGGTCGGCCGCAACTCAAAGCTGTCACCGGCCGCGGCGGCGACATCCAGCGAGAAGGAAAATCCCTCGCTGGGCACGTCGATGGTGGCCGGATAGGCGCCAGGGGCGTAGGTGCCGACGACGGTGTTGTCGCTCAGCCGGGTCAAGGTGTAATTGGTGCCATCGGAGGTGCTGATGCGGTAGTCGCTGGCCGTCAGGGCACTTACATCGGTGATGTCGTAGGTCACCGTTGCAGCCCCGGTGTTGCGGCTGCTGGCGGCCGCCGTGGCCAGCGCGGTGACGCCGCTGAAGCCGAAGAAATCCAGGCCCAGTTGGTTGTTCAGGTCGAGGCCCTGGCGGTGCTGGTCGTTGAGGGTCTCGGCGATGCCGATGGCGATGCGGCCCAGCGCATTCTGGGCCGGTTCCAGCATCTCCTTGCGGAAGGCCAGCAGGCCGCCGATGGTGCCGCCGTTAAGGAAATTCGTCACGTCAGGCCCCGGACCGGCGCTGGTGCGCAACGCCACCTGCAGGGTGAAGGAGTCGTAATCGCTGGGCACCACATCCAGCTGGTTGTAATCCATGCCCAGCACCATCACCTGGCCGTTGCCGATGAATACGTTGAGCGCGCCGTTGTCCTGCATCACCGTGGTCACGGGCACGCGCTCGGCCAGCTGACGCACCAGCAGGTCGCGCTGATCCAGCAGGTCGTTGGGCTGCTGGCCACCGGCCTGGGCCTGGGCCAGGACGATACTCTGGTTGATGTTGGCGATGGACTGGCTGAGTGTATTGATATCGTTGACGGTATTCGTCACCGAGGTATTCACCACGTCACGCAGGGCGGCCAGGCGCTGGTCGATGGCCTGAAAACGATGGGTCAGGGACTCGGCCTGGCTCAGCAATACCTCGCGCGCCGGAATGGACGAGGGATTGTCCGCCACGCCCTGCAGGGCATTGAAAAACTGCTGCAACGACGGCGCCAGGCCGGCGTTGGCGTCGGCCAGCAGGTTGTCCACCTGGGATGACAGGCCGTGAAAGGCGTCCAGCTTGGTCAGGCTGGAGGTATAGGTACGGAGCTGATCCGACAGGAACTGGTCGTACATGCGCTCCACGCTGGATACCTTGACACCGGTGCCAATGAAGCCCGCACCGGTCGGCTCCGGGATCCGCGTCGACAGATTGGTGCGCTGCCGGCTGTAACCCTCGGTATTCACGTTGGAAATATTGTGGCTGGTCGTGGCGAGCGAGCGCTGGAAGGCGAGCAGGCCGGATACGCCGGTACTGAGGATATCAGGCATGGCACACCTCCCGGTTCGGGATCAGAGGGTTATGTAGGTTCGCGTCGTGTGCCATGGTCCTTGCTCCGGTCATGATAGCGTCCCCTGGGCGGGACTCTTTAGGGCAGCCGCCGCATCGGCGACCACGCCGCGATCCAGGATGTGGCCAATCTTGCGGGCATAGGCCGGGTCCGTGGCGTAGCCGGCGTCCTGCAGCGAGCGCACAAACTTTTTCGGGTCATCGGCCTGGCGCAGCGCCTCGGCGTAGCGCGGGTTGGATTGCAGAAAGTTCACGTAGTCCTCGAAACTGTCGGCAAAGGAGTCGTAGCTGCGGAAGCGGGCCACCTCCTTCGCCGCGACGCCGTCGCGATACTCCAGCGTCTGCTTCGCCACGCTCTCCCCGTCCCAGCGCCGATCGGCCTTGATGTTGAACAGGTTGTGGCTGCTGCCGCCATCCGGATGGCGGATCACGGCCTTGCCCCAACCGGTTTCCAGCGCCGCCTGGGCCAGCAGGGCCTCGGGCGAGGCGCCTATCCTTGCCGCCGCCTTTTCTGCCAACGGCCAGAGCTGACGGATGAACGCCTGCGGCGATGCGGTCACCGCCTCGGCGCTTGCCGCCCCGCTCGCCTCCGCCAACGGCACAACATTCCCGCTCCCATCCGCCACCGGCGCGACATTCTTTATCTGTGCCTCGACACGCGCGAAACTGCTGGCCAGCCGCTGCGGCATGACCAGCTCGCCCGGTGCGTCCGCACCGGCCTTCATCTGCAACTGACGCACCAGCACATCGGCCAGGCCGATGCCTTTATCCGCCATGTCCAGCGACAGCTGCTTGTCGTACATGTCGCGATAGAGTTCGGTCTGCTCGCCATCAAACAGCGGGTCGCCCGCCCCGGCCTCACGCATGCTCTTCAGCATCATCTGCAGAAACAGCGCCTCGAACTGCTTGGCGACGGCCTGGAGCGCCTCCGGCGACTGCTCACGCGCCTCCGCCTTCAGGGCGGTGAGGCCCTGAAAGTCGGTATAGACGGCAGCGGATGTTGCGTTCATAGGGGCTAGGGGCTAGGAACTAGGGGCTAGTAGAAGCACGGTGGCGTAAAGAGGTGTACAGCCCCCTAATAACCTTGCCGGTTTCATTACTTAGCACCCCAATGTCTACACCCGCGTCCTCCTTTAGATAACCTAGTTCGTGAGCAATCAATATCTGCGTTTCTAGTTCTGCCAACGACCCGAGAGCGACCTCTAAAAACCGGCAGTACTCGCGTGTGCTACGTCGCGCATGGCCTTCCGCGATATTCGATGGAACAGATACTGCGGCACGACGCATTTGGCTCACCAAGCCAAACTTCTCAACTTCAGGAAATAGGGCTGTGCTCCTATATACATGTCGCACAACATCCATTCCCAATTGCCACGCCCTCAAATCCCGATAACTCCGCACCACATCCATGGCGCCCTCCTTCCCTAGCCCCTAGCCCCTAAATCACCAGGAGTTCGGCGCGTAGCGCACCGGCCTGCTTGAGGGCCTCGAGGATGGCAACCAGATCGCCCGGCGCCGCGCCCACCTGATTCACGGCACGCACGATCTCATCCAGGGTCACGCCGGGATTGAACAGAAACATCCGATCGGAATCCTCTTCGATCTTGATATCCGAGGTCGGCACCACCGCGGTTTCGCCGCCGGCAAACGGGGCCGGCTGGCTGATGGTGGGCCGCTCGGTAATGGTCACCGTCAGGCTGCCGTGGGCCACGGCGGCGGCACTGACGCGCACGTTCTGGCCGATGACCACCGTGCCGGTACGCGAGTTGACCACCACCTTGGCCGCCGCCTCGCCGGGTTGCAGTTCGATGTTTTCCAGCAAGGACACAAAGGACACGCGCTGGGCCGGATCGCGCGGCGAATTGACGCGCACCGACGTAGCGTCAGCCGGCGCTGCGGTGCCGGGGCCGATGACATCATTGATGGCCTGGGCCAACCGGGTCGCCGTAGTGAAATCCGCGCTGTGCAGATTGAGATACAGGCTGTCGCCCGTCGCAAACGGGTTGTTCACCGCCCGCTCCACCGAGGCGCCATTGGGGATGCGGCCGACACTGGGAACATTGACGGTAATCTTGGAACCGTCGCGCGCCGATGCGCCGAAGCCGCCCACGATCAGGTTGCCCTGGGCCAGCGCATAGACCTGCCCGTCGGCGCCCTTGAGCGGCGTCATCAGCAGCGTGCCGCCGCGCAGGCTCTTGGCATTGCCGATGGACGATACGGTGATATCGATGGTCTGGCCCGGCTTGGCGAACGGCGGCAGCTCAGCACTGATCATCGCCGCGGCCACATTCTTCAGCTGCGGGTTGACATTGGCCGGCACCGTGATGCCCAACTGCGCCAGCATGCTCTTCAGGCTCTGCACGGTAAATGGCGTCTGGCTGGTCTGATCGCCGGTGCCGTCGAGGCCCACCACCAGGCCGTAACCGACCAGCTGATTGCTGCGCACACCGGCCACGGAGGCGAGATCCTTGATGCGCTCAGCCTGCGCTGCCAGCGGCAGCAGCAGGCTCAGGGCGAGAACGAGCATACGATGAAGTTTCATGATCTCTACCTCAGAACGGCCACAGCGGGCTGTCAAAGAAGCGGGCCAGCCAGCCCTTGGTGTTCGAATCCGCCAGCGTGCCGCGGCCGCCATAGGTGATCTCGGCATCGGCGATCTTGGTGGACAGCACCGTGTTGTCCGGGCTCACGTCCAGCGGCCGCACGATGCCCGAGACGCGGATGAATTCATCGCCCTGATTGATGGTAAGGATCTTCTCGCCGCGCACGATCATGTTGCCGTTGGGCAGCACCTGGGCGATGGTCACGGTGATGTTGCCGGTCAGGGTATTGCTCTGGCTGCTGGCGCCGTCGCCGGTGAATTCACGGCTGCCATTGATGGAGGCGCTCAGCGGATTGCGACCGTTCATGGTCACCGGGCCACCCAGGATATCGGTCACCCCGAGGCTGATGTCCTGCTCCTTCGAGGTATTGGTCGCCGCCTGCTTGCTGGCATTGGTCCGCTCCACCAGTTGCACGGTGAGGATGTCACCGACACGGTGTGCCCGGTTGTCCTCGAACAGGGCCATGCCACTGACCGGCTGGAAAATGGAGCCGTTATTCTCCTGCGGCGATACCGGCGCCGGCGGCATGGTGGGCGCATAGGCCGGATGGCGTGCCGCTGGCTCCACGGTGGCGCAGCCCTGCAGGACGGCGACGGCGGCAGCGATGAGGATGACAGTCAGACGGTTCATGATGCGCTCCACGTGTTCACACCGACTACACGTTGTTGTTCAGGTACTGCAACATCTGATCGGCCGAGGAGATGGCCTTGGAATTGATCTCGTAGGCACGCTGGGTCTCGATCATGTTCACCATCTCCTCCACCACATTGACGTTGGAGCTTTCCAGCGAGCCCTGGATCACGGTGCCGAGGCCGTTCAGTCCCGGCGTACCCAGCTGCGGCGCACCGCTGGAGGCGGTCTCCACGAACATGTTCTCGCCGATGGGCTGCAGGCCTGACGGGTTGATGAAGTCGGCGAGCTGAATATTGCCCACCTGGGTCGGCGCGGCCTGGCCGGCGATCTGCACCGTCACCACGCCGTCGCTGCCGACGGTGATGGACTGGGCATTGTTGGGAATGGTGATTGCCGGCTGTACCAGATAACCGCCGGAGGTCACCAGCTGCCCTTGGGCATCCATCTGGAAGGTGCCGTCACGGGTATAGGCCTGAGTGCCGTCCGGCCGCAGGATCTGGAACATGCCGCGCCCCTGCACCGCCACGTCCAGAGAGTTGTTGGTCTGCACGATATTGCCCTGGGTGTGCAGCTTCTCCGTGGCGACGGTACGCACGCCGGTGCCGCGCATCAGGCCGGAGGGCAAGGTGGTGTCCTGGCTGGACTGCGCGCCGGGCTGGCGCACGGTCTGGTAGAGCAGGTCTTCGAACACGGCACGGTCGCGTTTGAAACCCGTGGTGCTGACATTGGCCAGATTGTTGGACACCACCCCCATACGGGTCTGTTGTGCCTCCAGGCCGGTTTTTGCGATCCACAGTGCCGGGTTCATGATGTGTTACCTCTCGATTCAATGCGCGTCCGAACTTTGACGCTTACCCTACGTACAGCAAGACCTATGCCAGTTGCATCAGACGGTCGGAACTGGCGTCGTTATCCTTGGCCGTATTCATCATCTTGACCTGCGTTTCGTACTGCCGGGACAGTTCGATGATGCGCACCATGGAATCCACCACGCTGACATTGCTGGTTTCCAGTGCACCGGAGACCAGCTGCACCGACGCATCGGGCGGCAGCACGCCGCCCTCCTTCGGCCGCAACAGGCCATCCTCGCCCTTGGTCAGCTGACCGGGCTCGGGCAGGACCAGCTTGATCCGCTCCACCTGCGCCAGCACGTTGGCCTGCTGGCCCAGCGGGCGGATGGTGATGGTGCCGTCGGTGCCGATATCGATCTTCTCGTAAGGCGGAATGGCAATGGGACCACCGCCATCGCCAATCACCGGATGGCCGGCGCCATTCACCAGCAGACCGGCGCTGGAGATGTGCAGGTCACCGGCCCGGGTATAGGCCTCGCTGCCGTCCGGTGCCTGCACCGCAATCCAGCCCTCGCCGCGCACCGCCATATCCAGCTCGCGGCCGGTATGGTTGTGCGCCCCGGCAGACAGGTCGGTCCCCGGCCGTTCGGTCATGGCATAGACCCGTGACGGCATGCCCGCACCAAACACCGGCATGCTGCGAAACTGCGCCAGATCGGCCTTGAAGCCGGTGGTCGAGACGTTGGCCAGGTTGTTGGTGGTGATCGCCTGCGCCTGCATGATCTGGCTCGCGCCGGTCATCGACAGATAGAGCATACGGTCCATGGTCTATACCTCTATTTCATGTGACAGGTGCGAGCACTAAGACACTTGCAACTTGTCACTTGTAACTTGCCACTTATCTGATATTGATGATGGTCTGGGTGATCTGATCCTCGGTGGTGATCATCTTGGCGTTGGCCTGGAAGTCACGCTGCGCCACGATCATGTTCACCAGCTGCTTGGAGATATCCACATTGGAAGACTCCAGCGCGCCGGACTGGATCTGGCCGAAGGTACCCGTGCCCCCCTGCCCCGGCAGCACATCACCGGACTCGAAGCTCGCCGCCCAGTTGGTATCGCCCACCTGCTGCAGGCCGTTCGGGTTGCTGAACCGCGCCATGGCGATGGCGCCCACGGTGGCCGACTGGCCGTTGGTGTAACGCGCAAACAGCACGCCGGCGGAGTCGACCGAGATGCCGCTCAGGCGCCCGGTGGTAAAGCCGTCCTGATTCAGGGCATTGACCGCCGAGTTGGCACCGAACTGGGTGCTGCCAGCGAAGTTGATATCGAAGCTGCCGAACGGCGTGGCGCCGGTCGACGGCGTCCAGGGACCGGAGGTCAGGAAGTCGACGTCACCGGTGGTCAGCAGGGTGCCGTTGGTGCTGAATTGCACCGTTTCGGTGTCGAACTGATTCACAGTGCCGTCCGCATCGGTAATCACCAGCGTGGACTCCCAGTCATTGGCCGCCATGGTGTCGTCGCGGCGGAAATACAGGGTCGCCTCATGGGTCACGCCCAGCGAGTCATAGATGGTGGTGGTGGTGGAGAAGTTGTAGGTGTTCGGATCCGGCGGATTCACCACCAGCGCGGGATAGGAAACCGAGTCGATCGGCGTGGAGCCGGCATCGAGATTCACGTTGATGTCGATACGCGTCGTCTGTGACGCCGGGTTGGCGCCGAGATTGAGCTGCAGGTCCGTCGGCGTGAAGTTGCTCACCACGCCGGTGGTGGCGTCCACCGCATACTGCTGCACACGCTGGCCGTGGGCATTGACCACATAGCCATCGCGGTCGACCGAGAAATTGCCGGCGCGGGTATAGAGCTGGGTACCGTTGTCATTGAGGACAAAAAAGCCCTCGCCGCTGATGGCCAGGTCCAGATTGTTGTCGGTGAAATCGATATTGCCCTGGGTGAACTGCTGGGTGACGCTCGCCAGGCGCACACCGCTGCCGGTGGCCGTCTTGCTCACGCCGCCGAAGCTCACCGCATACACGTCGGCGAAATCGGCACGCGACTTCTTGAAGCCGGTGGTGCTGGCGTTGGCGATATTGTGTCCGGTCACGTTCAGGTTGCCGGATGCTGCGTTCAAACCACTCAGTGCTGTCTGGAATGCCATGATATGTTCTCCTGTCGCCGCTTACTTGATCTGATATACATCGGAAAGATCTGCTGTCCCGATCCCGGCCAGGTTGAGCAACACCCCGCCGCGGGAAGAAAGACTGACGCTTTCCACATCGCTGAAAACCAGTGTTTCCATTGCCGTCATCTCGCCGTTCACCAGTGCCTCGGCGCGCAGGTCATAAACGCCGGCGGGGGCGACAGTGCCGTCATCCATCAGGCCGTCCCACTCGAACGGCACCGTGCCGGCTGTCTGCATGCCCATCGGCACACGCCGCACCAGGGTGCCGTTCTGGTCATAGATGCCCAGGGTGAGCTGCTGGGTCGAGGTGTCGAGATTGACCATGCCCTGCACATTGCTCTCCGCACTCAGCGCCGCGCTGTCGGAAGAAATCAGCACGCTGCGTCCCACCAGGCCGGAGGCCTGCAGGGCCTGGTAGGACTGCAGGGAGGTGGACAGCGAGGAGAACGACGTATTCAGGTCCTGAATGCCGGAGCTGGCGCTGAACTGCGCCAGCTGGGCGATGAAGTCGCCGTTATCCATCGGCGACATCGGGTCCTGGTTCTGCATCTGCGCGATCATCAGCTTCATGAAGTCGTCCGCTCCCAGCTCATTGCTGGCAGTGGTGCGCTGTTCCTGGCGCAACAGGCCGAGGCTGTCGAGCAATGCACTATTACTTTCTATGGTGGACATATTCCTTTCCTCAGGCTTACTGACCCATGGTCAGCGTACGCATCATCAACTGCTTGGCCGTGTTGACCACTTCGACGTTGGTCTGGTACGAACGCGAGGCCGAGATCATGTTGGCCATCTCCTCCACCACGTTCACGTTGGGCATGTAGACATAGCCGTTTTCGTCGGCCATGGGGTGATCCGGCTGATACTGCTGCTGCAGCGGTGCCTGACTCTCCACGATGCCGCGCACCTGCACGCCGACGGCATCCGGCTCGCTCCCCTGCCCCGCCTGATTCAGCATGGCGGCAAATACCGGCTGGCGCGCACGGTAGGTCTGGTCGATGCTGCTGCTGACACTGTTGGCATTGGCCAGGTTACTGGCGGTAACGTTCAGGCGCAGGCTCTGCGCACTCATGGCCGAACCGGCGATGTCGAATACCTTGAACATGGACATGATCAGTCTCCTCGGATTGCCGTGCGCAGCGTCTTGATGCTGCCGTCGATGAAGCGCAGCGTGGCCTGATACTGCAGGGCGTTTTCCATGAAGGCGGCCTTCTCCACCTGCGAATCGACGGTATTGCCGTCGACGGCGGGCTGATTGGGCACGCGATACATCTGCTCGGGCTGGGCGATGCCGCCGCCGGCGCTCAGGTGACGATCATGGGTGGTCTGCAGGGCAGCTCCACCCGCCGTACCCTGGTATTCGCTCAGCACCGACTTGAAGTCGATGTCGCGCGCCTGATAGTGGGGCGTATCGGCATTGGCCAGATTGGAGGCGATCACCTCCGACCGCGCCGAACGCAGGCGCAGGGCGGCTTCGTGAACACCTAAAAAGTTGTCGATGTTGGCTGGCATGGGACATACCTCCGCAAATCCATTCCTGCCCTTCCAGAGCAACATCCGTGCCATTTATTTAACTATATGAATTTAAAAGAATTACTGATTTATAAGTGACGCTGGCGAGGACAGGCGGCAATAAATTGCCGATCCGGCGTGCCGCCTGGGCGGTGAAAAACCAAGGGGAAGCGAGGGGTGCGTCAAAAATTCGACGCAATAGCGCCGGGGAAAATAACGCCGGCTGTTTGGCGCCCCGGATACGATTTGAACGTACGACCTGTCCCTTAGGAGGGGACTGCTCTATCCAGCTGAGCTACCGGGGCTGGGGAAAACGGCAACGCCCGTTGGGGAAAGGGAAAGGACCTGGTGGAAGGAGGAGAACGGAACTCTCGACCCCGGCGTCACAAACGGACCACAGTGTGCCAAAAATGCGCCCCCATCACAATTGCAAATAGCGCGGTCACGGCCCTGGGGTCTGCGTGGCACGGCACGCCCCCGCAGGCCGGGCGCAGGGCGACCGCACCAAGCTTTTTTCGGCCTGTTCCGTTCTGCAGGAACTAGTCCGCTCCGCGCAATTGCTCGATGATGGCCCGGGCCAGGAGATGGCAGTGACCGCCGGTGCGTGCGCTGATCAGATCGCCGTCCACGAAGACATCCTCGTCCTGGTAGACCGCGCCATAGGCGCGGGCATCACCGATCAGATTGTTGTGGCAGGTGAGGCGCCTGCCCCTGACCATCTCCGGGCGGGGGGCTGCGAGCCACAGCCCGTGACAGATGATGCCCTTCACGATGGCCGGCTCGGCGAAGGCCCGCGCCAGGAAGTCTGTGGCAGGAGGCACGCGCTGCACGTCATCGGTGTAACGCAGGCGGTCGGCGACCATGCCGGAGGGCACGATAACCGCACTGTAACTGCGCAACTCCTCGTCGCTCATCGCCTCGAAACTGCGCTCCACCCGCAGGGGCGCCCGATACTCGTGCCCCTGGAACTGGAGTGCTGGCTGCCCCCACAGGCGGGTGAGGAAATGCAGCTCCATGCCCTCCTCCGGAAAGCGGTGTTGATAATAGAAGATCTCGTTCTCATAGAAATCCGATTCCACCAGCACGGCGATCTTCTTTCCCGCCAAGGGTAGCGTGCCCATAGGCCCTCCTAACGGGACGCGCGCTCCACCTGCGACAGCGCCGTCTTCGCAGCACCCAGCAGATAGAGCACGTCCAGCCCCAGGATGATGTTGGTGAAACCTTCCTTGATGCGGCGGTTGGCCTGCTCCGGGCTGCCGGCAACGATGCCGCACGGCATCTTGGCCCGCTTGCTCGCCGCCAGCACCGTCTGGATGGCGCCCTCCACGTCGGGATGGTCGGTCTGGCCCAGCATCCCCATGCTGCCGGAGAGGTCCAGGGCGCCGACCATGATGGAGTCGATGCCCGGCACCGCCAGGATTTCATCGATGTTCCGCACCGCATCGATGTGCTCGATCATCAGGATGGTCATCACCTCGTCGTTGGCGCTCTGCATGTACTCGCCCATCTGCAGGCCGTAGCACTGGGCACGGGAGAGGCCCGCGCCGCGTTCGCCCAGCGGCGGATACTTCATGGCACGCACCGCCTGCTCGGCCTCCTCGGGGCTGTTGACCAGCGGGATCAGGATGCCGTCCGGTCCGGTATCGAGCACCCGCTTGATCATGGTCTTGTCGTTCCACGGCACGCGCACCACGGTGCTGACGTCGGCGCCGTTGGTCGCCTGCAGCATGCTCAATACACTTTCCAGACTGGTGGCCGTGTGTTCGGTCTCGAGCCACAGCCAATCGAAACCGATACGGGAATACAGTTCGGCAATCACCGGGCTGCCCAGGGTGAGCGTGGCGCCAAGACAGACCTTGCCGGCGGCGAGGTCGCGCTTGAGGCGATTGGGGGAGCGTTGTCCATTGGCGTTCATGTCTGTCTCCTTCAGCGTGTATAAAGATCCCGGCTAGACAGCCTGGGGGTGGTCAAGTATCTCCAGCAGGCGCTGGCGCAGGCCGGGGTCCGTGGCTTGCTCCGCCAGATTGCGCTGGGTCCGTCCGGCAAAATCCTCTATGTCGCTGCGCGCCCCGCTCGCCACCTCCCAGCGCGTCTGCTCCAGGTAACCTTCGACGCGATCGGGCCCGGCCATGGTGGTGCGCAGCACCGAGTCGTGCAGGGCGGTGAGACCATTCACCGCCGGATATTCGTTGAGTGCATCGGCCAGGGCCTGGGGACTCATGTGCGCCGCGCACAGCTTGAGGATCTCCAGGTGATTGAATACCGAGGCGCGAATGATGGTGCTCGCCCCCATGGGGTGCCGCTCATGGCGCGCCGGGTCGGCGCCCTGGGCCAGCAGATAGGCCGCCAGCTCCCTGCGCAGCCTGACCATGTCGGGGTTGGCCGGCTCGCCGTTGTTCCCGGTGACCGTCACCACCAGTGGCGGCTGTCCCAAGGGACCGCCCAGCCGGTTTACGTCGGCCCCTTCAGTTTCCACCAGGGCCCGCACCGCGCTCAGGGTGGCATCGACCGCCTGCGGATCACGGGCCGCGTTGCGGATGCCGGTCTCGATCAGCGAGACCATCCGGTCGCTCAGCTGCTGGGAGGCCTGCTCGGCCGCGCTGACCGGCACGGCGATGCGGGCCAGGTAACTGCGGTAGTACTCGGCCTTGGCCTCGGCCGGCACATCATGGGGACGCAGGATGTCCATCATCTCCCGGTTCTGGAACTGGGTGGCCAGCTCCATGGGGCCGAGGCCGCGGGCGGTGGTGATGGCGGTGCTGGCGCCACGGGCCAGCAGGGCGCGCGCCAGGTCCTTGTGGCCGTAGAAGACGGCCTGCAGCAGGATGGTGTGCCCGTTCAGATCCCACACCGCATCGAGATGATCGGGCCGTTGCGCCAGCAGCGCCTCGGCCACGGCCACGCTGCCCGACTGCCCGGCGAGGTGTATCGGCAAGGCGCCGGATGACGCGTGCGCCACGGCAACATCGGCACAGCGATAGGGATTGTCGAGCAGCAGACTGACCGCCGCAACGTGACCACGCGCCGCCGCCCACAACAGCGCATTCCAGCCGCTCTGATCGTGCCGGTTGGGATCGTTGCCCGCGGCAAGCCACTTGTTCAGTTGCGCCACATCGCCCTGCCGGGCGGCGCGGATACCGGTTTCCGGATCACCAGCCATAGCGTTTCAAGCCTCCTTCCAGCACGTTGACGAACTGCTCGCCGAATTCATGGGAGCATTGCAGCGAACGCGCGGTAATGAACGGGTAATCGACGATCACCGAGGTGGGACGGCCGAAATTGCCGTGGTACTGCCCGTCCGGGCCGACCGCATCGCGCAGCATGTATTCCAGGCAATAGGGCGGCGGCCCGATATTGAGATCGGTGCCGACAAAGCCCGTGCCGTCCAGATAGTCGTATTCGATGCAGTGTCCGGTGACATGCTTGCCGCGGATGATGCTGCTGCGCTCGTTGAAGTCCCGCGCCATGGGCAGGCAGGCTACCCCGTAGCAAATCGCGGCGATGGGCTTGCCCAGTTGATGAAAGCCCAGGATCAGGTCGTGCACCCGCTGGTTGTTCACCATGTCCAGGATCGGGCCGCTGCCGCCCACCAGCAGGAGGCCGGCATGCTGCTCCAGCTCCTGCCGGCGCTCGAGCACCGTCCGGTGATAGGACTCCCAGACACGCAGAAAATCGGGGTGACTGAAATAGGGGCGCTGGGGGTACCAGCCCGAAAGGTCGATGGGCCGTTCCAGGTCCGGACTCGCCATCAATTCCCTCACCAGCTGCGCATCGGCCTCGGTCGTGACATGACAGCCCAGCGGTGGGTCCCAATAGTTTGGGTCATAGCTGGGCGGCAATGCCTCGGGGCGCCCGCCGGTGGGCGTGCAGTAGGTGAGCGTATAGCCCGCCGCCAGCAACTTCTGCCGTGGGGCCGCCAACTCCACGCCCCAATAGCCGTAGTTGGAAACCAGTGTGAGGATGTTCTTTTTCATCGTATCCCGTACATGTTCAGTCCCTGGTGTCAGGCGGTGGCCGAAGCGGTTCCCCTGCGCTCGAGTGCCGCCAGGAACTCGTCCGCGAAGCGCTCGGTTACCCCCGGATGCTTGGCGGTGATCAAGTCAGCGTCGCTCACCAGGTCCACTGTCCCCTCATCGCCGTAGACCACCTCAGCACCGGCATTCTCAACATCGCATATGATGTTGTGGGCACAGGTTACCTTGCGCCCGCGCAACAGGGCGGCATCCGCACACAGCAGCCACAGCGAGTGGCAGATGGCGCCCAGCTTGAGGCCGGGCGTCGCCATCGCCTGGCGCAGGAACACCACGGCCGGCGCCATGTTCGGCTCGCCCTTGCGCGGTCTGACCTGGTAGCGCAGACGATCGGTGGCGTAGCCGCCGATGAGGATGATGCCCTTGAACGCGGCGGGTGTGACTGCTGCGATTTCGGTGGAAACAATGACGTGCTCCTCGACCCAGCCTGCGTCGGGGTTGGAGCCAAAGGTCAGTTCCCTGTTACCCCAGAGATGGGACAGATAGACGACCTGATAGCCGTGGGCCGGAAAGAAGGCATTGAACTTGCGGAACTCGGTCATATCGAAATGCTCTTCGATCAGGACACCGATCTTGCCCTTGCGGGGTTCCCCGATGATGCCGCGGACGGCGGGCCTGGCAGGTTCAATCACAACAGATGCTCCTTATGAATGGCATCGCAGGCGCGGTGCATGGCGCGGCAAAAACACTCAGCCTCTGCTGCCGCGCAGGGATGGCCCGCACCGGCCGCAAAAACCATCGTGCAGCCCCAAGGGGATGCTCATGGGCGCCTCACCGCCAGCACCGCAATGTCATCGGACTGCGGCGCACCGGCGGCGTGCTCCCTGACCGAGGCGAAGATTGCCGACACCGTATCCTCCACGTCGCGGCCCGCCAGGGCAGTCAGCGCTGCCTGCAAATGCTCCTCCGAATACAGTGCCCGCTGCGGATTCATCGCCTCAGTCACGCCGTCCGTGTAGGTCACGATCATGTCGCCGGCACCGAGGCGGACGCTGTCATCGCTGTACTCCGCATCGGTCATCACCCCCAGCACCAGGCCGTCGGGCAATGGCAGATAGCGGCACTGGCCGTCGGCAGCGAGGATGAGAGGGGGATTGTGGCCGGCATTGGAGAAAGTCAGTTCACCCGTTTGCAGATCCAGGATGCCGATAAACAATGTCACGAACATGGCATTCACATTGTCTTCCGCCAGGGCATAGTTCACCTGGCGCAGGATCCCGGCAGGGGTGATCCCCGGCTGCTGACTGGCACGCTTCATGAGGGTCATGGTCATGGCCATCACCAGGGAGGCCGGCACGCCCTTGTCGGAGACATCGCCGATATAGAAGACCAGCCGATTCCCATCCAGCAGGGTGAAGTCGTACAGATCGCCCCCCACCTCCCGCGCCGGCTCAAGGGCGGCGTAGAGGGAAATATCACTCCGCTCCGGGAAGGGCGGAAATATCTTCTTGAGAAAGCTCATCTGGATCTCGTGGGCCACCCTGAGCTCACTGGCGAAGCGCTCCTTCTCCGCGGTGGTTTCCGCGAGATTCCTGATGTAGTTCTTGAGGTCAGCGGCCATCTTGTTGAACGTACTGGCCAGCTGTTCGATTTCGTCGCCGGTCTTCACCTCCAGGCGATGGTCCAGGTCACCGCTGCCTATGCGCATCGCCCCTGCATCGAGTTCCAATATGGGGCCGGTGATCCCCTTGGACAGGCGCACGGCGGCGTAGATGACGATGAGCAACATGGCCGCGAGTATGCCCACCAGCAGATTGAACACGACGTCCATGCGCTGCTGGATATCGTCGGCAAGCCGGGTGATCTCTCCCTGCGGCATCGATATGCCGACACTCCAGAGCGACTTCCCGTCGGCGGAGTGGATGGTGCGGATGGGGGCATAGGCCACGTAGGCGGCACTCCCGGCATCGAACTCGATGCCGGAGTCGCCGGCGGTCATCTTGCGTCGAATGTCGCTGCCGACCTCCGGAATGAACATCTCGGCCCGCTCCTGCTCGATGAGCTCACCGCGCTCGTTCAACAGAAAGGCGTGGCCCGGCGTCGTTTCCGGGGTATGGATGAGGCGTTTGCTGATGGCAGTCATGCTGATATCCAGACCAATCACCCCGGCCAGCTTCCCCTGCGGTGTCAGCACGGCACGGGAACAGGTCAGGATGTCGATGCCGTAGACGTTCAGTACGCCCTTCTCGTCCCTGATCTCGTAATTCTTGCCGTTCTTGTCCTGCAGCCGCCAGTTGCCCCGTTTATCGAGGATCAGCGGACTGCCCGCAGTGAGGGCGACGTGCCGCCGCGCAAAGGACTGGGCCAGGGCCGTGGTGACCCTGTCGCCCATCTCCGGGACGGGTTCCGCGTCGAGGGTGAACAGATGCTCTCCCCGGCTCCAGTCGGCATATTTGTTCCACACCACGCCGGTCTGGTCGGCCGCCGTGCGGTACCAGATCCGAATTCGTGGATCGAACTCCCAGTACACATCCAGACCATGCGGCGCCTGCCGCACGGAGAAGATCCGCTCGGTCTCGAGATCCTTGATGAGCCACATCCGGCCCGGTTCCTGCGTCGACACCCCGGACCGCCGGGACAATGTCACCCCGTGTTGGCGGAAGGCCTCCCACAGGGGCTCGCTGATAATGCCTTCCTGGCGCAACTGCGCGGCAAATGCGGCGTCAAGAGTGAACTCCAGCGAACCCTGCTCATCGGCGAACCACGGATATTCGAAAAAGATGCCGGACGCGGTGCCGAAATACAGTGCATCCAGGTTTGGATTGCCCGCGCGGATGCGGGTAAATGGCCGTTCCAGCGCACGGTAGCGTTCCAGCTCGGGGGTGGCGGCGGCGTGCGAAATATCCGGGGCCAGGGTATAACCGAACACCGCCGGCGGCGCGTCCGCGTTTGCTGCAACGCCATCGGCCGGTTCATGCTCCGGGGCAGACTGCCCACGCACGTGCATGGCAGCCAGATGGGCCAGCATGTTCGTTTCCGATTCGATCTGATTGAGCATGGCGTCGGCGATGGCCGCCTGATCGCCGGTCAACTGGACCAGACTGTCCTGTGCGTCGGCAATGAGTTCGGCCTTGACGTACTCCCTGACGTCCACCATGCCGCTGCGGGCAATGACAACAAACAGCAGCAACGGCAGCAATGACACCACCAGCAGCGCCAGAAGGATCTTGGCCTTGATTGAACCGCGTTTCATGGTCTGGCGCCACCGATCACACCGGAGAGGTCCATATCCCGCTCATTCATGGCGCATCCTCACCTCGAAGATATTGAGATTGCGCCGCCCCTCCCGACGATAGTCGAAGCGGTCGACCCCCTGGGTGGCGAGATAGATCCCCAGCCCGCCGATGCGCCGATCTTCCAGAGGCCGGGCCAGGTCTTCGGCATTGGGCATTTGCCTGAGGCGGGGATCAAAGGCCGGCGCCTCGTCCTCCAGGGTAACCACCAGGGCGTCATCGGTGATCTCCGCGCGGATCGCTATCTCCGCCGTTGGGCCGGCATCCTTGTAGCCGTAGGAAATGATGTTGGTGGCAATCTCATCCACCGCCAGCTGCAGCTGATAGGAGCGGTCCTCGTCAATGCCGGCGCTGGCCGCCGCGTTCCTGGCATAACGCCGCAGCTCCGCGAGGGAATCCAGCACGGCAGGCAAGGAGAGTTTGTCCATGAGGTGAGCCGCTATTCAGGCGTGTAGACGTCCTGAAGATAAACGCTGTGATGAAAGCCGCTCATCTTCAAGGTGTTCAGGACCGGTCCACGGCTGCCTATCACATAGAGCGAGACGCCCGCCCCCATCTTCTGGCGGGCGAAGATCAGCACCCGCAAGCCTGCGCTGGCCATGAATTCCAGTTCACCCATGAGCAATATCAATCGTTGCGGTTTCGCTTCAGCTACCTTCTCGATGGCCTCCTTGAACTGCGGTGCCGCGGCTGCATCCAGTTCGCCTGTCAACGTGATGGTGGCCTCGCCCTGGCCATCTTCAACCGAAATACTGAATCCCATGACTATCTCCTTTCTTGTTAGTTGCGGTCACGACTGAACCGCTCCGGCCCGTTTTGCAGACGGTGATGGGCAGCATTATGCCGTGGCGGGCCTGCCCACCAGTATGAGCACCGAACGCCCGCCGATCAGGCAACCGGCCTGGTCCGCCAGTTCCGGCTCGCTGCCGGGTACAAAGACGTCCTCCGGCGACGGCATGCCGGTGTTGGCGAAGACATGCCAGCGCATTCCCACCGGCAATTGCGGCAATTCGAGGGGTAGTGCATCCCAATACATATTCATTGCCACATAGATGAAATCATCGCGGGCCGTTCCGCCCTTGGCATGCCGGCCGCACAGCATGAAGGCGAGCAGCCGGCCACTCCAGTCCGGTTGCCACGCCCGGGTGCCATGCCAGGACACGTCGCTGTAGCCGCTGCCCACATAGTCCGTGTTGCGCAGGTGATCCTTGCTGCGCAGTGCCGGGTGCGCATGCCGAAAGGCGATCATGTTCTTGACGAAGCGGTGGTAGTCCGCTTGGCGCTCCATCAGCGACCAGTCCAGCCAGTTGAGTTCATTGTCCAGGCAATAGGTGTTGTTGTTGCCCTGCTTGCTCTGGCCGAACTCATCACCCATCAGAATCATGGGGACACCCTGGCTGACCATCAGCATCGCCATGGCATTCTTCATCTGGCGCTCACGCAGGGACACGATACCGGCGTCCTCGGTGGGGCCTTCCCAGCCGCAGTTCCAGCTGGCGTTGTCGTTGGCACCGTCGCGATTGCCCTCGCCATTGTCCTCATTGTGCTTGTCGTTGTACGAGACGAGATCGGCCAGGCAGAAGCCGTCGTGGCAGGTAAAGAAATTGATGGAAGCCGTCGGGCCACGGCCCTGGTACAAACTGGGTGACCCCTGCACCGCCTGGCTCATCGCCCCGGCCTCCCCCGGATCTCCCTTGAGGAAGCGACGCACGGTATCGCGATACTTGCCATTCCATTCCGCCCAGCGACCATAGGCGGGAAAGGACCCGACCTGGTACAGCCCACCCGCATCCCACGCCTCGGCAATCAGTTTGCATTTTCCCAGGATCGGATCGAAGGCCAGCGCCTCCAGCAGGGGGGGATTGGCCATCGGACCGCCCCAGGGATCGCGGCCCAGAATGGAGGCCAGATCGAAACGGAAACCGTCGATGTGGTACTGCGATGCCCAGTAACGCAGGGCATCCAGTACCATGTCGCGCACGATGGGATTGTTGCAGTTGAGGGTGTTCCCGGTGCCGCTGAAATTGAAGTAATGCCCCTCCGGGGTGAGCATGTAATACGTTGCATTGTCGATGCCGCGATAGGAGATGGTCGGCCCCTGCTCGTTGCCCTCGGCGGTGTGGTTGAACACCACATCCAGAATGACCTCAATGCCGTTACGGTGCAGTTCCTTGATCAGGTTCTTCAGCTCGTCGGCCACCATGGTGCCATCGCGCATCCGGCCGGTCGCGGCGTAGCCCGCCTTGGGGCTGAAAAAGCCGACGGTGCTGTAGCCCCAGTAGTTCATCTTGGCCCAGCGCCCCTGCTGCTCATCCCACCGGCTATGTTCGAATTCGTCGAACTCGAACACCGGCATCAGTTCAACACAATTGACACCCAGCGCCTTGAGATAGGGGATCTTCTCCCGCAGCCCCGAGTAGGTGCCGCCCTCCACCTCATCCAGACCCGAGGACGGATGGCGGGTGAAACCGCGCACATGCATCTCGTACACCACCAGATCCTCCAGGGGAATCTCCAGCGGGCGGTCACCCTCCCAGTCGAAATCGTCGAACACCACCCGGGAACGGTGCTGGAACGGGGCCTGCCAGTCCGGTTTCTGTCCCCACACATCCCTGCCGCCGATGGCCCGTGCATAGGGGTCCATCAGCACCACCGACGGGTCGAAGCGGTGGAAGGCGGGCAGTCCCGCCGCCGCCCTGGGAAACCCGCTATCCATCCGGAAGCCGTATTCGATGGCCTCGTGATCGAGGTCCAGCACCGTCATGGTGAACACGTTGCCGATGCGAAATTCACCCCATACCGGCTCTTCGGTGAGTGTCTTCTGGAACATGCCGCGGAAAGGGATCTCTACCAGCGGCTCCTGGGAGCCCTTCTCGAAGAGCACCAGCACGCAGTAGTTGGCGTGGCGCGAGAACACCGAGAAATTCACCCCACCCGGCACCAGCGAGGCACCGAAGGGATAGGGCTTGCCGGGCCGTATGCGGTAGCCCTGGTATTCGTGTGTGGGATGGATATCGATACGTTGCATGGTCAGCCCGCGTCCTGCATCGCGTCCTGCACGCTGTCGCAGACCTTGAAGAAGGGAAGAAACCCCGTGGCTGACATGCTGTTGCGGATATCCCTGTTGATCTCCGCCAACACCACCCGGGCGTCCATGGATTTGGCCTCGCGATAGATCAGCAGCATGGATCGGAGCCCGGCGCTGGACATGAAGGCCACCCGTGCCAGGTTCAGCACAATCCGGGCCTCGGGCCGCAGCCGCTCCAGCACCTGCTGCTGAAATTCCGGCGCTGTCTTGCCGTCGATGTCACCCACCGGTTCGATGAGAACGACGCCGTCGTCGTCGCGTACTTCCACCTGCATCATGACCTCCCTAGCGGCTGCAGCAGCACCTTCACCCGCAGGCGCCGATCCGTCTTCGGCAGCGTGACGGTCATCTGCTCAGCATCGAAATCGCTGTAGGGTTCGTCGTCTATCCATACCTGCTCCAGCCTGACCCGTCCGGCAGGCAGGATATCCGGCGCGACCCGCAGCATGTTGTCCTTGAAACCGTTGGGCAGGGGACTGAAATACAGTTCCAGAGGTTGCTGGGTGATCAGCAGGTTGGTGTACACCTGGGCCAGGTAACACAACTCGAATGAGTGATAACCACTCATGGAGTGGCTGCCCTTCAGGCGCTCCGTGCCCATGAGATAGGGCACACCATTGGCCAGCACGTTGAAGTACACCGCGCCTTCATCATGGTCCAGGAAGAAGCTGTTGTAGAAGGCAGAGGATTCGCGGGCGATCTTCAGATACTGCGGGTCACCCAGCACGCCGTGCAGGATGAGGTAAGCCAGTATCCCCTGCTCCTGCTGCCACCAGGCCTTGCGGTCGTGGAAGGCAAAGCGGTGTTTCTCCTGGCCCGGTGCCAGCAGGCGCTCCATCACGTCGTACCAGCCGCCACGCTGCGGGTCGCCGCCGATCGCGGGCATGAGTTCGGCGATCTTGCGTGCAAAGGCCTCGTATTCCGGCTTCGCCTTTTCCCCGAACATGCGCATCAGATTCCAGGCAATCTTGAGATTGTGGCCGATCACACCGCGATTTTGCTGCCACATGTGGTTGTAATCCGGGCTCCAGTCCTCAAGGAATTTCTCCTGCACGAAGGGGCTGCAGCCGTAATCCGGAAAATATTTGGTGATGGTATCGAATGTCTGCTCCAGCATCTGGCCATAGCGTGCCTCACCGGTGGCCAGATACAGGTTGACCAGATAGGCCGGGGCATGATCACCCACCGAATTCCAGTTCTTCTTGGCGCGGTTCGGACCCAGGGATTCGCTGCGCGGGTCCAGCGTGATGGGGTCGATATGGGAAAAATAGCCGCCCAGCTTTTCGTCCAGGAAGAAGCGGTCGAACAGGTCGACCGTCATTTCGGCATCCTTGAGGATGCGCGGATCACCGGAGATGCGATAGGTCTGCATGGGGCCCGCCAGGGCGTAGATCTGCTCGTAGGCGGGAATGGCGTCGTAATCATCGCCGAATTCCGAGGCAAAGATCTTGGTCTCCCGCCGGCCTTCCACGTCAATGCCGTGATACCAGTAGACGATATTTTCATCCAGGTCGACGAAACGCATGTGCTCCCGCAGGTACTCGGTGCCCTTCTCCGCCCCCTCCAGAAAGCGATCATCGCCGGTCAGCATGTACGCCGTGGCGAAACCGTAAACCAGACGCGAGATGGTGTCGGTTTCCTGACGATAGTGATCGCGGTCCTTTTCGCCGGTCACCTTGATGGTGGTGCGGTAGTTGTCGTAATTGATCTCTTCATCGCCGAACTGGGCATGCAGATAGAACTCGCCCAAGGCACGTATCTGGCGTACCCACCAATCCCTCTTTTCGAAATCGTATTCTTCCGGCCGACGCCCGGGGAACACCAGGTATTGGGCGACGAAATTAAAACCGCCGCCCTCATGGTAGAAGGTGCCATAAACAAACAGGAATCGCCCCGGCACCAGCATGCTCCGCATCTGCTCCCCACACCATTGGCGCGGCTCATTCAGGTTGTTGGCTATCCAGGCGTACGAGTTGGGGGCGAACTTGACGGTGAATTCCCGCTCATCCGAGGTCTTGATGCTGAAGCTGTCGGTGTCTTTCTCGTACTTCGATACGTAGCCGGCGATGGTGTCGGAGAAAGAGAAGTTGATCGCATCCATGTTGATCTCCATTGCAAGGATTTATTGTTAGGCGATTGTCCCTTCATCTTATGTGATTTGTTGAAGTGTGTCACAGAATTCACATCGGTATACCCGCCGGGTCCGGCATGATGCTGGCGCGCGGCAGCCGGCCCACGCCGCGCCCCGGCGCCTGCACCACGGACGGCCATAACCCGACGCGCGAAAATCGCCCATCCTCCCGGAACGGCGCTGGGAGTAGGTTGGGAGAAGTTTGGGAAATGCTTGGAAGAGACTTGGGAGATGTATGGCAAGGACGTTCCCCGGGTGACCGGCGGGAACGTGACAACAGGCAGGAGTCTGGGTAACTGCCTGAGTTTATTGGTGGAGCGGAGGAGGATCGAACTCCCGACCTTCGCATTGCGAACGCGACGCTCTCCCAGCTGAGCTACCGCCCCGTGCGCCGTCCGATCATCGAGCGACCGGCAGACGGCGCGGAATATAGCACATGTGGCGGTGATTACCTATGCGGGACGGCAGCTGCGCCGCCCCCCACGCCCACCGCGGCCGTGCCGCCACTGTCGAGGCCACCTCCCCGGCCCGGCCGTGCCGCCACAGCCGGTCAACGGCGCCGCACGAAACTCTCGAATAGTGCGCCCCGCTGATATCCTTCCCGTGCGCTGATATGCTAAAACGTGGCGCAGGCGCCACACTGCCACTACCCGAGGATGCTGCATGGCGAAGGGACAGGGCCACATCGGATTCACATTGCCGGAACAGCACAAACCCGGCCGCGACTCCTTTGATACCAGACCACGGCAGGTGGAGGGGTGGATTGGCCAGTTGCCCATGGGCAACGTCGGCGAGACTGCACGCCTGGTGTACGGCGCCCTGCACGAGAGCAATCGCCTGCGCGTGCCCTGGGACGAGCGTTACCGCCTGCTGGAGGCCCTGCGCGAACCGGTGGGCTATATCGGTCAGGCCCTGCACAAGCGCTTCACCGGCGTGACCTTCCCGCTGCAACCCAAGACCCAGCGTATCGCCAACCTGGCCACGGAGCTGTATGGCGAAATGGCCCTCGGCTACAAGCTGGCTATCGAGGACATGCTGACGCGCAACTTTCTGTTCCGCGACCGCAAGGCGCTCACGGTCATGTTGCACCGTACCCTGCGCTACCTCAACCGTGTACTGCTGATTTCCTATCAGGTCTACGCCCCCTCGCCGGCGGGGACCTGGGCCGACCTGCACCGCCTCTATCGCTATGCCGAAGACAGACGCCTGCACCAGACCTCGGTGACCGACAGGGAACAGGCGATCCTGCCCAAGACCAGCGTGGCCACGGCCTACAAACAGGCTTTGCTGCTGGCATTGGCCACCCCCTACCGCCTGCGTCAGGGCGAGGTAAATGTGGTCTATGCCGCCCTGGAGGTCTGGTCGCATCTGGCCCAGCTGGCCCCATACAGACCCGCAGCGGACCAAAACGCAGCGCTGTTCGTAACGCACCTCGGCAGCGACGAGGAACCCTGCCACCTCGCCTTCAACCATTTCCAATGCGATGCGGAGCAATGCCGCCTGATCGATCTGGAGCGCCTGACCAACGCGGTGCAGCACGAATTGGGCATGATTTCCGCCGGCACCGTCACCGAGATGAAAAACCGGCTCGGCAACACCCTGACCCCCGACCTGTTGCGCCGCCTGAGTATGACCTGGGGCGTTCCCCCCAAGAGGAATTTCGACCGCAGCGACAAGAGCGACCAGGTCGAACTCGTGATCGGCCTGACCGCGCTGCACCGCGCCCTGGGACTGCACGGCGCGCTGCAGGACATCAGCGCCATGCACAACGGTAACGATCATGCCGAGAGTCTGTTTTCCAGCACATCGACCTACTCCAGCCGGGCCGTCAAGGCACTGAATGAAAAGAACGAGGATGTATGGGACGCCTTCAAGTCCCACGCCCCGACCCGCCCGGGTGCCCCCCCCAAGCCGGCCGCCAAGGTTCAGCCGCTGAAGACGCAAATCTGGGACATCCGTGATGAAAGCAGCGGCGGGTTCCGCATCGCCCGTCAGGGCGATGACACCCTGGGGGTGCAGGTGGGTGACCTCATCGGCATCCGTCCCGGCACCGACACCGGGGAGGGCAAATGGGTAATCGGCGCCGTGCGCTGGATACGTCACAGCGGCCAGTTTGAGCTGGAGGTGGGTATCCAGAACATCGCGAGCCACGCCCGGCCGGCAGCCGCCCGCCTGCGCAAGGAGGATGGCCAAATGACCGAGTATCAACGCGTCATCGCGCTGCCGGAAAGCGCCGAACCGCCCCAGCCGAAGACCCTGCTGACCCCGCCCCTGCTCTTCGGCATCGGCACCACATTGCTGGTACAATTCGGCCAAGCCGAACACCGCCTGCTGCTCACGGGGCAACTGGAAAGCACTGGCTCATTCGCCCAGTTTGCGTTTGAAGACCAGGGTTCCACCAGTGCCAAATCCGTGCACAAGGCACCGGAACAACACCCCGGTGCCCCGGCAGACTACACCTCACTGTGGACAGAGCTTTAATCTCCTGGTGCTCATGCGTGCCCTGGCCCGGCCGAGCCCATGAAGAATCGTAAAAATAGGATCTAAGGTGAAAACAGAGGAAATTCTCCGCCTCATCGTCATTGATGACTCATCCAATCACGCGGAAACCGTAAGCAGCATGCTGCGTAACGCCGGCCAGGCCGTGCGTACCGAACGCGCTGAAGATGACGAAGATCTGCGCGAATTACTGACCCAGCAAGCCTGGGACATGGTGCTGACCAAGGCCAATATCGGCCATTTAACTGCCATTGATGTCATGCATATCATCGCCCAGACCGAACTGGACATACCGGTCATCGTCCTGCTGGACAGTCTCGACGACGGGGCCATCAGCAGCATCCTCGAGGCCGGTGCGCGTGATGTCGTGATGCTGGAACACCCGCTCCGCCTGGTACACACCCTGATGCGCGAGTTTGGCGACGTACTGAAACGCCGCCGCCACCGGGACTGCGAGACCCTGCTACAGGAGGCCAACCGCCGCGCCCAGGTGCTGGTGGACAGCTCGCGCGACGCCATCGCCTATGTGCATGAAGGGATGTACATCTACGCCAACGACTCCTATCTGCAGATGTTCGGCTACTCCACCCTCGAGGAGATCGAGGGCATGCCGCTGATGGACATGGTCTCCCCGGCCGATCACGGCAAATTCAAGGAATTTCTGCGCGGTTACCTGCGTGGTCGCACCAGCAGCGACTCCCTGGAAATACACGGCAACAAGGCCGACGGCAGCGAATTCATGATCACCATGGATTTTTCCGCCGCCAGCTACGAGGGTGAAAGCTGCATCCAGATCATCATCCGCGACCAGTCCGTCAATCAGGAACTGGCTGCCAAGCTTGACACGCTGACCAAGCACGACCTGCTGACCGGCGCCTATAACCGCCACTATTTCATGACCATGCTGCAGAATCTGGTCGGTCAGAGCGGCGTGCACGGCACCTTGTTCTACATCAGCCCGGACGACTTCAAGTCGCTACGCGAGCGCCTCGGCATCGCCGGCAGCGATCTGGTATTGACCGACTTTGCCAGCCTCCTCACGCAACACCTGCCGGGCGAAGGCGACCTGGTGGCACGGTTCGATTCCGACGTCTTCACCCTGATCCTGCAGGGCGTGGACGAGGCCGGCGCCGAAGCCACCGCCCAGCAGATCCTCAAGGCGATAGCCGACAACATCTTCGACGTCAACGGCCAGACCGTCACCCTCACCAGCAGCATCGGCATCGCGCTCTATCACGAAGACCTCCACGATGTGCACGAGCTCCTGCAGCGGGCGGAAAAGGCCTATCGCAAGGCCACTGCCGATGGCGGCAACCACTACTACCTGTACAACCCGCTGAAGGAAGGCATGGCGGAGCGTGAGCAGGCCTCGCTGCGCGTCAAGCAGCTGAAAACGGCGCTGCGCGACAACCGCTTCCAGCTGCTGTTCCAGCCGGTTGTCAGCCTGCACGGCGACCCGATGGAGAACTACGAGGTGCTGCTGCGCATGCTGGATGACGAGGGCAAACAGATACTGCCCAGCGAATTCATGCCTGCGGCCGAGCAGGCCGGCCTGATGGGCGGTGTCGACCGCTGGGTGCTGGCGCATACGGTAAAGGCGCTGGTGGAACGCCGCCGCGCCGGCCGCCACACCAACTTCTTCGTCAAGATCTCCGGTGAGTCGGTCCATGACGAAAAGCTGCTGCCCTGGCTGCGCGACCTACTCAAGGCCGGCAAGGTGGAAGGAAACTACCTCACGCTGGAGTTGAACGAGGCCGTAGCCAGCAGCAACCTGAAGCTGATCAAGCCCCTCATCGAAGGTCTGCATCAGCTGCGCATCAAGGTCGGCCTCGATCACTTCGGCCTGGCGCCGAACTACACCAACCTGCTGCGCTACGCCAACGTGGACTACCTCAAGATCGACGGCAACCTGATTCGCAACATCGCCCAGAGTCAGGAAAATCAGGATCGCGTCCGGGAAATCACGGCCATGGCGCAACAGGCCAGCAAGAAGACCATCGCCGAGTTTGTCGAAGACGCCAATACCCTGTCCACCCTGTGGTCCTGCGGGCTGGACTACATACAGGGTTACTTCCTGCAGGAACCCGGCACAGAAATGAATTACGACTTTACCGCCAGCTAGGCCTGCAAACGGCGGCCTCTCCGTGGCCTGTGCCCCAAAAAAAGAAACCCCGCCGAAGCGGGGTTTCTTTTTGCACTACCGCCTGAGCGGCTTAGCAGGAAACGATGTTGCTCGCCTGCAGACCCTTCGGGCCCTTGGTCACGTCGTAGCTGACCTTCTGGCCTTCCGGCAGGGTCTTGAAACCGGTGCCCTGGATGGCGGAGAAGTGCGCGAACACGTCGGCGCTGCCGTCATCGGGAGTAATGAAGCCGAAACCCTTGGACTCGTTGAACCACTTTACAGTACCTGTAGCCATGATGAATTACCTTTAAATAACAATTGATAGAGAAGTGTGCGTACAGGTAATGAACTGGGGAATTCGAGAAGTAACCAAGAGGGAACCACTTAAACTGCCAATAACAAAGATCTGACGCGGGAGTCACTGTATGCCTATTCAGAACAAATAGCTACAACTAATTACACGTAGCCCGACTGGGGTGAGGCACCCGGCGCTAGCGCGATCCCTCCGGCTTTTTCTTCCTCGGCCACAGGGTGTCACAAACCAGGAAACCAAAGCCCGAAACAACGAGCCCCACCGGGCCGGCGACGAACCTGGCGAAGAAATAGCCGGAGTTGTAGCCGAAGAGATAATACACCGCGGCGGTGAGCGCTCCCCCGACCAGCAATGCCCCGAGCAGTATCGCCACCAGATATTTCATCGCCCACCAGAAGGATCCGCTGTCTTACCCCACTGTAGGTTGGGCTGAGGAACGAAGCCCAACAGATCGCCCGACATGTTGGGCTTCCTGCGTCAGCCCAACCTACCGAGCTTTGCAGGCCGGGAGTTCAACCCGCGTATCAGCCGTTGGAATGCTCCTTGACCAGAGAAGAATGGTGCATGACCCAATAGGCCAGCAGTCCCCATGCGCCGCTCACGAAACAAAATAGCGCCCACCACCCCGGATGTACACCCATCGCCAGAGGCATGCGTTTGATTCCATCCTGGTACGCATAGTAGGCCGCCGCCAAGCCGGGAACGATGAACCAGATCAGCCAATAAAACGACATGGGCGCCCATGACAGAATCATTTGTGTAGCCAAGCTTTGCGACTCCATTCAGCTGCCTCCTTGTCAAAATTCAGGCTGAGTACGAAATCCAGACTGCCGGAAATGTTGGACTTCCTGCGTCAGCCCCTGTGGATACAGTTTCCATATACAAGCTACAGCCCCCCGCCCCGCTTGATGGCGAAATACTGGTTCACCAGCGCCACCGGCAGTTGCGCCGGGCGCAGGTCGAGCAGGCGGGCGCCGTGGTAGGAGAGGCGTTCGTGGGCGTGGCGGCGGCGGGCCAGGTAGTCTTCGGTGGCGTGGAACTGCAGGGCCTGGTCCAGGGTGCCGACGCTGCCGGCGATGATTTCATCCAGCAGGGATTCGCGCAGGTCGGCCACCAGCACCAGATGGCGGGTGCGCAGCAGCTTCACCGCCGCTTCCAGATCGGTCTGATCTTCGTCGCGGGTGTTGGTGATCAGCACGACGAGGGCGCGGCGGCGCTGGCGGGCGAGCAGTTCGCTGGCGGCGGCGCGGTAGTCGGCGGCCTCGGTGGTGGACTGCAAATCGTAGGTAGCGTTGAGCAGTCCGTTGACCACGTGCTGGCCCTTGCGCGGCGCGAACCAGCGGCGCACGCCGCCGAAGGTCATGAAGCCGACGGAGTCGCCCTGGCGCAATGAAACATAGGACAGCAGCAGCACGGCATTGAGCGCCTCATCGAGGTGGACGCGGCCGGCGTCGGCGTGGCGCATGCGGCGGCCGCAATCCACCATGAACAGGATCTGCTGATCGCGTTCGTCCTGGTATTCGCGCGAGATCAGCTTGCGGTAGCGCGAGGTGGCCTTCCAGTCGATCTGGCGCAGGGTGTCGCCGACGCGGTATTCGCGCAGCTGGTGGAAGTCGCTGCCCTCGCCGCGGCGCTGGCGGCGGCGCACGCCCATCTGGCTCAGGCGGTTGTCGGTGGCGAGCAGGGTGTAGTGGGCGATCTCGGCGAAGTTGGGATAGACACGCAGCGTCTGCGCGCTGCCGTCGCCGCGCCGCTCGCGCCACAGTCCCCAGGGCGAGCGGAGGAGGAATTCGGTGCCAGTGGCGTGGAAGGCGCCGCGGGTAGGCGGACGCAACTGATAGCGCAGCTCGGCCCACTGCCCCGGCACCAAGGTCAGGCTGGCCGGCTGGCCGCGCACCTCGAACTCCACCGGGTGCAGGTCGTGCACCTCGCACACCAGCGGCAGGGTGTCACTGTTGCGTACTTCCAGCGTCACCGTGGACCAGGCGCCTACCGGCAGGTTTTTATTCAGGCGCCGTTGCACCCGCGGTGTCGGCCGGCGCCGCTGGCGCAGCGCATCGGCCAGTGCCGCGGCGCCGAGCAGCACGCCGCCGCCCTGCCACAGCACCACCACTTCGTGCTGCCATGCGGCGACGATGCCGAGCGCGGTCCACAGGGCCGCCAGCGCGACCAGCAGCGGCGACGGCGTGAATCTCACTGCCGCGGCGCCTCGACGTTGGCGAGCAGATCCTTCAGCACGTCATCGGGGCGGTAGCCCTCGATCTCCAGATCGGCGGACAGCTTGACACGGTGGCGCAGCACCGCCGGGGCGATGGATTTCACGTCGTCGGGGGTGACGAAGTAATTGCCGTTGGCCAGCGCCTGGGCACGGGCGCAGCGCAGCAGCGCAATGCCGGCACGCGGACCGGCGCCGGTCTCGATGCCCTGCCAGTCGCGGGTGGCGCGTACGATACGCACGATGTAGCCGAGGATCGCCTCGTCCACCTGCACCTGCGCCGCCGCCTTCTGCACCTCCACCACCTGCGCCGGGGTCAGCACCGCCTCGATGGTGGAAACATCGAGCTGGTTACCTACAGCATTGGCGGTGACCTGGCGGATCATCGCTCCCTCTTCCTGCTCGCTGGGATAGTCGATGTAGACGTTGAGCAGGAAGCGATCCAGCTGCGCCTGCGGCAACGGATAGGTGCCTTCCTGTTCCACCGGGTTCTGCGTCGCCATCACCAGGAAGGGCTGCTCCAGCCGGAACGGTTTACCCTCGATGGTGACCTGTTCCTCCTGCATCGCCTCCAGCAGCGCCGACTGGGTCTTGGCCGGGGCACGGTTGATTTCGTCGCCGAGCAGGAAGTTGCAGAAGATGGGGCCGCGCCGAATGCGGAACTCTTCCGACTTCATGTCGAACATGGCATGGCCGCTGATGTCGCTCGGCATCAGGTCGGGCGTGAACTGCACGCGGGAGAATACACCGCCCACCGCCTTGCTCAGCGAGCGCACCAGCAGCGTCTTGCCCAGGCCCGGCAGGCCTTCCACCAGCACATGACCGCCGGCCACCAGCGCCACGATCACCTCGCGGATCACCTGACGCTGGCCGATCACCGCGCGCCCCACCATCGCCTCCAGATTGCGCACCTGGGCACTGGCCTGGGCCAGGACCGGATCAAGGTTGTTTGTTTCGCTCATCATTCCTCCCTAATCAACGAAGACAGAACGCCGGCGAATAAGCGCAGCGCGTCCGCCATATGCCGCGAGATACAAGAGCAAAGACGAAAGATACAAGTGGGCGAGTGCGCTGCGCGCACGGTTGTTTGATTTGTATATCAATAACCGAGCGCAGCGAGTTCATTCCCATGTATCTTGTTTCTTGTATATCTGCTCTCAAAGTGCCGTTCGCAACACCTGCAAATAACCGCTCAATTCGATGAAGTCGCTCTCGCCCGCATACTCTGCATACAGCGCGCGTTCCACGGCGCGCGGCGTCAGACCGCTGCGGGCGGCGATCCAGGTGCAGCGCTCCGCCGGGGTCATGGCGCGCAGCACGTAATGCTTGCCCAGCCAGGCCTGCTCGATGTCCTGGCGGTTGTGGCGGAACAAAGCCTGGGCACGGTCCAACCGCCACAGGTAGGCGGCGCTGGCCGTCAGGTGTTCGCTGATGTCGCGCCGCGGCTGCTGCGCCGGCGGCAGAAGCGGGCCAAGGCGTGCGCCCAGCTTCCACAGCCACAACAGCACCGCAACGAGCAGTGCCACCAGCGCATGGGCGCCATGCTGCCACGCCAGCTCCAGCAGCGAGGGCATCACCACGTCGTGCACCAGCCACACCTTGCCCACCGGCTCCACGCCCACCAGCAGTGCCAGTGCCAAAGCATGATCGTTGTCGCCGATGCGGCGGTTGGTAAGGAAGGTATTGTCGGCCAGCACCGTCACCAGTCCCTCGCCCACCTCGTACTGCAGCAGACCGTAGCCATCCTCCAGCGGCACGCCGGCAGTGGCCAGGTCCTCGGTGTCCTCCAGATAGCGCTGGGTCGACATGGTCACGCCCACCGGCTGCTCCATGTCGGCAAACTCGATCTCGATGCGCACCTGCGACTTGCGCCCCGGCAGGAACATCTGTTCGCTCTCGCCCTCGTGCACACGCACGCCGAGTTCCGCCAGCAGGCCGGGAATCCTGCGGTCCTGGTCCTTGCCGATGCGCAGCGTGCTGTCGGCACCGACGATCAGATGACCGCCCGCCTCGATCCAGTCGCGCAGCAGCTGCTGCCGCTCCGCGCCCGCCGGCGGCACATAGCGGAACACCACCAGTACATCATCGCTGTCCGGCAGGTTGCGCCACAGATCCGAGCTGGACACGCTGGCGGCATCGCGTCCGATGCGTGCCAGGAAACGCTCGGCGGCGAGGAACGGATTGCGCCGTGCCTCCTGCGAATAGCCGCCGACGACCTCGCGCTCGGCCAGTTCGAAGTTGTTGAAGAACCAGATCACCGCCAGCAGCGCGCCGATGCTGAGCACGCCGCCGACGATGAACCGCACCAGCCGCTGCTCATTCATCGGCACGCGCTCCATACAGCCGCTGCCAGGCGTCGGCCAGCGCGGCGATATCCGCGGCCGCGGGTGCGGCATGGCCGTAGGCGCACCACACCCAGGCGCGGGTCAGACGGGCAAAGTAATCGCCCTCCGCCGCCGGCCGCTGGCCAGCGACGATACGCTGGCATTCGCCCTCGGTGGCACTGTCGGGTATCTGTACATGATGGTCGTGAATCAGGCGCACCAGGGTGGCGCGATAGAGCAGGCTCAAGGCCGGACGGACACGCCCCTCACCGAGCAGGGCGGCCACGGCGGCAGCCACATCCTGCGGCAACGAGTCCGGCGTCACCGGCAGACCGAACAACACCGAGGGTGTGGCGGCGCTGCGCGCGGCACGCCGCTGCGGCAGCCAGTCGGTGAGGCGCAGCAGGTACAGCAGCAGCCAGCCGAGCAGCACGGCGGCAGCGACCCACAGCAGGTACTCGAACATCTCCGCCACGATGGGCACCCAGGACGTATCCCATTGCCATGGCTTCTGCTCGTCCGGGGTGTCGCCGGTGTAGCGCCAGTATTTTTCCGTGCTCCGGCTGCCGAAGTCCTCGTGTTGCAGCACCTCGCCGATCACCTGCTGTGCCCCGGCATGCTCCAGTGCCCAGCTGTCGGCGGCGGGCCAGACCATGCCGAACAGCAGGGCGCTGCCGAGCAGCAGCACTGCCGTGGGCCGCGCCGGCTTGAAACGCGACGCCATGCGGCGGAAGGCCAGTTCCAGGTCCCAGGCCTCCAGCACCGAACGGCGGGTCAGGTACAGGGCAAAACCGCCGGCCACATAGAACGGCGCCATGATGGACATGGCCAGCAGTGCGAAGGCATTGCTGAGCCAGGCGCTGACCGGTTCCTCGCCCGCCAGCATCGTCAGCCAGTCATCGGGACGCAGTTCGTCGGGGATCAGGTACAGCACCAGCAGCAGGAAGGAGAACTGCAGCACGCCCTCGAAGTGTATGCCGCCGATGGTGAGCCAGCTGCCGACGGACTGGTTGGCGGACAAGACCTCCAGGCGCTTGCTGCGCTCGGCGCCCGTCAGGCCCTCCAGGTGCGATACCGGCATGAAAAAGGAGCGGTTGGGACTCAGGCGCCGCAGCGTCAGGTTGGCCAACAGGCGCGGGCGCAACACCGCGCGCCACTGCCCCGCCGTCTCGCGCAACGTCAGCTCCTCGCCGAACAGGCGGCGGCTGAGCCAGAACAGCAGCAGGGGTTCGTACAGCGGCTTGCACCACCACACCATCACGGCAACGGCCCAGGGCCATTGGTGCAGCAGTGCCACGGCGAGCAGGGTCAACGGCAGAGCGGTGATGAACCACAGGCGCCACAGCGGCCAGAACCATTGCCGCGCCATCACAAAGCCGAGGTCCAACCCTTCCCACGGCGTGCGGTAGCGGATGTTGGCGCTGATCCGATCAAGCTGCATCGCGACCCCGCCCGGCCAGGCCCAGGTACAGAATCAGCGCCGCCCACATCACGCCTGATACGGTGTACTTCACCGCCGGGGCGACGGCGCCGTTGGACGACCAGAACGCCTCGATGAATGCCGCGCCGAGCAGCAGCAGCGCCGCCCCCATCACCAGCGACACGGCCTCCAGCGCCGCCCGCTTGAGCGCCTCGCCACGGCTGCGCCGTCCCGGCGCGAGGATCGCCTTGCCGAGCAGCAGTCCGGCGGCACCGCTGATGCAGATGGCGGTCAGCTCGAAGGCACTGTGGCCGGCGACGAAGGTCCAGAAGGTGGCGGAAAAGCCGAGTTGGGTGAGATGACCGGCAACGCCGCCGATGACCACGCCGTTGAACAGCAACAGCAGCACCGTGCCGACACCGGCCAGCATGCCGCTGGCGAAGGTGCGGAAACCGATGCCGATGTTGTTCCAGATGTAGTAGCCGAACATGCCGAAGTCGGTGGCCGAGGCGCGGTCCTCGCTGCGGCCGGGCAAGGGATTGGCCGGGTCGTACATGAACTCCATCGATGCCACCTCGAACGGGTCGAGGATGGTATAGATGAAGTCGGGGTCGAAATAGCAGGCCAGGCCCATGGCCAGCGCAGGACCGTAGAACAAAAATGTGGCCAGCCAGAAGGCGCGGCTGTGGCGGCGCAGGGTGTTGGGGAAGCCGCTCCACAGAAACGCCACCATGCGCCACAGCCAAAAGCTCTTGCGCTTGTACAGCAGGCGATGGCCGCGCTGCACCAGGTCGTGCAGCTCATCCACCAGGCCGGTGCTGTAGTGGCGCTGCCGCGCCAGCGCATAGTCGGCGCACAGGCGGCGGTACAACTCGGGCAGGCGCTCCAACCTCTCACGGTTGCGCCGGCGCGGCGGCTTGTCCAGCTCGTCGGCCAGTTGGCGGAAACTGTCCCACAGCGGTTGCTGCTGTTCGATGAACTGCTGCTGCTTCATCGTCCGCGCCCCAGCCAGCGGGCATAGCCGAGCACGGTCTGCACAGCGGCATGCCCGCGTTCCTCGGTGATGATCTCCGCCAGCTCCTCCACCCGCCCCGGCGCCAGCTTGCTGCTCCGCTCGGCGAAATCGAGCAGCGCGCGCTGCTCGTCCACCGCCAGCGGGACCGGCAGCGCACGCGCCTCGGCCTCGATCACCACAGCACTGCGCCGTGCCTCTTCCGCGTAAACCACCAGTGTGCCGGCGGCCAGATCGCCCAGGCGCTTGAACTGACGGTTGATCAGCATCGACAGCAGGCCCAGGCCGTAGAACAGGGGGAAGAAATCGATCACCCGCAGCAAGTTGCGGATCAGGGATGCCGGCCAGCCGATGGGCGTGCCGTTGTCATGCACCACGATCAGACCCATGGCCTTTTTGCCCGGCGTGGCGCCGCGCGTCACCTCGAACAATACCGGATAGAACCATTCCATCAGGAACAGCATGATGAGGAAGGCGCCGACGCCCAGCTCGGCCAGGGGCAGCAGTATCATGGACAGCACGAACAGCACCGTGTAGCGGATCAGCGTGTCCAGCACGAAGGCCAGGGCACGCGGCACGGGACCGGCCACCCGCAGACCGAGGTCCACACCTTCGGGCGTCTCGAAGGTATGGACCGTATCCAGTTGCAGCATCGAAGGAGGGGTATCAGCTGGCGAGCGTCGGGATGAGGACGGCGGCGATGACGCCGATCACACCGAGGATCATGAAGCCGATGCCGATGTAGCCGAGCACCTTCTCCCAGCCGCGGGTCATGCGCGGTGCGGCGTAGCGATTGGCACCCTCGGTGCCGCCCTTGAACACCAGCACCAGACCGAAAATCATATTGGCGATGGGGACGATGAACAGCAGGCTCCACCAGCCGGAGGCGTTGAAGTCATGCAGGCGGCGGATGGCAAACAGGATCATCACCGCCAGCAGGGCGAACTGAATGACCATCGCCAGTGGCCCCATGGCGCCGACCGCCGACGGGTCCAGTGCAGCCATGCCGCCACCGAGCAGCACCATGAGGATGAAACCGCCGAAGCCCAGCAGCATGCCCCAGGCGATGTAGCTCAGACGCCCGAAGCGGCCCTTGGGCGAGAACGGTCCGGTTTCATCGACACCGGCATTGCCGGGAATGGCGGAAACGTCGGCCGCCGGCGCCTGATAGGGATTCATCGATTCCATAACGACAGCTCCTTGCTTGTTGTTGGTGGCACCGTGTTGCGTGATGCCTTTCCCCTGGAGTGAAGGCCATCACCGGCTTGGGAGTGGCCGCCGGTGATTATAACAATGTTGTCCGTTGTCCGTTGTCCGTTAACTGTTGCTGAAAACGGAAAACGTATTCATCATCCCCTGTGCTCGCGGCAATAGTTGATCAATCCATTGGTGGAGCTGTCATGGCCGCTCACCGTGGCGGGCGCCGCCAGTTCCGGCAGGATGGTCTTGGCCAGCTGCTTGCCCAGCTCCACACCCCACTGGTCGAAGGAATTGACGTTCCAGATCACACCCTGCACGAATACCTTGTGCTCGTACAGCGCGATAAGCCGCCCCAGGGTACGCGGCGTAAGCTGGTTGAATAGCAAGGTGTTGCTGGGGCGATTGCCCGGGAAGATCTTGTGGTTGAGCAGCGCGTTGATCTCTGCCTCCGTCTTGCCTTCCGCCTGCAGCTCGGCGCGCACCTCGGCCTCATTCTTGCCCTTCAGCAGCGCCTCGCCCTGGGCAAACACGTTGGACAGCAGGATGGCGTGGTGGTCGCCGATAGGATTCTGGCTGTGCAGCGGGGCGAGAAAATCCACCGGCACCAGCTTGGTGCCCTGATGGATGAGCTGGTAGAAGGCGTGCTGGCCGTTGGTGCCCGGCTCGCCCCAGATGAGCGGCGCGGTGGACCAGGTGAGATTCTCGCCATCGCGGGTGACGCGCTTGCCGTTGCTCTCCATGTCGAGCTGCTGCAGATAGGCGGGGAAGCGGTGCAGATACTGATCGTAGGGCAGAATGGCGTGGCTCTGCGCGCCGAAGAAGTTGTTGTACCAGATACCGAGCACAGCCAGGATCACCGGCATGTTCTTTTCCAGCGGCGCGCTGTGGAAATGCTGGTCCATATCGTGCCCGCCGGCCAGCATCTCCTCGAAATTGTCCATGCCGATGTAGACGGCGATGGACAGGCCGATGGCCGACCACAGCGAATAGCGCCCGCCGACCCAGTCCCAGAATTCGAACATATTGCGCGTGTCGATGCCGAAGACCGACACCGCGGCGGCGTTGGTGGACAGCGCGACGAAATGCTTAGCCACCGCCGCCTCATCGCCGGCAGCCTGCACCAGCCACTGCCGCGCCGTGCGCGCATTGGTCAGCGTCTCCTGGGTGGTGAAGGTCTTGGAGGCGACGATGAACAACGTGGTCTCCGGACGCAGCTTCTTCAGCGTCTCGGCGATGTGGGTGCCGTCGACATTGGAGACGAAGTGCACTTCGAGACCCGCTTGCGCATAGGGCCGGAGCGCCTCGCAGGCCATCAGCGGGCCGAGGTCGGAACCGCCGATGCCGATGTTCACCACATCGGTGATCGCCTGGCCGCTGTAGCCGGTCCACTGCCCGCTGCGCACGGCGGTGGAGAATTCACGCATCTTCGCCAGCACCGCCGCCACCCTGGGCATCACGTTCTCGCCATCGACCAGGATCGGCTGCACGCCGCGATTGCGCAGCGCCACATGCAGCACCGCACGCTGCTCGGTGTTGTTGATGGCCTCGCCGCGGAACATGCGGTCACACCAATCGGTGACATCCTGCTGCCGCGCCAGCGCCAGCAACAGGCGCATGGTCTCGGCCGTGACGCGGTTCTTGGCGTAGTCCAGCAGCAGGTCGTCGAATTGCAGCGAAAAATTGGCAAAGCGCTGCGGGTCATGGGCGAACAGATCGCGCATGTGGATATGGGCCACATCCTGATAGTGGGCCGCCAGCGCCTTCCATGCGGCAGACTGGGTCAAGTCGGTCATTCCTGTTTCCTTTCCTAGATGTTGTCTTCGTCCGGCGCGTCCAGCGAGTCGCGCCAGTGTTGGTCTTCCCGGTCGAACAGCCGGTTGGCCTCCTGCGGCCCCATGGAACCGGCCGGATAGGTATGAATGAAATCACGCTCCATGGACCAGACCTTGAGGATCGGGTCCACCACCTGCCAGGCCCAGCGCACCTCGTCGTAGCGTAGGAACAGCGAATGGTCGCCCTCGATCACATCCAGCAGCAGCGCCTCGTAGGCATCGAGCTGGCGCTGCGCCAGTCCGCAATAGGCGGCGTCGAGCCGGGTGGTGCCGGTGCGCATCTCCAGGCCCGGCACCTTCACCTGAATCTCCACGCGCAGACACTCCTGCGGCTGGATCGACAGCAGCAGCCAGTTGGGCTTGAGCTGGTCGACCTGGGTGCGGCGAAACAGCTGCTGCGGCGGATGTTTGAAGCGGATGGCGATCATCGACGTATCCGCCGCCATGCGCTTGCCGGTGCGGATGTAAAACGGCACGTTGCGCCAACGCCAATTGTCGATATAGAACTTGAGCGCGGCATAGGTCTCGGTGGTACTGTGCGGTCCGACGCCCTCCTCATCCAGGTAACCGGGCACCTTGCCGCCCTTCACCAACCCGCGTGCATACTGGGCACGGAAGGCATGGGCATGCACCGCGCTGGGCGGGATCGGCCGGATCGACTTCAGCACCTTCACCTTCTCGTCGCGCAGCGACTCGGCGTCCAGCGCCGCTGGCGGCTCCATCGCCACCAGGGTCAGCATCTGCAATAAATGACTTTGCAGCATGTCGCGCAGGGCGCCGGCACCGTCATAGTAGTCGGCACGGCTTTCAATTCCCTTCGACTCGGCATGGGTGATCTGCACGTGGTCGATGTAGTTGCGGTTCCACAAGGGTTCCAGCATCAGGTTGGCAAAGCGGAACACCAGCACGTTCTGCACCGTGCTCTTGCCCAGGTAGTGATCGATGCGGTAGAGCTGCGACTCGCTGAAGCTGCGGTGCAGTTTCTCCTCCAGAATCTGCGCGCTCTCCAGGTCATAACCGAAGGGCTTTTCGATCACCACCCGGCGCCAGCCGGAATCCTCGGTATTGAGCCCGCTCTGCGCCAGCAGCTCGCCCACCATGCCGAACTCGGCCGGGCGGATCGCCATGTAGAACACCACGTTATCGGGGAAGTGCGTGCCCTCGCTGAGGACGCGGCGCAGGCGGTGGTAGGACTCCACATCGCCGAGGTCGCCCTGAAAGTAATGTACGCGCTGCGCGAAACGCTGCATCACCTCCGGCTTCAGGCCGTGCCGCGCCCGCGGTATCAGCGTCGCCTCCACCTCCGCGCGCCAGGCGTCGTCGCCATATTCACGGCGCCCGAAGCACAGTATGCGCATCGCCTCCGGCAAGCGCTGCGCCTCCTCCAGATGATACAGCGCCGGCAACAGCTTGTTGGCCGCCAGATTGCCGGTGGCACCGAAGATCACGAAGGTGCATGGGTCGATCATTGCTACTCCCTGACTAATCTGTCCTGTTTGCCCAACACGTCGGCACGACGCATGTCCATTCCCCTATGTCTCGCGGAGCAACGCAGCCCGAGGCGGAATAGCCCGCAGGGGGCGCGCCATGGATGGCGCGCATTCCTCCGTCAGCACAGGGATATGCTGTCGGAGGAACCTGCCTCGGGCGAGTAGCGCAGGGACGAATCGGCAGGATAGCTGATTCGCACAGCCGCAGGCTGCCCGAAGGGTGAGGCACAAGGATGTGCCGAATGAACCCGGAGGGCGAGACATCGGGGCCGCATTTCTTTGGTTACTTTCTTTGGCGGGACAAAGAAAGTGACCCGCGCGCGGGGCGGCTCCCCGCATCAAAATCAACCCGCGCAGCGCACAAAACCAATGCCCCATCAGACACCGCCGACGCACATCGCCCAATCAATGCCCCTTTTCCACCTTATGCCCACCAAACGCATTGCGCATCATCGCCAACAGCTTTGCCGGATAGCCCTCGGCATCCTGGCTGGCGAAGCGCATCTGCAGGGCCAGCGAGATCACCGGCAGGGCGACGCCCTGGTCGATGGCCTCGATGGCGGTCCAGCGGCCTTCGCCGGAATCCGCCACCACCGGGGCGATGTCCGTCAGCTCCTGATCATTCGCCAGGGCGTCGGCGGTGAGATCGAGCAGCCAGCTGCGCACCACCGAGCCGTGGCGCCACAGTTCGGCAATCCGCGCCAGGTCGAGGCTGAACTCCTGCTTGCCGCGCAACAGCGCAAAGCCCTCCGCATAGGCCTGCATCATGCCGTATTCGATGCCGTTGTGAACCATCTTGGTGAAGTGGCCGGCGCCGATCGGGCCGACGTGGGCCCAGCCGTTTTCCGGTGCCAGGGCGTCGAACAGCGGGTGCAGCGCCCTGACGGCATCAGGGGCACCGCCGGCCATCAGGCAGTAGCCCTTGTCCAGGCCCCATACGCCGCCGGAGGTGCCGACGTCGACAAAATGGATGTCGTGCCCGGCGAGCAGCGCGCCGCGGTGCTGGGAATCGTGGTAATTGGAGTTGCCGCCGTCCACCAGGATATCGCCCGCCTCCAGCAGCGGAATCAGCTGGTGGATCATCTGCTCGGTGGGCGAACCGCTGGGCAGCATCAGCCACACCACCCGCGGCGTCGGCAGGGCGCGTACGGCCTCGGCGGCCGAGGCCGCGGCCAGCATCCCCTCCGCCGCCGCGAGCTGGCGCACGACCTCCGGCGAGCGATTGTAGCCCACCACCTCGATGCCGTGGCGGCGCAGGCGGCGCACCATGTTGCCGCCCATCTTGCCCAGACCGATCATCGCCATCTTCATCGCTTGCCCCTCCGTCCCATTGGTTTACCATAGGTGCCCTTGTCGAACTTTCTCACGATAACATTTAAATATGGCGCGAATCCTGTTTGCCAGCAGCGAGGCCCATCCGCTGATCAAGACCGGCGGCCTGGCCGACGTCAGCGGCTCGCTGCCGCCGGTGCTGCAGGCGCTCGGCGACGATGTACGCCTGGTGCTGCCGGCCTACCGTGCAGTGCTGCAGCGCCTGCCGGTATTGCCCGTGGTGGCCGAGTTCGCGCTGCCTGGCGTCACGGCGCCGGTGCGCATCCTCGAAACCGTGCTGCCGCAGACCAGGCTGCCGGTGTGGCTGGTGGATGCACCGGCCTTCTTCGATCGCGACGGCAATCCCTATCTCGGCCCGGACGGCCGCGACTGGCCGGACAATGCGGCCCGTTTCACCCTGTTTGCCCGCGCCATCGTCGAACTGGCCCAGGATCGCGCCGGCCTGGGCTGGCGCCCCGATGTGGTGCACTGCAACGACTGGCAGACCGGGCTGGTCCCTGCCCTGCTGGCGCAGGAGGAATCACGGCCCGACACCGTGTTCACCATCCACAACATGGCCTATCAGGGCCTGTTTCCCTATGCGACCTTCACCGCCCTGGGCCTGCCCGGGACGCTGTGGCACTGGCAGGCGATGGAATTTCACAACCAGTTCAATTTCCTCAAGGGCGGGCTGGCCTTTGCCGACTGGATCACCACCGTCAGCCCCACCTATGCCCAGGAGATCCGCAGCGCCGAATTTGCCTATGGCCTGGAAGGCGTGCTCAACCACCGCGCCGAGCGCCTGCACGGCATCCTCAACGGTATCGATTACAGTGCCTGGGACCCCGCGCACGACCCGCTCATCCCGCACCACTACAGCCCGGCCAGGCTGGCCGGCAAGAAGAAGAACAAGGCGGCGCTGCAACAGCAGTTCGCCCTGCCGGTGGAGCCGGACGTCCCGCTGCTCGGCCTGGTCGGGCGCATGGTGGAGCAGAAAGGCATTGATCTGGTGCTGGCGGTCCTACCGGAGCTGCTGCTGCAGGGGGTGCAGGTGGCGGTGGTGGGTACCGGTGCGGCCTCCTATGAACAGGCCTTCCGCGACCTGGCGGACCACCATCCGGATCAGGTGGGTGCCTTCATCGGCTATGACGAGCGTTATGCCCACCTGGTGGAGGCCGGCGCCGACATCTTCCTCATGCCGTCGCGCTTCGAACCCTGCGGCCTGAACCAGATCTACAGCCTGCGCTACGGCACCGTCCCGGTGGTGCGCCGCACCGGCGGGCTGGCCGACACCGTGGTGCATGCCGACGCCGCCACCCTGGCCAACGGCAGCGCCACCGGCTTCGTGTTCGATGCCGCCGACAGCGGCGCCCTGCTCACTGCCATCAACCAGGCGCTGGGCTTGTACCGCGAGCCCGCAGCCTGGCGCCAGGTGATGCTGACCGGCATGCAACACGACTTCAGCTGGGAGCAGAGCGCCCGGCAGTACCAGGCCTTGTACCAGCGCCGCCGCACAGACACACTGCACAGCGTCGCTCCGCGCCCGTAGACTTCAGCGCCCCTGCCGCGGACCAGAGCGTGTGCGACCAAATGTTGCCAGAGGGCAATAACTGCCCTTTCGGGTATACTACCGCCCCCTGTGCAAGCGGCACATGCCGTCACCGATATCCATCATCCCGCGGCAGGCGGGAAACAGGCCACCAATCATGATCAGCTTGAACGACAAGCAGCTGCGCAGCCGCGTGAAACTGTTCGGCTCCCTGTTGGGAGAGACGTTGCGCTCCCAGGCCGGCGAAAAGGTCTACGCCGCGGTAGAGACGCTGCGCAAGGGCTATATCAGCCTGCGCCAGGAAGAATCACTGCGCCAGCGCCAGCGCCTCGGCCGCTTCATCGCCAACCTCGATGCCGAGACACTGACCCATGTGGTGCGCGCCTTCAGCACCTATTTCAGCCTCGCCAACATCGCCGAAGAGGCACAGCAATACCGCAGCCGCCGCCGCGCCATGCGCACCGGCGGCCCGCTGTGGACCGGCTCCTTCGACGAGGCCCTGCGCGACATCAAGTCGCGCGATGTCAGCCCGGAACAGCTGCAGGGGCTGCTCAATCGCCTCGCCTACATGCCGGTGTTCACCGCCCATCCCACCGAGGCCAAGCGCCGCACCGTAATGGAAGGCCTGCGCCGCATCTTCCTGCTGTCCGAGCGCCTCGACGACCCGCGCATCGGCAAGGAAGAGCAGCAGGAGATCCGCGCCCAGCTCAAGACCGAAACCCTGATCCTGTGGAAGACCGACGAGGTGCGTGCCCAGCGCCCGCAGGTGCGCGACGAGATCAAGAACGGCCTGTTCTACTTCCGCGAGAGCCTGTTCCAGGCGGTACCCGCCACCTATCGCAACATGGACAAGGGTGTGCGCCGCATCTACGGCGCCGACAGCGGCGTGACCGTGCCCAGCTTCCTGCGCTTTGGTTCCTGGATCGGCGGCGACCGCGACGGCAACCCCTTCGTCACGCCGGAGACCACGGTGATGGCGGTGCGCCTGCACCACCGCGAAATCCTGCGCGAATACGTCGAGCGCATCACCCACCTGAGTCATGTGCTGACCCATTCCCAGCTGTTGTGCACGCCCAGCGAGGCCTTCCGCGCCAGCCTGGAACGCGACGAGGTGTCCTTCAACGACGAGACCTTTGCCGACAAGCCGCACCGCTTCATCACCGAACCCTACCGCCGCAAGCTGTACATCATGCGCCACCGCCTGATGCAGAACCTGCGTACCGTCGATGCCCACCTCGATGGCGCCGAGGTGGAAGGCGCCACCGCCGGCTATCACTCGGAAAGCGGCTTCCTGCACGACCTGTATCTGATCCGCGACTCCCTCATCGCCCACGGCGACGACATCATCGCCGACGGTGACCTGAAGGATCTGATCCGCCTGGCCGAGACCTTCGGCTTCTTCCTGGTCCATCTCGACCTGCGCCAGGAATCCACCCGCCACAGCGAGGCGGTCGCCGAGCTGCTGGCCCAACAGGCAGAGCCGATCGATTACAAATCCCTGGATGAGGCCCAGCGCATCGCCCTGCTGTCGGAACTCATCGGCCGCACCCCGTTGCCGGTGGGGCGCGCCGTACTGAGCGAGAGCACCCGTGAAACCATGGAGGTGTTCAAGGTGATGGCGCGCATGCGCAAGGAGGTCAGCCCCAAGGCCTTCGGCAACTACGTCATCTCCATGACCCACGCCGCCAGCCATGTCATGGAGGTACTGCTGCTGGCGCAGCAGGCCGGGCTGGCGGGACGGCGCGGCGATGACTGGTTCTGCGACATCCGCGTGTCGCCGCTGTTCGAGACCATCGTCGACCTGGAGCACATCGAGCCGGTGATGACCACCCTGCTCAACAGCTCCACCTATGCCGCACTGCTCAAGGCCTCCGGCAACCAGCAGGAAGTGATGCTGGGCTACTCCGACTCCTGCAAGGACGGCGGCATCCTCGCCTCGTCGTGGAACCTGTATCAGGCGCAGAAGAAGATCGCCGAGCTGGCCACCACGCGCGGCATCGGCCTGCGTCTGTTCCACGGCCGCGGCGGCACCATCGGCCGCGGCGGCGGGCCGACCCATGAGGCCATCCTGGCCCAGCCCGCCGGCACCGTGCATGGCGAGATCAAGTTCACCGAGCAGGGCGAGGTGCTGTCCTACAAGTACAGCAATACCGAAACCGCCGTGTTCGAACTGACCATGGGCGTATCCGGCCTGCTCAAGGCCAGCCGCGGCCTGATCGCCCAGCCGGCGCCGGACCGTGCCGATTACACCGCCATCATGCAGCAGCTCGCCGACTACGGCGAAGACGCCTATCGCGAACTCACCGATCGCACCCCCGGCTTCCTCAACTATTTCTACGAGGCCACACCGGTGAGCGAGATCGGCATGCTCAACATCGGCTCACGCCCCTCGCACCGCAAGAAGGGCGACCTGTCCAAGGGCTCGGTGCGCGCCATCGCCTGGGTATTCGGCTGGGCACAGTCGCGCCACACCATCCCGGCCTGGTACGGCATCGGCAGCGCCCTGGCGCGCTGGTGCGGCGACGACCCGCAGCGCATGGAGCAGTTGCAGACCATGTACCGCGAATGGCCCTTCTTCCGCGCCCTGCTCTCCAACACGCAGATGTCGCTGTTCAAGGCCGACATGGGCATCGCCGCCCAATACGCCGAATTGTATTCCAACCGCGCGGTGGCCGAGCAGGTCTACGGCATGATCCGCAGCGAGCACGAACGCGCCATCGGCAATGTGCTACAGGTGGCGCAACTGAAGGAACTGCTGGAAGAAACCCCGGGCCTGCTGCTGTCGCTGTCGCGCCGCAACCCCTACCTCGACCCGCTCAACCACATCCAGATCATGCTGCTCAAGCGCTACCGCGACACCTCGCAGGGGGAAGAGGAGCGCACCGTATGGCTGGAGCCGCTGTTGCGCTCGATCAATGCGATTGCGGCGGGGATGAGAAACACAGGATAAGTGGCAAGTTACAAGTAACAAGTTTCAAGTGGGTGGAGTGCGCTGCGCGCACGGTTGAACCTAATCAACCCGTTCGCTTGCAACTTGAAACTTGTAACTTGCGACGACAAGCCGCTATGCGGCTTGTACAGGAATGGTATTCGCCGTGCGGATGACGTTGTTGTTCTCATCCAGGTAGACCAGGGTCGGCTTGTAGGTGGCCAGTTCCTGCTGGCTCAGGCCGACGAAGGCGCAGATGATGATCACATCCCTGGGCGAGGCCTTGTGGGCGGCGGCGCCGTTGATGGAAATGACGCGCGAGCCGTCCTCGGCGCGAATGGCGTAGGTGGTGAAGCGCTCGCCATTGGTCACGTTGTAGATCTGGATCTGCTCGTACTCGCGGATCCCTGCCAGATCCAGCAGCTTGCCGTCGATGGCGCACGAGCCCTCGTACTCCAGCTCCGAGTGGGTCACCCGGGCGCGGTGCAGTTTGGCTTTGAGCATGGTCAGGTGCATGGGTCAAGCTCGTTTCGTCACAAAACAGGGGTGGCAATTATGGGGCTTCGCCCGCCCCGGTTCAATGAAAAATCGCAATTGCCGCCATTTTTATGAAAATTAACTGATATCAATCAGCAGGTTATCAATCAGGCGCGTAGCACCCAGCCGCGCCGCGGCCAGCACCACCAGACGGCGCTCCCCCCCCTGGGGTACGGCCAGGTCCTCCGCCCGCCTTACACTCACATAATCGGGGCGGAAACCTGCCTGCTCAAGGTGCCTCATGGCCGCCGCCTCCAGCGCTGGGTAGTCGTGCGCGCCGTTGCGCACCTCCGCCGCCAGCGCCTGCAGGGTGGCGTGAATCTCGGTGGCCAGCTGGCGCTCCCCGGCAGCGAGATAGCCGTTGCGCGAACTCATCGCCAGGCCATCCGTCTCGCGCACCGTCGGCACGCCGATGATCTCCACCGGCATATCGAGGTCGCGCACCATCAGGCGAATCACCAGCAGCTGCTGATAGTCCTTCTCGCCGAACAGCGCCACGTCGGGCTGCACGATGTGGAACAGCTTGCTCACCACCGTGGCCACGCCGCGGAAATGGCCAGGGCGCCAGGCGCCGCACAGGATGTCGGACAGGCCCGGCACCTCGACATAGCTCAGACCATCGCGCCCCAACGGGTACATCTCCTGCTCGGTGGGGGCAAACAGCAGGTCGCAGCCCGCCGCCGCCAGCTTTTCCTGATCCGCCGCCAGGGTGCGCGGATAGGCGGAAAAGTCCTCGTTCACACCGAACTGCAGCGGATTGACGAAGATACTCGCCACCACCCGGTCGGCACGCTGGCGTGCCTCGGTGACGAGGTGAATATGCCCGGCGTGCAGATTGCCCATGGTGGGCACGAAGGCGACACGCCGGCCGGCGGCACGCCAGGCAGCGACGAGAGAACGGATTTCAGCGATGGTAGTGACGGTTTGCATGGATATCTTTTGACAACCACCCTGTCGCAGAGACGCGGCAGCGCAGAGTGAAAATTGAGTACTGGTTGAGATTGCCCCCAGCGACAGGGGTATACCGCTGTCAGGTCGTCATTCTAATCACATAACAACTCTGCGCCTCCGCGTCTCTGCGACAGGGTGTTTTCAGTCGACGCTGTGCTCCGGACCGGGGAAGCGCTTGTCCTTCACCGCCTGGACGTAGGCGCCGACGGCGCCGGCGACGGAGCCGGCCGCCTGCAGGAAGTCCATGGAGAATTTCGGCCGCTTGCCCGGGGTGATGCCGAGCATGTCGTACAGCACCAGCACCTGGCCGTCGGTGTCGGGGCCGGCGCCGATGCCGATCACCGGGATATCCACCGCGGCGGTGATCTCGGCGGCGAGCACGCTGGGCACGCACTCCAGCAGCAGCAGGTCGGCACCGGCGTGGGCCATGGCCTGGGCGGCGGCGAGCATTTCATTGGCACTGTCGCGATCGCGCCCCTGCACCTTGTAGCCGCCCAGTTTGTGCACCGTCTGCGGCAGCAGGCCGAGGTGGGCGCACACCGGCACGCCGTAATCGGCCAGGTGCTTTACCGTATCCACCATGCCGCCGTGCACCTCCAGCTTGACGCAGTGGGCGCCGCCCTCCTTCATCAGGCGTGCCGCGTTGCCCAGCGCCTGCGGCGGCGTGGCATAACTCAGGAACGGCATGTCGGTCATCACCAGGGCGCGCTGGCTGCCGCGGGCCACCATCTGCGTGTGATACACCATTTCGTCCATGGTCACCGGCAGGGTGGTGTCCTTGCCCTGCACCACCATGCCGAGCGAGTCGCCTACCAGCAGCACCTCCACCCCGGCCTCGTCGAGGATGCGGGCAAAGGCGGCGTCGTAGGCGGTGAGAGCGGTGAACTTCTCATCTGCCTGCTTCATGCGCCGCAGGGTGCTCAGGGTTATGTTATTCATGACGGTCACAGCTTCAGCGGCAAAGGATTGAAGTAATGGCGTCCGCTGCGCATGGAGCGCACCTGTTCCAGCAGCTGGGCATAGTCGGCATCGCCCTGGGCCAGATTGATGTCCGTGGCGTTGACGATGAGCAGCGGCGTCTCGTTGTACTGATAGAAGAACTGGGTATAGGCCTCCGCCACCTTGCGCAGATAGTCGGCCGACAGCTGGCGCTCATAGCTGCGGCTGCGGTGGGCGATGCGGTTGAGCAGCACCTCTACCGGCGCCTGCAGATAGATCACCAGGTCCGGCAGCGGCGCATCCAGGGTCAGATGTTCATAGGCCTGCTCGTACAGGCGCAGTTCGTCGTCGTCCAGGGTGATCTGGGCGAACAGGCGATCCTTCTGCATCAGGAAATCGGCCACCCGCACCGGCGCGAACATGTCGCCCTGGCGCCAGGACTGCAACTGGCGCGCACGCTGGAACAGGAAAAACAGCTGGGTCGGCAGGGCGGCGCTGCGCGGGTCCTGGTAGAAACGTTCCAGGAACGGATTCTCATCCGCCCCCTCCAGCATCAGTTCACTGCCGAAGGTCTCGGCCAGACGCCGCGCCAGGGTGGTCTTGCCCACGCCGATAGGCCCCTCCACCACGATGAAGCGGGGAGCGGACTGTTTCTCGACAGAGGCATCCAGGCGCAGGGGACGATTCATGGTTTCAGGATATCACGCCATTCGGGTCGTCGTGTTGCGCCAGGAGGACACATCCCCCGTAGGAGCGAATAGTATTAGCGATTTGTACGGAGGCAGCGGCAGGTCGCGCATACCATTAGCTCCTACGGGTCGAACGGCTCCAGGCCCGCAGAGTCACAATGCTAAAACAACACCGCCAGCGTACCGCCCTCGGGCAGCACCC
>JANJXC010000044.1 GCA_024709225.1 Gammaproteobacteria bacterium | reverse complement strand
CAACTCGCCTTCGAATGCGGGCTGCACCGTACCTTCATCGCCCATGTCGAGCGCGGCGCGCGCAATATCTCCCTGGACAACATCGAGCGCATTGCCCGCGCGCTTGCCGTTCCGGTTCACGTACTGCTGACGCCTTAACCTTCTCCTGCAGCGGCGCCAGTCATAAGGTCAGCAACCGGTCGCTGTCGCGGACCAGGGCATGCAGGTCCGCCATCGTCGACAGCGGACACAGCTCTGAACCCTCCTGCTGGCGCAGCTTGAGGCAGGTGCCGCAGGCCAGCACGCTGCCGCCGGCCGCGACGAAGTCCCGCATCACCTCCGCCACCGGAAAACGGCCGTCGGCCACCCCCTCCGCCTCCACGCCGCCGCCGAGCAGGAAGGCGCCGACCGCGTCGCCCTGCTTCAGGCTGTGCACCCCGAGGCGGAAGGCGTTCCACACCGTCTCCGGGTCATTGCTGTAGATCACCAGTCCCAGTTTCATGGCCTGCTCCTGTCGCCGTGCCGGCGTGACCGGCAACGGGAAATGAAAAAATCCCCATTTGCCTCTTGCTTAATATTCAATTTATCTATTGAATAAATAATAGTTCAATCAAGGGGGATTAACACCATGACGCTCAGCGCCATCCTGGCCGGCCTCGCCACCGGCATCGTGCTCGGCATCTTCGGCAGCGGCGGCTCCATCATCACCACCCCCGCCCTGCTCTATCTGCTGCAGGTGGAACCCAAGTCGGCCATTGCCATGAGCATGGGGATCGTGGCGGTGACCGCCACCATCACCGCCCTGCAACACTGGCGCAACGGCAACGTCAACCTGACGGTGACGGCGGTATTCGGCCTGTTCGGCATCTTCGGCACCTACGCCGGCGCCCGCCTCGGGGTAATCACGCCGGTGGTGGTCCAGCTCACCCTGTTCGCCCTGGTGATGTACGCCGCCGCCTGGAAGATGCTCAGGCCGGTGCGGCCGCACCGCTCGGTGGGCGCGGCGGTGGCCGAGGTCAGCGAGGGCTGTTCCTCGCCCCGCTGTCTGAGCCATGTAGCCCTGCACGGCATCCTGGTGGGCGTGCTGACGGGGCTGGTGGGCGTGGGCGGCGGATTTTTGATCGTCCCGGCGCTGGTGCTGCTGTCCGGCCTGTCCATGAAGCAGGCCGTCGGCACCTCGCTGGCCATCGTGGCGGTGAAGTCCTACGCTGGCTTTGCCGGTTATGCCGGCGCGGTGCCCATCGACTACGGCCTGATGGCGGTATTCACCGCCGTGGCCGTCGCCGGCAGCTTCGCCGGTACGCATTTCGCCGGCCGCGTCTCGGGGGAGGCACTGAAGAAAGGCTTCGCGGTGTTCCTGCTGTTCGTCGCCAGTTACATCCTGCTCAACAACTTCCTGTGAGGCCGCCCATGGAGATCACCCTGCTGCTCAATGCCCCACCCGGCGGCCGCTGCCGCCTGTACCAGGCCTACGGCGCAGCGCTTGTCGAACATGCCGCCGCGCATTGCGCTGAACTGTTCGGCAAACTTCCGGCACTACCGGAGCTGCGTGCACCGGCCATACTCATCAACGGCCAGGCAGTGGCGCCGGCCGATGGCGTGATCATCTCGCCGCAGGACCTGGGCCGCGTGCTGGACGAGTTTCATCCCGGCGCGCCCAGGCTGGAGATGCTCCTCGATGAGGTGCTGGAGCACTGCATGGCGGAGTGGAGTTGAGCATTCGTAGGGTGCGCACCGCGCACCGATAAATACAGAATTATGGTGCGCGGTGCGCACCCTACTTTGATCGGGCAGGAGTGAAGTTGATGGACGAAAACAAGAACGGACTTTCCACCCGTTGCGTACACGCCGGCGAACTGCCCGATGCCCATGGCAGCCCGCACACACCGCTGTACACCAGCACCACCTTCAAATTTCCCTCCACCGCCGACCTGCTCGACGTGGTGGACGGCCACAGGCCCGGCAGCCTGTACACCCGCTACGGCCTCAACCCCACGGTGCAGAGCCTGGAGGCCAAGCTCGCCGCGCTGGAAAACGCCGAGGCGGCACTGGCCTTCAGCTCCGGCATGGGCGCCGAGGCCGCGCTGTTCCTGACCCACGGCCGCCGCGGCGTCATCTGCATCGGCGATGCCTACGGCGGCACCCTGGAACTGCTCGCCGATCAGCTGCCGCAACTGGGCATCCGCACCACCCTGCTGCTGGGCAATGAACTGGAGCGGCTCGACGGCCTGCTCGCCGACGGCTACGGCCTGGTATTCCTGGAGACGCCCACCAATCCGGTGCTGGAGATCATCGACCTGCGCGTGCTGGCGCAAAAGGTCCACGCCCACGGCGCGCTGCTCGCGGTGGACAACACCTTCGCCTCGCCGGTGAACCAGCAGCCGCTGGCCCTGGGCGCCGACGTCGTGGTGCACAGCGCCACCAAATATCTCGGCGGCCACAGCGACCTCACCGCCGGCGCCCTGATGGGCCGCGCCGAATTGATCGGGCCGGTGTTCAACTGGCGCAAGAATCTCGGCACCACACCGGCGCCGGAGATCTGCAATCTGCTGGCGCGCAGCATCCGTTCGCTCACCGTGCGCGTGCGCCAGCAGAACGCGAGCGCGCAGCGCATCGCCGAAGCGATGGCGCGTCATCCGCGCGTCAAGCGCGTGCTCTATCCCGGCTTGGCCAATCACCCCGGCCACGCCGTCGCCACCGGACAGATGAGCGGCTACGGCGGCATGCTCACCATCGAGCTCGACGGCGACACCGCCGCCGCCACCGCCGTGGCCGATCGCCTCAAGCTGTTCGCCATCGCGCCCAGCCTCGGCGGCGTCGAGAGCCTGGTCACCCAGCCGGTCACCACCACCCACCACGGCCTGACCGAACAGGAGCGCACCCGGCGCGGCATCAGCGGCGCCATGCTGCGCCTGTCCGTCGGCCTGGAGGATGTGGAGGATTTGATCGCCGATCTGCAGCAGGCATTGCGTTGATGAAATGCAGGGTGCGCCTTATTGGTTTGTCGGGTTACGCTGCGCTAACCCGACCTACATATCTGTGCTGAACCATGATCATACCCCGCACGCTGTTGTTCACCTGTCTTGCTGCCGCACTGGCGACCCAGGCGCAGGCCGCCACCCTTTCCGGCGTCGCGGAAGAACAGGGCCAGGCCGTCGCCGAGGCGGAGATCATGCTGGTCAACGCCGACACCAGCCAGATCCTCAAGTCGATCTACAGCGCCGCCGACGGCAGCTTCCGCTTCACCGTCGCGCCGGGTACATACAACCTCGGCGCGCAGAAGTCCGGCTACACGCTGGTGTGGAAAAAAGGCATCGCTGTCGGCGCCAGTGACGTGACACTGCGCATCGAGATGCTCGACAAGGCCTTCGCCGACGGTCCGCCCAAGGCGGCGGGCGGCGATTGTGAATAACATGTAGGGTGCGCACAGCGCACCATTAGCCGACATCCATTCGGTGCGCGGTGCGCACCCTACATTGTGCCAACGGGGCATCTTCGACATGACTGAACCCATCTACCTCGACTACAACGCCACCACGCCGATTGCGCCGCAGGTGTTCGATGCCATGGCGCCGTTCCTGCGCGCGCACTTCGGCAATCCCTCGTCATCGCATCCCTACGGCCGCCGCGCGGCGGACGCGGTCCAACAGGCGCGCAACGAGCTTGCCGCATTGCTTGGCGCGCAGAGCGAAGAGATCGTCTTCACCGGCTGCGCCACCGAGGCCAACAACCTGGCCCTGCGCGGCGTGGCGCGCGCCCTGCGCCACAAGGGGCGTCACCTGATCGTCTCAGCGGTGGAGCATCCGTCGGTGCAGGCACCGGCGGAGCGCCTGCGCGCCGAGGGCTGGGAGGTGACTGTACTGCCGGTGGATGAATGCGGGCGCGTGGCGCCGCAACAGCTGGCCGCCGCGCTGCGCAGCGACACCGTGCTGGTGTCGGTAATGCACGCCAACAACGAGGTGGGCACGCTGCAGCCCATCGGCGAACTTTCGCGCCTGGCGCACGCCGCCGGCGTGCTGTTCCACACCGACGCGGCGCAGTCCATCGGCAAGGTAGCGGTGGATGTGCACGAACTCGGCGTCGATCTGCTGACGCTGGCCGGGCACAAATGCTATGCGCCCAAGGGCGTCGGCGCGCTGTATGTGCGCCGCGGCACGCCCCTCGACCCGGTGCTGGTCGGCGCCGGGCAGGAGCACGGTCTGCGTCCCGGCACGGAAAACGTACCGCACATCGTGGCCCTCGGCGCCGCCGCGCGCCTGGCGACGGCACGCCTGCCGCAGGCGACCGCACAACTGCGCAGCCTGCGCGACGCACTGCACGGGCAGTTGCAGGCGGCGATCCCCGGCCTGCAACTCAACGGCCATCCCGACGAGCGCCTACCCAACACGCTGAACATCTCCTTCCCCGGCGTCTCCGGCCGCGACCTGCTGGCCCGCGCGCCGCAGATCGCCGCCTCGGTGGGTTCGGCCTGCCATGAGGAAGGGGATGCGGTGAGCGGCGTGCTGGCGGCGATGGGTGTCGATGCGGCCCGCGCCCGCGGTGCGGTGCGGCTGTCGCTGGGACTGGCCAGCACGGAAGGTGAAATCACGGCGGCGGGGCACGCCTTGATCGAGGCCTGGCTCGCTCGGCACTGAGTGCCGCCCCGCGGGGGGCGGCCTCGCCACGGGGGTTACGGCAGGCGGTACTCCACCAGCACCTGCTCCACCTGCACCATGCCCTCGGTGACGCGCCGGACGAAGAACTGCAGCTCCGGCGCGTACCACAGGGTGATAGTCAGATTGTCGCCGCTGGAGCGGATGCGAAAGGTGTCGAAACTCCCGGCCGGCACGCGGATGGTCTCGCGCGCCTCCACGGTCCAGCTGCGCTTCTGCTCGGCCTGGCTGCCGTCGCGCCGCGTATAGAGAAACGTGGCGGGCCACGACTTGCCCACCCACAGCGGCGAGGACAGCTGGCCATTGTGGGGAAACACCTCCTGCATCTTGCCGTGCAGCATGGTCGCCATCCAGCTCTTGGTCTCCAGGTCATAGAACTCGAAGCCGGCGTTGCTGATCAGGCGCAGCACCAGCCGCTCGCGATAGGCCGTCTCGTCGACCACGGTCCAGGCCAGCCGCTCGGTCCTGTCACCGCTGGTCTTGTCGAACACCAGCCGGGTCCCGGGTTTGGGAAAGCCGACCGCCACCTGTTCCGCGTCCGCGGCCGCCGCCCCGGCGCCCAACAGACACAACAGCAGAACCCACACCCCACGCCGAACCGTCATGATGCTCTCTCTCCCCACGCCAAAATTCGCCCCAGTTTACGCAAGGTCACCGGCCGGCGCATCCGCCAGCCCCGCTCCATGCGTCAGGTCCCTTTCGAATCGGAAAATTGAACCAAAAACCGCATGCCAAGTAATTTTTATCTATTACTTGATTATTTTTATCAGGAATCTATATTAGCATTTAAGCAGATGCTTTATTTCCTGCCCCACACAGTCTTACAGGAGGTACATCATGGCCGGTAGCCTGATCAACAACTTTCCCCACGATGGCGTGGTCACCGTCAACCGCGTGATCCTCAAGCCCGGGTATTCCGTCGACGACCTGCAGGAACGCGTCGCGTTGCTGTGTGAGAACGTCAAAACCTATCACTCCACCACCGGCTTTGTCGGCGGTTTTGTCTCCCTCAACAGCGGCGCCGTCTCCAACGAGGGTTCCAGCATCGGCCAGGCGGTGGAGAGCCCGCTCAAGGGCCGGGAGGCGCTGATCGTCACCTTCTGGCGCTCCTTCGCCGAGCACGAGGCATCACACCGCTCGCCCACCTTTCAGCCGCTGTTCCAGGAGGTGCTGGAGCTGTGCGAGAACGGCAACGAGGAGATCGCCTACGAGATGCTGTGGTCCGGTGCCGCCTATGACGCGGAGGAGGCCCGCCAGGCGCAGGAGGCCAAGGAGAAGTACGCCGCATAACCGTGTAGTACAGCAGCCGTCATACCCACATCCGCTGCGGCAGCCCCCGCCGGTCACACGACCGCCGGGGGCTGTTTTATTTCTGCCCGGCCCTCCCGCGCCGGGCGCGGGAGGGCCGGGGCGCCAGGTCGCCCATGCCTCCAAATGTATACTTGCCCCGCGCAGTAACCACGTATTACAGTCCAGAATCAGACACCACGGTACATAACTATAAACAGATGGGCGAGTCCCCCTTCCTGCTGATCAGCGTCACGTCCGCCGTCGCCGGTCTGGTGGCCGGTTTCGTGATGTACCGTTCCGATTTCTGTGTCACCGCCATGTTCCGCGACCTGTTCCTGGTGCGCGATTTCTTCCTGCTGCGCATGCTGGTGCTGCTGGTGGTGGTGAGCATGCTGGCCTTCGAGCTGGGCCGCGCCGGCGGCCTGCTCGGCCCCTATCCCTTCCCGCTGCTCGGCCCCGGTTCCCTGGCCACCCTCATCGGCGGCCTGCTGTTCGGCGTCGGCATGGTGCTGGCCGGCGGCTGCGTGGTGGGCACGCTGTACAAGCTCGGCGCCGGCAGCGTGGTATCCGCCATCGCCTTCCTCGGCCTGCTGGCCGGCTCGGCGCTGTATGCCGAGTGGCACCCGTGGTGGAGCGCCTTCGCCCGCGCCACCGCCTTCGGCCCGGCCATCACCCTGCCGCAGGCCCTGGATCTCGCCCCGGCGTGGCTACTCCTGCCGCTGGCCACCCTCGGCGCGCTCTATCTCTACCGCAGCCAGCGCCGCGGCCTGCTCACCCGCCCGGCCTACGCCGCCGGCCATATCCCGCCCTGGCGGACGGCGCTGATCCTGAGTGCCGTTGGCTTCGTCTCCTGGCTGCTCATCGGCATGCCGCTCGGCATCACCACCTCCTACGCCAAACTGGGCGCCACGCTGGAGGCGCTGGCCTGGCCGGAACATGTGGCGGGGCTGGCCTACTTCCAGGCCCAGGGTCTCAACTACACGCCACCCTTTGCCGCGGCCGCGGTCAGCGGCGGCGCCGGCCCGCAACTGGACGCCATCGCCGCCATCCAGTATCCGCTCGTCGTCGGCATCATCCTCGGTGCCGCCGGCGCCGCGCTGCTGGTGGGCGAGTGGCGCCTGCACTGGCGCATCCCGCCGCGCCACTATGCCTCCGCCCTGCTCGGCGGGATGCTGCTCGGCGCCGCGGCGCGCATGGTCCCCGGCTGCAACATCTGGCACCTGTGGGGCGGCATACCCATCCTCGCGGTGCAAAGCCTGCTGTTCCTGCTCGGTATCCTGCCCGGCGCCTGGCTCGGCAGCAGGCTGCTCGTCCGTTTCGTCGTGCGCTAGGGGGACCGCATGGAGATGAACACCATTCAGCTCGACATCAGCGGCCAGCTCTGCCCGTCCTGCCTGCTGCTGACCCTCAAGCACCTCAACCAGCACGCCGCCGCGGTGCGTGACGGCCGCACCGAGATCGTCGTCACCACCGATGATCGCCAGGCCACCACCACCATCCCCGACGCGGTCAGCAAGATGGGTTATGCGGCCGAGGTCACCCGTGTGGACGCCGGCTACCGCATCCGTGTCTGCAGCAAACGCGGCTGAGGCAGGACAACGACGTGGACTATCCGGCGGAATACTTCAAGGCGATAGAGTACATACGCAGCAAGGTCGATCAGATGCTGACCCTGATCGGCACGCTGCCGCTGCGCCCCGAGGAACTCGACGACACCACCCTCATCGACCTCGACCCCATCGGTATCGTCACCGAATCCTTCGGCCAGGTGCTGGCCCACCTCAGCGATACCAACCAGCAGCTCGACATGGCAAAGCGGGAGATCCGCGCCATCTTCGACTCCATGGATGCCGCGGTGGTGGTACTGAACGACGACGGCAGCATCGACGACTGCAACCGCCAGGCGCGCGAATGGCTGTTTCACAACCGCGACTACGCCGACCTCATCGACCAGCCCCTGGCGGCAGTGTGCGTATGCAGCGACGACGTGCAGAGCCGCATGGCCGCCGGGCAACTGGATGAATGCGAGTTCGAGTTTGACGGCCGCCATCTGCAGGTGGTGGCCTCGGACATCCACGATGCGCAAAACAACCAGGTCAAGAAGGTATTCATCTGCTTCGATATCACCCGGCAGAAGAACATCGAATCCAGCCTGCAGCTGTATGCCAAAGTATTCGCCAATACCGCCGACGGCATCGCCATCACCAGCAGCAAGGCGCGCTTTCTGGAAGTGAACGACGCCTTCTGCCGCATCACCGGCTACAGCGCCGAGGAGTTGCTCGGCAACACGCCCCGGCTGCTGGAATCGGGGCGCCATGATGCGGAATTCTTCGCCGCCATCCAGCGCAGCCTGGACCAGTGCGGCCATTGGCAGGGCGAGATCCTCGACCGCGCCAAGGACGGGCGCATCATCCCCTTGCTGCAGGCCGTCAGCGCGGTGCGCGATGCGCAGGGCGCGATCAGCCACTACATCACCATCGTCACCGACATCACCTCGCTCAAGGAAACCCAGACCCGGCTCGACTTCCTCGCCCATCACGACCCGCTCACCGAGCTGCCCAACCGCCTGCTGTTCACCGCGCGGCTGGAGCACGCCATCGAGCGCGCCGCACGCGACCACGACATCTTCGGCCTGCTGTTCATCGACCTGGATCGCTTCAAGACCATCAACGACAGCCTCGGCCACCAGTTCGGCGACCGCCTGCTCATCGCGGTGGCGACGCGCCTGCGCAGCCTGGTGCGCCGGGCCGACACCATCGCCCGCCTGGGCGGCGACGAATTCGTGGTCCTGCTCGAACGGCTGCACATCCCCGGCGAGGCGACCACCCTGGCCAACAAGATCGTGCAGGCGATGCGCCAGCCGTTCCTGCTCCATGACACCGAACTGCATATCGGCTGCAGCATCGGCATCACGCTCTATCCGGAAGACGGTGGCGATGCGGTGACCCTGCTGAAGAATGCCGATGCCGCCATGTACCGGGTGAAGGACAGCGGCCGCGACGGCTACCGCAAGTTCAGCCCGGATCTGTCCGAAGCGGCCGACGAGAAGCTTACCCTGGAAAATGCCCTGCGCCTGGCCGTGCGCAACAACGGATTGACGCTGCACTATCAACCTATCATCGATCTGCAACAGCAGCGTATCATCGCCGTCGAGGCACTGGCACGCTGGCCGCACGCCGAGCGCGGCACGGTGCCACCGGACCAATTCATCCCACTGGCGGAAGAGACCAAGCTGATCCTGCCACTGGGCGAGTGGGTCGCCGGTGAGGCCATTACCCAATTCACCCGTTGGCGCACACAGGGCATTGCACCGGACTACATTTCCATCAATGCCTCCGGCATGCAGCTGTTCCACCCCGGCTTTGCCGACACTCTATTCGAGCTGCTGCGCGAGCACCAGCTGGAAGGACGCCACCTGCAGGTGGAATTGACCGAAAACGTGTTGATGCGCGATATCAATTCCTGCCGCCATGTTCTCGACCGTCTGCGCGATCACGGCATCCGCATCGCCATCGATGACTTCGGCACCGGCTATTCCTCCCTCGCCTATCTCAAGCAGCTGCCCATCGACGTTCTCAAGATTGATCGCTCCTTCGTGCGCGACATCCCCGGCGACGCCAATGACTGCGCCATCGCCGAGGCCATCATCGGCATGGCCCAAAACCTCGGCATGGACACCGTGGCCGAGGGCGTGGAGACAACAGAGCAGGAGCATTTCCTCACCCACATAGGCTGCAGCAAGGTGCAGGGTTACTACTACGCCAAGCCACTCACCGCTACCGATTTTGCCACCTTCCACCGTCGATTTTCAGGCTAAGCACCATCCCGCCATATTAAGCCTCTCACCCGCAACGACCGCCTGTTCAAGATCCAACCGAGATGCTAAAGAATAAGTTTTACTATGTGGCCGTACTTACGTTGCTGCTGGTCATCGGCTTTCTGGCGACCACGTTCATCAGCTACCTCGTTGCCCGCGATTCACTATCGCGCCCGATCACGGAGGAGGCGCTGCCGCTCACCAGCGACAACATCTACTCCGATATCCAGCGCGACCTGCTTACCCCGGTCCTGATCTCTTCGCTGATGGCACAGGACAGCTTCATGCGCAACTGGGTCACCCAGGGTGAACAGAACCCACGACACATCCGGGAATATCTCGGCGAGATTCAGCACAAGTATGATACCGTCACCGCCTTCTTCGTTTCTGAAAAGACACGGCATTACTATCACCGTGACGGCGTAATCAAGATCGTCCGCCAGGATGATCCAGCGGATGCCTGATACTTCCGCGCCCGCGACATCAAGGCCGCCTACGAAATCAACATCGACCTCGACACGGCCGACAAGCGGCGCATGAGCATCTTCATCAACTATCGGGTGCTCGACCAGCAGGGCGGTCTTATCGGTATCACCGGTGTCGGCCTGTCGGTGGACTCCGTGGCGCGGCTCATCGAGAGTTATCAACGGCGTTACGGCCGCACCATCTATTTCATCGACCGCGAAGGCCATGTCACCCTGCGCGGCGACGGCTATTCCGGCAACGCCAGCATCCATGATGCCCCGGGGCTGTCACAGCGCGCGGTGCATCTGCTTACCAGTCAGAGCGTCTCGGTCGGTTATGAGCGCGACGATGGCACGACGGTCTTCGTCAACAGTCGCCTGGTGCCTGAATTCAACTGATACCTGCTGGTCGAGCAGGAGACGGTGCCGGGTGCGGCACGCGTACACAGCACACTGCTGGTCAATATTGCCGCTTCTCTCAAATTCACCGGGCTGGTCCTGCTGGCCGCCTATCTCACGGTCAGCGGCTATCAGCGCCGGCTTGCAGAAATGGCCACTACCGACAAGTTGACCGGCACCACCAACCGCCAGCTCTTCGACGCGAGCTTCGAACATGTCGTCCGCCACAGCCAACGCCCTCAAGAACCAATCGCTCATCTATGGCGGCGAGGTGATCGGCGTCCGGGTCAGCCTGGGCGTGACCGAACTGCAGGAGGGGGAAAATTCGGACGCGCTGCTGCGCCGTGCCGACGACGCGCTTTACCGTGCAAAGAGCGGCGGCCGCGATCAGGTGCAAACGGCAGCGGCCGCCTGACCGCCGGCCTTATGCCGTCAACCGGCGATAGATCTCCGCCACCTTGAATGGCAGCTGGCGCACCTCGTTCACCAGCGTATAGTTCACCGCACCATACATATGCGGCAGATATTCGGGACCGTGTTCATCGATGGTGATGCAGAAGGGATGGATGCCGCTGCGCCGCGCCTCCAATAACGCACGGCGCGTATCCTCGATGCCGTACACGCCGCGGTAATCACTGTAGTCATCGGGCTTGCCGTCGGACAGGGTGATGAGCAGGCGGGTGCGCGCCCCGGTTTCATTCAATAGCTGCGTCAGGTGGCGGATGGCGAAACCCATGCGGGTGTAATCCTGGGCACGGACGCCGCTGATGCGCGCCCGCACCTCCGCGCCATAGGGCTCGTCGAAACGCTTGATGCGGTACAGCTCGCAACGCTTGCGCGTCACACCGGAAAAACCGTAGATGGCGTAGCGATCGCCCAGCGCCTCCAGCGCCTCGCACAACAGCAGCAGGGCCTCGCGCTCGGCTTCGTTGATCCAGCCGCGCGTCGATCCGCTCATGTCCACCATGAAGGCCACGGCGATATCGCGCTCGACGCGATGCAGGCGCGTGAACAGGCGGTCGCTCATCTCGCTGCCGTCGTGTGCGTCGGCCAGCGCCTCCACCAGGGCATCGATGTCGACACCGTCGCCGTACACCTGACGCTTGAGCAGCCGCTCCTCGTCGCGCATCGCCTCGAAGCTGCGCCGCAGATGCGCCACCAGGCCGCTGTGGCGTTGCAGGGTAGCGGCGACGAAACCGTCGTATACCGGCGTCACGTCCCTCTCGCGCATCACGCACCAGTTCTTGCGGTAGTGCTGCCGGCCATGGTCCCACTCGTTGTAATAGCTGGCGCCACGTTCGTGGTAGGTGCCCTGCCACACCGCATCCGGATCGTCGGCCGGCTCGGTGTACAGCGCCGGGTCGTATTCGCCGGGACCGGCCGGCACCAGATACTCATCCGGTATCTCACCCAGGTCGAGACGGATCGAGGTGAGCAATTGCGCCACCGCCTCCGGCGGCGCCACCGGCGCATCGTTGAGCGTCAGTTCGAACGCGTCGCCGGGCGGTGCATCGTCGGCCGCCTCACGCACGGTCAGGCGCGGCGGCGCACCGTCCGTTGGGGCCTTGTTCCGCTGCTCCTCCAGCCACTGCGCCAGGCGCACGCGCAGCAACAGCTTTTCGCGCGCCATGCGCGTCTGCATGCAGGCCGCCACCTCCTGGAGATACAGCTCCACCTGCCACAGGCGCGGCGGCGGCAGCGCTGCATGGTACAGCGCCGGCAGCAGCGCCAGACTCGCCGCCGGCGTGCTGTGCGCACCCTGCAACTGCCTTGCCGCCGCCTGCCAGGCCGCCGGCAGCGCGGCCACATACTCCGGCTGCAACTGCTGCATCTCGCGACCGAGGCCCGGCAGGGCGCGGGCGATGACGGCCTCCAGGCGCAGGGTTTCCAGCAGGGCATAAATGCGTTGCGCTCGCGCAGCGTCGGGCCAGACCGCAAAATCGGCGGTCAGCGCGCTGCGCAAGGTGCCGTGATGGATCTGCGCCCACTGCATCACCGCCAGCGCCTTGTACAGACGGAAGTTCTCCGCGCCAGTCGGCAATTGCGCCAGCAACGCCGGCAGATGAATGGTTTCACTGTCGGTCCAGGCGGTGTCCGACAGCGCCAGCTTGAGCGGCCGGCCGGCGAGGCCGTGGACGAAGTGCAGCAGCACGCCGCTAACCTCATCGAACAACGCACCGGCGCTGCGCGCGTGGCTGTGCCGCACGAAGCGCTCCACATCCTGGATCACCTCCAGCGCCGCGCGCAGCCCGGCGCGGTCGTACACGTCCATGGCATGCAGCGCCCAGGCCTCGATCACCCGCGGCTCCTGCGCCTTGAGCACCTGCGGCGCGCGGCGCACGAACTGATGGGCGATTTCGGTGTTGGTGCTGGCGATGCGCTGGGTCCAGTCGAGCATGAAGGCCTGCTCCGCCGGCGTCAGCGCCAGGATCAGCGGCGCCAGCTCGTCGCTGCGGATGAAGCTGAACTCCGTCTCCAGATACTCGTCGAGCCGGGCGGCGATGTCGTCGGCGGTCAGCACTGCAACACCCTCTTGTCGCAGAGACGTGGAGGCGCAGAGTAGGTCATCGCAAACAACCTCACGATCCGCCTCTGCGTCTCCGCGGCAGGCCTTGGACGTTTCATCAAAACAGCGACGCCGACAGTTCGTTGATCGCCGCCAGCATCTCGGGCTCGTCGGTAAGGGCCTGGGCGATGGCGCCGGCGCAGGCGGTGACCGGCGGCACATTGCTGGCGATGAGCTTGCCGGCGTGGACCAGCAGGCGCGTGCTGGCGCCTTCCTCCAGGCCATTGCCCTTGAGGTTACGCGTCATGTGGGCGAACTTCACCAGCGTGGCGGCGAGCGCCGCGTCGATGCCGGACTCGGCGGCGACGATGCGCGCCTCCAGTTCGGCGGTGGGGTAATCGAACTCCAGCGCCACGAAACGCTGGCGCGTGCTCTGCTTCAAATCCTTCAGCACGCTCTGGTAGCCGGGGTTGTAGGACACCGCGAGGCAGAACTCGGGGCCGGCCTGCAGCAGCAGGCCCAGCTTCTCCATCGGCAACACGCGGCGGTCGTCGGCCAGCGGGTGGATCACCACCATGGTGTCCTTGCGCGCCTCGACGATCTCGTCGAGGTAACAGATGGCACCGGCGCGAACCGCCCGCGCCAGAGGTCCGTCCACCCACACCGTCTCGCCGCCCTTGACCAGATAGCGCCCCACCAGATCCGAGGCGGTGAGGTCGTCGTGGCAGGACACGGTGATCAGCGGCCGCTTGAGGCGCCAGGCCATGTATTCCATGAAGCGGGTCTTGCCACAGCCGGTAGGGCCTTTCAGCAGCAGCGGTAGGCGGTTGTGCCAGGCGGCCTCGAACATCGCGACCTCGCTGCCGCTGGGTTCGTAATAGGGCTCTTCGGTGATGTAATGCTCTTCGGGGGTGATCTCGGCCACTATCGGCTCCTGCCTCTCGATTGTAGGTCGGACCTCGGTCCGACGATGCACGACGCAAAGCGAGGCAAGTCGGACTATAGTCCTACCCACACAGGCTATTCCTGATAAAAAAGCTTAAGTAAATAAGCCTGCTGGCACAACCCAAAGCCGCAGGTGCGCAGATTAACCCCACAGTCTGACGACATTCCGCAATACATATATTCAATCTATTCGCTTATCGGAAAATTCGATGTTCCTTATATGTAATTTCCCCGGTAGAGCGGGTATCGTGTCGGTCCTATTCAAAAAGGACTATTTCGCCGTGGCATTTCGCAACCTACTCTTGCGGGCCACGACAGCCATGCGGCGCAGAATACGCATTCATCCGTTGACGGAGGAAATTCAATGTCTGAGGTAATCGCAACCAACCAGACCATACTGGTCGTGGGTGGCGGCATCAGCGGCCTGACGGCGGCCCTGGAGGCAGCCGAGTGCGGCAAGCAGGTGATCCTGCTGGAAAAGTCGCCCAGCGTCGGTGGCCGCGTAAGCCAGCTGCACAAATACTTCCCCAAGCTGTGCGTGCCCAGCTGCGGCCTGGAAATCCAGTACCGCCGCCTCAAGGCCAACAAGAACGTGCGCCTGCTGACCATGGCGGAAGTCACCCAGATCAGCGGCGAGGCGGGCAATTTCACCGTCAACGTCAAGGTCGCCCCGCGCTACGTCAACGAGAACTGCACCGCCTGTGGCGAATGTGAGAAGGCCGTCGGCGCCGAGTTCGACGACGAATTCAACTACGGCATGAAGAAGCGCAAGGGTGCCTACCTGGTGTCCAACATGGCCTACCCGCAGCGCTACGTCATCGACCCGCGCATCGTCGCCACCGACGATGGCGCCAAGGCCAAGGCGGCGTGCAAGTACAACGCCGTCGACCTGGAGATGGCCGAGCAGAACCTGAGCCTCAATGTCGGCGCCGTGGTCTGGGCCACCGGCTGGAAGCCGTACGATGCGGCCAAGATCCAGCCCTACGGCTACGACCGCTACAGCAATGTGATCTCCAACGTCGAGTTCGAGCGCATGCTGGACCCGTTCGGTCCCACCGGCGGCAAGATCGTGCGTCCCTCCGACGGCCACGCGCCGAAGAACATTGCCTTCATCCAGTGTGCCGGCTCCCGTGACCAGAATCACCTGAAGCACTGCTCGCGCATCTGCTGCATGGCCACCCTGAAGCAGACCACCTACGTGAAGGAGCAGCTGGGCGACAACTGCAAATCCACTGTCTACTACATCGATATCCGCGCCATCGACCGCATCGATGATTTCCACCGCAAGGTGAAGGAAGACCCCAACGTCACCTTCGTCAAGTCCAAGGTCGCCAACATCGTTGCCGGCAGCGGCGACAACGTGGTGCTGAAGGGCGTCGATACCGAAGGCTACAACCGCTACGCCAACGAGCACGACCTGGTGGTGCTGGCCACCGGCATGGAGTCCACCGTGCCGGCCGGCGTGCTGCCCGCTGGCATCGTCATCAACGAACACAACTTCATCGATCTCGATAGTGACTGCGGCATCTACGGTGCCGGCTGCTCGTCCGATGCGCTGGACGTCAACCGCGCTGCGCAGAACGCCACCGCCGCCGCCCTGCGCGCCATCCAGGTGGTCAATCGAGTTGCAGGTCAGGAGGGTTAAACAGTGGCTGACATGAAGATTGGAGCCTATATCTGCCAGGGTTGCGGCATCGGCGATCGCGTCGACACCGCCCAGCTGGCCAGCGTCGCCAAGCGTGAAGGCAAGGCGGCCATCGCCAAGGAACACGAGTTCCTGTGCAACGCCGAAGGCGTCAAGATGATTCAGGACGACATCGCCAACGAGGGTGTCAACCACGTCGTCATCGCTGCCTGTTCGCGCCGCGCCAAGACCGAGGCCTTCAGCTTCGACGGCGTGTGCATCTCCCGCGCCAACCTGCGCGAAGGCGTCATCTGGGTCCGTCCCGACACCGATGAGGCGCGCGAAACCACCCAGGAAATGGCCGACGACTATGTGCGCATGGCCTGTGCCGAAACCAAATACCAGAAGATGCCGGAAGCCTCCGGCGAGCAGGGCCTCACCCGCCATCTGCTCATCGTCGGCGGCGGTATCTCCGGCATGACCGCGGCGCTGGAAGCCGCCAAGACCGGCTACAAGGTCGATCTGGTGGAGAAGACCGGCAAGCTGGGCGGCGTCGCTGCCGAGATGTTCAAGAAGTATCCGGACAAGGCCCCCTACAACGTGCTGGCGGACAACACCACCAGCGCGATGATCGAGGCGGTCAACGCCAACGGCAACATCACCGTGCATCTCAACACCTCGGTCACCAAGACCGAAGGTGCGCCGGGCCGCTTCACCGTGTCCCTGGCCACCGAGAGCGGTGCCAGCAAGGATGTGGTTGTCGGCGCCATCATCCAGGCCACCGGTTTCACCCAGTACGACATGGGCAAGCTGCCGGAACTCGGCGGCGGCAAGTCGCCGGACGTGATGGACCAGCTGGCCTTCGAGAAGATGGTCAAGGCCAATGGCGGCGCCATCAAGAAGGCCGACGGTTCCGAGGCGAAGAACGTGGTGTTCGTGCAGTGCGCCGGCCAGCGTTCCGAGCAACCGGGCCACCTGCCCTACTGCTCCGGCCACTGCTGCATGACCTCCATCAAGCAGGCCCGCTACGTCAAGGAAGCGGGCGGCGATGCCACGGTGATCTTCGACGACCTGCGCACCCCCGGTGCCGACGGTGAAGACGTCTACCGCGGCGGCCAGGAGGCCGGCGTGGCCTTCTCCAAGGGCAAGGTCAGCAGCGTCGAGGCGGCCGGCAAGGGTCTGAAGGTCAACTACACCGACAAGATCCTGGCCGAAGACTCCACCATCGATGCCGACATCGTGGTGCTGGCCACCGGCATGGTGCCCAACAGCGGTCCCAATCCGTATGTGAAGCTCGACCTGGAAATGGCCGAGAAGGACGGCAATGCCGACCTCGTGGCCAAGCTCAAGGCCGAGGTGGAAAAGGCGCCGCCGTCCATCCTCAACCTGATGTACCGTCAGGGCACCGACGTGCCGCACCTCAAGCACGGCTTCACCGACTCGCACTTCATCTGCTTCCCCTACGAGACGCGCCGCACCGGCATCTACACCGCCGGCCCGGTCCGCCGCCCGATGGATGCCCACCAGGCCATCGAGGACGCCACCGGCGCCACGCTGAAGGCGATCCAGGCCTGCGAGAACGCCGCCATCGGCCGTGCCGCCCACCCGCGCTCCGGCGACCTGTCCTTCCCCAGCTTCCGCAAGGAAGGCTGCACCCAGTGCAAGCGCTGCACCGTGGAGTGCCCGTTCGGCGCCATCAACGAGGACGAGAAGGGCTATCCGCAGTACAACGAGGCGCGCTGCCGCCGTTGCGGCACCTGCATGGGCGCCTGCCCGGTGCGCGTCATCTCCTTCGAGAACTACTCGGTGGAAACCGTCGGCCAGCAGCTCAAGGCCGTCGACATGCCGGACGAGTTCTCCGAGAAGCCGCGCCTGCTGGTACTGGCCTGCGAAAACGACGCCTACCCGGCACTGGACATGGCCGGCATGACGCGGCAGGAATACAGCGCCTTCGCCCGCATCATCCCGGTACGCTGCCTCGGCTCGGTGAACACCATCTGGATCACCGACGCGCTGAACAGCGGCTACGACGGCGTCATGCTGATGGGCTGCCAGAAGGGCGACAACTACCAGTGTCATTTCGTGAAGGGCTCTGAAATCGCCCATATCCGCATGAGCAAGATCGACGATACGTTGACCCAGCTCAATCTGGAGAAGGAGCGGGTGCAGACGTACGAGGTGTCCATTGCCGACATCCAGCGCATCCCGCAGATCATCAACGACATGGAGAAGCTGATCGGCGAGATCGGCATGAGCCCCTTCAAGTTCTAAGGAGACCACGACGATGAGCGACATGAATCAGGCGATGGTCCAGAAGTACCGCTCCAACTTCCTCAAGGAAGTCGAGGCGAACGTCGAGGAAGGCACCTGGGTCAAGATGTGCATGCAGTGCGGCGTGTGTTCGGGCTCCTGCCCGCTCGGCCCGCACTGGGAGCATCCGCAGCAGGAACTGTTCATGATGATCCGCGCCGGCAAGCGCGAGGAAGTGCTGTCCTCCAGCTCCATGTGGATGTGCACCTCCTGCTACAACTGCATCGCACGCTGCCCGCGCGGCCTGCCGATCACCCACATCATGCACGGCCTGGCCAGCTACGCGAAGCGTCTCGGCCTGGCGCCGAAGAATCAGCCGACCAGCAAGTTCGGCGACATCTTCTGGGACTCCATCGCCAAGAACGGCCGCGTCAATGAGCTGAAGATCGGCGTCAGCCTGTACTTCATGAACGGCTTCAGCCAGGGCATCAAGAACGCCCTCGCCAGCCGCGAGTTGGGCATGGCCATGATGAAGACCAAGCGCATGAGCCCGACGGAGTACTTCGGCGGTCACAAGTGCAAGGACCTCTCCGGCATCGCCAAGATGCTGAAGAAGGCCAAAGAGTTCGAAGCGGAGCACATCACCAAGTTTGGTGAGTGAGGAGAAGACTGATGGCCAAGAAAGAGTTCTATTCCTTCTACCCCGGGTGTTCGTCCCAGCCCAAGGCATCGGCTGACAACTTCCTGCGCTCATCCAACGCCATGTGCGATGCGCTGGACATCAAGCTGAAGGAGATCGATGACTGGAACTGCTGCGGCGCCTCCATCGGCTATGCCGGCGGCGGTGAAGTGCCGCGCCTGTCCCTGTCTGCCCGCAACATCGCCCTGTCGCAGCAGCAGAACGGCGACGCCGACATCGTCGCCCCCTGCGCCGCCTGCTGGATCGCCACCCGCGAGGCGCAGGAGCGTGTCGAGCACAATCCCAAGGTCGGTGAAGGCATCAACGCGGCGCTGGCCGAGATCGGCCTCAAGGTTGAATCCGGCAAGATGCCCCAGGCCCGTCACATGGTCGAGGTGCTGGTCGAGGACATCGGCCTGGACACCATTGCCAAGGGCGTGACCAAGCCGCTGGAAGGCGTCAAGATCGCCGGCTACGTCGGCTGCCAGACCAACCGCCCCTTCGGCATCGCTGGCGAGTCGTTCGAGAACCCGCTGTATCTCGACCACATGATCGAGGCCTGCGGCGCCCAGGCGGTGGACAAGTATGAGAAGAAGGTCGCCTGCTGCTCCGGCGCCCTGATGTTCTCCGAACCGGAAAAGGGCCATGCCCTGGTCAAGGACATCATCGAGGCCGCCTACGACGGCGGTGCCGACATGATCGTCACCCCCTGCCAGCTGTGCCAGATGAATGTCGAGTCCTACCAGAGCAACATCAACAAGACCTACGGCACCAAGTTCAATATCCCCGTGGTCTACTACTCGCAGCTCATCGCCGTGGCCTACGGCAAGTCGAGCCAGGAAGCCGCGCTGGATGGCCAGATCATCCGTGCCGGCAAGCTGGAAGACATCGCCAACAAATAACAACAAGCCTTTTCAATGAGGCTTACTGCCCCGCCGCGTGCGGGGCTTTTTTTTGCCTGTTGTCCCGCCTCCGGCGTCCTGTTTTCTGCCATTTCGCCCTTTCACGCCCCCCGCCTGACACGACCTGCCACGCCTGACTGTCAGCAAAATTTGGCTCTTTGAATTTTTTACCACACATGTATAGTGGGCTTAGGCAGTACCACGCTGCCGTAGCCAATACATATAACGATCAAAGCAAAGGAGGAGTTTGAGAATGGGGTCGATAACACTGTTCAAAAAAATGGTCTTTGCCGGGGGCTTGGCCTTGAGTGGCGCCGCATGGGCCGCCACACCGTCGGCCGTCATGCTGGCCAATACCTGTGCCGCCTGTCACGGCACCGGCGGCTCCAGCGTTGCGCAGATCCCGAGCCTCGCCGGTGCGCCGGCGGAGTACTTCGTGGAATCCATGAAGGCCTTCAAGAGCGGTGCGCGCAAGGCTACCGTGATGGATCGCGTGGCTAAGGGCTACTCCGATGAAGAGATCGCACTGATGGGCGACTACTTCGCCCAGCAGCAGCAGATTCCCATGAAGCAGAGTTTTGACCAGGCCAAGGCCGGTCAGGGCAAACGCCTGCACGACAAGTTCTGCGAGAAGTGCCACGAAGACGGCGGGCGCAAGCCCGATCAGGGTGGCATTCTGGCCGGCCAGTCCATGACCTACCTCACCTTCTCCATGGCTGATTTCCTCAGCGGCGAGCGGACGATGGACAAGGACATGAAGAAGAAGGTCGACGAGATGTTCAAGAGCAACGATAAATCCAGCGTCGACGCCCTGATCCACTTCTACGGCAGCCAGCAATAACCTTGGGGGAGAACACAATGATTTCACGTCGTAACTTCATCAAACTCTCCGGTGGTGCGGTAGCCATCGGTACTCTTGCCGGTTGCGCGGGCGGCACCAGCCGCAGCGGCGCCGGTGGCAAGGTGGTGGTGGTCGGCGGCGGCCCCGGTGGCGCCACGGCAGCCAAGTATCTGCGCATGGCCGATCCCTCCATCGAAGTGACCCTGATCGAGGCCAACCCGCGCTATTACACCTGCTTCATGAGCAATGAGGTGCTGGGCGGGGATCGCACGCTCGACTCCATCACCTTCGGCTATGACGGCCTGCGCCGCCACGGCGTGCGCGTAGTGCATGACACCGTGACCCAGATCGATCCCGCCTCCCGCAAGATCATGACCCAGAGCGGCCAGACCTTTGCCTATGATCGCGCCATCGTCTCCCCCGGCATCGACTTCAAGTGGGGCGCCATCGAGGGCCACAGCGCCGAGCTGGCAGAAAGCACCATCCCCCATGCCTGGAAGGCCGGTGCGCAGACCGTCGCCCTGCACAAGCAGCTGCTCGACATGAAGAACGGCGGTACCGTGGTCATCGCCACGCCGGCCGGCGCCTTCCGCTGCCCGCCCGGCCCCTACGAGCGCGCCAGCCTGATCGCCCAGTACCTCAAGCGCCACAAGCCCAAGTCCAAGGTCATCATCATGGATGCCGGCGACAAGTTCGCCAAGCAGGGGCTGTTCATGGCTGGCTGGAAGAAGCACTACGGCTACGGCACCGACAACAGCCTGATCGAGTGGGTATCCGCCGCACAGGGTGGCAAGGTGGAGGGTGTCGACGGTTCGGCCATGACCGTCCAGGGTGCGGTCGACAAGATCAAGGCCGATGTCATCAACATCATCCCGCCGCAGAAGGCCGGCAAGATCGCCTTCGATGCGGGCCTGACCGACGGCGACTGGTGCCCGGTCAACAAGAAGACCTTCGAGTCCAAGAAGCACGCCGGCATTCATGTACTGGGCGATGCCAGCAACTCCGCCGGCATGCCGAAGTCCGGCTACAGCGCCAACGTGCAGGCCAAGGTCTGCGCCATGGCGGTGGCCGATCTGATGGCCGGCCGCGAGCCGGGCTTCCCCTCCTACATGAACACCTGCTACAGCGTGGTGGCGGAAGACCATGGCATTTCGGTCAGCATCGTCTACACCTTCGACGAGGCCAAGAACGAGATCATTGGCGTCAAGGGTGCCGGCGGTGTCACGCCGGCCGACGCCAGCGCCGAGGCCCTGCGGCGTGAAGCGCATTACGCCCACGGCTGGTTCGCCAATATCACCAACGACATCTTCGGCTAACGCCGCAAGACGTGGTGACCTCCTTAAACGGGGCCTGACGGCCCCGTTTTTTTTCGTCTGCCGGCAGGGAGGCCACTTCTCTCCGCCCCCGGCAGCCACTCACAGATGGTAGGCAAACGCCTCGTGGAAACGGGCCTTGAATGCATCGAAGGTGAAACGGTGATTCTGCGTACCGTGATGCTCGATCTTGATCGCCCCCATCAGTGATGCCACGCGGCCGGTTGTTTCCCAGTCCATGCCGTTCATCAAGCCGTAGATCAGCCCGGCGCGGTAGGCATCGCCGCAACCCGTCGGGTCGTGCAGCTCACGTACCGGAGCCGCCGGGATCTCCAGCCGATGCTGCCTGGTGTAGATATGCGAACCCTGCGCCCCCTTGGTAATGATCAGCGCCTCGACGCGCTCGGCGATCTCGTGCGGCGACAGGCCGGTGCGCTCCTCCAGCAACTGCGCCTCGTAATCGTTCACCGCCACCCAGGTGGCCTGGTCGATGAAGCGCTTGAGATCCTCGCCATCAAACATGGGCAGACCCTGGCCCGGATCGAAGATGAAGGGGATGTTGGCCTCGGCAAACTGCGTGGCGTGCTCGATCATGCCGTCACGGCCATCGGGGGCGACGATACCCAGCGTAACTCCGGTGGCCTCCGCAATGCGGTTCTCATGGGCGAAGCTCATGGCGCCGGGATGGAAGGCGGTGATCTGGTTGGCATCCTGATCGGTGGTGATGAAGGCCTGCGCGGTATAGGTATTGTCGAGCACCTTGATGTGCCGCACATCGATGTGACACTGCTCCAGCCAGGCGGCATACGGCTCGAAATCGCGCCCCACGGTGGCCATCGGCAGCGGCTTGCCGCCGAGCATCTTCAGGTTGTAGGCGATGTTGCCGGCGCAGCCGCCATATTCACGCCGCATGTCCGGCACCAGGAACGATACATTCAGGATATGCACCTGATCCGGCAGGATGTGGTTCTTGAAACGGTCATGAAACACCATGATGGTGTCGTAGGCGATGGAACCGCAGATGAGCGCCGACATGTAGATTCTCCCGGGGCAGGTATGGGCGGCAGTATACCGAAAACACCGCCGCAACTGCGCCTTGCCTCATGCCGGCGACAGAAAGGAATGGCCGTGACAACCCGCGTCCCTAAAAAAGACAACACCCGCCGCGGGGTTGTGGCCCGAACAAGGCCATGTTCCCCGTGGTCGGCACACGCGCGTTGCCGCCGTGGCGGCTAATCCTCCAGTTCGAGCTCCAGCCACGTCACGTTGCCGCCGCTCAGCTCGCCGTGGACGTCGACCAGCTCCCCGACGGACAGCGCCGCGAAAAAGGCCGCATGATCGACCGTCGCATCATTGATGCTGTACGACAACCCCGCTGGCGTCGATACCTGCACCCCCAGCAGTTCAATGTAGGAACGATCGGTGGCAATGGCAGCGACCGGCGCCTGGATATCCACCACCAGCGCCTCGCCACTCTCGATATGGGTGGCGAACACCCCTGATGATACCGCCGGGTCAAGCCGGCCGCGCAGCGCCACCGCGCTGCCCGGTGCCGGTGGCAGGGCCACGTCGGACTCCACCAGCAAGGGATCGTAGGTTACGCCGACCCCCGGCAAACCCAGCAGGGTGAAACCGTTGCCGCTCACGGTGTCCACCGTGGCGACGATTTCCAGGTCATCCTCGAAGTCGATGCCCGTGGCCAGCAACAACCCGCCGCTGAATTTGCCCTGCACCTCGATACGCGCCCCCAATACCAGGTCCGCCGCCACGCCGCCGCTGAAGGTCGTCGTCGTTTGCAGCACCACCTGCTGGCCCGCCACAGTCAGCCGGTTGGCGGCCAGATCGACGGCGGTGATCAGACCGCTGACCTCGCCATCGTCGCCGTCGTCGCCGCCCAGGCCGCCGTCGAGAGGTTCCAGCTCGGTGGCGATGAGTGCGGTGGCCGCAGGGTCCGGTGTCGCCGCATGCACCTCGACACTCATGCCGATGCTCAACAGGCCGATGTCATACACATCGCTGCCCACGCTAACCACCGTACTGCCGCCCAGGGTGATGCTGCCGGTGCCGATGGCGGTGATGATGCCCGACAGTTCCACTTCCGCCCCGGCCGAACTGCACTCCACGTACGTGGCGCGCAGATTGCCGTCCGCCGCCAGGTAGCCGCTGACCTCGATCCATTGCCCGGCCGCCGGCACGCAGTCGACCGGCTCGTAACGCGTCAGATTGTCGGTGAATACATTCTGGCCGTAGACCACCAGCTGGTTGGCCACCGGCTGCGCGGCGATGATTCCCGCCAGCTCGCGCCGATAGACCACCTCGCTGGCCTTGCCGGTAACGGCCCCGACGGCATCGAGACTGCCGCGCACCGTCACCACCATACCTTCACGCAGGATCGCGGTGCCGCTCGGCAGGAACACCGTCGCCGTGCCGAGGTCATAAGTCACCCCATTGACGGTGATCTGTTCGCCCACCGCCGCAGTTCCGGCTACCGCCGCCACCACAGCGGCGGGGGTGGCCGCCGTGATAGGACCGCGGCTCACCACGGCCGGCGTGCCGGTACCGCCGGTACCACCGCCCGCCACCTGGTTGCCGCCACCGCAGGCGCTCAGCCCCAGCGTCAGGGCCAGCGCCAGAAAACCCGTCATGCCGCCCGTGCGCATCATTTTTCCCTCTCCTGAGGAACGTCTCCCTCGAAGTAGTAAATCCCGAGTCCCGCATGCTTGCGTCCGCTGCCCTGGACGGCGGGATTCACGTCACGATCGTGTTGCGCCAGCCAGGCATCCATCTCTTCGATGAGCTGCTGCGCCTTCGCGCGCGACAACGCCTCGAACTGCGCCACCGCCTCGGCCGGCAGGTTGTCGTAGGCCACCTTGCGCTGAAAGCGCGGCGCCGTTACACCGTGTTGCAGATTGTGGTCGATGGTGCCGATGAGCAGCGCCACATCGGTACCGAGAATGTGCAGCTTGTCATCCATGCCCTGCTGCGGGATGTAGGCGCGGGCATTGAGCGCCACCCGGTCGCCGGCGACCCAGGACACCGCCCCGACCCGCACCAGTTCATCGAGCACCGCGCGCGGCGGCATGTCGCCGCTGAACTGGCGCACCAGGGCGGCGAAACTGCCCTGCTCGCCCTCCACCGGCAACTCCGCCGGCTGACCGTCCGCACCGGCGTAACGTGCATCACGCACCCACCCGGCCACCACCCGCGCCGCGCGGTTGTAGCGCCGTTCTTCCACCACGCCGTCGGGCGAACCCAGTTCCTGCAGACGCACCACTTCCTTGCGGGTCAGCCCGGTGAGTACCGAGATACGGGAAACTGTCTGCTTGCGGCCGGGCAGGCGAAAATCCTTGTCGGCCACGTCCACGAACACTGCCCGCGCCAGGTCGGCGAACACCCCATAGGAAATACCGTTACGCAGCAGCAGCCGCACCAACGGCCGCAGGATGCGCAGCACCGCATCCGTGAGTACCTTGTTGGGTGAGGTTTCCATATTGGGAATCTTATCCCAGACTGCGGATCGCCGGAAGGCGGGCCGCCGGTACGGCGACCCGCCCTCCGCGACCTCACTGGTCGATGCCGGCCTCGGTGGCCACGAGGGTGCCCGCAGCGTAGCTGCCCTGCACTTCCAGCACATCCCCCAGTGCCGGTACCACGCCCGGCACCGCCGTCAGGTCCACCGTGATACCGGCCACCTGCAACGGCGCCACGGACGTCACCGAGCCCTTCAACTCCACGACACCGGCAGAGTGGTCATCGTCGCGCTCGAACTCCACGGCCACCAGATGACTGTCGACATCGAGGTAAGCGTTCACCTCGACGTAATCCCCGACCGCCACGTCGGCGACACTGAAGTAATGCTCCGGCACGCTGCCGTTTTCATCACGCGCATCGCTGATGAGGGTGGTATTGGTCAGGTTGATGGTCTGACCGAGCAGCGTCACGGTGCGCGCAGCCGCATCCACCGCTTCCACGGTGGCGTGGATCTCGATACCGCCTTCCTGCTCCACCTCGTTCTCTATGCCATCGGCCACCAGCACGCCGTTGGCAAAATGGGCTTCCAGCTGCACCAGGTCACCGACCTGCAAGGCGGCCAGCAGGGCCAGGTCTTCCGCATCGTCACTCTGGATCAGCACGGTCTGGCCGTTGACCGTCAGCGTGCCGGCGCTGGTATCGATGGCCGTCACCACGCCCTGCACCTGCACCTCGTCGCCATCGTCGCCCTCGACGCCGTACTGGCCGTCGCCCTCCACCTCCACCTCGCTGGCCGCCAGCACATACGCGGGACCGGCCGCGACCGGTGCGCTGGTACTCTTCACTTCCACGTACAGGCCGTCAGCCAGATTGGCCGGTACACTGGCGGCGCTGTAGTCCACCGTCAGGCCACCCAGGGCGAAGGTCATGGCGCCGCTGTCCAGCGCGCTCACCACGCCCTTCACCTCGATGGTTTCACCCGCCAGCGTCGCCTGCTTCACCTCGATGCGCGTGGCGACGATGTTGCCGCTGCCGTCGGCATAGCCGCTGACCTCCACCACATTGCCGGCGACGATCAGGTCCGGCGCCGTGATGGCGGCGACGTCGCTCGCGAACTGGGTGGTGGCGGTGACGGTAACGTTCTGCCCCATCACGTTGAGGGCGCCGGTGGTGGAACCGGCGGCGATGCCATTGCCGAGCACCACGCCTTCCAGCTCATCATTGAACACCACCTGGGTCGCGGTGCCGGTGGTGCCATCGGCATTGACCGTGCCGCTCAGCGTCACCACCATGCCGACGCGCAGATCGGTCTCCGCCGCCGCACTGCCATCCATACTGACGCTGGCGCCGCTGGTTTCATATTCCACGCCGTTGACATACACGCTGCCAAAGCCGGTGATCACGCCGACCACCGCCTGGGGCGCCGCGCCACCTCCGCCGGCACTGCCACCACCGCCACACGCCGCCAGACCCATGGCACCCACGGCCGCCAGTACGGCCAGACTCACTACGTTGCGTTTCATTTTGCTCTCCTCCTCTGTGGTTTCATCACGGTGCGGGGTGCCGGCCAGTGGGCCGGCGGCCCTGCGTTTCCCAGACTCATGGCCTGGAGTGGCACAGGGTGCAGCTCACCGGCGTCCCCTTGGCCAGAAAAATGCTCCTGCCGCCGTCGTCGTCGCGCGCCAGGGTGCGGTCCGCGGCGGTGCGCGACAACGGCGTGCCCTCCAGATTGGTGCCGTGACAGGCACGGCATTCCGCCGGATTGCGCTCGTAGAACTCCTCGTGCTCCAGGTTCCAGCGCCGATCGTTGACGTTGTGCATGCCGTGCGGGCCACGGGTGGTGAGGGGCAGCGAACTGTGGCAGGTGGAGCACTCGGTGACGGTGCCGGCATGGCCCTGCAACTGCTTCGCCGCGACGTTGTCGTTGGCGCTGGCCAGGGCCACCGGCCAGATGGCGTGGGTGGAGCCGTGGCAGGCGGAACAGGCCACGCCGCCGTGGCCGCGGCTGTTACGGTACTGGGTGTGGTCGTTCTCGGCGAACCGCTGGTTGACGGCGAGGCGGGGCGAGGCCGCCGGGTCATCCGTGGCAAAGGCCTCCAGATAGCGCAGCGAGCTGCCCAGATGATTCACGGCATCGCCGGTATGGCAGGACTGGCAGCGCGGCGTGTCCAGCCAGGGCCGGCGCGCATGGCCGTCGTTGCTGCCATCGAGGCTGCCGCCGGCGGCGAGCGGGAACTTGCCGCCCACCGCCAGCATGTCGCCGTGGCACGACTGGCAGGTCATGCCGGCGCCACCCATGGCGCCGCGCAGGCACTTGGTGGTCTTGCCGGGGTGACACTGGTAACAGGTCTGCTCCATGCTGCCGCCGGTCGGGAACACCTTGGCGCCGGTCGCCGGATTGACCAGCTCGCCGTGATGGCGGTGCATCGCCACCGACATGGGGGCATGCCCCTGCTGGGCCGGGCCAGGACCCTGGCCGGCGAGGTCCAGCGCGGCGGAGTAGTGGCAGGAGGCGCACAGCACCGGCTTCTGCGCCTCCAGGGTGGTGCCGTGCAGTTTGTCGTGCAGGCGCAGGATGTTCAGCTTGGCCGCCTGCAACATATTGTTGGCATCGTGGATAGTGTCCGCGAACACGAAGTCCACGTCGGGCCGCCGCGCCGGATCGGCCCCCACCTCGCCGATGGCGTGGCAGTTCTGGCAGTTGGCCTCGGCCGACACCGGCAGCACCACGTCCAGACTGGCCAACGGGCGGTTGCTGCCCTGCTCCACCGCACTGACCCGCATCAGCGGATAGGGCTTGTCCTGGCCGTAGTCGTCCACCGGCAGGATCGGCACACCCTCGGCGGCGAACCAGCGCTTCACGGCATCGTAGACCTTGAACGGCTGGGCGTCGTTGGCCGCATAGGGTGCCGCCACGCCCGGCATCGCCTGACCGTGCAGCAGGCCCTCGTCGGGTGCCGGCGACAGGCCGAACAAATCCTGCACATAGGGATTGCCGGTGACCGGGTTGCTGTCCCAGAAGTTGCTCTTGTGGACGGTGCCGTTCTGGCTGGTGCTGGTGATCGAGCCAGTGGCATCGGCCACCGCCTGGTACCGCACCGCCACCGTACTGTCGTCGAGCAGGCGTGGCGTGGCACCGCGCTGGATCACCTGGGCACGCACCACGTTGTAGGGCGGCAGGATGGTGAAGGTGGAGTAATCCAGGTCGGCACAGTGCATGCCAAGGTCGTTGTAGGCCAGCACCTTGTAGTCGTCCACCAGCGCCGGGCCGCCGGCGTTACCGCCGCCACCGGCGTCCTCCCCATCTTCCTCGCTGCTGGTCTGACTGGAAATGCACCCGCCCAGGCTCAGCAACACCGCCGCCAGCACCCCCACCCGAAAAGCCCGTTGCCACATGATTCAATTCCCTGCCGCCGAAACCCGTATTGGGAATATTTTCCCATTTTCATCAAAATAGCAAGGGAACCCGTTGGCAAAATTTGCGTTTAGGCAAGCTGGCACTTGGGGGGCGGAAACGAAAAAGGGGCCCGCAGGCCCCTTGGATATTGTTATTTTTCTATGTTTTATAGGTAGTTAGGCAGCAGGATGCAGGTCCACACCACGGCCACGTTCACCAGCGCCATGAATACCGCGGCCGAGCCGATGTCCTTGGCGCGTCCGGCGAGGGTGTGGTGGTCGGTACTGACGCGATCCACCACCGCCTCGATGGCGGAGTTGATCAGTTCGACCACCAGCACCAGCAGCAGGCTGCCCACCAGCAGGGCGCGTTCGACGCCGTTGCCGCCCAGCCACAGGGCCGCCGGCAGCATCACGATCAGGGTCAGCAGCTCCAGGCGGAAGGCCTCTTCGTATTGCCAGGCCGCCTTCAGCCCCTGCATGGAATAACCAAAGGCCTTGAAGACGTGGCTGAGCCCCTTGTGTCCGGGCTTGTTGATCTCGGCCATGGCTCTTATGCCGGCTTCTTCCAGGCCAGATCCAGCTCACGCGCGGCCTTGACGTCATCGAGGCGCTTCACCGGCAGAGTGTGCGGCGCACCGGTGACGATGTCCGGGGTCTGTTGCGCCTCCTCGCGGATCTTCGCCAGCACGTCGACGAAGGCATCCAGCGTCTCCTTGCTCTCGGTCTCGGTCGGCTCGATGAGCAGGCACTCGGGCACCAGCAGCGGGAAATAGGTGGTGGGGGCATGAAAGCCGTAGTCGAGCAGGCGCTTGGCAAAGTCGCGCGCGCTGGTGCCCCACTCCTTGGCCTCCCTTTTCAGGGTGAGAATGAATTCGTGGGTCGCGCGCCGCTCCGGGAACGCCGCCTCGAAACCGGCCTGCTGCAGGCGTGCCATCAGATAATTGGCGTTGAGCGTGGCATAGTCCGCCACCCGCTCCATGCCCTCGCGGCCCAGCATGCGTGCGTAGATGTAGGCGCGCAGCAGGATGCCGGTATTGCCGGCATGGGCCGACAGGCGGCCGATGGACTGCGGGCAATCCTTCTCCTCCAGCCAGCGGTATTCGCGGCCGTCGTAGCCCACCATCGGGATCGGCAGGAACGGCAGCAGGCGCTCGCCCACCACCACCGGGCCGGCACCGGGGCCGCCGCCGCCGTGCGGGGTGGAAAAGGTCTTGTGCAGATTGAGATGCACCACGTCGAAGCCCATGGCACCCGGCTTCACCTTGCCGAGGATGGCATTGAGGTTGGCGCCGTCGTAGTACAGCAGGCCACCGGCCTGATGCACGATCTGGGCGATCTCCTTGATGCGCCGCTCGAACACGCCGAGCGTCGACGGATTGGTCAGCATGATGCCCGCCGTCTGCGGTCCCACCGCCGCCTTCAGCGCCGCCAGATCGACATCACCGTTCTCGTCAGTGGGGATCTCGCGCGCCTCATAGCCGCACATCACCGCCGTGGCCGGATTGGTGCCATGCGCCGCATCCGGCACCAGGATCTCGGTGCGCGCGCTGTCGCCGCGCGCATCGTGATAGGCGCGGATCATCGCCACGCCGGCGAACTCGCCCTGGGCACCGGCCGCCGGGGTGAGCGAACAGCCCTTCATGCCGGTGACGTCCTTCAGCATCTCCTGCAGTTCATACAGACAGGCCAGCACGCCCTGACCATGGGTCGCCACCGGCGCCTGCGGATGACGCATCAGGAAGCCGGGCAGCGAGGCCAGGGTGTGGCAGCCGCGCGGGTTGTACTTCATGGTGCAGGAGCCGAGCGGATAGAACTGCGTGTCGATGGAGAAGTTCTTCTGCGACAGACGCGTGTAGTGGCGCACCGCCTCCAGTTCGGACACCTCCGGCAGCAGCGGCCGGTCCTTGCGGCGGAACCGATCGGGGATACCGTCATAGGCCGGCTGCGCGCCGGGATTCTGCGCCGCATTGACGCGGCCGCTGCGGGAGTGTTCGAAGATCAGCATGTCGGTGGTCGCTTGTCGTTTAGCGGGTCACAGGGCAGCCAGCGCCTTGTCGTAATCGGGCTCCTGCACGATCTCGGGCACCAGCTCGGTGTACAGCACCTTGTCGTGCTCATCCAGCACCACCACGGCACGGGCACAGATGCCGGCCAGCGGACCGTCCTGGATCAGCACGCCATAGTCCTTGGCAAAATTCTTGTCGCGCATCATGGAAAGACTGATCACATTGTCCAGGTGTTCGCCGGTGCAGAAGCGCGACTGGGCAAAGGGCAGGTCGGCGGAGATGATCAGCACCACTACCTGATCGCCCAGCTTCTTCGCCGCCTCGTTGAACTTGCGCGTGGAGGTGGCGCAGACACCGGTATCCAGGCTGGGTACGATGTTGAGCAGCTTCTTCCTGCCCTTGAAATCGGCCAGCGCGACATCGCTCAGGTCGCCGCGGGTCAGCTTGAAGGCCGGCGCCTGGCTGCCGACGGCGGGCAGGTTGCCGTTGGTGTTGATGGAGTTGCCGCTCAGGGTGATGATTGCCATGGTATTCGTCTCCTGTCGCTATGGGGTAGGAATTCGAAGTGTAGCCAAGGACTCAGATGGTGCCTTCCTTGGGCCGCAGCTTGGTGCAGATCGGGCCATCCTTGCGCCGTGACAGGATGCGCTCCAGATGTTGTGCATAACGCCCGATGTCGGCCTCGCTGCGCATCTCGGTGGCGCATACCAGAATCGCGTTGCCCAGCTCCGGGTAGTCGGCGGAGAGGTCGTAACCGCCGAGGATGTCCTGCACCGCCAGGGCGCGCAGCACCTCGGCGGCGGGCTGGTTGATACGCAGGACCACCTCGTGGAAATACGGCGAGGAGAACACCTGCTCGACGCAGTCGATCTGCGTCAGCCGCTCCACCAGCGCGCGGGTGTTGGCGTGGCAGGCGTGGGCCACGCGCGCCAGGCCTTCCGCACCGACCAGCGCCATGTAGATGGTGGCGGCGGTGACCATCAGTCCCTGATTGGAGCAGATGTTGGAGGTGGCCTTGGCGCGACGGATGTGCTGCTCGCGCGCCTGCAGCGTCAGCGTATAACCGACCTTGCCGTCGAGATCGACAGTACGGCCGATGATGCGCCCCGGCATCTGGCGGATGTGCTCCTGCTTGCAGGCGATGAAACCGAAATAGGGACCGCCGGAGGACAGCGGCGCCCCCAGCGGCTGGCCCTCGCCCACGGCGATGTCGGCGCCCGTCTCGCCCCACTGTCCCGGCGGGGTCAGCACGGCCATGGCGGTGGGATTCACCAGGCCGATGGCTAGGGCGTTGTGGGCATGGGCCCAGTCGGTGAGGGCATCCACCTCTTCCAGCACGCCGAAGAAATTGGGCTGCGGGATCACCAGCGCGGCGTAATCTTCGCCTGCATAACGCTGGAGATATTCCGGCTCGATATTGCCGCTGCCGGAGTAGTCCAGCTCCACCAGCTCGATGCCCTGGTTCCGCACGATGGCCTGCACCACCTTGCGGTAAATCGGGTGCACCGTCGCCGGCATCAGCACGCGCCGGCTCTTCGACTTGCGGTTGGCGCGCACCGCCATCAGCACCGCCTCGGCCAGGCCGGAGGCGCCGTCATAGAGCGAGGCGTTGGAGGCATCCATGCCGGTCAGGCTGGCGATCATGGTCTGGTATTCGTACAGCACCTGCAGCGTGCCCTGGCTCGCCTCCGCCTTATAGGGTGTGTTGGCCTAATAGAACTCGCCGCGCGCGGCGATCTCCCACACCGCCGCCGGGATGTGATGGTCGTAGGCGCCGGCGCCGATGAAGCACACCGGCATGCCGTCCTGCGCCGCGCGCTGATGCATCAGGCGGGCGACCGCCATCTCGCTCATGCCGGGCGGCACATTGGGCAAGCCCTTGGCCAGCAGCTCGGCTGGGATCTCGTCGAACAGCGCCTCGATGCTGTCGGCACCGATAGCCGCCAGCATGGCCCTCACATCATCTTCGGTATGCGGAATGAACGGCATATTTGTCTTCTCAAAATCTGACGCAGCGGCGCAGAGATGCGGAGAAAAGAACCTGAAATAAATCCGCGCATGAACGTGAAAAACGCAAACAGGTGCGCGAATTCGCCACGATGTTTATTCGCGCCCACTTACGTTTGTTTGCATGTCCCATCTTTTCTCGGCGTCTCCGCGTCTCTGCGGCAGGTTTTTTGATTAGTGGCTTTCTTCCGCCACCACCGCGGCATAACCGGCGGCGTCGAGCAGGCCGGCGAGGTCGGCGGCATTGGCCGGCTTCATCCGGAACAGCCAGCCGTCACCGTACGGCTCCTTGTTGACCAGCTCCGGGCTGTCGGCCAGCACGTCGTTGGCACCGACCACTTCGCCGGCGATGGGGGCATACACATCGGAGGCGGCCTTCACCGACTCCACCACCGCGCAGTCCTGATCGCTCTTCAGCACGCGGCCCACCTCGGGCAGCTCGACGAACACCATGTCGCCCAGCAGGTCCTGGGCATGCTCGGTGATGCCGATGGTGACGGTGCCGTCGCTCTCCGCACGCACCCACTCGTGGGTCTTGGTGTATTTCAGTTCGGCCGGAACATTGCTCATGTTTTTCTCCTCGGTCTCAAATCTTCGGTTGTTCAATTCAATCGATGCACGACTGGCCGTTGCGCACGAAGGGCGGTTTGACCACGCGTGCCTTGAGGCGCTTGCCGCGGATCTCCACCTCGCACTCGGCCACCGCGCCCGCCGGCACCCGCGCCAGCGCCACGGCGCGGCCCAGGCTCGGCGCGAAGGTGCCCGAGGTGATCTCGCCCTCGCCCTGCGCGGTGTACACCTTCTGGTGACTGCGCAGCACACCCTTGTCTTCCAGCACCAGGCCCACCAACTGCTGCGGCACACCGGCACTGCGCTGCGCCTCCAGCACCGGGCGGCCGATGAAGTCGCGGTCCTGCGGCTCGAAGGCCACAGTCCAGGTCAGACCCGACACCAGCGGCGTGGTGTCCTCGTCCATGTCCTGGCCGTACAGGTTCATGCCCGCCTCCAGGCGCAGCGTGTCGCGCGCGCCGAGGCCGCAGGGCTTGACCTCCTGGGCGTACAACTCATTCCACAACTCTTCCGCCTGGTCCACCGGCACCATGATCTCGTAACCATCCTCGCCGGTATAGCCGGTGCGGGCGATGAACAGCTTGCCGGACTCCACCGCGGCGAAGCGCGGCAGCTGCGGCGCGGCGCCGATGCGCGCCCCCAGGGCGGCCTGGGCCTTGGCACGGGCATTGGGGCCCTGCACCGCGATCATCGCCAGCTCATCCTGCACGTCCACCTCCACGTCGAAGGACGGCGCCTGACGGCGCAGCCAGGCAATGTCCTTGTTGCGGGTGCCGGCATTGACCACCATGCGGAACCAGACCGGGGTCATATAGTAAACGATCAGGTCGTCGATCACCCCGCCGCGCTCGTTGAGCATGCAGCTGTAGATGGCCTTGCCGGGCACCGTGAGACGCGCCACGTCGTTGGCCAGCAGGTAGCGCAGGAAGTCGGTCACCCGCGCCCCGCGCAGGTCCACCACGCACATGTGCGACACGTCGAACATGCCGGCGTCACTGCGCACCTGATGATGCTCCTCGATCTGCGAACCATAGTGGATCGGCATGTCCCAGCCGGCGAAATCCACCATCTTCGCCCCCAGCGCCACATGCGCTTCATACAACGGCGTTCTGTTACCCAATCGTCTTCTCCTGATTAACAAACACCCGGCGCAGAGGCGCAGAGACACAGAGGTTTATAGTCGACTTCCATTTCTCTGCGTCTCAGCGGCTCTGCGGCGAGTCTTGGCCTTTACTCTTCCGCGTGATACGAGCTGCGCACCAGCGGCCCGGACTTGACCCAGGCGAAACCCAGCGCCGCCGCCTCGCGGGCGTAGGCGGCAAAGGTGTCGGGATGGACATATTCCTTTACCGGCAGGTGCTGACGCGTCGGGCGCAGGTACTGGCCCAGGGCCAGCCGGCTGACGCCGGCACTGCGCAGGTCGCGCATCACCGCCACCACCTCGTCGAAGCCCTCGCCCAACCCCAGCATCAGCGCCGACTTGGCCGCCACCCCGGGCCGCGCCGCGGCCAGCTCCAGCAGGCGCAGGGAGCGTTCGTACTTGGCCCCCTTGCGCACCGTGCGGTACAGCGCCGGCACCGTCTCCACGTTGTGGCCCCAGACGAATTCCGGCGCGGCGGCGCACAGCGATTCGACGGCCTGTTCCTGGCAGCCGCGGAAGTCCGGGGTGAGCACCTCCAGACCGATGGCCGGGCGGCGCGCACGCAGTTCGCGCAGGGTGGCGGCAAAGATGCCGGCACCGCCGTCGGGCAGCTCGTCGCGGTTCACCGAGGTGAGCACCACGTAGTCCAAATTCATCTGCGCCACCGCCTCCGCCACGCGGCGCGGCTCATCCAGGTCCACCGCGCCGGGACGGCCGGTCTTCACCGCGCAGAAGCCGCAGGCGCGGGTGCAGGTGTCGCCCAGCAGCATGATGCTGGCGGTGCCGCGGCTCCAGCATTCGCCGCGGTTGGGGCAGCGCGCCTCCTCACACACCGTGTGCAGGCCATGGCCGTGCACCCGCTGCGCCGTGGCGGCGTAGTCTCCCGCCGCCAGCGACTGGCGCACCCACGCCGGCATGCGCCCGACATTGGGCTGCGCCGAGTGGTCGAACACGGGGATGACGATGCTACTGCGGCTCATCAATTTGCTATTCATCGATGTGAAACTTCCAACACTCGCCGCAGAGACGCAGAGAACGGTGAATAGATTTACTCCGCGCCTCCGCGTCTCTGCGGCAGGTGTGTCTGCTGTTAACCCAGAAACGAAAAAGGGGCGACACAAGGCCCCAGCCTTGCGTCGCCCCTCTGTCCCTTGCACC